>NZ_CP126307.1:2510000-3137500 GCF_030144325.1 Bosea vestrisii | reverse complement strand
GCAGGTGCGCGACTCCGTGCGCGAGCTCGCCGATGGGGCGGATCGTGGCAACACCCGCGACCCTGATCTGCTTCCGAACGCGGAGAGACCCGCCGCTTCGCCCAAGGCGGTGCACTGACGAATAGCGACTGCGGACGCCCAGCGTCCGAGCCACCGGGCCGAGAGAGCCCGGAGCGAAAGAAGATCTGGAGGAAAGCGTGCTTCAAAGAACGGCACGGATACTGCCGCTGCTTGCGCCGGTGCATCTGCTCATCCTGAGCGTGATCGTGCTGCCGTCGCTCTATGTCGTCTGGCTGAGCCTCAACACCTCGAGCTTCGGCCAGGCGCCGAGCTTCGTTGGCCTGCAGAACTATTGGCGCGTCCTCGCCGATCCAGCCTTTCACAGCGCGCTGTGGAACACGGTCGTTCTCGTCGTCGTCGCCGTGCATCTGGAGCTCGCTGTCGGCCTCGGCATGGCCCTGCTCTTCGCCAGCGGCCTGCCGTTCCGGCGCTCTCTGCTGGTCGCCGTGCTCGCGCCCTATGCCGTCAGCGAAGTCACCGCCGTGGTGATGTGGCGCTTCCTGTTCGATCCCGACGCCGGCCCGATCACGCTCGCGCTGCGGGCGCTCGGCCTGCCGACGCTCGACTGGTCGTTCGAGCCGTCGCACGCGATGGGACTGATCGGCCTTTTGACGATCTGGCTGCACCTGCCCTTCACCTTCGTTATCGTCTATGCGGCGCGCCTCGCCATCCCGGCCGAGCTCTATGAGGCGGCCCGGATCGACGGGGCGACGCGCTGGCAGGCCTTCCGGCGCGTGACGCTGCCGCTGCTCGGCCCGGCGATGCTGATCGCGCTGCTCTTCCGCTACATCTTCGCCTTCCGACTGTTCTCGGAGGCCTGGCTGCTGACCAAGGGCGGGCCGGCACGCTCGACCGAGGTGGTGGCGATCTACCTCTATCAGGAAGCCTTCAGCTTCAACGCCTTCGGCCCGGCCGCCGCGACGGCCTGGATCATGGTGCTGGCGTCGCTCCTGCTCGCCGGCGCCTACGTCCTCCTGCTCAGGCGCGGAGGGGTGGCCCATGCGCACTGAGCGCCTTCTCATCGGGGCGGGCAAGGCGCTCGCCGTCATCGCGATCCTGTTCTGGTCGCTGTTCCCGATCCTGTTCATTGCGATGTCGTCGCTGAAGCCGGGGCAGGACATCTTCGCCGTGCCGCCGAAATGGCTGTTCGCGCCGACATTCAAGCACTACGCCGAGCTCTGGCGCTCCTGGGGCGTCTTTTTCGACGGGCTTTTGAACAGCTTCGTGATCACGCTCGGCGCGACGCTGCTCGCCATCGTCGCCAGCGCCTGCGCCGGCTATGTCTACTCACGCAATTCCGGGCGCTGGCTCGGGGCGAGCCTGCTCGGGCTCATCATTGTCCGCCTGATCCCGCCGATCGTGGTGACGCTGCCGCTCTTTCCGATCGTCAATGCGCTCGGCCTCAGCGACACGCATCTCGTGCTGATCCTCCTCTACGCGACCTTCTTCGTCTCGCTCGGCACGGTGCTGATGCGCACCTTCATGGACCAGATCCCGCGCGAGCTGGATGAGGCCGCCTCGATCGATGGCGCCAGCCGCCTGACCATCCTGCGCAAGGTCATCATGCCGCTCGCGATGCCCGGCGTGCTCGCCGTCGCGGTCTTCGTCATCGTCTTCTCCTGGAACGAGTTCCTCTTCGCCTTCATCTTCACTGCGACGAAGGCCAAGACCGCCCCGCTCGTGATCTCCGAGATGATCGGTTCCATCGACGGAGTCGACTGGGGAATCCTGTTCGCCGCCGCGACGGTGCAACTCGTGCCCGTCCTCATCTTCGTCGTCTTCATGAACCGCTACCTCGTGGCCGGCCTCACCGCCGGTTCGACGAAGGGGTAGCCAACCAGAAAGAGGGAGGAAGCCATGTCGAGAAAGCCCGCCACCGAATTGACGCGCCGCGGTTTCATCGCCGGGGCAGCTGGGGCCGGAGCCCTGCTGGCCGCTGGCCCCGGCCTTGCCGCCGGCAAGACGCTGAACGTCCTCAGCCACAAGGTCCATCAGACCGTGCTCGGCAGCGGCGATGGCGACCTGCTCAAGGATTGGCGCAAGGCCAACGATGCCGAGATCGCCTTCACGACCTTCGACTCGAACCCGCTGCAGGACCGGCTCTTCCGCGAGGCCAGCCTGAAGGAGACTGAGTACGGCATCGGCTATCTCATCGACAACCGCCCGACCTCGCAGATCGCCGCGCTGTTCGAGCCGCTCGACGCCTATCAGAGCAAGGACGCGATCGAGGATTTCGGCGATATCGCGCCTGGCCTCGTTCAGGGCATGACGGTCGACGGCAAGCTGATCGGCATTCCCGTCCGCCATGCGACGCAGGGGCTGTTCTACAACGAGGCGCTGCTGGAGGAGGCCGGTATCTCCGCCCCGCCGACGACGCTGGAAGAGCTGATCGAGCAGGCGAAGAAGTGTACCTTCACCTCGAAGGCGGGAACGCCTGTCGTCGGCATGGTGCTGGCGAGCGACCTCGCCGTCTTCCCGGTGATGTTCGCCCGCGCCTATGGCGGTGATTTCATCAGCGCCGATCTCAAGCTCGTACCCAACCGCGAGGCGATGGAGGCGGCGCTCGCAGCCCTGCGCGGCATGTTCGAGGCGGGCTCGCTGCCGCGCAGCTATGCCACGACCAAGAACGACGATCACGTCACCTGGATGCAGCAGGGCCGCGCTGCCTTTTCGCCCTTGCCCTTCGCGCGCGCCGGCCAGCTCAACAATCCCGAGCAAAGCAAATTCCCTGGCAAGATCAAGGCGATCGAATTCCCGGGCTCGGCGACGATCCGTGGCAAGGCGCCGATGGCCTCCGTCGTCGAGGCCTGGGCAATGTCGATCCCCAGAAACGCCAAGGACAAGGCGCTCGCGTGGAGCTTCATCAAGGAGGTGTCGAGCAAGCGCGTGACGCTCGGCATGGCGATCAACGGTAACGGCCCGGTCCGCGTCTCGAGTTATGGCGATGCCGGGTTGAAGGCCAAGAACCCACTCGCCGAGGTCGAGGCCAAGGTGCTGGCGACGGCGCGCGGCGCCTTTCCGCCCTTCCCGGAAGCCGCCCGCGCCCAGGCGACCTTCCTCGAGGAGGTCCAGCTCGCCGTACTCGGCCGCAAGCCGGTCAAGGATGCCGTCTCCGCCATCATCGAGCGCATCAAGCCGATGATGCCCGCCTGATCGTCGACCCAGGCTGCGGGGCGCGCTGCCCCGCTGCCGTCACCGAATTCATCCTATTCTGAAGGATCTCCGTCATGCCGACCGCAGCGACCCGTTTTATCGAGGAGCCGGCGCGCTCCATTCCCGTCTCGGCCGAGTACGACGTGCTCGTCGTCGGCGGCGGCCCTTCGGGCCTGACGGCGGCGCTTGCCGCGGCCGAGGACGGTCTGCGCGTTGGCCTGATCGAGAGCCGCAGCTTTGTCGGTGGCAACATGACGATCGGCCTGCCGGTGCTTGGTTTCCTCGGCCAGAAGGGCAACCAGATCATCGATGGCCTGCCGCAGAAATTCATCGAGCGGCTGCGCCGGGAGCGCCAGGGGGCGAGCGAGCACAGGCCTTGCCCGCTGCATATGGGCATCACTTTGGTCGAGCCCGAAGCGGTGAAGACGGTCGCGCTCGAGATGCTCACGGAAGCCGGCGTCGATGTGTTGTTTTATACCTTCTTCGCGGGCGCGCTGGTCGAGAACGACACGATCCGCGGCGTCATCACCGAAAGCAAGAGCGGCCGCACCGCGACCCTCGCCAAGGTGGTGATCGACTGCAGCGGCGATGCCGATGTCGCCTATAGCGCCGGCGTGCCGACCGAGAAGGGCAATGCCGATGGCGGCATGCAGCCGCCGACGCTGATGTTCTGCCTCGCCGGTGTCGACACCGATGCGCTGCGCCTGAGCATCGCCAATGCGCCGCCAGAGGCGCGGACCTACCTCACCGACTTCATCCCGGCCGAGTATTTCGGCCAGAACCACCAGTTCATCGTCGTCGGCATGCGCGAGCTCATGGCCAAGGCCAAGGCCGAGCGCGGGCTGAAGATCGCCAATGAGCGCACCATCATCATCACCGGCCTGAAGAAGGGCGAGGTCTGGATCAACATGACCCGCGTCAAGGGCACGGACGGCACCGACGCCCGCAGCCTGACCAAGGGCGAGATCGAGGGCCGCGCCCAGATCGACGACATCGTCTCCTACCTCGTTGGCTATGTGCCCGGCTTCGAGAAGGCCTACTTCACCAAGACCGCGCCTTTCCTCGGCATCCGCGAGACGCGCCGCATTCTCGGCCAATACGTGATGACGCAGGAGGACGTGCTCGCCTGCAGGCATTTCGACGATGCGATTGCGGTTGCGAGCTATCCGATCGACATCCACCGGCCTGCCGATGATGGCTGCACCCTGATCTGGTGCGGCGACTGCTACGACATTCCCTACCGCTCGCTGGTGCCGCAGAAGATCGGCAATCTGCTGGTTGCGGGCCGCAGCATCTCGGCGACGCATGAGGCGATGGGCGCGATCCGCGTGATGGCGACCTGCATGGCGATGGGCGAGGCGGCAGGCCGCGCCGCCAAGATATCGGTGCGCGGCAATCGCCCACCCGCCGAGATCGATGTCGAGGAGCTGCGCCGCCAGCAGCTCGAGCACGGGGTCTATCTGCGCAATCCCGACGGGACCCGCGCCGGATCGCCGAACCGCGCTGCGGCCTGACATGGCCGGGCATTTCATCGGCATCGATGTCGGCACCGGCAGCGCGCGGGCCGGCATCTTCGACCAGACCGGGCGCATGGTCGCGACCGCCAAGCGCGACATCGCGCTCTATCGGGACGGGCCTGATATCGCCGAGCAGTCGAGCGAGGATATCTGGCAGGCCGTCTGCGCCAGTGTGCGCGAGGCGATGGCGCATGCCCGGCTTGCGCCGGAGGCGATCGCCGGCATCGGCTTCGACGCGACCTGTTCTCTGGTCGTGCTTGGGCCGGGCGGCTCCCCCTTGCCGGTCGGCCCGCACGGCGACGCCAGCCGTGACATTATCGTCTGGATGGATCACCGCGCCATCGACCAGGCCGAGCGCATCAATGCGACCCGCCATCCGGTCCTCGCCTATGTCGGCGGCACGATCTCGCCCGAGATGGAGACGCCGAAGCTGCTCTGGCTCAAGGAGAAGCTGCCCGCCACCTATGAGGCCGCCTGGCAGTTCTTCGACCTGCCCGATTTCCTGACCTGGCGCGCCAGCGGCTCGCTGGCGCGCTCGACCTGCACCGTGACCTGCAAATGGACCTATCTCGCGCATGAAGGGCGCTGGGATGCCGGCTATTTCCATGAGGTCGGGCTGGGCGATCTGGCTGACGACGGCTTCGCCCGGATCGGCACGGAGATCGTTCCGGGCGGCACCGCGCTCGCACAGGGGCTGACGGAAAGGGCCGCGGCCGAGCTCGGTTTGAAGCGGGGCACCACGGTGGCTGCGGGGCTGATCGACGCCCATGCCGGCGGCGTCGGTTCGATCGGCGTGCGCTCTCCGCACGGCACTGTTCTGACCCGTATGGCCTATGTCTTCGGTACCTCGGCCTGCACGATGGCGAGCAGTCGCGAACCGATCTTCATTCCCGGTGTCTGGGGACCTTATTTTGCGGCGATGGCACCCGGCCTCTGGCTCAACGAGGGCGGGCAGTCGGGAGCTGGTGCTGCCATCGAGCAATTGATCGGATTCCATCCGGCCACGCCCGAAGCGCAGCGCCGGGCCGAGGCGGATGGGCTCTCGCTGCCTGACTGGCTCGCTGCGCAGGCTTTGCAACATGTCGATGGACCATCGGAGGCGGCTCGTCTCGCCGGCGAGCTGATCGTCGTGCCGGACTTCCTCGGCAACCGCTCACCCCATGCCGATCCGCAGGCGCGGGCGGTCGTCTCCGGGCTCGGCATGGAGCGAGACCTCGACAATCTCGTCGCGCTCTATGTCGCGGGGCTCACCGGCATCGGCTACGGCCTGCGCCAGATCATTGAGGTCAGCCGGGCGAAGGGCGCCGTTGTCGAGGCGATCGTGCTCAGCGGCGGAGCCGGGCGCCATCCCCTGGTCCGGCAACTGCTGGCGGACTGCTCGGGTCTGCCGGTGCTGGTGCCGGACGATGTCGATCCCGTCCTTCTCGGCTCGGCCATGCTCGCCGCAGCCGCGGCAAAAAGCCTTCCCCGACCTCGGCGAGGCCATGGCCGGAATGGCACCGGGCGCGACGGTCTTTACCCCGGCCGGCGGCGAGATCGCCCAATTGCACACCCGGCGTCTGGCCGCCTTCGAAGCGCTGCAGGCGGCCGCACGTCAGGCGCGTGAGCTGATGCGGCCAGCACGAATCCAAGCCGTATCGGAGACCATCACGTGAGCCAGGACCTGACCGGAAAAGTCGCTGCGATCACCGGCGCAGCCTCGGGGATCGGCCTTGCTTGCGCGAAACGGCTGATCGCCGCCGGCGTGCGCGTCGTCCTCGTCGACCGCGACGGGCAAGCGCTGGCGCAGGTCTGCAAGCCGCTCGGCACGGATGCCATCCCGCTCGTCGTCGATCTGACCGATCCCGCCTCCGTCGCCGGCATGCTGCCGCAGATCCTAAAAATGGCGGGCGCGCTCGACATCTTCCATGCCAATGCCGGCGCCTATGTCGGCGGGCCGGTCAGCGAGGGCGATCCCGACGCCTGGGACCGTATGCTGAACCTCAACGTCAACGCGGTTTTCCGCAGCATCCACGCCGTGCTGCCGCACATGATCGCACGCAAGACCGGAGACATCCTCGTCACCAGCTCGGTGGCCGGTGTCGTTCCGGTGGTCTGGGAGCCGGTCTATACGGCCTCGAAGCATGCGGTGCAGGCCTTCGTCCACACGCTGCGCCGCCAGGTCATCCCGCATGGCCTGCGCGTCGGCGCCGTCCTGCCCGGCCCGGTGGTGACGGCCCTGATCGCGGATTGGCCGCCGGAGAAGCTCGAGGCGGAGCGCGCCCGCGGCGGCCTGATCGAGGCGGAGGAAGTGGCGGAAGCCGTGCATTTCATGCTGACGAGGCCTCGCAACGTCACCATCCGCGATCTCGTCATCCTGCCGCAAAGCACGGATCTCTAGCCACACAGTAGGTTGAGATCACCAAGGAAATCGATTTCGGCGACCGACAGATCTGTTTGAGTATCGTTCGCCAAGGGAGCTTCGACCATTATGTCCCATGCCGTTTTCCTCCATGCCGCGGGCGATGCACGCGTCGCGCCGTTCAACCTGCGCGAGGGGGCGGCGGGGGAGACGTTGCTCGACGTCGCTGCCGTCGGGCTCTGCGGCAGCGATCTGCACTACTACAAGGATGGCGGCATCGGCTCGGCCGTGATCTCGACTCCCTTCGTCCCCGGCCACGAATTCAGCGGCTGGCTGACCGAGGACCTGCCGGAGCTCGGCCTGGCGCGTGGCGCGCTGGTTGCCGTCGATCCCAACCAGGCCTGCGGGCGTTGCGAGCATTGCCAGAGCGGCCATCCCAATCTCTGTCCCGAGGTCGTCTTCATCGGGGCTCCGCCGCATGATGGAGCGATGACCGAGCGGATCTGGGTGCCGAAGTCGCAGATCGTCACGGTGCCGGAAGCCTTCTCGCCCAGCGAGGCGGTCATGCTCGAGCCGCTCGGCGTTGCGATCCATGCGGTGGATCTCGCCAAGCCACGCCTGCTCGAGAAAGTGGCGCTGATCGGGTGCGGGCCGATCGGCCTGCTGATCCTGCAGGTGTTGCGGTCGGCGGGAGTCGGAGAGGTCCTCGCCTGCGATCCGCAGCCGCATCGCCGTGATCTCGCCCTCAAACTGGGGGCGAGCAAGGCTGGCGCGAGCGTCGCTGATATCGCCGAATGGACGAAGGGCGAAGGCCTGCCCCTGGTGATCGAGGCGACCAACGCTCCGGAGGGCTTTCGCGACGCCATCCGCGCGGCCCGCATCGGCGGCCGCGTCGTGCTGGTCGGCATACCGGACGGCGACAGCTATGTGATCCCGGCGGCCGAAGCCCGCAGGCGCGGCCTCAACATCAAGTTCTCGCGCAGGATGGGGCATGTCTATCCGCGCGCGATCGAGCTGGTGGCGCTGGGCAGGGTCGACGTCGAAGCCGTGGTCAGCCACCGCTTCACCCTTGCCGACGGGCCGGCGGCCTTCCGGCGCCACGCCGCCAACGAAGCCGGCATGGTGAAGAGCATGATCTACCCGGGCGGCTTGCCCGGCTAACTCCGTTGACCACGCTTCGCAGGCTCTGATGTGACCTATATCGGCATCGATCTCGGGACTTCATCGATCAAGGCCGTGCTGGTCGACGGCCGTCAGAACGTGCTCGCCACTGCAGTGCGAGACCTCACCGTCGATCGCCCTGCGCTGCTCTGGTCGGAGCAGAATCCCGCGGATTGGATCAGCGCCGCACTGGCTGCCCTGCATGGCTTGAGGGACGCCAGCCCCGAGGCTTTCCGCCGCTGTGCAGGCATCGGGCTGTCCGGGCAGATGCACGGTGCGGTCCTGCTGGACGAGCGCGATCGGCCGCTGCGGCCTTGCATGCTCTGGAACGATGGCCGTGCGGCTGCGGAATGTACCGAAATCGAGGCGGCCGAGCCGGACTCCCGGGAGATCACCGGCAACATCGCCATGCCCGGTTTCACCGCGCCCAAGCTCCTCTGGGTGCGCCGGCACGAGCCCGACATCTTCCAGCAAACCCGCCGGGTTCTGTTGCCGAAGGCCTATCTGCGGCTCGCACTGACGGGCGAAGCGATCGAAGACATGTCCGATGCGTCCGGAACGCTCTGGCTCGACGTCGGCCGCCGCGACTGGTCAGATCGGATGCTGGACGCGACCGGGCTCGATCGCAGCTTCATGCCCGAGCTTGTTGAAGGATCGCAGCCGGCAGGTCGCATGCGGGCCGAACTCAGCCGGGAGCTCGGCTTCGACGCGCCGCCCCTCTTTGCCGGCGGGGGCGGTGACAACGCCGCCGGAGCGGTCGGCCTCGGAGCCGTCGCACCCGGCACCAGCTTCCTGTCATTGGGGACCTCCGGCGTGCTCTGGCGCACGACCGAGCGCTTCGAGCCGCGCGCCGACAGCGCCGTTCACGCCTTCTGCCACGCCCTGCCAAACCGCTGGCACCAGATGTCGGTTCACCTCTCGGCCGCCGCCAGCCTGAGCTGGTGGGCGTCCGTTTCCGGGCAAGCCGAAATCGCGCTGCTGGGCGAGCTCGGCCAGCTAACGGAGCGCCCTTCGTCCGTGCTCTTCACGCCTTATCTGTCGGGCGAGCGCACGCCTTACAACGACCCGCAGATGCGTGGCGGTTTCGCACGCCTGGGCTACGAGACCGACCGCAAGGCCATGACCCAGGCTGTTCTTGAGGGTGTCGCCTTCGCTTTTCGCGAGGGCAAGAACGCGCTGGAGGCCGATGCTCTGCCGATCGCGGAAGCCATGGTCATCGGCGGCGGCTCGCGTTCGGATCTGTGGCTGTCCATCCTCGCTGATGTGCTGGATATGCCATTGTCGCGCTATCGCCAGGCTGAGACCGGCGCCGCATTCGGGGCCGCGCGCCTCGCCCGCCTGGCCTGCTCCGGCGAAGATCCGGAGGCAGTCTGCACGCCACCATCCGGCGATGTCGACATCTTCGCCCCGCGCGCCGCGAGGGCTGCGGCATATTCGGAACGCTACGAGATCTGGCGACGCGCAACGGAGGTCAGCCGCAGCCTCTGCTGACCGGAAGCGAATTTGACAGGAAATCGGGCAGATGCTCTTCATGTGAGCATCCGTTCAAACCTGTTGTTGCCCGATGCCCTCTCCGCACTCGCCTTTCGACCTCGTCATCCTCGACTGCGACGGCGTGCTCGTCGACAGCGAGGTCATCAGCTGTCGCACACTTGTCGATATTCTCTCGCCCTTCGATCCCAGCTATGATCTGGAGATGGTCATGCGCCGCTATCTCGGGCGGCCGTCCAGCGCTATCATTGAGGATTACGAGCGAATGACCGGCGGCCCGGCCTCGGCCGACTTCACTGCGGACTGGCGGGCACAGCTCTTCGCCGCGTTCGACAGCGAGCTCCAGCCGGTCGCAGGCGTCCGCAGTGCCGTCGAGGCCTTCGGAAGCGACTACTGCGTCGCCTCGTCCAGCGATGAAGAACGCATCGAGCTCTGCTTGCGAAAGGTGGATCTCTGGGATCTCTTCGCCGGGCGAATCTTCAGCACGACGCGTGTGAAGCGCGGCAAGCCTGCGCCGGACCTGTTCCTGCTGGCGGCCAATGAGCGCGGCGTGGCGCCTGAGCGCTGCCTGGTGATCGAGGACAGCGTCAGCGGGGTCACCGCAGCAAAGGCGGCGGGAATGACGGCCTACGGCCTGGCTGCCGGCAGCCATTTCGCCGTTCTTGACCAGCGCCAGGCGCTTCTGGCGGCCGGAGCCGACCGCCTCTTCGAATCCTGGCGAGAGCTGGCGCTCGCGCCGGTCGCCGGCTGAGGCTTCAATGGCCGATAATGACAGCGCCCGCCTCGACGATGCGGCCCGCGCCGGCTGGCTCTACTACATCGCCGGCCGTACGCAGGACGACATCGCACAGATCCTGAACATCTCGCGCCCGGCTGCGCAGCGCCTCGTCTCGCTCTGCCGCAGCGAGGGGCTGATCAGCTTCCGCATGAACCACCCGATCAGCACCTGCATGGACCTCGCCGCACGGCTGCGCGATCGGTTCGAGCTGTTGCATTGCGACGTCGCCCCGTCCGATGGCTCGGCGGAGACAGGGGCCGCCGGCGTCGCGGCACTCGGCGGCGTGCTGATCGAGCGCTGGCTGCGCTCGCGCAAATCGCTGGTCATGGCGCTCGGCACCGGCCGCTCAATGCGGGCCAGCATCGAGCGCGTTCCGGCGATGTCCTGCCCGTTACACCGGCTCGTTTCACTGGTCGGGACCATCTCCCCCGATGGTTCGGCCAGCCCCTTCGACACGCTGGTCAAGCTCGCCGAGATCACCAAGGCACAGCATTTCCCGATGCCGCTGCCGCTTTACGTGTCGAGCCCCGAGGAACGCGCCCAGCTCATAGAAATCGAATCGGTCAGGCGAATCCGCGCCATCGCCGGCGAGGCCGATCTCTGGGTGATGGGCATCAGCCAGATCGGCGACGACGCCGTGCTGTACCGCGACGGCTTCATGACGCGCAGCGAGCTGCTCGAGATGGTGCGCCACGGCGCCGTCGGCGAAGTGACCGGCTGGGTCTTCGACGCGGAAGGCCGCCTTCTCGACCGCGGCACCAATCTGCGCGTGACCAGCGTGCCGCCAGAGCCCGGCAGTGCCCGGCTGCGCATCTGCATCGGCCAGGGCCCGGCCAAGGTCGCGCCGCTGCGTGCCGCGCTGGCCGGCAAGATCGTGAACGGCCTCGTCACCGACGAGGACACCGCGCGCGCGCTCCTCGCGGACTGATCGCGTCCATCATCTCCCTCGTCTTTCCCCCGAACTGCAAGCTGCAATGGCGGCCGGCTGTCACATGCCCGTCACCAATGGTTGACATAGAGAGCCAGTGTGCGAGCATATGCTTAAACCAAGAGCATATGCTCATATAAGCTCGTGAGGGAGGCTTTACATGCGACCTTTCTATGGTGCGTTTGCTGGTGCGGGCGCTCTGCTGCTCGCGGGATTGTCTTCCGTCCAGGCAGCGACGGAAATCGAATTCTGGCACGCGATGAGCGGCACGCTCGGCGAGCGTGTCGACGAACTGGTCAAGAAGTTCAACGATTCCCAGAAGGACTACGTCGTCAAGGCGATCGCCAAGGGCAACTACGACGAGGTGCTGAACGGCACGATCGCGGCGTACCGCGCCAAGCGCCAGCCCGAGATCGTGCAGTCGAACGAGCGCTCCTTCCTCACCATGGTCAATTCCGGCGCCATCGTCTCGACGACCGAGCTGATGGCGCAGCAGGGCCGCCCGGTCGACGTCTCGAAATTCATTGCACCGGTGGTCAGCTACTACGCGATCGACGGCAAGCTTCAGGCGATGCCGTTCAATTCCTCGACGCCGATCCTGTTTTACAACCGCGACCACTTCAAAGCCGCCGGCTTCGACAAGCCGGGCGCGACCTGGCAGGAGCTCGAACCGCAGCTCGACGCGATCAAGGCCAAAGGCGTGTCGAAATGCGCGATGGTGCTGCCCGGCGACTATGAGTGGAGCTTCCTCGAGAACTACAGCGCGGTGAACGACATCCCGTATGCGACGAAGCGCAACGGCATGGACGGCCTCGACACCAGCTTCGTCTTCAACAAGGGCAAGCTCGTCGGCCAGGTCGAGCGCATGAAGCGGCTGGTTACATCCGGCGTTATGCAGCTCGCCGGCCAGGGCATCATCCCGATCCAGCTCTTCACCTCGGGCGAGTGCTCGACCATCATCGCCTCCACCGCGTCGCATGCCGCGGTCGTCGCCGCCGCGAAGTTCGACTGGAGCGCTGCCGAGCTTCCCTACGAGCAGGGCGTGACCCCGAAGAACAGCGTCATCGGCGGCGCCGCGCTCTGGACCCTGAAGGGGCATACGCCCGAGAAATACAAGGCGATCGCCGCCTTCTACGACTTCCTCGCGAAGACAGACACACAGGTCTGGTGGCATCAGGCGACGGGCTACGTCCCGGTCACGACCGCCGCCTATGATGCGGCCAAGGCGGAGGGCTACTATCAGAAGAACCCGACGCGCGAGATCGCCGTGGTGCAGCTGATGCGCGGCACGCCCAGCGACAACTCGCTCGGCTTCCGCATCGGCAACAGCAACCAGATCAACGTCGCGATCATGGAGGAGGTTTCGGCCGCCTTCCTCGGCAAGAAGCCGGTGCAGCAGGCGCTCGACGACGCAGTAGGCCGCGGCAACGAGGTGCTGCGCCGCTACGAGCAGCTCAATGCCGGCAAGAAATAGTACGGCGGCTCTTCCCGTCGCGGCTGGCGGTGGCGTTTTGCGCCTCCGCTGGCCGTTCCGGCGCCTGCTCCTCAAGGGCGGCGGCGACGGCCAGGCGGAAAGCGGGCTGAAGCGCGCGCATTTCCGGGACTGGCGCCTGCCGTTCTGGCTGCTCGCGCCGCAGCTCTTCATCCTGTTGCTGTTCTTCTTCATTCCCTCGATCAGGGCGCTGATCCAGGCCTTCCAGCTGACCGATCCGTTCGGCGCCACGACCCAGTGGGTCGGCTTCCAGAATTTCGAGCGGCTGTTCCGGAGCAGCGTCTACTGGTCATCGGCGCAGGTGACGCTGATCTTCACCATCGCGCAGAACGTGCTGACGCTGTCGCTCGCGCTGCTGCTCGCCTTCGCCTCGAACCACATCCTGCGCGGACGCGGCGTCTACCGCACCGTGCTGCTGCTGCCCTACGCCATCGCCCCGGCGATCGCCGGCATCATGCTCGCCTTCCTGTTCAATCCCCGGGTCGGCCCCGTCGCGCACATGCTGCAGGAGCTCGGCCTCGACTGGGATCCGAACCGAAATTCCTGGCACGCGCTAAGCCTGATCGTCATGGCCTCCTCGTGGAAGCACATCTGCTACAACTACATCTTCCTCGTCGCGGCGCTGCTTTCGGTGCCTCAGTCGATCCTTGAGTCCGCCTATCTCGATGGCGCGGGACCGATCCAGCGCTTCCTGCGCATCTCGCTGCCGATGATCACGCCGACGCTGTTCTTCCTGATCGTGATCAACTTCGTCTACGGGCTGTTCGAGACATTTGCCATCGTCGACGCCACGACCCTGGGCGGCCCGGCCGGCGCGACCTCAATCCTCGTCTACAAGGTCTACCAGGACGGCTTCGTCACGCTCGATCTCGGTTCCTCCGCCGCGCAATCCGTCGTGCTGATGGCGCTCGCCCTGTTCCTGACCTTCGCGCAGTTCCGCTTCGTCGAGCGCCGCGTGAACTACAGCGTCTAGGATCGCGATGAACGAACGCACGCCGATCATCGACGCCGTCTGCCATCTCATCCTGCTGGTGGGTGCCGCGCTCGTCTGCCTGCCGATCTACTTCGTCCTCGTCACCGGCTCGCTCTCGCAGCAGGAGATCATGCGGGTGCCGATGTCCTGGCTGCCGGGCACCGAGTTCTTCGCGAACATGCAGACCGTCCTGAGCACAGCGAATTTCGGCCGGCTGCTGCTCAACTCCTTCATTATCGCCGCCGGTATCACCATCGGAAAGCTGTCGATCTCGGTGATTGCAGCCTTCGCCGTCACCTATTTCCGCTTTCCCTTCCGGATGACGGCCTTCTGGCTGATCTTCATGTCGCTGATGCTGCCGATCGAGGTCCGCATCGTGCCGACCTACGAGTCGGCGGCGAATGTGGCACTGCCGCTCAACATTCTGGGCTCCTGGCTTGGCGTCCAGGCACTGGTCGATCTCGACTGGAATCTGGTCAACACCTATTCGGGCCTGATCCTGCCGCTGATCGCCTCCGCCACGGCGACCTTCCTCTTCCGCCAGTTCTTCCTGACTGTCCCAGACGAGCTTTGCGAGGCGGCGCGCATCGATGGCGCCAGCCCGTGGCAGTTCTTCCGGCTGATCCTGCTGCCGCTGTCACGCTCGAACATCGTGGCGCTGGCGATCATCCTCTTCCTGATGGGCTGGAACCAGTATCTTTGGCCGCTGCTGCTGACGACCGACCCGGCGATGGCCAATGCGGTGATCGGCCTGAAGAAGCTGATGCCGCGAGGCGACTCGTTGCCGACCTGGCATTTGCTGATGAACGCGGCCTTCCTGACGATGCTGCCGCCGACCCTCGTCATCCTCATCCTCCAGCGCTGGTTCGTGAAGGGGCTGGTCGACAGCGGCAAGTAGCAGTCAACCCGGACAACGGAATTCATCATGCGGATCATCGGCCATCGCGGCGCGCGCAATATCTGGGCGGAGAACAGTCTCAGCGGCTTCCGCAACGTCTGCGGTCTCGGCGTCGACGCCGTCGAGCTCGACGTGCATCTCTCGAGCGACAACGAGATCATGGTGATCCATGACCCGCTGCTCGAGCGCACGACGGACCATAAGGGGCCGGTCGGGGCCTTGAGCCGCGAGGCCCTGCGCAAGGTCAAGCTCCGCGATACGCTCAGCGAGACGATCCCGACGCTGCCTGCCGTCCTCGACGTCTTCGCGCCGACGACAATCGAGCTCGAGATCGAGATGAAGATGGATGCCTTCGGCAATCCCTATCCCGGCCTGCTCGACAAGGTGATCGCGCTGGTCAGGGAGCGCGGGCTCGCCGCGCGCGTCGTGCTGACCTGCTTCGTCCCGGAGGTCATCGAGGAGATCAGGGCCAAGGCGCCCGATATGCGCCGGCTCGCCTCGGTCGACCGCCGCTCCTGCGAGGCTTTCGGCGGCGTCGACCGGACCTTGAAGCGCTTCGTCGATCTCGGCTGCATCATCGCCGTCGAGCAGTCGCTGCTGCGGCTCGCTCTCGATCGCGCCGTCGCGATCGTCGGGCGCGACAAGCTCGGCGTCTGGGTGCCCAATACGGTTGGTGATCTCGACTACTGGCTCGGCCAGCCGGTGTCGCAGATCACCAGCGACCGCCCTGACCTCGCGCTGCAGCTTCTGGCGGCAAGGGCGAAGTGACGGGGATGGCCGTGGTTCTGTCACGTGCGGCACTTGCCGAGATCGGAGGAGCGGTTGCGACGCCGAGCTACCGTTCGGAGCAATTGAGCCCGGGCATCGTCCATATCGGGGTCGGCAATTTCCATCGCGCCCATCAGGCGGCCTATCTCGATGAATTGTTCGAGCGCGGGCTCGACCATGACTGGGCGATCATCGGCACCGGCGTGCGGGAAAGCGATGCCGAGATGGAGCGCGCTCTCGCCGCGCAGGATTTCCTGACCACCGTGGTGACGCAGGAGGCCGACTGCACGCAGGCGCGGGTGACCGGCGCGATGATCGATTTCATTCCGCCGGGCGACGGCGAGGCGATCCTGCAGCGCCTGGTCGATCCCCAGACGCGGATCGTTTCGCTGACCGTCACCGAGGGCGGCTACTATGTCGATCCGGCGACACAGACTTTCGATGCGAGCCACCCCGACATCCTCGCCGATGCCGAAGATCGTCTGGCTCGCCCGAAGACCGCCTTCGGCCTGATCGCCGCCGGGCTACTGAAACGGCGCGCGGCCGGCCTGCCGCCCTTCACGGTGATGTCCTGCGACAACCTGCCGGGCAACGGCCATGTCACGGCAGACGCCGTCACCGGCCTCGTCGATCTGATCGATCGCTCGGAGGCGGACTGGATTCGCGAGAATGTCGCCTTTCCGAACGGCATGGTCGACCGCATCACGCCGGCGACATCGGAGCAGCAAAGCCGGGCCTTGCGCGATGATTTCGGCATCGAGGACAGGCGGCCGGTCTTTTGCGAGGATTTCCGGCAATGGGTGCTGGAGGACCGCTTTCCAGCCGGGCGCCCTCGGCTGGAACAGGTCGGCGTCCAGTTCGTCGCCGATGTCGCGCCCTTCGAGCTGATGAAGATCCGCATCCTCAATGGCGGTCACGCGGCGATGGCCTATCCCGCCGGCCTGCTCGACATTCACTTCGTCCATGAGGCGATGGAGGATGCGCAGATCGCAAGCTTCCTGTCGGTTCTGCTCGATGAGGAGGTCATTCCCAGGGTTCCGCCGGTTCCAGGCACCGATCTGGCCGCCTACAAGCGCACGATCGAGCGGCGCTTCGCCAATCCCAAGATCGGCGACACGATCCGCCGGTTGTGCCTGGACGGCTCGAACCGCCAGCCGAAATTCATCCTGCCGACACTGCGCGATGCGTTGCGGGCCGACGGGCCGATCGACGGCCTCGCGCTCGTCGGCGCCCTATGGTGCCGCTACTGTTATGGCGAGACCGAAAGCGGGCAGCCGATAGCGCCGAACGATCCGAGCTGGCCGCGGCTGACGACGCAGGCGCGGCAGGCCAGGCACGCGCCGGAGGCCTGGCTCGCCATGCAGGATGTCTATGGCGATCTGGGGGAGGACCGGCGCTTCCGGGAGGCGTTCAGCCTGGCCTTGCAGAGAATCTGGCAGTCCGGAACGCGCTTGAGCATCGACGCCTACCTCACCTCGCGCAGTTCGTGACCGGCATCGTTAAATACCGCGGCGGACCCGCTTCCGGTTTACTCAACTTTCAGCCCTTACCCCGATCGCGGCTTGCTTCGTCGTGGTCGGCCAACCATCCCACCATTTCGATCGCGTGCTCGCGAATTCTCGGATCCCTTATTCGCCGAAAGGCCAAATCAAGTTCTTTAGATTGAGCTGCAAGTGGCTTTGATGCGTATCTCGCTTGCTCGCCATCGGCGAAACCGGCTGCCGCAATTGCTGAAGTGATGCCCGCGTAAAGTCTCTCCAAGGTTACGCGCAGGAACTTCGACAGTTTGTTTAGCGTTCCCTGACCGATCCGGCTCAACCCGCGCTCATAGCGAGCATAAAGCTGGCGACTGACCCCGATCGCCTCGGCGACCTCGCGTTGGCTCAGTCCCAGCTCAATTCGCCGATGCCTAAGGTGATGGCCGATCACGCGATCGAAAAAACCCTTCCCATCGCGCTCCATCGGCATTTCCTCGCGCTAGCCTCCATAGCGTGCATTCTTGCGATGTATTCAGTCAAGGGTTGAGTTGAGTCGGCGACGCCTTGGTTTATCCTGTCATGGCTCGACAGCCTTTCGGCTCTATATCTCCCCAGCACGTCGGCATCGTCAGGAGTTCACCATGGCCACCAACGCAGCCGGGAAGATCCATATCGGCATTGGCGGCTGGGTGTTCGAGCCTTGGCGCGGCGTGTTCTATCCGGACAAGCTCTCGCAAAAACGCGAGCTCGAATATGCCGCGAGCAAGCTGACCTCGATCGAGATCAACGGCACCTACTACGGCTCGCAGAAGCCGGAGAGCTTCGCCAGATGGCGGGCCGAGACACCCGATGACTTCGTCTTCGCGCTGAAGGGCTCGCGCTTCTGCACCAACCGCCGGATTCTGGCCGAGGCCGGACCTTCGGTCGAGAAGTTCGTGACCTCCGGCCTCAGTGAGCTCAAGGAGAAGCTCGGCCCGATCAACTGGCAGTTCATGGCGACCAAGGCTTTCGACCCAGCCGATTTCGAGGCGTTCCTGAAACTGCTGCCGAAGGACGTCGACGGCGTCACGCTGCGTCATGCCGTGGAAGTGCGTCATCCGAGCTTCCGCTCGCCCGATTTCGTCGGACTGCTGCGCGAGTACGGCGTCGCGGCGATCACCTCGGGCGATTCCGATTTTCCTGAGATCGCCGATGTGACGGCGCCCTTCGTCTATGCCCGGATCATGGGCACGAAGGAGGCCGAGCCCAACGGTTATCCCGCCAAGCAGCTCGATACCTGGACCGGTCGCGCCCAGGCCTGGGCCAAGGGCGGCGCGCCCGAGGATCTGGAGCTGGTCGCACCCGCCGCGAGCAAGATGCCGCGCGATGTCTTTCTCTATGTCATCAGCGGCGACAAGGTTCGCAATCCCGCCGCCGCGATGGCGCTGATCGAGCGGGTCGGAGGCTGAGCCCTATTCAGCGGCCTGGGCCGCCGGCTCCTGGCAGACATCGACCCATTGCGCACCGGTCAGCGCCGCCATCCGCTCGGGGCTGATGCGCACGGCCGTCTGTGTCGAGCCGGCGGCCGGTACGACCTCGTCGAACACCTTCAGCGAGACGTCGCAATAGACCGGCAGCGGGCTCGACAGTCCGAACGGGCAGACGCCGCCGACCGGGTGGCCGGTGATGGCGACGACCTCGTCGAGGTCGAGCATGCGCGGCTTGGCGCCGAAGGCGGCCTTGGTCTTCTTGTTGTCGAGGCGGGCATCGCCGCGTGTCACCAGCAGCACGACACGATCGCCGAGGCGGAAGGACAGGGTCTTGGCGATGCGGGCGGGCTCGACCCCAAAGGCCTCCGCCGCCAGCGTCACCGTGGCGCTGCTGCCATCGGTTTCGAGGATGGCGATATCGGGCGCGTTTTCGGCGAAGAAGGCGCGGACGGATTCAAGGCTCACGAAACACTCCTGCCGAAACGCCACCAGACAAGAGCTGCCACCAGTGCTGGCACGCCGAAGACGACGAGCAGGATCGGGGCCTCCTGCAGGAAGCTATAGCCGGCGCGGTTGATGCCGATGATCAGGTTGATCACCGAGGCGACGAACCAAAGCGGGATGAACAGCTTCATCGCGAAGACGATGGGGTGACGCCCGCCCGTGTTCAGCCGCGGTGCGATCAGGAGCAGCACGCCGAGCAGGGCGAAGCCGGCGGCGATGACCTTGACGGTGTGCATGCCGGCTTCTCCTTCGTCTCAGTGCCGGAAGTGGCGATGGCCGGTGAAGACCATGGCGAGGCCGGCCTCGTCGGCCGCCTTGATCACCTCGTCGTCACGCATCGAGCCGCCGGGCTGGATCACCGCGGTGGCACCGGCTTCGGCCGCGGCGAGCAGGCCGTCGGCGAAGGGGAAGAAGGCGTCGGAGGCGACGACCGCGCCCTTGGCCAGACTTTCAGGCACGCCGGCCGCCTTGGCCGCTTCGCCCGCCTTCCAGGCGGCGATACGCGAGGAATCAACGCGGCTCATCTGGCCGGCGCCGACGCCGACGGTGGCGAGGCCCTTGGCATAGACGATGGCGTTCGACTTGACGTGCTTGGCGACACGGAAGGCGAAGCGCAGATCGGCGAGCTCGGCCTCGCTCGGCTGCCGCTTGGTGACGACCTTGAGCTCCATGTCGTCGACCACGGCGTTGTCTCGTGCTTGGGCGAGAAAACCGCCGGAGACGGTGCGCAGGGAAAGGCCCGCTTTGCGCACATCCGGCAGGCCGCCGGTCAGCAGCAGGCGCAGGTTCTTCTTGGCGGCGACGAGCGCGATCGCCTCCTCGTCGGCGTCGGGGGCGATGATCACCTCGGTGAAGATCTCGACGATCTTCTTCGCCGCCTGCGCATCGAGCTTGCGGTTGAGCGCGACGATGCCGCCGAAGGCCGAAACGGGGTCGCAGGCGAGCGCTCGCTCATAGGCTTCGAGCAGCGAGCCGCCCTCGGCGACGCCGCAGGGATTGGCGTGCTTGACGATGACGCAGGCAGCGGTGCGGGCTGGATCGAATTCGGCGACGCATTCGAAGGCGGCGTCGGTGTCGTTGATGTTGTTGTAGGAGAGCTGCTTGCCCTGGACCTGGCGGGCGGTGGCGACGCCCGGGCGTTGCTCCGGCGTCCGGTAGAAAGCGGCCCATTGATGCGGGTTCTCGCCGTAGCGCATCGTCTCTGCGAGGCTGCCGCCGAGCGCGCGGAAGGCCGGCGAGGTGTCGCCGAGCTCGCCCGCGAACCAGTTCGAGATCGCGGCGTCATAAGCGGCGGTGCGCGAATAGGCCTTCTGGGCGAGCTTGCGGCGCAGCGTCAGCGTGGTCGCACTCTTGTGCGCCTCGAGATCGGCCAGCACGGCAGCATAGTCCGACGGCTCAACCACGACGGCGACGTCGTTATGGTTCTTGGCGGCGGCGCGGATCATCGCGGGACCGCCGATATCGATGTTCTCGATGCAGTCGTCATAGGGCTTGCCGGCGGCGACCGTCGCCTCGAACGGGTAGAGGTTGACGACGAGCAGGTCGATCGGCGCGATGCCGTGACCGAGCATCGAGGCCTGGTGCTCCGGATGCGAGCGGATGGCGAGCAGGCCGCCATGCACCTTGGGATGCAGTGTCTTGACGCGGCCATCCATCATCTCGGGGAAGCCGGTCAGGTCCGAGACGTCGGTGACGGCAAGGCCGGCCTCGGCGATCGCCTTGGCGGTGCCGCCGGTCGAGACCAGGGCGATGCCCAGGCGGGCGAGGGCGCGGGCGAAGTCGATCAGCCCGGTCTTGTCAGAAACGGAAAGCAGCGCGCGTTCGACGCGGCGGAGTTCGTTCGGCATGGGAGCGATGGATCCGGGGTTGATGGCGCGAGGCGCGAAAATGCTCGCGCGCCCTATCACGCCAAGGCTTTGCTGCAAAGCACAAGGCGCTGCAGCCTTGCCCTGCGGGGAGGTCAGAGCGGCAGATCGGGCTCCGCTTCAGCCCGTTCTTGCTGCGCTGTTTCTCCCCGGGACGAGCGCTGCGCAGGTGTACCGAGGCGGGCGAAACGCCAGATGATCTGCGGTGTCGCTACGGCGTCGAACTCGATGACGAGCTGCACGGTCTTGTGACGGCCGTCGGCGGCGGCGAAGAAGATGCTTTCCTCGAGCCCGACCCGCAGGCCCGACGCCTCGAAAGCCCAGATCTCGCCCGATGGCAGCGCCAGTAACGCTCCCTCGCCATCGCGGATCAGGCTCGGTTTGACGTTCGGGTGCAAATGGAAGCGCGCGATCGCCGGGAGGCTCGCCAGCGCTGCCGGCAGGCTGAACGAATCTTCGCCGGCAAGCTGGCTGCCATTACGAGCGAGCAACAGGCGGCGGGTATGGATGGTGCCAAAGGCGTGCCGATAGCCGTCATGGCTTGCCACCCATTCGTGCCCGTCTTCGTTGTCCTGGCGTGCGACGCGGACATCGACCGGGCCGGCGGTGATCCGCCTTTCGCCGAGAACCAGCCCGAAGATGGCACTGGAGCGGTCGTCCAGCGTCACGGTCGAATGGGCGGCGGTGGCGCGGGCCGCGAGCCTGAGCTCCGGCGTGCCGAAGCGGCTGGCGCCGCAGTTCACCACGATGCGCTGCGAGCCGGTCGAGAGTTCGAAGCTGAGGCAACCGGCATTTGCCTCGACCGAGTTCGCCCCGCGTGGCGGCGGCCCCGCCTCGACGACGACGATGCTGGTTCCGGCGCTCAGCCGATCATAACCGGAATAGGCGGCATGCTCGATCGGCCTGGCGCGGACATCGTCATAGGCCGCCAGCGTCGCCATCAGGTCGGGGGCGTCGCGCCCATGCCGTTGAACAGAGCGAGCGCGCCGTCGCCATGCCGGAAGAGCTTGAGATGCGGCATCATCCGGTCGATTGCCATGATGATGGCGCGCGGCGCCTCGAGCCCGCGCGCGGTAAAGGTCTCGCGCAAGGGCAGGAGATCAAGCAGCAAGTCGATGATGAGGCGGGGATTGCGGCTGAGATGACCGCCATCCGGCAGGATCTGCTGCTCCAATTCGTCGGAGAGCGCGATCTCGTAGCGGCGCAATCGCCGCTCCTGACCGTCGAGGCAGATGGCGGCAAAGCAGATCGCGATCAGGCATTGCAGGCGTGCCGCTCCCTCGACAGCACCGGCGAGCGCGAGCTGGAGCCGCTCCGCCGTCTGCGCGACATGGCGAATGAAGCGCTCGTAGAAGGCATGGTCGGCGCCTTCGAGCAGCAGCGGCGAATGCGACAGGAACGACATCAGCCGCCGGGCGATCACCGCCGGGCGCCGTGCGATCTCATCGCGGTCGTGCTGGCGGGCGATGAATTCATCGACGAGGGCGCGGGCATTGGCGCGCGCGATGGCCGTATCGGCGGCGCGCAAATGGCGCAGCCAGACGAAGCTATGCAGCGCCTCGGCCCAGGCCTCGCTCGGTGGCGTGACGAGGAAGGGCGATTCGCCATGGCAGTTCACGGTGCGGCCGGCGAGGGCGAAGTAGCCGGCATAGATGTCGCTCGCCGTGGTCGGATCGGCGGTGCGCAGGTCGTGCGGGGCGAAGAGCAGGCGGCTGGAGCGAAGCCGTCCGAACGGCCAGAGCGCACGTTTCGCCCCGGCAATCTGGCCGCGCGTCCGCCGCGCCGCCCTGCCGATGGCTGCTCGTGCCAGGCCTCCGCGCTCGGACCAGCCGCTCAATGAATTCTGCCGCCTCGCCGTCCCGCTACCGCCTCGGTGAGGCGAATCCCGATCAACTCATACCCTGTTCAGGCGACATGCGTAAAATCCCGCCCATCCCGAGAGACGCGGCGTCTCTCCGGCGAGCTGGTGCGGCAGCGTGCGCAATTCGCCCAGCGCTGTCAGCGCTTCGGCCTGTCCGCCGATCTCCACAGGTTCGATCGGAGCGCGCACGAAGCCGGGCGTACGCGCCAGGAAGGCCTCGATCTGCCCCTCGCCCTCCTCCGGCTCCAGCGAGCAGGTGCAATAGACCAAGCGTCCGCCCGGCCGAGTCAGCCGCCCCGCCTGCTCGAGCAGGCGGGCCTGCAGGGCGGTGAGCTTGGCGATATCCTCGGGTCGCTTGGTCCAGGCGACGTCGGGGTGGCGCCGGATCGTGCCGGTGGCGCTGCACGGCGCGTCGAGCAGGACAGCGTCGAACGGCTCCGCCTCAAAGGCAGTGGCATCGGCGACGACAATCTCGGCTTCCAGTCCGAGTCGCTCGAGATTGGCCCGGAGCCGGCGCAGGCGCGGGCCGGAACGGTCGACCGCAGTGACCTGCGCGCCCAATTGCGCGAGCTGCACGGTCTTGCCGCCGGGCGCGGCGCAGAGATCGGCGACGCGATCGCCCGGCCCGATGCCGAGCAATTGGGCTGGCAAGGCGGCTGCCGCGTCCTGCACCCACCACTCTCCCTCAGTGAAGCCCGGCAATCCGGTGACCGCCTCACGCCCGCGCAGGCGCACCGAGCCGGTCGGCAGGACGATACCGTCGAGCTTGCCGGCCCAATCGGCCGCGTCGGATTTCACGGTCAGATCGAGCGGCGGCTCCTGCGCATGGGCGGCCGCGATCGCCGTGACGACATCGGCGCCGTAGGTCTTCGTCCAACTCTCGCGCAGCCAATCTGGCGTGTCGGCGAGCGGATCGAGATCGGCGAGGATCGCCTCGCGCTCGCGCGCCAGTCGCCGCAGCACGGCATTGCCGAGCGAGGCGTAGCGCGAGGAACGGGCGTCCTCGTGCAATTGGCGGATGGCGAGGTCGACCGCGGCGTGATCGGGCACGTCGAGAAAGAGCAGCTGGGCGGCGGCGGCGACCATAATCGGCTCGAAGGGGCCGGATTTGCGCGGGCTGCCGCGTTCGAGCCTGGCGCCGACCACCTGGCGGATCGTGCCGAGGCGGCGGAAGGCGACGGTTGCGATCGCACGTGCCAGCCCGGCATCGGCCGGCTCAAGCTTAGCCGCCAGCGCCATGCGCTCAAAGGTCTCGTCGAGAGCGGTACCGGCGCGCAGCACCTCGTCGATCAGCGTAGCCGCCAGACGGCGCGCGCCGAGACCAGGTACATCGTCAGCCGGCGCGCGGTTTTCGTGGGAGGCTGCCATGTCAGCCCCAGGGCCCGGGTTCGCGCCCGCCGGCGAGAGGGTTTTGGCTCGCGCCGCCGAGGAAGCCGCCGCGATTTGAGGCTGCGCCCATGGCCCGCGCCTGCTCCATCAGAGCGGCGATGCGGTTGCCGGTGTCGGGATGTGTCGAGAACAATGAATCCATGCCGCGGCCGGAGAGTGGGTTGATGATGAACATGTGCGCCGTAGCAGGCTTCGCTTCCGCCGTCTCGTTCGGGATATGGGAAACGCCGCCGGCGATCTTGGCGAGGGCGTCGGCGAGCGCCACGGGGTTACCGCTGATCTCGCCGCCGATGCGGTCCGCCTCGTATTCGCGCGAGCGCGAAACCGCCATCTGGATGATGGTCGCGGCCAACGGGGCGAGGATCATCAGGGCGATCTGGACGATGGCGTTGGGACGATTGTCGCGCGAGCCGAAGAACATGCCGAAGGAGGCGAGGGTCGAGATCGCACCGGCCATGGTCGCCGTGACCGTCATGGTCAGCGTGTCGTGGTTCTTGATGTGGGCAAGCTCGTGCGCCATCACGCCGGCGAGCTCGTCATAGGACAGCGTCCGGATGATGCCGGTCGTTGCGGCTACGGCGGCGTTCTGCGGATTGCGGCCGGTGGCGAAAGCGTTCGGCTGGTCCTCCTGGATGAGGTAGACACGCGGCATCGGCATGTCGGCGCGTTGAGCGAGGTCGCGCACCATCCGGTAGAGATCAGGCGCGCTACGCTCATCGACCTCTTGGGCATTATAGACGGACAGCGCCAGCCGGTCGGAATTCCAGTAGCTGAACAGATTGGTCGCGACCGCGATGCCGAGCGCGATCAGCATGCCCCCAGTGCCGGCGAGCAGATAGCCGACCACGCCGAACAGCGCGGTGAGCGCCGCCATCAGCATGCCGGTACGGGCATAGTTCATCGAGAACCCCTTCTTGCGTCGTCGTTCCAGCGCGGAAACCCTCGCCGGAGTGCCGTTTCGTCGCTATGTGGTGGGGACGATGCCGATCCTGCAAGAGAATGGCCGATCATGAGCTCGCAGACGAAGACCGAAGACGCTGCTGCGATTGAGCCCGCAAAAGAGTTGTCGCCGGCGGCCCAGCGCGCGCTCGCCGAAGCTGAGGCGCGCCGCGCCGCGATCGACGCCAAGGCTGCTGGGCTCCGTCGCGAGAAGGAGGTCGCCGGCCGCGGCGGGCTCGAACCGGTGCGCTATGACGATTGGGAAGTGAAGGGGATCGCCAGCGATTTCTGAGCTGCGCAGACCTGACGGTTGCCAAGGGGGCCGCAGCCGGCCAAAGACGGAGCTGACTGCAACGGGCTTTGATCCAGCATGAGTGACGACAAGCGCCTCGAAGCCCTGCGGCGGCTCCTGACCGAAGCGCACCGGAAGCTTGGGCTGAAGCTCGGCTTCTCGCTCTGGGATGGCTCGTGCGTGCCGGCCGACTGGCCGGCGGACGGGCTGATGATCGCAATCCGCGATGCTGGCGTCGTCGCGGCGCTGCTGCGCAAGCCGAAGCTCGACACGCTGCTGCATCTGCATGTTTCGGACCGAATCGCGATCGAGAACGGCTCGATCTTCGATCTCGCGGCGGCGCGTCCGGACGGTAAGGTCGGCCGACTGGCGCGCGGCATTTCGAAGGCGGCGGTGTTTGACGTCGTGCGTCGCTTCATCTTCGCGCCGGGCACGGCGCCGCAGGCGGTTCAGCACATCAAAGGCGACGAGATCGCCCGCGACGGCAAGCCTGCGACGAACAAGGCCAATATCGCCCACCATTACGACGTCTCGAACGCATTCTACCGGCTCTTCCTCGATGAGCGCATGGTCTACACCTGCGCCTATTTCACCGAGGACCACGACGATCTCGAGCGGGCGCAGACCGACAAGCTCGAGATGATCTGCCGCAAGCTGCGCCTGAAGCCGGGGGACAAGCTGCTCGACATCGGCTGCGGCTGGGGCGCGCTGGTCTGCTACGCCGCGCAGCATTACGGCGTCGAGGCGCATGGCGTAACGCTGGCCGAGGAGCAGCTCAAGCTGGCGCAGGAGAAGGTCGAGGCGCTCGGCCTGCAAGACAAAGTCACGCTCCATCTCAAGGACTTCACCCAGATGGAGGGGGAGTTCGACAAGATCTCCTCGATCGGCATGTTCGAGCATGTCGGCATCCGCAATCATCCGACCTATTTTCAGGCGGCGAACCGGCTGCTCAAGCCGCGCGGGCTCTATCTGCATCATTCGATCTCGCGGCGTGCCAAGAAGACCGAGCGGGCCTTCAACAAGATGCCGGCCGAGTATCGCGCTCTGGTGCGCTATATCTTCCCGGGCGGCGAGCTCGACCATCTCGGCATGTCGATCGCCAATCTCGAGCGCTATGGCTTCGAAGTGCACGATGTCGAGGGCTGGCGCGAGCACTATCAGCGCACGACGCGGCTGTGGTTCGAGCGGCTGAACGCGAACAAGGCTGAGGCGGAAGCGGAAGTCGGGCCGGAGCGGACCCGGATGTGGCTGCTCTATCTCGCCGGCTGCTCGCTCGCCTTCGAGCGCGGCGGAGCGCTGATCAACCAGACGCTGGTGTCGAAGCGGCGTAAGGGACCGTCGGGCTTGCCGCCGACGCGGGCGGATCTGTATCGCTGAGCAGAGTCAGGACAGGCGCAGTGCGAGCGGGCGAGCGCTGAACGTCACGGCCTCGGCGCCTGCCTCGGCGCGGGCATAGTGCAGGGCATCGACCCGGCTGCGGAAATAGCCGCCGCCGCGACCATGCGTCTCGACCGCGATCCAGTGGCCCTCGCGATCGCGCCCGATCGCGAAATGCGGACGGGCAGGCGTGGCCATTGCGGGCGCAGGCGCGGCCGGCATGGCAGCCTCAAAAGAAACCGATCGTGGTGGCGAAGGCGAGGCCCGCACCGAAGACGATCGTCGAGGCGAAGGCCGCCTCGGCAACGGTGAAGAGCGTCTGGGCGTGGCTGGAGAGGACGGAGCGGGACAGCGTGAACATCGAAACCCCCAAGCGGATCGTGTGTTTCGATCTTGGAGGGCTCAGCGTTGTTTTCGCCGCAGCTCCTGAAAAATGCGAATGGCGCCCAGAGGGCGCCATGCAGGCTGTGCACCCGGGGGCGGAGCCTATTTCTTCACGAAAGCGTCGAGCTTGCCGTAATGTTCGGCCAGCAGATAGTAGAAGGTCAGGCGCGACTTGGTCTTGTCGGCTTTCATGTGGTCGCAGGTGGCTTTGACCGTGGCGTCGAGATCGGCGCTTTTCAGGCCAAGCTTCTTCTTCAGGAAGTTCTCGCGGACGCGTTCGAGTTCTGCGGGGTCCGAGCAGGCGACGTAGCGCGTATCGGGTTTGCTCATGACCAACGCATAAGACTTGCTCATGCCGGCGAAGGCGGCCTCGTTAAGAGGCTTCTTGGCGAACTTCTTGACGTCGGCGAGATGATCCATCGGGTACCCCTCTGAAGACATATCGGTTCGAAAGGCGCGCTGGACTCAGCGTTACGCCTTCGAAAACGATATCCGGCTTTTTTGTCGCAGGCGAGAGGCGGCGATGCGAAAAATCCCATTGTTTGTTCAGTGAATCCGGGTTGCGTTTGGCATATGGCAGGCCGGCGCCCAGGGTTGTTGATGCCGGCGTTGGCAAGTGCTGCGATGCAGCAATTCGCCCGGGGACCTTTCAGCCATGAAGCCGACCATCCTGATGGCGCCGCGCATGCCGGCGCGCCTCGTGGCACGCCTGGAGGAGCGATACGAGGTGCTCGGGCCGATGAGTCATTCCGCACCGGCCGCGCTGCCGGCGGGAGCGGAAGCGGCGCGCGTGCTGCTGACGGTCGGCACCTGGAAAACCGATGCTGCCCTGATCGACGCCCTGCCCAGTCTCGGTCTCATCGCCTGCTACGGTACGGGCAATGAAGGCGTCGAGCGGGCGGCTGCCAAGGCACGCGGCATCCTGGTCAGCAACGCCGCCGACGCCAATGCGACGAGCGTCGCCGAATTCGCGGTCGGACTGATGCTGGCGAGCGCCCGCCAGATCGGTGCCGCCGAACGCTTCTTGCGGGCCGGACGCTGGCAAGGCAACGCAATCGAGCGGATGGCGCATGTCCCGGGCCTGGCCGGGCGCAAGCTCGGCATTTTCGGGCTGGGCGCCATCGGCCAACGCATCGCGGTGCGGGCAACCGCTTTCGACATGACGGTCGGTTATCACAACCGCTCGCCACGGCCGGAGCTGCCCTATCAGTATCACGACAGCCTGCTCGGCCTCGCCGAATGGGCCGATATCCTGATGGTCTCGGTGCGTGCGAGCAGCGAGACGCGGCACGCAATCGATGCTGTAGTGCTGCGCGCGCTCGGCCCGCAGGGCCATCTGGTCAACATATCGCGTGGCCTTGCGGTCGATGAGGCAGCGCTGATCGAGGCGCTGGAGAGCGGTACGATCGCGGGCGCGGCGCTCGATGTCTACGAGCACGAGCCTGTCGTTCCGGATCGGCTCAAGGCACTGGATAACGCAGTGCTGACGCCGCATATCGCCGCGAACGCCGAATCGGCGCAGATCGCCCAGCAGGAGCTGCTGCTCGCCAATCTGGAGGCGTTTTTCGCGGGCCGGCCGCTCCTGTCGCCGGTCGCGATCTAGGCGATCGGGGAGGGAGGCTGCGCTCACTCCCCGCGTTACGGCGCGACGACGACCGGGGTGCCCATGCGGACACGGGCGTAGAGATCGATCACGTCGCTGTTGTGCATGCGAAAGCAGCCATAGGAGGCGGCGGTGCCGACCGAGCGTGGGTTGTTGGTGCCATGAATGGCGTATTGGCCACCGGGGCCGAGGCCGATGACGCGCGCGCCCATCGGGTTGTTGGGAGCGCCGCCGGGAATGACGTCGGGCAGCCGCGGATTGTCGCGCTTGACCTCGGCCGGCGGGCTCCAGGCCGGATCGACCATGAGCTCCTCGACATATTTGACGCCGCGCCACTGCTTGCCGGCCTTGCCGACGGCGATGGTGTAGCGCAGGGCCTGGCCCGGCGCGGCGATGTAATAGAGCTTCCGCTCGGCCGTCCGGATCAGGATGGTGCCGGGCTGGTAGCGATAATCGGGGAAGTCGACGACCTCGCGCGCCTGCGCGGGGCGCACCGCCAGCAGCATCAGCAGCGAGAGCGCTGCCGCGATGATGAGATCGATCGGTCCGTGCCGGCCCGCCATGGTTCTCTCCCTGCGCGTCCCTACGCTTCAGGAGGATTTGGGCGGTTGCCGGTGAATCGCGGGTTCAGCAGCATGGTGAACCCGCGATTCAGCATGAATCCGGGCTTAACCGGCTGATTCTTCAGGCGATGGCGGCGCCGATGGTCAGCGTCGCCAGCAGCAGCGATAGCAGGGCGGCGAGGAGCAGGTCGATCGGACCGTGCGGGATGCTCATGGCGGAATCCTCCGGCGCCGCGATCCGACATCCGGCGGCGCCAGCCCCGTCATGACGGAACCGGTCGGTACGGTCCACGGCCGACAGGGACCGGCGTGAACGGCCGGTTAAGCACTCGTGCCGGGTTTGCGGAAAACTGTGCGGGAAGCGGGACTCAGGCTTTCTCGACCACGAGCGTCGCCCCTTCGACCCGCACGATGCGGATCTCGGTACCGGCGAGCAGTTCGGGACCAGTGACGCGCCAGGAGGAATCGCCGACGCGGATGCGGCCTTCGCCGCCGGCCATGGTCGCCTCCAGCTTGAAGACCTTGCCGACCAGCTGACGGCCGCGATCGTTCAGGCCCGAAGCGGCATCGGGTTCTTGATCTCGCCGGCGCGTGATGGCGCGTCCGGCAAGAACGCTGGCGACGGCGAGCACCGCGAAGACCAGCAATGCGCTCTGCCAGGCGATGCCCGCGAGCCCGACGACGATGCCGGTCAGCAGCGCGGCGAGGCCGAACCAGAGCAGGAAGACGCCCGGCGCCAGCATCTCGCTGCCGATGAGGACGAGCCCGAGCACGACCCAGGCCCAGCCGCCGAGGGAGGCGAACCAGTCGAGCATCGTCAGCCCTCCACGGAGCGGCCGGCCGCGGGAACGGAGCCGGCCCGGCGATTCGCCACTGCGTCCTCGCCGAACACGGCCTTGGTGAGCTGGGCGATGCCGCCGACGGTGCCGGCGAGTGCCGCAGCCTCGATCGGCACGATCACCACCTTGCTGTTGGGGGCGCTCGCCATCGCCTTCAGCGCATCGGTGTAACGTTCAGCGATCAGGAAGTTGGCGGCCTGGATGTCGCCGCGGCTGATCGCTTCGCTGACCATGGCGGTCGCCGCCGCTTCGGCCTGAGCCGAGCGTTCGCGGGCCTCGGCATCGCGGAAGGCGGCTTCCCGCCGACCCTCGGCGGCGAGAATCTGCGATTGCTTCAGCCCTTCGGCCTTCAGGATCTCGGCCTGACGCATACCGTCCGCTTCCAGCACGGCGGCGCGCTTCTCGCGCTCGGCCTTCATCTGGCGATTCATCGCGCCGACGATATCGGCCGGCGGCAGGATGTCGCGGATCTCGATGCGCGTGACCTTGACACCCCAGGGCGAGGCTGCGGCGTCCATCACGCGCAGCAGCCGCTCGTTGATCTCGTCGCGATGCGAGAGCAGCTGGTCGAGATCCATCGAGCCGACCACGGTGCGAATATTGGTCATGGTCAGGACCATCAGCGCCTGATCGAGCGCCGAGACCTCGTAGCGCGCCTTGGCGGCGTCGAGGATCTGGTAGAAGGCGGCCGCGTCGATGCGAACGCCGGCATTGTCCTTGGTGATCGCTTCCTGGCTGGGAATGTCGAGCACCTGCTCCATCACATTCACCTTATGGCCGATCCGGTCAAAGAGCGGGATGATCAGCCCGAGGCCGGCGCCGAGCGTGCGCGAATAGCGGCCGAAGCGCTCTACAGTGAAATTGTAGCCCTGCGGCACGGTGCGCACGCCGAGCGCGATCGCGATGACGACCGCGGCGACCAGCATGATCAGGGCGACCGTGGCGATATCCAAACCTTGCGAGCCCATCTCATCCCTTCTCCAGCTTCGGCGCAGCAGCCGCTCATCATAGCGATGTTTGCGAAGCTCTGATGCAGGCTCGCGCCATCAGCGCTCCAGATATTTGACCACGCGCCACATCATCTCGCCGACGGTGTTGCATTCCTCATCGTTGAGGACGCCCATCATCGCCTCGATCTTGGCAGTGTGGATCGCGAGTGCCTTGCGAGTCAGCGTCTCGCCTTCCGGCGTCAGCCAAAGCCGGCGCACGCGTCGATCGGTGTCGTCATTGCGACGCTCGATCAGGCCGCGCCGCTCGAGTTCGGGCAGGAGCATGCTCATGGCACTGCGGCCGACGAGCAGCTTCTCGGCCAGCGCCTGCTGGGTCAGGCCGGGGGGTGCGGAAGACGTTGGCGAGCACATCGTAATGGGCGAGCTGGATGCCGAGGGGGCCAGCGCCTCGGAGAAAACCTTCTTCCAGAGCTGGTGCATGCGCGCGACGGCGAGCCAGTTCTTGAAGCGCGGCAGCTCCCAGGGCAGGCGCGATCCGCCGGTGCCCTCCGGCTCATCCACGGTTTTGGAAATCGGCTCTTGCATTTTGTTCATGGCTGAACATAATAGTTCAAGACTGAACGAACAGGGTTTCCGATCATGCCCAGCGCAGCCCTCCGCGTCATTCGTCCTCTCGTCCGTATCGGCAGCTTCATCGCCCCACGTACCGCAGGGCGCGCCGCCTTCAAACTCTTCTGCACGCCGCCGCGCCAGCCAGGTCCGCAGACCCGGACCGGCAAGGCGATCATCGCCGCCCGCTCCCGGCTCGCACCCGCCATCAAACAGGCGGTATCCTACCCGTGCGGGACGGTCAGCACCTATCTGTTCGAACCAGAGCCCCGCTTGCAAGATGGCGACGGTCCGGCGCCGACCGTGATTCTGCTCCATGGCTGGAACAGCGAGGCGGCTTTCATGAGCGCTTTCGTCCAGCCGCTGCTGGCCCAAGGCTTCCGCGTCGTCGCCTACGACATGCCGGCGCATGGCGCTTCGACGGGGGCCGAGCTCAACATTCCGCTGGGGGTCGCTGCGCTCGCTGCCGTCGCCCGCGTCTTCGCCCCGGTGCATGCGATCGTCGCCCACTCCTTCGGCGGGGCGATTGCGCTCGCTGGGCTCGCCCGCAGCGTGCCGGGCCAGCCGCGGGTCAGGACGAACCGGCTCGCGCTGGTCGCGGCGCCATCCTCGGTCACGACCATCACCCGCAATTTCGGCGCGACGATCGGGCTCGGCCGCCGCGGCCAGGCGGCACTGGAGCGGCGTATCCATAGCGTCGCCGGCAATCCGGTCGAGGCTTTCGAGGGGCGCCAGCAACTGGAGGCGATCAGCCTGCCGACCCTGGTGATCCATGACCGTCAGGATCGCGAGCTCGATTTCCATCATGCGCAGGCGCTGGCGGCGGCGGGAAGCTTCGTGACGCTGCAAGAGACCAGCGGACTGGGCCACCGGCGGATCTTGCAGGCGAAGTCGGTGCTGGAAGGTGTGACGCGGTTCGTGGTGGGGTAACTTGCTACCTCACACCCAGCCCATCAGCTCCCGGCGCACCACCGCCTCGATCACCTGCATGCCCTCCTCGGAATCGTTGAGGCAGGGCAGATAGGCAAAGTCCTTGCCGCCATTGTGCATGAAGATCTCGCGGTTCTCGACGTCGAGCTCCTCGAGCGTCTCCAGGCAATCGGCGGAGAAGCCGGGCGCGACGATGGCGAGCGATTTTGTGCCGCCTTGCGCCAGCGCCTTGACGGTCTCGTCGGTATAGGGCTGCAGCCACTCATCGGGGCCGAAGCGCGACTGGAAGGTCAGGCGGAAGCGCTCGTCGGACAGGCCGAGCTTCTCGCCGAGCAGGCGGGCGGTGACGGCGCACTGGCAGTAATAGGGATCGCCCTTGAGCAGATATTCCTTCGGCATGCCATGCAGCGAGCAGAGGATCACCTCCGGCTCGAAGGAAAGCTTGCCGAGCGATGCCCGAACCGAGGTGGCGAGCGCGTCGATATAGGTGGGGTCGGCATAGTAGGGATGGGCGACCCGCACGGTGGGCTGCCAACGCATCTCCATCAGGGCGCGAAAGGCCTGGTCGCAGGCTGTCGCCGAGGTCGGCGCGGCATATTGCGGGTAAAGCGGTACCAGCAGGATACGGTCGCAGCCCTGGTCGAGCAGGCGCTTCAACCTGCTCTTCACATCGGGCAGGCCGTAACGCATCGCCCAGTCGATAGTGATGCGGTCCTCGGCGACGCCTTTCAGGCGCTCGGCGAGCTTCTCGGTCTGCGCACGCGTGATCGTCTTGAGCGGGCCTTCGTTGCGCTCATTGTTCCAGATCGAGGCGTAGTCCTTGCCTTTCCGGCTCGGCCGCGTCGACAGGATGATCAGGTTGAGGATCGGCCACCACTTCCAGCGCGGCTCCTCGATCACGCGGCGGTCGGAGAGGAATTCCTTGAGATAGGCCCGCATCGGCCGGTAGCTCGTGCCCTCGGGCGTGCCGAGATTCATCAGCAGCACGCCGATGCGGCCGCTTTTGATCGTTGTATGGTCGGGCGGCAAACTGGGCTTGAGGCTCATCACATCTGCTTTCGTTCGGCTGTGATTTAGACGAGTTACGGTTTTCGTCCAGTCAGGCCGTGCGGGGTGCGACACTGCGTAAGCAGGGGTCTCGCAAGCCGGCTAGGCTCTTGCTAGTCTTTGTCGAAATCAAAACCGCAGGGGTTCGCGCCGATGACCAAGATGACCCGCCGCCACGCGCTTCGCGTCCTCGGCGCTCCCGCAGCCCTTGCCGCCACCGCGCCGGTCGCGAAGGCGCAGACGCCGGCTGCGAGCTTCACGCTGCTGCTGGTCAACGACATCTACAAAATGAGCGACGACAAAGGCAAAGGCGGCTTCGCCCGGGCCTCCGGCATCGCCAAGGCCGAGCGGGCGCGCGGCGTGCCGGTGCTGTTCTGCCATGCCGGCGATTGCTACTCGCCCTCGCTGATGTCGGGCTTCGACCAGGGCGCCCACATCGTCGCGATGCAGAACAAGATGGGTATCGACGTCTTCGTGCCGGGCAATCACGAATTCGACTTCGGCAAGGAGAACTACCTCAAGCTCACCGCGGCCCAGAGCTACCCGACCTTCGCGGCGAACCTGCGCGACGCGGCCGGCAACGCCCTGCCGGGGCACAAGGATTCCCAGATCTTCGAGCTCGGCGGCATCAAGGTCGGCGTGATCGGCACGACCTTCGACCCGACGCCGCAGCTCTCCAATCCCGGCGACCTGAAATTCTCCTCGACCATGGAGGCGTTGCGGCGCGAGGCGCGCAAGCTGAAGTTGGAAGGTGCCGACATCCTCGTCGGCGTGGTCCATGCCGACCGAGCGATGGACTACGAGATCGTGCGTTCTCGCGTGGTCGACATCCTGCTCACTGGCCACGACCACGACCTCGCCATCGCCTATGACGGCAAGGTCGTGATGGTCGAGTCGAACGAGGAGGGCAATTATGTCACCGCGATCGACATCGCCGCCAAGGCAACGGGCGAGGGCGCCAATCGCAAGGTCGAGTGGACGCCGACATTCCGCGTCAACGACAGCCGCGCGGCAACGCCCGATCCCGACGTGGCCGCCATCGTCAAGGGCTACGAGAGCGAGCTGTCGAAGGAGCTCGATATCGAGATCGCGACGCTGGGCGCCCCGCTCGATTCCCGCACCGGCATGATCCGCACGCAGGAGACCGCGATCGGCAACCTGATCGCCGATGCGATCAAGGCGGCGACTGGCGCGCAGCTCGCCATCACCAATGCCGGAGGCATCCGCGCCAACAAGCAGTACGCCGCAGGTCACAAGCTGACGCGGCGCGACGTTCTGAGCGAACTGCCGTTCGGCAATGCGACGTCGATGGTCGAGATCACCGGCAAGGATGTGAAGGACGCGATCGAGAACGGCCTGCGCGATGCGCCGCAAGGCTCCGGCCGCTTCCCGGTGGTGTCGGGCCTCACCTTCGAGGCCGACCTCAAGCAGCCGCAGGGCTCGCGCGTCACCTCCGTGAAAGTCGATGGCAAGGAGATCGATCCAGCCGGCAAATACACGGTCGCGACCAACAACTTCATGCTGACGGGCGGCGACGGCTACACCGCGCTCGGCCGCGGCAAGACGCTGATCGGCCTGACCGACGGCAAGCTGATGGCGAACGAGGTGATGGTCTATGTGCGCCGGCTGGGAACGGTCGAGGCCAAGGTCGAGGGGCGGGCCATCCTGAAGTGAGCGGCTTCCATGCGGCGCTGGGCGCCTTTCTGGCCTCGCTTGCCTCTGCCTCCTGGCGCGAGCTTGCCGTCCTCCGGGACGGTACGGCCGGAACGCGCCTGCGCGGCCGTCGATGCTGAGGTAGGTGCGGGCCATGTCGTGGCGCCGGCGCCGGAGCAGTTCCTCGCGGCCTTGGCGCTGACCCCGCTCGACCAAGTGCGAGTGGTGATCCTCGGGCAAGACCCTTATCCGACGCCTGGGCATGCCAACGGCCTAGCCTTCTCCTATGTCGGGCCGCCGCCGCTGCCGCGCTCGCTGGTCAACATCTACAAGGAGCGGGCCGAGGATCTTCGCCTCGCTGCGCCCATCGGCGGCGACCTCTCGCTTTGGGCAAAGCAGGGCGTGCTGCTGCTGAACACGGCACTGACGGTGCGCGAGGGGGCAACGCAGGCCGGCTCGCATCTCAAGCTCGGCTGGCGGGCGGTGACGGATGAGATTCTCTCGGCCGTCTCGCTGCGGCGGCCGCATGTCGTGTTCATGCTGTGGGGCTTATCGGCGCAGGCCAAGCGCGCGCTGATCGACGAGAGCAAGCATCTGGTCATCGCCAGTGCCCATCCTTCGCCGCTCTCGGCGCGGCGCGGATTTTTCGGCTCGAAGCCGTTCAGCCAGGCGAATGCCTGGCTGGCAGGGAAGGGGGAGAAACCGATCGCGTGGTAGGGCACTAGGCCGTCATTCTCGGGCGAAGCGCAGCGTAGACCCGAGAATCTCAGGCAGGACGAAGCTCACGTTTCCGAGATGCTCGGGTCAAGCCCGAGCATGACGAGCCTTCCTCACCCCACCGGCCGTTCGTCGGCGATGACCTTGCCGTCGTTCGGCAGGGCGCCGAGCGGCAGCACCTCGACCGCACCCTTGAGCTTGGTCACCTGCTGCAGGGTCGAGGACACCGCATCGATGAAGCCTTTCGACTCGGCATAGATCTCGGCCTTCAGCGTCATGGTGTCGAGCTCGTTAGCGCGGCCGATGACAAGGCGCAATTTGGCGATCTCGCTGTGGCGGCGGGCGATCTCGGCGACCTGCTCGGGCCGCACGAACATGCCCTTGACCTTCGCCGTCTGGTCGGCGCGGCCGAGCCAGCCTTTGATCCTCGCATTGGTGCGGCCGCTGGCACTGACGCCAGGCAGGATCGCGGTCAGGTCACCGACGGCGAGGCGGATCTGCGGGTGATGTGGGTCGAGATTGGTGACGACGATCTCGCCGACCTCGCCCTCGGTGACGGGATCGCCAGTGCCGGGCCGGACGATCTCGACGATCAGGTTCTCGTTCAGGACCATGCCGTCGCGGGCGCTGGTCTCATAGGCGATCAGGCCGATATCGGCGGTGGCGTAGAGCTGGTAGGCGTCGATGCCGCGCCCCTGCACCCAGGCTTGCAGCGAGGGCGGGAAGGCGGCGCCCGAGACGATGGCGCGCTTCAGGCAGGAGGTGTCGACACCGCGGCTGTCGGCTGCCTCGATCAGCAGCTTGAGGAAATCCGGCGTGCCGGTATAGGCGCTCGGCTGGTAGGCGCCGATCACCTCCATCTGCTGCTCGGTATTGCCGGGGCCGGCCGGGATGACGGCGCAACCGATGGCGCGCGCGGCCGAGTCCATGATGAAGCCGCCGGGCGTCAGATGATAGCCGAAGGTGTTGAGCACGACGTCCCCCCGGCGAAAGCCGGCGGCGTAGAGGCCGCGGGCCGTGCCCCAGGGATCGCTGCCGGTGCCTTCCGGCTCGAAGATCGGGCCGGGCGAGGTGAAGAGCCGGCCGAAGCTGCCGAGCGACGAGCCAACCAGCCCGCCAAACGGCGGATTGTCCTTGTGCAGCGCCGGCAGGTCGGCCTTGCGCAAAACCGGGAGCTTTGCGAGCGCTGCGCGGTCGGTGATCCCCGCCGGATCGACGCCCTTCAGATGCGCGGCATAGCCCGGTGTCGCCAAAGCGGCAGTAAGGACGGCCGGCAACCTGGTGAAGAGGTCGGCCTCGCGCTGCTCGGGCGGCCGGGTCTCGAGATCGTCGTAGTGCTGGTTCATCGCTCGTGCCCCGGTGCGAACTTATCGGCGCAGAATGCGCAGGAAATTGAGCAGCCCCATCAGCGACGCCGCGACATAGGTCATCGCCGCGGCCCGCAGCACGCCGCGCGCTGCGGGCATGTCGTCGGGGTGCAGATAGTTGTCGTGCTGCAGGATCGGCAGCGCCTTGCCGAAGCTGGCGTCGAACTCGACCGGTAGCGTGACGAGATGGACGACGAGGCCGATGCCGAGCAAGGCGAGCGCGGCCCCGAACTGGAACAGGCCGACAGCCGGCACGCGGGTCAGGATCATCACCACCGGAGCGGTGATCAGGATCACCATCGCGACCTTGTCGACCATGCCGAGAAAACGGGCCAATCCGGTGCGGATGCTGAAGAGCCGGCTGCCCTGCGCATGCTGGACGGCGTGGGCGACCTCATGGGCTGCGACGGCGACGGCGGTGATCGAGCGGCCGTCATGGTTCCCTGGTGACAGCCGCACAGTGCGTGCATCGGGATCGTAATGGTCGCCGCCGGCGGCGGTGGTCTCGACGGCGACCGAGTCCAGGCCGAAACGATCAAGCAGATGGCGCGCGAGTTCACCCCCGGTACCGGGCAGATCGGGCCTGTCTGCGGCGTGCTTGTCCATGACGTGGCGGACCCAGAATTGCGGACCGAGGATCAGCGCGAGGATGAGGAGGGCGACGACGAGGTAGAGCATGCCAGTGCTCGTGCTCGCCGATCCCGGCCGGACTATGACAGCCAGCGCTTGCGGCGCTTGTAGCTCTTGACCTCGCGGAAGGACTTCTTGTTGCCCTCGGCGACGCCGAGATAGAATTCCTTCACGTCCTCGTTCTCGCGCAGCATTTTCGCCTCGCCGTCCATGACGACGCGGCCGGTTTCCATGATGTAGCCATAGGTGGCGTAGCGCAGGGCCATATTGGTATTCTGCTCGGCGACGAGGAAGGAGACGTCTTCCTTGTCATTGAGCTGGCGGACGATCTCGAAGATCTCCTCGACGATTTGCGGAGCCAGCCCCATGGACGGCTCGTCGAGCAGGATCATCTTCGGCTTCGACATCATGGCGCGGCCGACAGCGCACATCTGCTGTTCGCCGCCGGAGGTGTAGCCGGCCTGCGAGTTGCGGCGCTGCTTCAGCCGCGGAAAGAGCTCGTAGATCTTCTCGAGGTCGCGCTTGATTGCGGCGTTGCCGTCGCGGCGGGTGAAGGCGCCGGTCAGGAGATTTTCTTCGATCGAGAGATGGCCGAAGCAGTGCCGGCCTTCCATCACCTGGATGCAGCCGCGGCGCACCAGTTCGTTCGGGGACATCTTGTCGACGCGCTCGCCGTCGAAGACGATCGAGCCCTTGGTGACTTCGCCGCGCTCGGCCTTGAGCAGGTTGGAGATCGCCTTCAGCGTCGTGGTCTTGCCGGCGCCGTTGGCGCCGAGGATCGCGACGATGCCCTTGCGCGGCACCTGTAGCGAGACGCCCTTCAGCACCAGGATGACGTGATCATAGATCACCTCGATATTGTTGAGCGACAGGATGGTGTCCGTCGCGGCCGCTGCCGTGGGCTTCTCAAGAGTGGCGGTCGACATCTTGCGCTCCTTCCTTCTCCCCTCGGGGAGAAGGTGGCCCGGCATAGCCGGGTCGGATGAGGGAAGGACGGATGAGGGCGAGTGCTGGACTTCCCTCATCCGTCAGCGCTTCGCGCTGCCACCTTGTCCCCCGAGGGGAGAAGGAAGCGCGCTCTTGGTCAGATCAGGACGACTTCTCGCAGGACTCGGTGCGCTTGGGCCAATTGCCGGCCTTCTCGACATAGTCCTTGGCGTTGGCCTCGATCAGCGGCCGGACCTCATCCTTCAGCGGCTCCAGCCACTCGCCCGGCTTGGTCCACTTGGTGCCGTCCCATTCGGCGACATAGGCCTTGCTGTGGCCGGAGTGGTCGGTGCAGGAGATCGAGGTCGGCGTGGCGAAGCCCTCCATGCCGATCTCCTTCAAGCGCGCCTCGGTGATGTTGAGGCTCTCCAGACCGCGGCGCATGTCCTCGGCGTTGACGACCTTCTTGCCGGTCAGCTTCTGGGCGTTGCGGATGGCCTCGACCACCAGCATCGAGTTGTAGACGCCGCGGTTGTAGAGGTTCTCGCCGACCTTCTCCTTCGGCGTGGTGCTCTTACCCTTCTCCACGACATGCTTGAGGATGTCCTGGATAGCCGGGAAGTTCTGGCCGGCCGCGTTCAGGTTGAGCGACTTGTAGCCCTTGGCCTCCGGTCCGCCGGCGCGCGCATCGTCATCGCCGCCCGCCCACCAGACGCCGACCAGCTTGCCGATCGGGAAGTTGTTCTTGATGGCTTCCTTGACCGCGGTGGGGTTCATCGCGCCCCAGCCCTGGTTGTAGAGATAGTCGGGCCGGTCGCGGCGGATCGAGAGCCAGAGCGAGCCCTGGTTCTGCATGTCGGCAGCGGCAACGGGATAGAGCTTGACCTCGAAGCCGTATTTCTTGGCGAGGTTCTCGAGCACCGGGATCGGTTCCTTGCCGAAGGGTGCGTCGAGATGGATCAGGCCGAGCTTCTTGCCCTTCAGTTTGTCCATGCCGCCGAGTTCGGCCGCCATGTGCTTGACCATCAGGGACGCGCCGTCCCAATAGGTGAAGGGCGGGATGAAGACCCAAGGGAAGTTAGTGCCGTCGGCCGAGGCCGAGAGGCCGTAGGCCATCGACAGGATCGGAATCTTGTCGACATGAGCGCGGGGGATCGCGGCGAGCGTCGCGCCGGTCGACCAGGGCGAGTAGACGATGGTGTTCTTCGACTTGGCCTGCTCGTAGCACTCGATCGACTTCTTGGTGTCGTAGCCGGTCTCGCACTCCTCGTAGATCACCTTGACGCCGTTCACGCCGCCGTCGCGCTCGTTGATCATCGAGATGTAGTCGCGCATGCCGTCGCCGATCGGGATGCCCGAGCCTGAGAACGGGCCTGTGCGATAGGCGTTGTTGGCGAAATAGACACTGTCCTGCGCGTTCGCCGGCGCGGCGATGGCGCCGGCGGCGAGGAGCGCGCCAAGTGCGACGCTCCTGATGATGCTGCTCTTCGTCATGGACTTCCTCCGTGGTTGCCGGTTACGGCCGAGCCGTTCCGTCTTCGCCATGCCCGCCGCTTGAAATTTCTGCGGTGGGTCGTTGTCCTTGGGCCTGTCCCTCACGCCTCAATAAGGGAACGGCCACGTCCGCAATTTCTGCTTTCCGATCTGCCAGAGCCGCGCCAGCCCGTGCGGCTCGACGATCAGGAAGATGATGATCAGCGCGCCGACCAGCATGAAGGTGACGTGCTCGGCCGCTGCGCCCGAAAGCGGCACACCGAGCGCCGGCAAGCCGAATTTCAGGATTGTCGGCAGGCTGGCGATGAAGGCCGCGCCCATGAACGAGCCGATCAGCGAGCCCAGGCCGCCAATGATGACCATGAACAGGATGTTGAAGGAGAGGCGGATGGTGAAGACGTCGTTGGCCTCGCCGCCGCCATACCAGAGGAAGATCATCATGGCCCCGGCAACGCCGGCGAAATAAGACGAGACGGCGAAGGCGGTGAGCTTGGCGTTGAGTAGTTTGATGCCCATCAGCTCGGCGGCGATGTCCATGTCGCGCACCGCCATCCAGGAGCGGCCGAGCTTGCCGTGCACCAGGTTCGAGGCGAACCAGGTCAGCACCACGACGAGGCCGAGGCAGACGAAATAGCGCGTCTCGGGCGTCGCAGCCGCGCCGGTGATGGGCAGGCCGAACAGCGTGCGCTGCGGCACCTCGATCGCGCCCGAGGCGTTGTAGTTGAACAGCCACGGCACGCGCACGAAGGCCCATTGCAGGAAGAATTGCGCGGCGAGCGTGGCGACGGCGAGATAGAAGCCCTTGATCCGCAGCGACGGCAGCCCGAAGAGCACGCCGATCGCGGCCGAGAACAGTCCAGACAGCAGAATCAGGACGACGATGTTCACGCCCGGGAAGTAGGTGGTCAGCTTGTAGCAGGAATAGGCGCCGACCCCCATGAAGGCGGCGGTGCCGAGCGAGATCAGCCCGGTATAGCCGGTGAGGATGTTGAGCCCGATCGCCGCCAGCGAGAAGACCAGGAACGGGATCATCACCGAGGCGATGAAGAAGTCATTGCCGATCAGCGGAACGCCGACGAGGGCGATGCCTAAGATGACGGCGATGCCGATCCGATCCTGCCGGAGCGGGAACACGGCCATGTCGGCGGCGTAGTTGGTCTTGTATTGGCCGGCTTCGCGGTAGAACACGGGCTCACCTCGTCATTCCGGGGCGGCGCGAAGCGCTGAGCCCGGAATCCATGAACATTGTCGCTTGCGAAGAGGTCGCGCCTTTGCCGGCGTTACCTGCGGTTATGGGTTCCGGGCTCGCTGCTGCGCAGCGCCCCGGAAAGACAGCGAGGTTCATGCGGCCGATCATCAGATCCTCTCGATGATCTTGTCGCCGAACAGGCCCTGCGGCCGGAACAGCAGGAAGCCCAGCGCGATGAAATAGGCGAGCCAGCTCTCGATGCCGCCGCCGATCAGCGGCCCCCAGTAGAACTCGCCGAGCTTCTCGCCGATGCCGATGATCAGCCCGCCGACGATGGCGCCGGGGATCGAGGTGAAGCCGCCGAGGATGAGGACGGGCAGCGCCTTCAGCGCGACGATCTCGAGCGCGAAGGAGACGTCGGAGCGCGCCCCCCACATGATGCCGGTAATCAGCGCGACGATGCCGGCTGTGAACCAGACGATCACCCAGATCTGGTTCAGCGAGATGCCGACCGAGAGCGCCGCCTTGTGGCTGTCTGCGACGGCGCGCAGCGCACGACCGATGCGGGTGTACTGGAAGAACAGCGCCAGCACGGCGATCATCAGTGAGGCGATGATGGCGGCGGCGATGTCGATCTTCTGCAGAGAGACTATGCCGCCGAGAATCTTCAGGTCGATCGCACCCTTGGGCAAATAGAGCTGATCGGCGATCATCTGCTTGGGGCTGCCGCCGAAGAGGGATTCACCGAAACCGATCAGGAAATAGGTGATCCCGAAGGTCGCCATGAACAGGATGATGTCGGGCTGGTTGACCAGCGGCCGCAGCACCACGCGCTCGATGGTCACGGCGAGAGCGAACATCACGCCGAGCGTCAGGATGACGGCGAGGAAAGCCGGCACGCCCTTCTCGTAGAGGCCGACCAGGGTCAGCGCCGCGAACACCACCATGATGCCCTGGGCGAAGTTGAACACGCCCGAGGCCTTGAAGATCAAGACGAAGCCAAGCGCGATCAGGGCGTAGAGCACGCCGGAGACCAGCCCCTCCCAGATCGTCTGGGCGAGCAGGTCCGGCGCCTGCGCCATCTGGTTGAAGGGATCGACGAAGATGGCGTGGATCGTGCCGGTGGGATCGATGCGGGCGCCGAGGATGGCTGCGGCGACAAGACCGATCACGATCAGGCCGGCCTTGATCCAGCCATTGGCGAGGAGATTGGGCGCGGGCTGCGCGGCGATGTCGCTCATGCGCTCATGTCCTTGCTTGCGGCGGCCATCAGTGCGCCACTCCGAGATAAGCGTCGATCACGCGCTGGTCGGCCTTGACCTCGCTCGGCGTGCCGTCGGCGATCTTGCGACCGTATTCGAGCACGACGACACGGTCGGAGAGGTCCATGACGACGCCCATGTCGTGCTCGATCAGGGCGATGGTCGTGCCGAACTGGTTGTTCACGTCGAGGATGAAGCGGCACATGTCCTCTTTCTCCTCGAGATTCATGCCGGCCATCGGTTCGTCGAGCAGCAGGAGTTCCGGCTCCATGGCGAGCGCGCGGCCGAGTTCGACCCGCTTCTGCAGGCCGTAGGGCAATTTTCCGACCGGCAGCTTGCGGATGTGCTGGATCTGCAGGAAATCGATGATGTCCTCGACAACCTTGCGATGCTCGATCTCCTCGTTCATCGCCGGGCCGTGGCGCAGCGCCTGCCAGAAGAAGCCCTTGCGCATCTTCAGTGTACGGCCGGTCATGATGTTGTCGAGCGTCGACATGCCCTTGAACAGTGCGACGTTCTGGAAGGTGCGGGCGATGCCCGCAGCAGCGGCCCGGTGCGGGCGCATCTTGTCGCGGCGCACGCCCTTATAGGTGATGCGGCCTTCCTGCGGGTGGTAGAAGCCGTTGATGCAATTGAGCATCGAGGTCTTGCCGGCACCGTTGGGGCCGATGATGGCGCGGACCTCGCCCTTGCGGATGTCGAAGGAGACATCGCTGATCGCTTTCACGCCGCCAAAGCGCAGCGAGATGCTTTCGACCGAGAGCAGCACCTCGCCCTTATGCGTGACCGGTGCGCCGGCGACAGCCATGGAATGCGCGTTCATGCCGCCTCCTTCGTCGCCGGGGCGGTTGCCGGGGCCGTGACCGGATAGACCTTGGAGTCGACGACCTTGACCGTCGCCGAGATCACGCCCTTGCGGCCGTCCTCGAAGGTGACTTCCGTCGAGATGTCGGCCTCAGTCGCGCCGTTGTAGAGCGCCTCGACCAGCGGGGCGTAGCGCTCGGCGATGAAGCCGCGGCGGACCTTCTGGGTCCGGGTCAGCTCGCCATCGTCGGCGTCGAGCTCCTTGTGCAGGATCAGGAAGCGCTTGATCTGGGCGCCGCCCATCATCGGCTCGGCGGCGAGCGAGCGGTTCACCTCGTCGACATGCCTGGCCATCATCTCGTAGACCTGCGGATGGCCGGCGAGCTCCTGATAGGAGGCGTAGACGACATTGTTGCGCTCGGCCCAGTTGCCGACGGCGGTGAGGTCGATGTTGAGCGCCACGGTCGCGTAGTCGCGGCCCTGGCCGAAGGCGACGACCTCCTTGATGTTCGGATAGAACTTCAGCTTGTTCTCGATGTATTTTGGCGGGAACAGCTCGCCTGAGTTGAGCTTGCCGACATCCTTGGCGCGGTCGATGATCTTGAGGTGGCCGCTCTCGTCGAAGAAGCCGGCATCGCCCGAGCGGACATAGCCGTCCTCCGTCATCGTCTCGGCCGTCTTCTCGTCGTCCTTGTAGTAGCCGCGGAAGATCGAGGGCGAGCGGTAGAGCACCTCGCCATTGTCGGCTATCCTGATCTCGACCTGCGGCGCCGGCTTGCCGACCGTGTCGGCCTTGATCTCGCCGTCCGGCTGCATGGTGATGTAGACGCCGGCTTCGGTCTGTCCGTAGAGCTGCTTCAGGTTGACGCCGATCGAGCGATAAAAACGGAAGAGCTCGGGGCCGATCGCCTCGCCGGCGGTGTAGCCGACCTTGATGTTGGTCAGGCCGAAGCGGTTGCGTAAGGGCGCATAGATCAGGATGTCGCCGAGCTTGTAGAGCAGGCGGGCGGACAGCGGCACGCTCTCGCGGTTCAGGATCTTCTCGCCGTGCTGCTTGGCGACGCCGAGGAAGTAATGGAAGACCTTCCGCATCAGCGGGCCGGCATCCTCCATGCGCACCATGGTCAGCGTCAGCATGGTCTCGAAGACGCGCGGCGGCGCGAAGGCGTAGGTGGTGCCGATCTCGCGGCGGTCGTCGACGACGGTCTCTGGCCCTTCCGGGCAGTTGACGCAGAAGCCGGCGATGATCGCCTGCGCATAGGAGAAGACGTGGTCGCCGACCCAGGCGATCGGCAGATAGGCGATGATCTCGTCGTTCTCGTTGAGCCCGTCGAAGCCGCAGCCGATCTCGGCGGCGGTGATGACGTTGTAGTGCGTCAGCATCACGCCCTTGGGCCGTCCGGTCGTGCCCGAGGTGTAGAGGATGATGGCGAGGTCGTCGCTCGCGCCCTGCTCCATCTCGCGGTCATGCGCGGCTGAGACGGCGGCGTCCTTGAGCGCAGTGCGTCCGGCCTCGATGACGTCGCTGATGTCGTGCAGCTTGGCGTGGTCGTAGTCGCGCAGGCCGCGCGGCTCGTCATAGAGCATGTGGCGCAGGGCCGGCAGGCGCTCGATGACCGAGAGGACCTTGTCGACCTGTTCCTGATCCTGCACGCAGGCGAAGACCGCCCCGGCATGATCGAGCACATAGGCCATCTCGTCGGCGACGCTGTCGGCATAAACCGGCACGGGAATCGCGCCGAGCCATTGCGCGGCGGCCATCGACCAATAGAGGCGTGGGCGGTTGTAGCCGATGATCGCGACTTTCTCGCCGCGCTTCAGGCCGAGCTGCTCGAAGCCCCTGGCATAAGCGCGGACCTGCTCGGCGACCTCGGCCCAGCTCCAGGACTGCCAGATGCCGAGATCCTTGTGCCGGAACGCGACGCGTGCGCCGCGCTCTCGCGCATTGCGCAGCAAAAGCTTGGGAAAGGTATCCGCCTGGCCGGCGGCTGCGCTTGCCACGATCGTCGTCTCCACCCTGTCGCCCCGTCTGCTGCGGGTTTGTCCGGACGCTAGGCCCTTATGCGATCATGCAAGCTTTGCAGGAGCATCATCACTGTGCAAGGAGCCACTTGACAGACAAGATGGTATTTGGTCGTTATTGTCCCGCCGAAGTTTGACTTTGCCTTTGCGCTCGCGATTTGCAGAGCGGCACTCCCCGACATCGTCAGGCTCATAAGCGCCCAGTTTTGCTGGGCTGGTGCTGCGCCTTTGATCTGCCGTGTTCAGGCCGGAAGCTCTCGGTGAGGGCCGGCCAATGCGCGCTTCTGCCTCGATCACGATTGCGATCCTGTTCGCTGTAGGAGCGACGCAGACGCGCGCGCATCGGGCGCCCGGCGGCTGGGATTACCCGTTCGAATGCTGCTCGGAGGCCGATTGCGCGCGGATCGATGCGAGTGCCGTCCGCGAGGTCCGGTCCGGCTTCGTCGTGACGATCGCGCCCGGCCGGCATCCGATGTGGCCAACGGAGCGCCGCGAGCCGCTCGTCCTGGAGATATCGCATCAGAAGGCTCGCCAGTCGCCGGATGGGCTCTGGCACCTGTGCATCAATGATGCCGGGGAGTTGCTGTGCTTTTATGCGCCAGGCGGGGATTCGTAGCGCGAGCAGCGCGATGCGATTCCATCAAATGCTTGGACAGTCGGCCGCAACGAGTGCCCTAGCGGGGCCTGCTCATTAAGCAAATATTGGCTCAAGCTCGGGTTTGTGGGCCCGGCAATGTCGACGCGTGGGGATAGGTCAATGCGGTTGGCGATCGAGGATGCGCGCAGTCTGGCGTATCGAGCTCTGACCGCCGTGGGAGCGAACGATGCGGTCGCCGCTTCTCTGACTGCTGCGACAATCGCTGCGGAGCTATCCGGACGTTCTGCCGTCGGATTCGCACATCTGCCCGACTATCTCGACGGCCTCATAGCGGGGCGCATCGTGGCGACTGCCGAACCCGAGATCAGCTTTCCGGCGCTCGCTGCTATCCGCATCGATGCCAGGGAGGGCATCGCCCAGCTCGGCTTCGATCGGGCCTTCGACGAGTTGCGGGCGCGCGCAGCCAGCTATGGCCTTGTCCTTCTCCTGCAGACGAACAGCTTCTCAGCCGGGGAGCTGGGTTATTATACGCGGCGCCTCGCCGAGGCTGGGCTCGTGGCGTTTGCCGCGACCAACGGGCCGGCCAATGTCGCTGCCGGCCGAAGCCGCCGGGCGGTCTACGGCACGAACCCCATATCCTTCGCCGCCCCGATGGCGGGCGCGCCGCCGCTCGTCATCGACCAGTCCTCCAGCGCGACTGCTTTCGTCAATGTAAGGCGTGCCGCGGAAGCCGGTGAAGCCATTCCAGCTGGTTGGGCTATCGGCGTGGACGGCCAGCCGACGACCGATGCCCGAGCGGCTCTCAAGGGTGCGCTTCTCGCATTCGGTGGCGAACGCGGCGCCAACATCGCTTTGATGGTCGAGATCCTGGCCGCCGGTCTGACGGGCGCGAACTGGTCGCTCGACGCGCCGCCCTTCGCGGAAGGCAATCGATCGCTCGGTGCCGGTCTCTTCATCCTGGCGCTGAAGCCGGAGCTTCTGGCGCCTGACTTCTCCACCCGCCTGGCGGCGCATGCCGCGCGCCTATCCGCGCTAGGCGTCCATATTGCGGGGCAAAAGGAGCGCCACACGGATATAGAGCTGCCCGAAGCGCTCGTGGAAGCCATTGAACGCTATGGGCGGAAGTGACGACCATGCCGGGCCGGCATCCCATGTGGCCGACCAAGCGCCGTCAGCCGGCCGTGCTCGATATCCCCGACCAGAAGGCCCGGCTCTCGCCGGGCGGGTTCTTCCATCCATGCATGAACGATGCAGTGGAACTGCTCTGCTTTTATTCGCCGGCAGGGATTCGTGGTGCCGGTAGAGCCCGCGCTCGGGCGGCAGCCAGGCGCGACCCTCGCCGCTCTTGGAATCCGAGGTCGCGCCTGACGTATCCGTCGCGGTGGGCTGTGCGCCGACGGGGTTAGGACTTCTGGAGCAGGAAGGCTTCGGCGAAGCTCAGTTCGACCATGTCGCCCCGCTTCAGGCGGCGGATGTCGTTCTGGATGTCGGGATCCGCCACGACATGGGTCCGCGGCCCGGCCGGGCCGACATAGCTGACGACGTTCGTCTCCGGATCGAACTTTTCGAACCTTGCCGTCACCGTCAGCGACCGCACCACGAATCTTTCCGGCAGGTTCTGGAAGGAGGAGTCGGCTGCCGCCTCCGTGTAGATGATCGCTGGCTTGGCACCCTTCCGGGCGCGCTTGGCGCCGAGGACCACGCCTTCGACGCGGCGAACCTCGACCCGATCACCCGGGCTGATGTTCTGCAGGTTTCCGAACACTGCCGGCACCGCGACGGGCCATGTCTGGCGGCCCTGCTTGACGACCACGATGCGCTCGGCAGGATTGACGGCGGCGACCTCGACATCGAGACGCTCGACCTCCACCGGCCCGACACCGGCGACGATGATCGTCTGACTGGTGACTGTCGGAGTGGTCGCGCAGCCCGCCAGAGCGAACGAAACTGCGGCGATCACGCTGATCTTCTTCAACATCGGACGTCTCCCCCTTCAAAAGCAATCCGGTCTGAAATCTATTGCCGGCTTCCGGGATATTGTCTGCAGATCGAGACAATTGCGAAGGACGACTTCGCAAGCGCAAGACTAAAGGCCAAGTTCAGCCGCGGCACAATAGCTGGCCGGTCGATGGAACCGGGCGCGGAACCGCGAGCGCGGAGCGCGGGATGCCGGGGACATGGCGAGAATACCCGTTCCATTGTCAATGCTGGAAACACCGCCGAGGATGAGGCGGAAAGACCGGGCGCCGGCACGGCTTTCGCTCTAGCTGTCTTGCCCTAGCCCTCGTATCGCGCCAGCCGCTCCAGATCCAGGATCGTCACCTCGTTATGGCCGACCTCGACGAGGCCGAGTTCGGCGAGTTTGGCGAGGCTCTGATTGGCCATCTGCCGGGAGATGCCCGCGAGCAGGCCGAGCTCCTCCTGCGAGATCGTCAGCGTCCGGTCCTTGTTCGGGTAGAGGATCGGGTTGAACAGCCAGGCGAGGTTGCGGGCGAGGCGGCCGGTCGCCCCCAGCATGCGGTCGTATTCGGCGAGCCCGATGAACTGGGCGAGGCGTTCGTTGAACTGGTGGACCAGGAAGCGGTTGAAGGCGGCCGAGTGCTCGAACAGCCAGAAGAAGGTCTGGCGCCGCATCAGCGCGACCTTGCTCTCGCGCAGCGCGACGAGATCGTAGCGCCGCGGTTCGTTCTTGATGATCGTGCCCTCGCCGAACCAGGCGCCGCCGCGCAGGCCCGCGAGCGTCGCCGATTTGCCGCTGCGCGAGGTCGTGCTCATCTTGAGCAGGCCGTCGGCGACGCCGGTCCAGGATTCGAGCCGGTCGCCGACATGGCAGACATGGGCGCCCTTGCCATAGGCCTTGATGCTGGTACCGCGCCTGGCTTCCTCGAACTCCTCCGGCGTCAGGTCGTTCGACCAGGCGGCGATGCGGCGCAACTCGTCCTCGGAAATCAAGATTCGCCGGCCCCTCAGTCGCTCAAGCGGGAGAGGGGATAGTATGGGGCGGCGATGCGGCCGAACTCAAGCACGCTTTCCGGCGTAGACTGCAGCGGGTCGCGCCGCTATTCGGCCGCCTTCGGCATTGCCAGTGCTGCATCGGAGCCGTCGCGCAGGCGCTTCAGCAGCTCGGTTTCTTCGGCCTTAGCGGCGGTGAGATGGCGTTCCTTGACGTGGCCGAAGCCACGGATCTTTTCAGGAATAGCAGCGAGGGCGACGCAGATCGCATGGTTCCGCGGCGAGAGCTTGCCGAGGATCTCGGCGATCAGCGTCTCGTAATCCGCGATCAGCCGGCGTTCGGTTCGGCGCTCCTCGCTGTAGCCGAAGATGTCGAAGGCGGTGCCACGCAGTCCTTTCAGATTAGCCAGTAGGCCGAAGGCGCCCATCATCCACGGCCCGAAGCTCATCTTGCGCGGCAGGCCGGTATCGGGATCGCGCTTCGCCAGCAGCGGCGGGGCGAGGTGGAATTCGAGACGCACAGGCTCGCCCGAGGCGCTATCCTTTTCGAAGGTCGCGGCAAGCTGCTTGCGGAAGGCGCCGTCGCTGTAGAGCCGGGCGACCTCGTACTCGTCCTTGTAGGCCATCAGCTTGAAGAGATAGCGTGCGACAGCCTCTGTAAGCGCACTCTCGCCGGGAGCGACGCTCGCCTCCTTCGCCCGGACTTTCTCCACGAGATCGCGATAGCGCGCCGCATAAGTGGCGCTCTGATAGCCGGTGAGGAAGTCGACGCGGCGGGTGATGATCTCGTCGAGGCTCTGCGAGATCTGGCGCGCTTCCGTTGGGGCCTTGGCCTCGGCGAGCGCCGCGAGCAGGGCAGATGGGTCATGCGCGGCGCGGCGGCCGAGCTCGAAGGCTCGGCTGTTCATCGCCACGGCTTCGCCGTTGAGCTCGATCGCCCGCAGCAGCGAGGCGCGCGAGAGCGGCACGGCGCCGAACTGCCAAGCGTAGCCGAGCATGAACATGTTGGCGGCGATGGCATTGCCGAGGAAAGTCGTGGCCGCCGCTGTCGCATCGACGAGATGGGTGTTGTCGCGCCCAGAGGCGGAGACGATCGCCCGCTTCAATCGTTCGGTCGGCAGCGAGAAATCGGCATTGCGGGTGAAATCACCAGGCAGGCTTTCTGCGGTGTTGACCACCACGGTCGAGCCCGGCCGGATCGCGCCCAGCACCTTCTTCGAGCCGGTGACGGTGAGGTCGCAACCAAGCACGAGGTCGGCTTGGCCGGCGGCGACGCGGATGGCGTGGATCTCGTCCGGCGTCGGGGCGAGGCGGACATGGCTGAAGACCGCGCCGCCCTTCTGGGCGAGGCCGGCCATGTCGATCATGCCGCAGCCCTTGCCTTCGAGATGCGCCGCCATGCCGAGGATCGCGCCGATCGTTACGACGCCGGTGCCGCCGACGCCAGTGACGACGATTGCGAAATTCCGGTCGAGCGCCGGCACCTTGGGATTCGGCAGGTCGCCCGCACCGAGCGTGGAAGCGTCCAGCGTACGCGGCTCAGCCTTCTTCGGCCGCGCGCCATGCACGGTGACGAAGGACGGGCAAAAACCCTTCACGCAGGAAAAGTCCTTGTTGCAGTTCGACTGGTCGATCTGGCGCTTGCGGCCGAACTCGGTCTCCAGCGGCTGGACGGAGACGCAGTTCGACTTCACCCCGCAATCGCCGCAGCCCTCGCAGACCAGCTCGTTGACGATGACGCGCTTGTCTGGATCGGGATAGGCGCCGCGCTTGCGCCGGCGGCGCTTTTCGGTGGCACAGGTCTGGTCGTAGAGCAGCAGCGAGACGCCGGAGGCGGTGGCAAGCTCGCGTTGGACTGCGTCGAGATCGTCGCGGTGATGCAGGGTGGTGCCGGGCGGCCAGAGCGTGCCGGCCGGGTATTTGTCGGGATCGTCGGAGACCACGGCAATGCGCGCGACGCCCTCGGCCGCGACCTGGCGGGCCATCTGGTCGGGCGACAGGTGCCCTTCCGCCTGCTGGCCGCCGGTCATGGCGACCGCGTCGTTGTAGAGCAGCTTGTAGGTGATGTTGACGCCTGATGCGACGGCCCAGCGGATCGCGAGCGAGCCGGAATGGGTATAGGTGCCGTCGCCGAGATTCTGGAAGACATGGCTCCGCGTCGAGAACGGGGCTTCGCCGACCCAGTTGGCGCCTTCGCCACCCATCTGGGTGAAGCCCGTGGTATCGCGGTCCATCCACTGCACCATGTAGTGGCAGCCGATGCCGGCATAGGCGCGCGAACCCTCGGGCACGACGGTCGAGGAATTGTGCGGGCAGCCCGAGCAGAAATAGGGGGTTCGCTTGGCGACTTCGATCGCTTCGGCGAGGCGACCCTGCGCCGCGGCGATCTCCTCGAGGCGCGCGCGCAAGGCAGGATCGTCCCGATACTGGAGCAGGCGGGCGCCGAGCGCGATGGCGATGTCGTTGGGATCGAGCGCGCCATGGACCGGGAAGAGCCACTCACCCCGCTCGTCCTTCTTGCCGATCACCATCGGCTGGTGCTGCGTGCCGTAGAGCTCCTCGCGTAGCTGGACCTCGATCAGCGAGCGCTTCTCCTCGACGACCATGACGAGGTCGAGGCCATCAGCGAAATCCTTCAGCTCCTGCGGATCGAGCGGCCAGGGGCAGGCGATCTTGAACAGGCGGATGCCGAGATCATTGGCGCGGACCTCGTCAAGGTCGAGCTCCTCCAGCGCCTGGCGCACGTCGAGATAGGATTTTCCGACGGTGATGATGCCGATGCGCGGCGTCTGGCCGCCTGAGAGGATGGTCTGGTTGAGCTTGTTGGCGCGCAGATAGGCGAGGATCGCGGCGCGCTTGTGCAGATGCAGTCGCTTCTCTTGGTCGAGGAAGTCGAGCTCGCGGCGGATGCTGAGGCCGCCCGGCGGCATGACGAAATCATCGGGGATCGCGATGCTGACCCGGTCGACCGAGCCATCGACCGAGGCGGTCGATTCGATGTTGTCCTTGACGCATTTCAGGCCGACCCAGACGCTGGCGAAGCGCGAGAGCGCAAAGCCGTGCAGGGAATAATCCATGATCTCCTGGACGCCGGCCGGGTTCAGGATCGGCATCATCCGGTCGACTAGCACGAACTCGGTCTGGTGGGCGTTGGTCGAGCTCTCGGCGGTGTGGTCGTCGCCGAGCAGGCAGAGCACGCCGCCATGGCGCGAGGTGCCGGCCATGTTGCCGTGGCGGAAGACGTCGCCGGTGCGGTCGACGCCCGGGCCCTTGCCGTACCAGAGCGCGAAGACGCCGTCATATTTGCCCTCGCCGGAGAGCTCGGCCTGCTGCGTGCCCCAGATCGCGGTGGCGGCGAGGTCCTCGTTGAGGCCGGGCTGGAAGACGATGTTGGCGGGCTTCAGCTGCTTGCCGGCTCGGGCGAGCTGCTGGTCGAGCCCGCCGAGCGGCGAGCCGCGGTAGCCGGAGACGAAGCCGGCTGTGTTCAGGCCCGCTAGCCGGTCGCGTTCGTGCTGGGTGAGCAGCATGCGGGCGATGGCCTGCGTGCCGGTCAGGAAGATCTGCTGCTTGGAAAGGTCGTATTTGTCGTCGAGCGCGACGGCTCTGAGCTCAGGCTCGTTCGCCGCGGGGCCCTGCGAAGTCTGCTGCGTACCGGCCATGGCCGACCTCCCGACGATCGCGCTCAAATCGACTATAGGGACCGGTAGCGCCGGTCTCCAATTCGTTATTACGTCAGCAAAGCTGTCATAACTGACGTGATATCGTCAAACGACCTTGGGGTGATTCCAGAGTAGCGGAGACCGCTTGCGCCGCGATTTGGCCGCCTTTGCGGGCGATGCCGGCAGGGCTCACGGCACGAGATTGCAGGGTAGGCGCGCAAGGCGCGTTTTTGTATGAAAGCTCGGCCGGATTCGCCGCAGATTCGAGGAAATTGCCGCGTGCCGCGACGTTTCGACGTTTTCACCCTGCTCACCGTCGTCGCGGCCTGGCTCGGCCTTGCTCTGCCGGCGCTGGCGCATCCGCACGTCTTCGTGACGTCGCGCACCGAGATCCTCTACGGCTCTGACGGCGCGGTGAAGGCGCTGCGCCATCGCTGGAGCTTCGACGAGGCCTATTCGGCCTATATGGTCCAGGGCCTCGACAAGAACGGCGACGGCAAGCTGACCTCCGACGAGCTCGCCGAGCTTGCCAAGGTCAATATGGAATCGCTGCCGGATGTCGGCTTCTTCACCATCGCCAAGGCGAACGGCAAGCCGCAGGAGTTCGGCACGCCGAGCGAGGCTTCGCTCTCCTATGAGAACAAGACGCTGACGCTGACCTACACCTTGCCGCTGAAGGTTCCAGCCACGGCCAACCGTTCCTTCGGCATCGAGATCGGCGACCCGACCTATTTCGTCGCCTTCGAGATCGGCGAGGAGGCCGATGCGGTGGCGGCGCGCGATGCCCCCAAGGGCTGCATCGTCCGGATCATGCGCCCGCCCAAGCTCGATTCGGCGACGCAGCAGCGCCTGGCGCAGGAGGACATCACCGCGACGCCGGACATGAGCGCCTACCAGGTCACCACCAGGGCGCTGGTGGCATGTCCCTGAGCGCCCCCGCCGCGCCGGGCCTGCCGCTCTGGCCGCGTCGCCTGCTCGTCGCGCTGCTGGCGCTCGCTTTGGTCGCAGGTGCGCTCGGGCTGATCGCCTGGCTGGCCAGCCTCTACTTTCCGCCTCCGCCCCCCCCGCCGCGCAATCCATTCGGCACGGCCTTGCCGCGCGAGGCGCTGCCGGCGACGACCGGTATCGGCGCGGTCATCCTTGCCTGGCAATCGAGCTTCTATCGCGAGCTGACCGCGACGCTGAAGGCGATTGCGCAGTCGCCGGCGGCGCTGCCCGGCCTGCTCGGGCTTTCCTTCGCCTATGGCGTCTTCCACGCCGCCGGGCCGGGCCACGGCAAGGCGGTGATCTCCGGCTATATCGTCGCCGACAATCGCAGCCTGAAGCGCGGGCTGGCGCTCTCCTTCGCGGCGGCGATCGTGCAGGCGCTGGTGGCGATCGGGCTGGTCGGCGCGCTGACGCTGGCGCTGGATGCGACGGCCAAGACCATGGCCTCGACCACCTTTGTGATCGAGCAGGGTAGTTTCGCGCTGGTCGCGCTGGTCGGGCTCTACGTGCTCTGGCGCAAGGCCGGGAATCTCGTCGCACTCGGCGGCGGCGCGGCGCATGATCCCGCCTCCTGCGACCATGTCCACATGCCCGGCGCCGAAGAGGTCTCGCGCCTGCGCTCGTTCCGCGAAATGGCCGGAATCGTGCTCGCGGCGGGCCTGCGCCCCTGCGCCGGCGCGCTGATCATCCTCGTCTTCGCCAATGCGCAGGGTCTGCTCTGGGCCGGCATCGCTGCGACCTTCGCCATGGCACTCGGCACGGCGCTGACCACCGGGGCGTTGGCGGCGCTGGCGGTGTTCTTCAAATTCGCGGCGCTGCGCTTCGCAGGTGGCGGTTCACTGAAAGGAGCCCGGATCATCGCCGGGCTCGAAGTGCTGGCGGCGGCCTTCGTCGCCGTGCTCGGTGCGGCGCTGTTCTTCGGTCTGTGGATCGGCGGACAGGGGAGTTAGGTCTCCTTCTCCCCTCGGGGGAGAAGGTCCCGGCAGGGGGATGAGGGCGGTACGACCGGGTGAGACATGGGCAGGGCGCGCCCATCCTTCCCTCATCCGTCAGCGCTTCGCGCTGCCACCTTCTCCCCCGAGGGAAGAAGGAAACCCCGCTACTTCGCCGCGGCCTCGTAGACGAACAGGGTCGACTTATCGTCATCCGGCACGAAATAGGCGCGGACGCCGTCGCCCGCCGGCTCGACCCAGAACGGGTTCTGCGTCATCGGCAGGCCGGATGGCGACCAGAGCTCGATGGGCATCTGGAAGACCGGGCGGTTGTCCTTGAGATCGACGATCTCGAAGCCGCCGAGCCGGAAGAGCGGGCCATCCTTGCTCGCGCGGTAATTGTTGAGGCCGGAGCAAAGCATCCGGCTCATGCCGATCGAGTGGCAATCCTGGTAGTCGATGTAGAGCGCCGGGTTAGCGACACGCAGCGCTTCCGGCGCGGTGGTGGCATTGGTGACCTTGCCGTCGGCGCCGAGCGGCCAGGCGTAAAAGCGCCGCGAGCCCCAGCTGACGCCGTGCAGCGACTTGCCGTCGGTGTTGTGGACGATACCGCCGACATGGTCCTTGAAGCGGAAGACCTCGGTCGCCTTCAGCGTTGCGGGATCGACCTTGTAGATGATCGACTGGCTGTTCGGCCGGTATTCGGCGACCGGGATCCAGAGGTCCTTGCCGTCGAAGTCGATACCGCCAGGGTGATAGACGGAGCCTTCGCCGAGGGTGATGCTGGCCAGGAGCTTGCCCTGCGCATCGACCTTGAAGAGATGGCCCACGCCCTCGCCGGTGTCGCGGTCGTAGCCGTCCTTCGGTTCGGCATAGCGCGTCGTCGGCTTTTTGATCTCGACCGAGGAGATGAAGAAGGCGTCGCCGATCTTGACCATGCCCTGCGGATGGTGGGTCGGGAACTGCAGTTCGACCGCCGCAACTTGCGTCCACTGTGTGGCGCGCGTCAGCTTCGGAACGAGGGTGTTGAGCGCCGGATCTGCCGCCAGTGCCGGCGTCGCCGTGAGCGCCAGAGCCAGTCCGGCGAATGCCATGAGCTTGGTCTTCATCGCCATCGTCCTCCCGTGATCCCGCCCTGAAGCCGGGCATTGCGGCGATAGTCGCGCTTCGCGACGTTCGTGCAAAGGGGAGATGACGCGCAGCTTCAGCGCTGCGCCAGCGGATCGTTCTCCAGCAGGATCGGCTTGCCATGCGGCGTCGCCTCGGCGGCGCGTTCCCATGCGGCGGCGCGGGCATCGACGCCGTCATGCGAGGCGAGGCCCTTTTCGATCAGGAGGTGCTCCAGCGCCTCGCACCAGCGCTCGTAATAATCGGAGCCGTCGCGGCACCCGCCATTGGCCAGCGCTTCGCGGATCTCCGCGCCGAGCGTCTGCGCCCATTCATCCGCACTGAAGACGCCGCGATTCTGCAGGGCGACGACGAGTGCGAAGGCCTGCGCCTGCCAGGGCTCGGCGAAGACCGGACCCTCGGCGTCGCGCGGGATCGGCGTGCCGGCGGCGAGTGTGTCCGCTAGGGCTGCGTCAGGCCGGCTCAAGATAGCTCTCCCAGGCCTCGATGCTGACGCTCGAGGTCGGATCGGCATCGCGGCCCCAGAGCTCCGGCCCGGCGAAGACGACGGTGTAGAGCCATTGCGCCGTCTCGGGCGCGCCATGGGCGCCGGTGTCGGGAAAGACATGGCAGCCGGTGACCAGCTCGACCACCCCCTCTTTGCCGCGGGCATAACGCGGCAGGCGGGTATGATGCTGCGGGTGCATGACGATGGTGCGGACCTTGTCGCCGACCTTGAAACGGGCCGGGGCCGGCGCCTCGCGCTCATAGGGGAAGCCGCGGCGCAGGACGGTCGGAACCTCTTCGCCCTTCAGAACGCGCTTGGGCTCCCGGCGCGTGCTGCCGGCGACACCGGAGACGAGCTCCTCCTTGCTCAGGAAGCCCTGCTCGACCAGCACCTTGTCGAGCGCCGCCAGCCAGATCTGGTAATAGCTCGACGACAGGTATTGCGCCGGCGGCAAGCTCTCGCGGGCATGGCGGATGCCGTCGATCGTCCAGGCGCCCATCGCGCCGGCGGCGACATTGATCGCCAGCACCTTCCTCTCCCAGTCGGCATGGAAGATCGGCTCGTCCTTCTCCGGCACGACCGGGCCGAAGCCCATCTGGCCGCCGAGGTCGTGGGCGCTGTTCATGGCCGATCCTCCGGGGAGGGCAGGCCGACGCCGATCATCGAGTCGCGGCTGACGATCGCTGCCAGCTCGTCCTCGCTCCAGCCTTCGGTGCCTTCAGGCCGCATGGGGATAACGATGAAGCGGGTCTCGGCGGTCGAATCCCAGACGCGGATGCGCTGGCCTGCCGGCAGGCTCACGCCGAAATCGGCTAGGGTGCCGCGCGGGTCGATCACCGCCTTGGCGCGATAGGGCGGCGATTTATACCAGACCGGCGGCAGTCCCAGCACCGGCCACGGATAGCAGGAGCACAGGGTGCAGACGATGAGGTTGTGCTCCTCGGGTGTGTTGAAGCAGACGACGATGTGCTCGCCGCCGCGCCCGCCATAGCCGAGCTCGGCGACGGCGGCGGTGCCGTCCGCCTTCAGGCGCGCGGCATAGGCCGGATCGCTCCAGGCTTTCGCCACGACGCGGGCGCCGTTGCGCGGGCCGATCTTGGTCTCATAGGTGTCGATGATTGCGTCGAGCGCGCTGGGGTCGACATAGCCCTTCTCGACCATTAGCGATTCCAGCGCCTTCACCCGCGCCTCGATCGGGGTGAAGTGGTTGTCGTGCTCGTGGTCATGATGGTGGTGATGGTCGTGGCCGCTCATCGGACCCTCCTCGTCATGCCAGCCTGATCCGCGCCGCCCGCTCGAACTTCACCGCGAAGGCGACGAGCGACTTGTCCGAGCCCTTCGGCCCGATCACCGACAAGCCCAGCGGTGCGTCGTCGCGATGGGCGACGGGAATCGAAATCTGCGGGAAGCCCGACAGGCCCGCAAGACAGAGCAGGCGCAGGGCACGGTTGCGGAAATCCTCGAGCTCGGGTTCGCCGGCGCCGATCAGGGGCGCGACGTCCGGCACCGTCGGCAGCATCAGCACGCCGTCCTTGCCGAGCAGCTTGGCGAGCTTCGCCCGGAAAGCCTTGCGCACGCTGTCGCCGCGCGCGACCTCCGCATCGCTGACTGCCTTGCCGAAGGCGAAGCGCTCGGCGACGCCGGGGCCGAGCGGTGGCGCATGGCGCTCGATCATCGCGCCATCCGCCTGCCAGGCCTCGCGCCCCTGGATCCAGCGGAAGGCCCAGTAGAGCGCGTCCATGTCACTGACGGCGCGCACTGTCTCGGGCTGGCCGAGGATCGGCACGATGCGCTGCACGACATTGCGCAGGATGCGCTCGGCCTCGGGCACGGCCTGGGCGAAGAGGTCGTCGGCGAGGAGGAGGCGAGGCGTTTCCGGCAGCGTCAGCCGGTCCTTGCCGAGCACCACATTGGCGGCGCGGGCGAAGACCTCGCCATCCCGGGCGAAGAAGCCGGCGGTGTCGAGACTCTCCGCCAGCGGCCAGGCCCGCTTCAGCGAGAGGCGGCCGTGGGTCGGGCGGATGCCGAACAGGCCGCCATAGCTCGCCGGCGCCCGAACCGAGCCGCCAGTGTCGGAGCCGAGGCCGATATCGGCGAGCCTTCCGGCGACCGCTGCCATCGAGCCGGAGGACGAGCCGCCGGTGATCCGATCCGGCGCCGCCGGATTTACGGGCGAGCCGAAATGGGCGTTCTTGCCGTTGAGCGAAAAAGCGAGCTCGTCGGTATGGGTCTTGCCGACGAAACGGGCTCCGGCCTCCAGGAAGGCCTTCACGATCGGCGCCGTCTTGGTCTTGATCCCCGAGAGCGCCAGCACGATCGGCGAGCCCGCGCCGGTCGGATAGCCCTTGACGTCGAACAGGTCCTTGACCGCGAGCGTCAGCCCGGCGAGCGGGCCGGACGAGGCGTGTTTCACCGGCGCTTGCGGATACGGCACGAAGCAGCGAAACGGGTCGTTCTCGATCATGTGTTCTCAGATCCCCCAGATCTCAATCAGATGCCGCGGGCGTCGCCGTCCGAGCGCGGATCATGCGTCGCCTCGACATGGCCCTTCTGGTGCTTCACCAGCATGCCGGCATGGCCGAACTGGTCGGAATAGGCCTCGCTGTATTCCTCGACCGGGTGCCCGGCTGCGGTGAGCCTGGCCAGCAGCATCGGGTCGAAGCGGTTCTCCAGCTTGAGCGAGATCGAGCCGGCGCCCCAGGTGCGGCCGAACAGCCAGCGCGGCGCATCGACGGCGTCGGCGAGGCCCTGGCCAAAGCGATAGCGCGACAGGATCTGCGCCTGGAATTGCGGCTGACCGTCGCCGCCCATCGCGCCGTAGCTGACGATGCGGCCATCGTCGAAGCGGGCGAGCGGCGGGTTGAGCGTATGGAAGGGCTTGCGGCCGGGAGCCAGCGGATTCAGCGCCTTGGCGTCCAGCGAGAAGGAGACGCCGCGGTTCTGCCAGTTGACGCCGGTCTTGGGCAGGATGCAGCCGGAGCCGTATTCCCAGTAGAGCGACTGGATATAGGACACCGCGAGGCCGGAGCCGTCGATCGCGCCCATCCAGATCGTGTCGCCCTCGCCGGGCCGGAACGGCCAGCTCGCGGCGCGCTTGCGGTCGATCTTCGCGGCTTCGCGTTCCAGAGCGGTGTCGGTCAGGAGGCTTGCCGGATCGACCGTCATGAAGGCCGGGTCGGTGACGACCTTGTCGCGGATGGCGAGCGCGCGCTTCACCGCCTCGACGAGGCCGTGATGGTGGTCGAAGCTCTCCGGACGGGTGACACCGAGCCTTTCGAAGATACCAAGGATCATCAGGGCGGTGAGGCCCTGCGTCGGCGGCGGGAAATTGTAGACCGTGAGGCCCGGCAGCTTCAGCGACAGCGCCTGGACAGGCCGGGCGCGGAAGGCTTCGAGATCGGCGCGGGTGATGGGCGCGCCGAGACGCCCGAGGTCCTCGGCAAGCTCGCGGCCGATGTCACCGCGATAGAAATCGTCGAGCCCGGCATGGACGAGCTGCTCCAGCGTCGCGCCGAGCGCGGTGGGTTTGCGCCGGTCGCCGGCCTTGGGCCGTTCTCCGCCCGGCCAGAAGAACTCGCTGAAGCCGGGCGCGGCCTTCACCGCGTCGACCTCCTGCGGCCAGGTGCGCAGTTCGGAGTCGGAGATATCGTAGCCCTCGGCACAATGGCGGATGGCGTCGGCGAGCAGGTCCTTCAGCGGCAGCCTGCCGCCGAGGCTGGCGGACAAAGCGAGCGCCGCCTGCCAGCCGCCGATCGCGCCGGCGACGGTGATCGCCGCATCCGGGCCGCGCGCCGGCAGCGTGTCATGGCCCTTCTCGCGATAGCGCTCGATCGTGGCGAGGCTCCCTGCCGGACCGCAGGCCTCGATGGCGTGGACCTTGCCGCCGGGCTCATGCACAAGCCAGAAGCCGTCGCCGCCGATCGCGTTCATGTGGGGATAGACGACCGCGATGGTCGCAGCCATGGCGACCATCGCCTCGATCGCATTGCCGCCCTCGGCGAGGATGGCGCGCCCGGCTTCCGAGGCGAAGCGATGGGGCGCCGCAACGGCGGCCGAGCTGAAAACAGGAGAATCGGGCATCAGGTTCTTTTCGTTCGGGGCAGGCGTGACCATTTTGCCGGAAGGCGCGATTTTGTTGCATGCCGCCGCCGGCTAGGCTAGGCGGTCCGTGCATGGGTTCCGAGGGTAAAAGCATGGCGGCTGGCCGCACCAATTGGCGCAACGTGATCATGGTGGTCTCGCTCGCCATCCTGATCGCGGTCGAGATCTTCGGCGTCGCGCTGGCGTCCGGCTGGGCGCTGGCCGGCCTGTTCGAGCTCGGGCCCATCGTCGCCTATGTGCTGATGGGGCTGTTCTCGGTGCTCGCCGCCTATGGCCTGGTGAACTTCATGCGCCGCGTCGTGAAGATCGAGCGTCTGACCCAGCGCGGCTGAGTTCAGCCGCAGGGTCGCATCACCACCGGATCGGCCTCGGCCGGCAGCAATTCATCGAGCGACCGGCAGCGGTTTTCCACGCAGACTTGCCAATCGGCGGTGGCGCCGGAGCGGCGCATCACCACTTCCGGCAGGGCAGGCAGGTTCGGTTTCCAGCGCCAGAAGCCGTCGACGAGCTTTGCGCCATCAGGCGGATCCATGCCGGCGCCGGAGCCCTGGATGCGGGCCTCTTCGAGGACGAGGCCTTTCGGGCCTTGCCGCCAAAGCTCCTCCCACAGCGATTTCTGCACCGAATGCCGCCAGGACAGCGTGATCTCGCTTGCGTCGAGCGAAACCACGAGCGCACCGGCGGCGAGGCAGATCACGCCGGCTTTTCCAACCCGTCGGGGCGATTGGCCCACCAATGGCGGGCGACGATTGCGGCGGCGAGGGCGTAGCCGAGCGGGTCGCTATAGGGGAATTCGCCGAACAGGAAGACTGCGGCGGCAAAGCAGAGCACGCGTTCGATCATGGTCAGGCGCCCGAACAGGAAGCCGATCGCGACCATGCCGAACAGGGCGATGGCGATGCTCGCCTTGATCACAGCGTAGACCACGGACGGCCAGAAGCCGATTGTCGCGCTCATCGCATCGCCCGGCTGCAGCATCAGTGCCGGCGAATAGACCGCGATGAAGGGGATGACGTAGCCGGCGAGCGCGACGCGCATCGCCTCCCAACCGATCTTGTCAGGGTTCTCCTTGGCGATCGGCGCAGCCGCCAAGGCCGCCAGCGCCACCGGCGGCGAGAGGTCGGCCATGATGCCGTAGTAGAACGCGAACATGTGGCTGACGATCAGCGGCACGCCGAGCTTTTCCAGCGCCGGGGCGGCGAGCGCCGCGACGATGATGTAGGTCGGGATCGTCGGGATGCCGGTGCCGAGCAGGATCGAGAGGATCATGGTCAGGACCAGCGCCAGGAACAGGCTGGTCTTGCCGAGCCCGATGATCCAGGCGCCGAAGGTGGTGCCGATGCCGGTCTGGGTCATCAGGCCGATGATGGTGCCGACGATAGCGCAGGCGATGCCGACCGGCAGCGCCGTCTTGGCGGCGTCGGCAAGCGCGTCGCGGCAGATGGCGAGCGTCGCCCGGCCGCCGATGGTGAGGGCGTTGAGCAGGACGAGTGCCAGGATGAGGCCGGCGACGACGCGGACGTCCATGCCCTCGCGCAATAGCACCCCGGCGATCAGCCCGAGGCCGATCCAGAAGATCACGCGCAGCGTCGTCGTCTTGAAGCCGAGGGCGATGCCGGCGCCGAGCAAGAGACCGACGGTGAGCGCGAGCCCGATCGTGCCGGCGAACAGCGGCGTGAAGCCGTGGAACAGCATGAAGACGAGCACGGCGAGCGGCAGCGCCAGATACCAGCGTTCGCGCAGCGCTTTCAGCGGGCTCGGCAGCAAAGCGCGCTCGATGCCCTTGAGGCCGTGCTTGCCGGCTTCCAGATGCACCATCCAGAAGGCCGAGGCGAAATAGAGCACGGCCGGGATCGCGGCCGCCTTGACGATCTCGGAATAGTCGACGCCGAGCGTCTCGGCCATGATGAAGGCGGCGGCGCCCATCACTGGCGGCATGATCTGGCCGCCCATCGAGGCGGTCGCCTCGACGCCGGCGGCGAAGGCGCGCCGGTAGCCAAACTTGATCATCAGCGGAATCGTGAACTGGCCGACGGTGACGACATTGGCGACGCCGGAGCCCGAGATCATTCCCATCATCCCCGACGAGAAGACCGCGACCTTGGCCGGGCCGCCGCGGGCGCCGCCGAACAGGCCGAGCGAGACGTCGTTGAAGAGATGGATCATCCCGGCCTTCTCGAGGAAGGCGCCGAAGACGATGAACAGGAAGATGTAGGTCGCCGAGACATAGGTCGGCACGCCGTAGAGCCCTTCGGTGCCGAAGGAGAGATGGCCGATGATCTGGTCGAAGCCGTAGCCGCGATGGTTGAAGGGCGAGGGCAGGTATTGGCCGAAGAACCAGTAGAGCAGGCAGACGCCGCACATGATCGGCAGGGCATTGCCCATCAGCCGCCTGGCAGCCTCGAAGACGAGAATGGCGAGCAGGCTGCCGACCACGAGGTCGAGCGTGGTCGGGTCGCCGTCACGCAGGATCAGGTCGGCATAGAAGATCAGCTGGTAGAGGCCGATCAGAAAGCCGAGCAGGCCGATGGCCCAGCCGAGCCAGCGGCCGGCCTCGGTCTTGGCCTTGAAATTGGCGACGAGGCCGAAGGAGAGCAGCAGCAGGAAGCCGACATGGACGCCGCGCACCGCCTGGCTCGGCAGGAAGTGCCAGGCCGAGATCAGGATCTGGAATGAGGCGAAGGCGAGCGCCACGGCATAGGCGAGCAGGCCCCATTTGCCGGGGCCGAAGCCGGGTGGGAAGCCGTGCTCGAAATTATCGAGCGCCTCGTTCTCGATCGGCGCGCCGCTCGCGCCGGAGAGCTCGTGCAGCCGGTCGGTATCGGCCCCCGCCACTGTGGTCTGCTGCGCCATCGCCTGCCCGCCCGTCGCCAAAAACCAACCGCCGTCATGCTCGGACTTGACCCGAGCATCTTGGAAACCAGCTAGCTGGTCATGAGATTCTCGGGTCGAGCCCGAGAATGACGCCCTACGACCCGACCTTCAGGCCCTTTTCCTTGAGATAGCGCGCGGCGCCCGGATGCAGCGGCACCGGCATGCCGTCGAGCGCGTTCTCGAGCTTGATCGATTTGCCGGCCGAATGCGACGAGCCGAGTTCGCCGAGATTCTCGAAGATGTTCTTGGTCATCTGGTAGACCAGTTCCTCCTTCACGCCGTCATGGGTGACGAGGTAGTTGACCACCGCTGCGGTGTTCACGTCGGTGGTCTGGCCGCCATAGGTGTTGGCCGGGATCGGCGTGCTGATGAAGGGCGGGCCGGCCTTGTCGATCACCGCCTTGGGCACCTCGACGACGACGATCTCGACGGAAGCTGCGAGATCGCGGATCGAGGCGACGCCGAGGCCGGCCGATTGCAGGGTGGCGTCGAGCTGGCGGTTTTTCATCAGCTCGACCGACTCGGCGAAGGGCAGGTACTCGATCTTGCCGAGATCCTTGTAGGACAGGCCGGCGGCAGTAAGGATGGCGCGGGCGTTGAGCTCGGTGCCGGATTTCGGCGCGCCGACCGAGAGGCGCTTGCCTTTGAGATCGGCCAGCGTCTTGATGCCGCTCTCCTTCGAGGCGACGATCTGGACATAGTTCGGATAGATCGCGGTGATGCCGCGCAGCTTCTTCAACGGCGTCTTGAATCCGGCCTCCTCGTCGCCCTTCCAGGCGGCGTCGAGCGAGTCGCCGAGGGTGAAGGCGATCTCGCCACGGCCTTGCTGCAGCAGGACGAGGTTCTCGACCGAGGCCTTGGTCGCCTGCACCGAGGGGCGGGTGTTGGCGATCTTGTCGCCATAGATCTTCGAGAGCGCGACGCCCATCGGATAATAGACGCCGGAGGTGCCCCCGGTCAGGACGTTGATGAAGTCCTGTGCCTTGGCCGCGACCGGCGTCACGGCGATGATCACGGCAGTCATGAGCCCGGCAAAGCGGCGGCCGGCGAGCAGCGTCGTCATGGTTCCTCCCGAAGCATGGTCCGGCTCGGACGGCCGGACTTTCCCTAGTTGTAGGCCGTTCGCGGGGCGAAAGAAAAGTTGTTCCAAAGCTCTAGGAGCCTTTCGTGCCGCGATTGCGTGCGATTTCCGCCCTGCTGGCGCCAGGAAGCTCAGGAGATTGCCCTAGCCGGCTGGACAGGCTAGCCGGAAACACCATCTTCGAGCCGACCTTTCCCGATGGAGCGCCCCGCCCGATGCAGCCGCGACAGCCGACCACGCCCCTGATCGACCGCCGCACATTGCTTGCAGGCGCCGCCGGCACGGCCGCCCTCGCCGCAGCGGGCTTCTCCGGCCCGGCGCTGGCCCAGCAGGGGTTGAAGCTCGGCACGGCCGAAGTCTTCTCCTTCGACGGCCTGAAGGCGCGGGCTCGCGACCTTGCCGGCAAACCCTATGAGCCGCCGCCGAATCCCAAGCCGGACGTGCTCGAGAAGATCGACTACGATGCCCATGGCAAGATCAAGTTCAAGCCGGAACTGGCGCTCTGGGCGAACGGGCCCTCGCCCTGGCCGGTGACCTTCTTCCATCTCGGCCGCTACTTCCAGAAGCCCGTGCGCATGCATGTCCTCGACGACGGCAAGTCGCGCGAGATCGTCTACGACGAGAGCTATTTCGAGATGCCGGCCGATTCACCGGCCAAGCAATTGCCGCCGGGCGCCGGTTTCGCCGGCTTCCGCTTCCAGGAAAGCCGCTCCGGCCATCCCGGCCGCAAGGGCGAGAAGCTCGACTGGCAGAAGAACGACTGGGTCGCCTTCCTCGGCGCCTCCTATTTCCGCGCCATCGGCGAGCTCTACCAGTACGGGCTCTCGGCCCGCGGCCTCGCCGTCGATCCGGCGGTCGGCGACCGGCCGGAGGAATTCCCCGATTTCACCCATGTCTGGCTGGAGACGCCCGGTGAGGCGGCCGAGCATGTCGTCGTCTATGCCCTGCTCTCGGGGCCGAGCGTGGCGGGGGCCTTCCGTTTCCGCATGCATCGCGGCAAGGGCGTCGACATGGAGACCGAGCAGGAACTGCACCTGCGCAAGGACGTCGCGCGGCTCGGCATCGCGCCGCTGACCTCGATGTACTGGTATTCCGAGACGGCCAAGACGACCATGGTCGACTGGCGGCCGGAGGTGCACGATTCCGACGGGCTCGCGCTCTGGACCGGCAGCGGCGAGCGCGCCTGGCGCCCGCTCAACAATCCCCAGCGCACCGTCGCTTCGTCCTTCGTCGACGACAACCCGCGCGGCTTCGGGCTGATGCAGCGCGACCGCGAAATCGGCCACTACCTCGATGGCGTCTTCTATGAGCGCCGGCCGAGCCTCTGGATCGAGACGCTCGGCCAATGGGGCAAGGGCGCGGTCCAGCTGATCGAGATCCCGACCGACGACGAGATTCACGACAACATCGTGGCGATGTGGGTGCCGGAGGCCCCGGCCAAGGCCGGGAACGCCTATAACTTCCGCTATCGCCTGCACTGGCTCGCGGATGAGCCTTTCCCTCCGGCGCTCGGCCGCGTCGTCGCGACAAGGCTCGGCAATGGCGGCCAGCCTGGCACGGTGCGGCCCAAGGGCGTGCGCAAGTTCATGATCGAGTTCAAGGGGCCGGCGCTCGAGGACATCCCGTTCGGGGTCAAGCCCGAGGTCGTGCTCTCGGCCTCGCGCGGCTCGTTTTCCTACACCTTCGCCGAGGCGGTGCCGAACGACGTGCCGGGCCACTGGCGGGCGCAGTTCGATCTTACTGTCGATGGTACCGACCCGGTCGAGATGCGCTGCTTCCTGCGCGGCGGCGACAAGGTGCTGACCGAAACCTGGCTCTACCAGTACTGGCCGGGCTGAAACTCTACTGCGGCGGCCATCTGGCGGCGTTTTCTGCGCTTCCGGTGCTCACGGACCAATGTCCGCTGCGCTCCGGTTCTCGAAACCACCGCCATCTGGCGCGCCGCAGCGAGTTTCGAGATGGGCCAGGAGCGAGGGCCGCTAGCCCTCGATCTGGCGCTTCTGGGCCCGGTCGACGGAGATGAACAGGGTGTTGGCCGCGCCAGGCTCGACGCAGAAGACGTCGAAGCTCGGTGCCTGCGGGTCGTCGGCCGGCATGTGCAGGGTGGCCGATCCCTTGCGGCCGGCAAAGGCCATGATCCGGAAGCTGAGGCCGTCAGGCAGGACGACCTCGATCGCATCGGCCGGCATCTCGGTCGCGACACCGTCGCGTATCGCTTTGAAGGTCACCCGCTCGGTGCTCACGCATGCTCTCCCATCCGGCTGAAGCCGACGAGGATGGATATCGACGCGCTTCGGCGCCCGTGACAAGCGTCATCGTGCTTGCTCGCGGCCATGCGTAACATTATATCATTCGATATGGCTCATGATCACGCCCATCACCGCCAGTCTGCTGCCGAGGCCCCCGGCTGGTCGCTGCTGCGGCTCTCGGCCGGGCAACGGCTCGGCTTGGCGCTCGGTGTGATCCTGGTGCTGTGGGCGGCGACCCTCGCCGTCATTGCGCAATGAAGAATCTGGCGTGAACAAGAGTACAAAACCCGTGCCCGCCATCCGTTTCAGCGACCTGACGCTCGGCTATGACCGCCACCCGGCGGTGCATCATCTCTCCGGCGAGATCGCGCCGGGCAGCCTGATCGCGATCGTCGGGCCGAACGGCGCCGGCAAATCGACCCTGCTCAAGGCTATCGCCGGCGCGCTCGCGCCGCTCGACGGCACGATCGCGCTCGCCAAGGGCAAGCGCCTGGCCTATCTCCCGCAATCGGCCGAGCTCGACCGCTCCTTCCCGATCCATGTCTACGATCTCGTCGCGATGGGGCTATGGGGCACGGCCGGCATCTTCGGCCGGATCGGCTTTGGCCAGCGCAGTAAGATCGAGGCGGCGATCGCTGCCGTCGGCCTCACTGGCTTCGAGGACCGCAGCATCGGCACGCTCTCGGGCGGCCAGATGCAGCGGGCGCTGTTCGCCCGGCTCCTGCTGCAGGACGCCGACATCATCCTGCTCGACGAGCCTTTCACGGCGATCGATGCCCGCACCAGCGCCGACCTGCTGGCGCTGGTCCAGCGCTGGCATGGCGAGAGCCGGACCGTCGTCGCCGTGCTGCACGATATCGAGACGGTGAAGCGCGCCTTCCCGCAGACGCTGCTGTTGGCGCGCGAGGCGATCGCCTGGGGCGAGACCGGCGAGGTGCTGACGGCGAACAACCTGCTCAAGGCGCGCCGCATGGTCGAGGCCTTCGACAGCCACGCCGCGCCCTGCGCCGCCTGAGCGCACTGACAATAAGACAAGGCCGATGCTCTACGACCTCCTGATCGGCCCCTTCGCCGAATTCGACTTCATGCGCCGGGCGCTGGTCGGCGTGATCGCGCTGTCGGTCTCCGGCGCGCCAGTCGGCGTCTTCCTGATGCTGCGGCGGATGAGCCTGACCGGCGACGCCATGGCGCATGCGATCCTGCCGGGCGCGGCGCTCGGCTATCTCGTCGCGGGCTTCTCGCTGCCGGCGATGACGCTGGGCGGGCTCGTGGCCGGTTTCGCGGTCGCGCTCGCCGCCGGCGCCGTCGCGCGCCTGACCGTGCTCAAGGAAGACGCCTCGCTGGCCGCCTTCTACCTGATCTCGCTGGCGCTCGGCGTCACCCTGGTCTCGCTGCGCGGCTCGGCGGTCGACCTCTTCCACGTGCTGTTCGGCAATGTGCTGGCGCTCGACGACGATGTGCTGGTGCTGCTCTCCAGCGTCGCCAGCCTGACGCTCGGCGTGCTGGCGCTGGTCTACCGCCCGCTTGTGCTCGAATGCGTCGATCCCGGCTTCCTGCGTTCGGTCAGTCGTTCAGGCGGCGTCGTGCACCTGACCTTCCTCGGCCTCGTCGTGCTCAACCTCGTTGCCGGCTTCCATGCGCTCGGCACGCTGCTCGCGGTCGGCCTGATGATGCTGCCGGCCGCCGCGGCGCGGTTCTGGACCGCCGACATTACCCGGCTGATCCTGCTGGCCTCCGGCTTTGGCATGGCGTCCGGCTATATCGGCCTCGTCGCCTCCTATGCCGCCGGCAGCAATCTTCCGGCTGGACCGGCGATCATCCTGTCGGCTGGCGCGCTCTATCTCGGCTCGCTCCTGCTGGGATCGCAGGGCGGCCTTGCGCGACGCCTCTTGCCGAGGGCCCATCTCCAGCGCTAGTTATGTTATACTGTTTCATATAGCGCGAGAGATGCCATGCTGAACCGCCGCTCCGTTCTTCTCGGCCTTGCCGCCGGTGCCGTCCTGCCGCTGCCGGGCCTGGCCCAGGAGAAACTGTCCGTGGTCGCGAGCTTCTCGATCCTCGGCGACTTCGTACGCGAGATCGGGGGCGAGCGGGTTTCCGTGGCGCTGCTGGTCGGGCCCGATGGCGACGCCCATGTCTATTCGCCGACGCCGGCCGATGCGAAGACGGTCGCGGGCGCGAAGCTCGTCGTCGTCAACGGTCTGAAGTTCGAGGGCTGGCTGACCCGCTTGATCAAGTCGTCGGGCACCAAGGCGACGATCGCCACCGCGACCACAGGCATCACCCCGCAAAAGCTGGCCGACGATCACGGTCACGGCCATGGCGGCGAGGATCCGCATGCCTGGCAGAGCGTCGCCAATGCCAAGATCTATGTCGGCAATGTCCGCGATGCGCTGGTTGCAGCCGACGCTGCCGGCAAGGCGATCTACGAGGCCAATGCCGCCGCTTATCTTACGAAGCTCGATGCGCTCGAGGCCGAGATCAAGGCTGCGGTCGCGCGCATCCCGGCGGAGCGGCGCAAGGCGATCACCTCGCACGACGCCTTCGGCTATTTCGTCAAAGCCTACGGCATCGCGTTCATCGCACCGCAGGGCGTCTCGACCGAAGCAGAGGCCTCGGCCAAGGACGTCGCGCGCATCATCCGCCAGATCAAGGCGGAGAAGATGCCGGCGGTCTTCCTCGAAAACATCACCAATCCGCGCCTGGCCGAGCAGATAGCCAAAGAGAGCGGGGCGAAGATCGGCGGGCGGCTCTATTCGGATGCGCTCTCGGCTGCGAACGGTCCGGCCGGGACTTACATCGCGATGATGAAATACAATATAAGCCAGATCGAAAAGGCGCTCGTCGGCGGCCCGGCCTGACCGGTCCGCGATTGCAGCAGCGCCGCCAACCAGGTTCTAGTCATGTCCGAGAAGATTCCCGTCACGGTGCTCACCGGCTATCTGGGCGCCGGCAAGACCACGCTCCTCAACCGCATCCTCACCGAGGATCACGGCAAGAAATTTGCCGTGATCGTCAACGAGTTCGGCGAGACCGGCATCGATGGCGACCTCGTCGTCGGTGCCGACGAGGAAGTGTTCGAGATGAACAATGGCTGCATCTGCTGCACGGTGCGCGGTGACCTGATCCGCATCCTCGACGGCTTGATGAAGCGCAAGGGCAAGTTCGATGCGATCATCGTCGAGACCACCGGCCTCGCCGATCCCGCCCCGGTCGCCCAAACCTTCTTCGTCGACCAGGATGTCGGCGACGCCACCAAACTTGATGCGGTCGTGACCGTCACCGATGCGAAGTGGCTGCAGGACCGGCTCAAGGACGCGCCGGAGGCGAAGAACCAGATCGCCTTCGCCGATGTGATCATCCTGAACAAGACCGATCTCGTCAGCGCCGAAGGGCTTGCCGAGGTCGAGGCGGCGATCCGCGCGATCAACCCCTATGCCAAGCTGCACAAGACGACGCGCTGCGACCTGCCGATCGCCGAGCTGCTCGACCGCAACGCCTTCGATCTCGACCGCATCCTCGACATCGAGCCGGACTTCCTCGAATCCGGCCACCATCATCACCATTCCGATGATGTCCGCTCGATGTCGTTCACGATCCCCGGCGATGTCGATCCGGAGAAGTTCATGCCCTGGATCAACGACATCAGCCAGGTGCAGGGTCCGAACATCCTGCGTTCCAAGGGCATTTTGGCCTTCAAGGACGAGCCGCGCCGCTTCGTCTTCCAGGGCGTGCACATGATCCTGGATGGCGACCTGCAGCGCGACTGGAAGGCGGGGGGAGGAGCGCAACTCGCGCCTCGTCTTCATCGGCCGCGATCTTGACGAGGCGGCATTGCGAAAGGGGTTCATGGCCTGCGCGGCTTGAGCTAAAGCCAAGGCCATGGAGACCATCACCAAACCCGTCTCGCTGCGCGAGCATGTCGTTCCCGTCGAAGCTGGCGAGCACGTCGTCGGCGCCTTCTGGCTGAAGCAGACGCTGGCCTTCGCGCTTTCCGACGGGCGCGTGCTGCGCTGGCGCGATGGCGAGACGGAGAGCGTCGAGGCCAATCGCGGCGGTCTGCTCTCTGCCGTCTCGGATGGCGCGCGGCTGATCAGCGGCGGCGATGACGGCCGCGTCGTCGCGACATCAGCCGATGGCGAGCCGCAGGAACTCGCACTCGATCCGAAGCGGCGCTGGATCGATGCCGTGACTGTATCGGCCGCCGGCAGCCTCGCCTGGAACACGGGCCGCACCGTCCATGCGCGTGACGACAAGGGCAAGCTCAGGTCGATCGAGGTCGCCTCGACGCCGCAGGGCCTCGCCTTCGCGCCGAAGGGCTACCGCCTCGCCATCGCGCAGATGAACGGTGTGCTGCTCTGGTATCCCAACACCGAGGCCAAGCCCGACTTCCTCGACTGGAAGGGCTCGCATCTCGAGGTGACCTGGTCGCCTGACGGGCGTTTCGTCGTCAGCGCGATGCAGGAGAACGCGCTGCATGGCTGGCGCCTCGGCGACAAGCCGAGCCATATGCGCATGACCGGCTACCCGGCCAAGCCTCGCTCGCTGTCCTGGTCGCATGACGGGCTCTGGCTCGCATCGTCGGGAGCCGACGCCGCGATCGTCTGGCCCTTCCAGGGCGACGGGCCAACCGGCAAGGCGCCGCGCGAATGCGGCGCGCGCCACGCCAAGGTCACCCGCGTCGCCTTCCATCCGAAGGCGCTGGTATTGGCGATCGGCTACGATGACGGCTGCATCCTGATGGTGCGCCTGACCGACGCCTCGGAACTGCTGGTGCGGCCGGCACAGCGCGGCAGCGGCATCACCGCCTTCGCCTGGGACAAGCTCGGCAAGCGCCTCGCCTTCGGCGCCGAAGACGGCGCGGCCGGCGTGTTGACCCTTCCGGGCGGCTGAGCGGCGATGCGCTTCGGCCTGTTCGGCAGGGACAAGCGCGACGCCGCCGGGGCCGATGCCGCGGCGCAGATCAAGCGGCAGGTGCGCGAGCTGCTCGGCCTGCCCGACAACGCTGTGATCGCTATCAACGAGATCCTCTGCGCCGATCCCGCCTGCCCGGGTACCGAGACGGTGATCCTGGTGATGAAGCCTGGTGAGAAGACCAGGGCCTTCAAGGTGCAGATGGGGCTGGCGGAGCTGACGCCGGAGGCGTTGGCGCTGGCGTTGTCCGCTGCGGACTAGGCAGCCGAGGAAAGACCACCGCCATGATATGTCAGCAGGTGGCGGGGGAGCGCCTTAACCTTTGGCCGCGGCATGGCTAGCTTGCGGTCATGGCGACGCGACCGCGAAAAATCCTGAAGCTCGACAAGGCACAAGCGCGCCGGATCTGGCTCAAAGCCCAGAAACTAGATGCGCGAGAGCCCTTCGGCTCCGGGCCTGAGGCGACGGCGGCCGCGGTTAGCCATCTCGGCTATGTCCAGATCGACACGATCAACGTGGTCGAGCGCTGCCACCACCACATCCTCTACAGCCGCATCCCGGGTTACCGCCGCGATGACCTCGCGCAGGCGCAGTCACTGGACAAGTCGGTGTTCGAGTACTGGACGCATGCTCTGTCCTATGCGCCCACAGCCGACCTCCGTTATTTCCTGCCGGCGATGAAGGCGCATCGCGCCGAGCCGAAGCGCTGGGCCGCGGTCGGCAATGGTGAGGAGACACGCAAGCTGCTGCGTCGCATCCGCAAGGACGGCGCGCTCACCATTCGCGACATCGACACCGACGTGCTGGTCGAGAAGACGCATCTCTGGGCGAGCAAGAAGCCGTCCAAGGGCTTGCTCGAACGGGCCTTCTACGATGGCGAGCTCGTCATCTCGGCACGCTCCGGCATGCTTAAGACCTATGAGCTCATGGATCGGCATTTTGGCTGGGAGAAGCGGCCAACGCCGGCCTCCGAACGACAGATCGCCGCCTACAAGCTGGACCGCGCCCTGCAAGCGCAGGGTATCGTCAGCCTCGACTCGATCTGCCATCTCGATGCGCCCAGCAAGAAGGCGGTCGCAGAGCTGATCGCCGGGCGTATGAGGCGCAAGGAGCTCGTGCCGGTCGCGATCGAGGGCGCGGAGAAGACACCGCATTGGGCACGGCCGGACGCTCTGGCGCCCGTTACCCCCTCGGATGAGGGGCTCGTCCACATCCTCTCGCCCTTCGATCCGCTGGTTATCCAGCGCAAGCGCCTGAAGCTGTTCTTCGGCTACGATCACATATTCGAAGCCTACCTACCGAAGGAGAAGCGCGTCTTCGGCTATTTCGGCCTGCCGGTGCTGGCGGGGGACCGCATCGTAGCCGTTGCCGATCTCAAGGCCGACCGGGCGGCGCGTAAGCTGCTGGTGCAGCAATGGACTTGGCTGGAGCCCGAACCGTCGCCCGAGCTGAAGCGGCAGGTCGACGAGGAGATGCAGCGCTTCGAACGCTTTCAGCTCGACTAGTTCGACCGAGGCCAGCTGAAATCGTCGGCACGACCGGGGCGCGGCTCGGGTGCGATCCCCTGGCCGAAGACGCGGTCGAGCTGGGCTGCGACATCGCCGCGACCACGCGCCTCCTGCACCGAGGTGATCAGTACCGTATCGCCGCTGCCCGCAACCGCACCGGTCAGGGGCAGAATCGGTCCAGCGAGCGGTCTTGGCGGGGCAACCGGAATGAGCTGGAGATCGGCGGGCAGGCCGCTGACCATGCGGTCGATCAGGCGCTCGACGCCGCCCGGCTGCAGGTCGGGTGCGAGCGGGGCGCCGGTCTCGGGCGAGGTCGGCAGGGCGATGACATTCTGCGTCGGCGTGCCCTCCAACAGACGGCGAACGACGACATCGACGAAATGCGCGGCTTTGCGGGCGCCGGCCCTGGTGAAATGGACGCCGTCGCCGAGCCGGAGCTTGGCGATCTGCCCGTTCACATCCGGCCCGGTCGCGGTATAGCGGTTCTCGCCGTCGACATAAGCGGCCCAGAGGTCGACATACTGGCCGCCGCCCGCTTCCACGCCCTTGCGGAAGAGGTCGTTCAGCGTGATCAGGTCGGCCGATAGCCGGGGATTCTGCATCGGCGGCGCGCCGACCCAGATCAGCGGCACCCGCTTGGCGCTGAAGGCGGAGGCAATGGCGTCGATCCTGGTCTTGTAGAGCTGGAGCCAGCGCTCGCTCAGAGGTTCGTGCGTGACGTCGCCTTCGCGGATCACCTGGCGATCGTTCGGACCGAGGCTGATGACCCCAACCATGACCTTGGCATCGGCCGCGAGGAACTCCCCGGCCGCCTTCGGCCAGTCGTAGAAATCGGTCCGGACCAGCCCGCTATCGGCCTTGGTCTTGTTCACCACCGCGACATCGGCGCGGTCACCCAAGCTGTCCTGCAGCCCTTCGGCAATCTGCCCGGCCAGCGTGTCGCCGATCACCAGCACATGATGGTTGACGTCGACCTTGGGGATGACCGGATCGTCACGGACGACAACACGTGTCGGCGCCTGGCGCGGCGCTGGAGCGACTCGCTCGCGGGGCTGCCGTTGCTGGACTGCCGGCCGCTCCGGAATCTGCCAGAACATGTTGAACAGGCTGCGGCCCTGCGGCGGCGGCGACGGTATCCGACCCGGTGGCATCGGGTTCTGGGCGATCGAGGTCGGCCCGCCCGTCGCGAGCAGGAGCAGGGCCGCCGCCAGAACCATGAAGAGCGAACGCGTCCGCATCTTGCTCTCGGTCGGCGCCGGTCAGAAGGAGGCGCCGCCGGGCAATATAGTCGCGATTGCTCCGTTCGTCAGCGTGGTGCCTTCATCCGCGCCAGCAGCGCCGGCGTCGGATAGCCGTCGGCGAGCATGCCGACGCGCAGCTGGTACTGCCTCACTGCCTCGCGCGTGCCGGTACCGATGCGGCCATCGGCGTCGTGATTGTAGAGACCGAGGGCTTTCAGCCGGCGCTGGACGTCGGTGGTGCCGGCCTTGTCGAGCCGCGGCGCCTTGACCGGCCATTCGCCCTGCAAGGCTGGCTTGCCCACGATCCGGTCGCCGAGGTGGCCGACTGCGAGCGCATAGGCGTCGGAGGAGTTGTATTTCTTGATGACGTCGAAATTGGCGGTCAGCAGCATGGCCGGCCCGGTGTGGCCGGCGGGATAGAACAGCCTGGCCTCGCCCGAGGAGGGCAGCGAGCCGCCATCGGCGCGGCGCACGCCGGCGGAGCGGAAGGACGAGAAGCTGGCGCGGTAGAGATTGTGGTCGAAGCCATCGGGCACCGCGACCTCGATGCCCCAGGGCAGGCCGGGGGTCCAGCCATAGCCCTTGAGGTAGTTGGCGGTCGAGGCGATCGCGTCGCTGGTCGAGGTCCAGATGTCGGCATGGCCGTCGCCGGTCTGGTCGACCGCGTATTTCATGTAGCTCGACGGCATGAACTGGGTGTGACCCATGGCGCCGGCCCAGGAACCGCGCAGTTCGCGGCGCTCGACATGGCCTTTCTCGATCAGTTCGAGGGCGGTCAGCAGTTCGTCGCGGAAGAAGTCGCCGCGATAGCGGATGTTCGCCAGCGTCGCGAGCGAGCGGATCACGTCCTTGTCGCCCTTGAACGAACCGTAATTGGTCTCCATCCCCCAGATGCCGAGGATGATCTCCTTGGGCACGCCATAGCGGGATTCGGCTTGCGCCAGCACGCTCGCATGGGCCTCCAGCATCTCGCGGCCGCGTGAGATGCGGCCGCCGCCGACGGCGCTGTTGAGATAGCTCCAGATCGGCGCGACGAATTCCGACTGCTTGTGGGTCAATGCCACGATCGACGGGTCGGGCGTCACACCCTGGAAGGCGAGGTCGAAGGTCTGGCGCGAGATGCCGCGCGCCTGTGCCATTGGCCAGAGCGTCCGTAGGAAGCCGTCGAAGCCTGGTGCAGCCGGGCGCGCCTCGGGTTTCGGTGTCTGCGCCCGCGCCGGATTGATCGAACCCGTCGTCTGCGCGAGCGCCGGCCCGAGGCCGAGCGCCACAGCGAAGGCGAGAACGGTGACGGGGCGCATGGTTGCTCCTCTGGCTCGGTCGCGGGTTCTTTCCACCACAGCGCCCGAACGAGGTTAACCATGGGTTAACGCCGCGCCAAATCGCTTGTAACGAGGGCCAGTCGTATATGGCCCCTCGTCCTGAGGAGGTCGCGTCAGCGGCCGTCTCGAAGGATGCTCCGGCTGGTTCCGGAGCCTCCTTAAGCATCCTTCGAGACGTGCCTGCGGCGCTCCTCAGGATGAGGGCTGAGTGGAATGCGCCTCAGCTGGCGTTGCGCTTGCGCAAGCTTTCCTCCCAGGCCAGTGCCTGTGTGACGATCTCGGTGAGATCGTCATGCTCCGGCTGCCAGCCGAGTTCGGCGCGGATGCGGTCGGCCTTGGCGACCAGCGCAGCCGGGTCGCCCGCGCGGCGCGGCGAGAGCCGGACGGGGAAATCGACGCCCGAGACCTCTTTCACCACCTCGACCACTTCCTTGACCGAATAGCCGCGGCCATAGCCGCAGTTCAGCGTCAGATTGTCGCCGCCGGCGCGCAGGTGGTCGAGCGCTGCCAGATGGGCGCGAGCGAGATCGGTGACGTGGATATAGTCGCGGATGCAGGTGCCGTCCGGCGTCGCATAATCGGCGCCGAAGATATCGAGCCCGGCGCGCTGGCCGAGCGCCGCCTGGCTCGCGACCTTGATCAGATGGGTGGCGTTGGTGCTGGACTGGCCGGAACGGCCCCTGGGGTCGGCGCCAGCGACGTTGAAATAGCGCAGGGCGACATAGGTCAGACCATGGGCGCGGGCGACGTCGCCGAGCATCCATTCGCTCATCAGCTTGGAGCGGCCATAGGGGTTGATCGGATTGAGCGCGATCTCCTCCGGCACCGGCGAGACCGGCGGCTCGCCATAGACAGCGGCCGTCGAGGAGAAGATCACGTGCTTGACGCCACCGCGTACCGCACTCTCCAGCAGCGCGCGCGTCTTGACCGTGTTGTTGTGGTAGTAGCCGAGCGGGTCGGACACCGAATCCGGCACGACGATCTTCGCGGCGAAGTGCGCGATCTCGCTGATGCCATGCTCGGCGATGGTGCGTTCGACCAGGGCCTGGTCGCCCATATCGCCCCTGACCAGGGTCGCTTCCTGCGGCACCGCCCACCAGAAGCCGGTCGAGAGATCGTCGAGCACGACGACCTTCTCGCCGCGGTCCAAAAGCTCGAGGACCATGTGGCTGCCGATATAGCCGGCGCCGCCCGAAACCAGAATCGCCATCTTCGTCTCCTCGTCACGTGATCCGCATAAACCGGAATCACGACAGTTCGAACCAGCCTGTCGGCGCGACATGGCTATTCTCAGGCACCGCTTCAGTGAAGCCATGCAAGAATGGTGGCCAGGGCGGCAAATCCAGCAATCTACAGCAGGAGTATTGACGTATCGGCAAGGCGTGATTGGTATTCGAAATCAAGGCCGGCCCGGCTTTCGCCAGAATCACGGGCCAGCTTGCCACCGGCCGGCATGAACGGGGCGAAGCCGGCTCCTCCCGAAGCCCTCCGATCTTCAGCAGGCGCGCCCTAGGCGTGCGAGATGGACGCGTATGATCAAGAAAATCCGCAAGGCGGTCTTCCCCGTCGCTGGTCTCGGCACCCGTTTCCTGCCCGCCACCAAGGCGATCCCGAAGGAAATGCTGACCATCGTCGACCGGCCGGTGGTCCAGCACGTGGTCGACGAGGCGCGCGCCGCCGGGATCGAGCATTTTGTCTTCGTCACGGGCCGCAACAAGGGCGTGATCGAGGACCATTTCGACATGGCCTACGAGCTCGACGACACGCTGGCCAAGCGCGGCAAGACCAAGGAGCTGGACGCTCTCAAGCACGATCTGCCGGCCGCCGGCGCCACGAGCTTCACCCGCCAGCAGGCGCCGCTCGGCCTCGGCCACGCCGTCTGGTGCGCCCGCGACATCATCGGCGACGAGCCTTTCGCGCTGCTCCTGCCCGACATGCTGCACCACACCAGCGGCAAGGGCTGCCTCGCCGAGATGATCGAGGCCCATGCCGAGCATGGCGGCAACCATATCGCCGTCGCGCCGGTGCCTGACGACCAGACCCATCAATACGGCATCGTCGGCGTGCATGACGCCAAGGCCAAGGTCTCGCAGATCACCGGGATGGTCGAGAAACCACCAAAAGGCACGGCGCCGTCGAACCTGCACATCACCGGCCGCTACATCCTGCAGCCGACGATCTTCGACCTGCTCGCCAAGCAGGAGAAGGGCGCGGGCGGCGAGATCCAGCTGACGGATTCGATGATCGCCCTGGCGAAGCTCGAGAAGTTCTTCGCGGTGCGCTTCGATGGCGACATCTACGACACCGGCTCGAAGATCGGCTTCCTCTCCGCCAATGTCGCCTATGCACTGGAGCGCGGCGATCTCGGCCAGCAATTGCGCGGCGAGATCGAGCGGCTGCTGGGGCGGTAAGCCAACCGCGTCATTCTCGGGCGGAGCGTAGCGCAGACCCGAGAATCTCAGGACCAGGACGCGCTGACTGGAGCCCCTTCCGGCCTGAGATGCTCGGGTCAAGCCCGAGCATGACGGCTTTGGCCCTCAGAACTGCACCCGCAACCCGACCTGCGCGATGTTCGCGGTGTAGTCCGAGCCCTGGTTAGTCGAGTTCAGGCGCTCATGAGTGAAGCTGGCGCGGACCGAGAAGGTCCGCGTCAGCTTGTATTCGAGCCTGGCGCCGATCGTCGACAGATCCTCGCGCAGGTCCTGGCCGTCATATTCGGTTCGGCCATAGCCGGCGAAACCGGTGACGGTGATGTTCCGGCGCAGGGCATGCGCCACTTCGAGATTGACGCGCCGGGCCGTCGTGCCGCTTGAGCCGGGGATGGTGGTGTCGCCGAGCTCGGAGGCGCCGCGCAGCGTTACCGTGGTCAGCGGCGTCGGCGTCCACAGGATCGCGGCATCACCGACGATGCCGCGCAGGTTCTTCAGCCGGCCATCCTCGTATTTGCGGTCCTGATAACCGACCGAGACCTCGGCGGTGAGCAGGCGACTGATCTCGAAGCTCGAGCCGACACGGGCGGTGTAGCCGTCGGAGGAGCGCATATAGCCGCTGGAATCGACCTTCTCGTCGAATTGGCGGGTGTCGAGCTCGGCCTGGATGAAGGGCTTGAAGCCGGGCGTCACCTCATAGGCAGCGCGCAGCCGCAGGCCATACTGCGTCTGGTTGCGGTCGGCCTGGCTCAGCTTGCGCCCGTTGCTGAGATCGGCGTCCTCGTAGTCCTGCCGGTCGACCGAGCCACGCAAGGTGAACTGCAGGCGGTTGATGTCATGGGTGACGCCGGCAGCGGCGCCATAGTTCCAGGTGATCGGCCGGCCCTGCACGGCAGCGGACAGATCGGGCGAGCCCGGCCGCTGCGTGTCGAGACGCAGGCGCGATTCGAGCAGAATGCGGGTGTCGCGGGTCGCGTCGAGGCGCAGCGACATGTTGCCCTCCGCGTCCGGGCGCGAGGCGCTGTCATCGCGGTAATAGCGGCTGTAGCCGCCGCGCAGCATGCCGGAGAGCTCGTGCACGTTCCAGTCGGACTGGATGCCGAGCTCGCCCTCGGTGCGGGTGAACAGCGAGCCCTTGCTCGCCCCGGACACACGCGAGGGGTTGTTGTCATAGCCGCCGGAGCCGGTGATCGCCGGGCGCAGGATGACATTGCCGAGGCGCAGGCCGAGCGGCGCGTAAGGGTCTTCCTCCGGCCGCTTGCGCTTGCGCGGTTCGGGCGCCGGCGGAAGTGGCGGCGGCAGGGCGGTTATCGTCGGCTGCGGAAAGCGGACATCGCGCTGGGTGACGCCGCGCAAGCGCGAGGACCGTACCGGCTGGCTGGCGCGGGGTGGCTGACCAGAGGAGATTGCGCCAGAGCGGCGACGGGTTGCGGCGGAAGGCTCGTCGACTGCGTCCGGAGAGGCGGTCTGGTTACGGCCGGTCGAAGTCTGGGTCGCCTGTGCCTGCCCGAGTGAGCTCGGAGTGCCGGTGCGCAGGGCCGGCGCGCCGGGCCGGTTTGAAGACGTCGTCTGCCGGTCGGAGGCCTGGGCAGTCGCCTGCTCCGGCCAGGTCGTCAGCCCGGCAACGACGCCGCAGCCTGCGACGCCTGCCAGCCAGCAGATCTTGGCAAAACGGGACACTGGCGCGACGACGCTCCGGCGAGGCAAAGGCTCTCGCGCGCCGGAAGGGCGCGCATGGTTAATGGAGTTAGAACGAAGAGGGTTAATGCTGCGTCAACGCAGGCGCGGCGGTGGCCAGCGGACCTCCCGCCATGCTAGAGGCGCGCTCCATGACCGCGACCATCAGCGCTTCCGCCCTGCGGACCATCGCCACCGAACGCGCCGGGCTCGACGCCCTGCACGACGCGATCGGCAATGGCCTCGCCGAGCCCTTCACCGCCGCCGTCGAGATGATCCGGGCTGCGTCCGGCCGGGTGATCGTCACCGGCATGGGCAAATCCGGCCATGTCGCCAGGAAGATCGTGGCGACGCTCGCCTCGACCGGCACGCCCTCCTATTTCGTCCATCCCGCCGAAGCCAGCCATGGCGATCTCGGCATGGTCCAGCCCGAGGATGTCGTCGTCGCCCTGTCCTGGTCGGGCGAGGCGGCCGAGCTCTCGGCGATCGTCGGCTATACCCGCCGCTTCCGTGTCGGTCTGATCGCGATCACCGCCAATCGCGACAGCGCGCTCGGCCGTGAGGCCGATATCGCGCTGGTCCTGCCGAAGGCGCAGGAGGCCTGCCCGAACGGGCTTGCGCCGACGACCTCGACGACGATGCAGATGGCGCTGGGCGATGCGCTCGCGGTCGCGCTGCTCGAGGCGCGCGGCTTCTCGCGCCAGGACTTCTACGTCTATCATCCCGGCGGCAAACTGGGCGCGCAGCTCAAGACGGTCGCGACCATCATGCATTCCGGCGAACGCCTGCCGGTTGTCGGCGAGATGGCGGCGATGGCCGATGTCGTCGCGATGATCACGGCCAAGGGTTTCGGCTGCGCCGTCGTCATCGATGCAGACGGCAAGCTCGCTGGCGTCGTCACCGATGGCGACCTGCGCCGCAAGCTCGGCTCTGGCTGGGGCGGACGAGTGGCGCGTGACGCGATGACGAGGGACCCGCGCCGGATCGCGCCGGATGCGCTCACCGCCGAGGCGCTGGAGATGGTCAACCGGCTGCGCGTCACCGCACTGATCGTCGCCGACGCTGACGACAAGCCTGTCGGCCTGGTCCATGTCCACGACCTCCTGGCGCTGGGCGTCGCCTAGCTCGTAGCATCTTGCGAGGAGGCTCATGGCCGCGCTCGAATGGGATGATCTGCGCTATGTGCTCGCCGTCGCCGAGGCCGGCTCGCTCGCCGGCGCGGCGCGCGAGTTGCGCGTCAACCATTCGACCGTGCTTCGGCGCATCGCCGCCTTCGAGCAGCAGCTGGGCCTGCGCTTGTTCGAGCGTCTGCCGACCGGCTATGTGCTGACGGCTGGTGGCGAGGAGCTGGTCGCCGCGGCGCGCAGCATCTCCGGCACCGTCACCGAGCTCGAACGCAGGATCGCCGGCCAGGACCTGCGCCTCTCCGGCACGCTCCGGATCACCGCCACCGACACGCTGATGGGCTCGATCCTGCCGGAAATCCTTGCCGAGTTCGGCGAGGCACATCCAGGCATCGCCCTCGAGGTCGCCGTCTCCAACCTGATGTTCAACCTGACCAAGCGCGATGCCGATGTCGCGTTGCGGACCGCGGACAACCCGCCGGCGACGCTGGTCGGGCGGCGGGTCGGCAAGATCGCCTTTGCGATCTACGCCGCTCCCGCCTACCTTTCGCGGCACGACCATGCCGACCTTTCGGAGCATCGCTGGGTCGGGCCGGACGATACGCTCACCGGCACCTCGGTAGCGCGCTGGATGCAGGCAAAGCTGCCGAAGAGCGAGATCGTGCTCAGGGCCGATTCGCTGCTGGCGATGCAGCAGGCGGCAGTGGCCGGTCTCGGCCTCGTCGCTCTGCCCTGCTATCTCGGTGACAGCGTCCCGACCCTGACCTGCGTGCGCCGCCCCATCCCGGAGATGGAGACGGCGCTGTGGATCCTGACCCATGAGGATCTGCGCGCCGCGGCGCGGGTCCGCGCCTTTACAGAGTTCGCTTATGGCGCCTTCAGGAAACGGCGCGCTTTGCTGGAGGGCGAGGGTGCGTCCGCCGCCTGAAAGCCTCACGCCTCGACCAGCTTGAGGCCGATCACGCCGATCAGGATCAGCGCGAGCAGTCCGAGGCGCATGGGCGAGGCGCTCTCGCCGAGGGCGACGATGCCGGCGAGGGCAACGCCGAGCGCCCCGATGCCGACCCCGGCCGCATAGGCGGTGCCGACAGGCAATTGCTTCAGCGCCAGCGACAGCATGACGAAGCTGACAACCGCCGAGACGATGCCGATCACGCTCGGCCACAGCCGCGTGAAGCCGCTGGCCTGTTTCAGGGCGATCGCCCAGACGATCTCGAGCAATCCGGCTCCGGTGAGAAGCAGCCAGGACATGGGATGTCTCCTTGGTTGGGGGACGGCGCCGGATCGGCATCGTCAGGAGGATTAGAGGTCAGAAGACCTTGATCGCAGCGACACCGAGCAGCAGGACGACGACGCCGGCAAAGCGCAGGGCCGAGATCTCGCGCTGGGGCAGGCGGAACCAGCCATGGCGATCGACGAAGAGCGAGACGATCTGCTGGCCGGCGACGGTCAGGCCGACGGTGGCGGCGGTGCCGATGGCGGGGATCGCGGTGAAGACCGTGGTGACATAGGTCGCGCCGCAGACCGCGCCGATCCAGCCCCACCAGGGCATTGTCCTAAGGCCTCCGAGCTGTGGCTTGGCGCCGTTCATCAGCAGCAGCGTCACCAGCAGCACCGTGATCATCGACAGGGTCGCGACCACGAAGCTGATCGTGCCGACCACGAAGGGCGCGCCGAGATCATGCCGCAGCAGGCCGTTGATCGCGCCCTGGATGGGCAGCACCGCGCCGGCGACGAGGGCCAGCAGCATCCAGCCGAGCTTGGAACCGGAGAGCTCCCTGATTGCGCCCTTCTGGCCGAAGACGATCGCGGTCACACCGACGAGCACGGCCAACGTTCCGATCAAGGTCGCGGGCCTGGGCGTTTGCTGGGGAACGCCGAGCAGGCCAAAACTGTCGAGCCCGAGCGAGGCCAGCATCTGGCCGGCGATGAACAGGCCGACCGCGACGACGGCGCCGAGCCGCGGGAAGACCAGGATGGTCGAGGCGACATAGAGCGCCGTCGCGACGCCGCCGATCGCATGCCACCAGGGCACGGCTCGCAGTCCGCCGAAAGCGGCGACCGTGCCGGTCGCGATCGCAACGATCAGCAGGAGGAGGGCGGCGAGGACCACTTGGATCGTCGTTGCGGCGAAGGGGCTGCCGGTCGCCTTCGACAATTGCGCATTGGCGCCGGCCTGCACTGCCAGCAAGCCACCGGCGGCGAGGGATAGGGGGATGAAGAGAGTTTCCATGACGAGACGTCCAGTCGGGCCGGGTGCAGTCAGGCGTCGGCGTGTTTGATTGCCGGCACGGCAAGGCCGCGTTGCACAGCGGGGCGGGCCGCGATCGTCTCGTGCCAGCACTTCAGATGGGGAGTCTCTGCGAGGCTCACGCCGAGCTTGGGCAGGGCGTCGATCCAGGGCCAAACCATGATGTCGGCGATGCCGTAGCTGGCCTCGACCAGATAGGGCCGCAGCGCCAATTCGCCGTCGAGGACGCGCAGGATACGGGTGGTCTCGCGCTCATAGCGCTCGATCGCGTAGGGCAGCGTCTCCTTGGCGAAGACCTTGAAATGCCAGAGCTGGCCGATCATCGGCCCGACATGCGCCGCCTGGAAGAAGCTCCACTGCAGCGTCTTGCCGAAGGCCTGCGGGCCGCTCGGCTGCAGCACGCCCGAGCGCTCGGCCAGATAGAACAGGATCGCGCCGGATTCGAAGATCGTCCGGTCGTGCTCATGGTCGACGATGACCGGGATCTTGTTGTTCGGGTTGAGCGCCAGGAAGCTCGGCCGGTGCTGGTCGCCCGCCTCGATGTCGATGACGTTGACGGCATAGGGCAGGCCGACCTCCTCGAGCATGATCGAGGCCTTATGGCCGTTCGGGGTCTGGTAGGTGTAGAGGTCGATCGGGGTCATCGGCAGGCTCCGTAGTCTGATGCCGATGAGATAGCTTGTGCGATGGTGCATCACGATGTGTGATGCGGCTTCACAAAAATGCGAAATTGCACAGGCCTTGATGCAGGCCAGCATCTGCCGTCATGGTCGGGCTTGTGCCTACCATCCATGTCTTCACGTCACTGGTCGAGGGCGGTGTTCCAGATGTGGATGCTCGCCACAAGGGCGAGCATGACGTGCTGGAACTCGCGATGCGAAGCCGAACTCAGCCGCGTTCGTAGAGCAACCGCGCGCGGATCGTGCCGTCGAGGGCGCGGATCTCTTCGATAATCTCGCGCGCGACCTCGCCGACCGGATCGGCCTCCATCACGACATAGCCGATCTCGCCATCGGTCTGGAAGTTCTGGGCGGCGATGTTGATGTTGCGGCTGGCGAAGACGTCGTTGAGGCGGCGCAGCATGCCGGGCGCATTGCGCTGGACCTGGATGAAACGGGTGCCGGTCGGGCGCGCCGGCAATTGCACCTGCGGGAAATTGACCGCGCCGACGGTCGAGCCGACATCGGAATAATCGACCAGCTTGCGCGCCACCTCGGCGCCGATGCGCTCCTGCGCTTCTTCGGTCGAGCCGCCGATATGCGGGGTGAGGATGACGTTGGGCAGGCCCTGCAGCGGCGAGACGAAGCGCTCGACATTGGAGGCCGGCTCCTTCGGGAAGACGTCGACCGCGGCGCCGGCAAGGTGGCCGCTTTTCAGCGCTTCGGCGAGGGCGTCGAGATCGACGACCGTGCCGCGCGAATTGTTGATGAGATAGGCGCCCTTGCGCATGGCGGCGATCTCGGCCTTGCCGATCATGTTGTATGTGGCAGGCGTCTCCGGCACGTGCAGCGAGACGACGTCGCTGTTCGCCAGCAGGCCGGTGAGGCTCTCCACCGGCTCGGTGTTGCCGTGACGGAGGCGATCGGTGTGATCGTAGTAGATTACGCGCATGCCCATCGCCTCGGCGATGTTCGAGAGCTGGCTGCCGATATTGCCGTAGCCGACGATGCCGAGGACCTTGCCGCGGACCTCGAATGAACCGTTGGCCGATTTGTCCCAGCCGCCGACATGGGCCGAGACAGAGCGGTCGGTGATCCGGCGCAGCAGCATGACGATCTCGCCGATGGTCAGTTCGGCGACGCTGCGGGTGTTGGAGAAGGGCGCGTTGAAGACTGGGATGCCGCGCAGGCGAGCCGCGTCGAGATCGACCTGGTTGGTGCCGACCGAGAAACAGCCGACGGCGAAGAGGCGTTTTGCGGCGGAAAAGACCGGCTCGGTCAATTGGGTCCGCGAGCGGATGCCGAGGATGTGGGTCTTCTCGATCGCCTCGACGAGCTGGGCCTCGTCGAGCGCCTTCGGCAGGCGGGTCATGTTGGTGTAACCGGCCTGTTGCAAAGCGGCGACGGCGGAATCGTTGATCCCTTCGAGCAGCAGGATGCGGAGGCGGTCCTTCGGGAAGGAAAGCCGGTCGGTGGGGAGGTTCATGGCGCGCTCGACGATCCAGCGATGCGCCCGCTCGCCTGGTCGGGCGGAAGGCGCCGGAGCGCTCGCTATAGACCTGTTGTCGCAGTGCACAACCGCAAAGTTGTCGCGCCTCGCTCTCGCTAGGCGCTTGCGGCGCGCAAGGGCACGACGCTTCCCGGCGGCACCGGGGTCAGGTGCTGCTGAGGCAGCAGGAAGGGCTGTCCGGCCGGAGGTAGCCGGCTGAACGAGAGCGAGACGCGGAAGACGCCGCGCAGCAGATTGTCGTCGAGGATCGTCGCCGGCTCGCCCTGGGCGACGATCGCGCCCTCATGCATCACCACCAGCCGGTCGGCATAGGTCACGGCGAGATTGAGGTCGTGCAGCACCACCAGCACGGCCGCGCCCTGCGCGGCGATGGTGCGGGCTGCGTCGAGCAGCGAGAGCTGGTGACAGAGGTCGAGGCTGGCGATCGGCTCGTCGAGGAAGAGGGATCTGGCGCTGCGCGACGCTGCGCCCGGCCTCGAGCTGGCAGAGGGCGCGGGCGAACTGGACGCGCTGCTGCTCGCCGCCGGAGAGGGTCTGGTATTGCCGGCCCGCGAGGCCGATGACGCCGGCGGTCTCGAGCGCCTGGGCGATGATCTCGCCCTTGCGGGCACGCGGCTGCGCCCGGCCGACGCCTTCCAGGCCCAGGCGCGCGACCTCGTAGACGCTGAAGGGGAAGGCCAGGCGCTGGTTCTGCACCATCACGGCGCGGCGGCAGGCGAGCTCCCAGGCCGGAATCTGCGGCAGCGCCGCGCCATCCATCCGGACCGTGCCCTGCAATGGCGAAAGTTCACCGGTGAGCAGCTTGAGCAGGGTCGACTTGCCAGCACCGTTGGGGCCGACGACGATCGTGGTCGTCCCCTCCTCCAGCGAGAGCGAGGCGCCGCGCACCAGGGCGCTGCTACGTACCGAGAAGGACAGGTCGTCGGCTTCGAGGATCGCGGCCATGGTCAGAGCTCCGCGATCCGGCCGCGGCGCAGCAGCAACCAGAGGAAGAAGGGCGCGCCGATGAAGGCGGTGACGATGCCGATCGGCAGTTCGGCCGGTACGACGACGAGACGGGCGACGATGTCGGCGCCGACCAGCAGGGCTGCCCCGCCGACCGCCGAGAGCGGCAGCAGCAGGCGGTGGTCCGGCCCGATCGAGAGCCGGATCAGATGGGGCACGACGATGCCGACGAAGCCGATCACGCCGGCCGAGGCGACGCTGGCGCCGACCGCGAGGGCAACCAGCAGGATCGCGAGTGCCTTGATGCGCTGGACGGGCACACCGAGATGATAGGCCTCGGCCTCGCCGAGCATCAGGGCGTTGAGGCCGCGCACCAGCAAGGGTACGGCAAACAGCAGCGGCAGCACGATCGGGGCGACCACCGAGAGCTTGGTCCAGCTCGCGCCGCCGAGACTGCCGAGCGACCAGAAGGTCAGGTCGCGCAATTGGCGGTCGTCGGAGATGAAAGCGAGCAGGCCGGTGAGCGAGCCTGCCAGAGCACCGAGCGCGACACCGGCGAGCAGCATGGTTGCGACCGACGTGCGGCCCTGGCGGGTCGCGATGAGATAGAGTGCCAGCGTCGAGACGAGGCCGCCGAAGAAGGCGCCGAAAGGCAGCATGGCGAAAGGCAGCTTCATCGCGAAGGCCGAGAGGAAGAAGCGATCGCCAAGCACGATCGTCGCGGCAGCGGCAAGGCCGGCACCGGCCGAGACGCCGACGAGACCGGGGTCGGCGAGCGGATTGCGGAACAGCCCCTGCATCAGCGCGCCGGAAATGGCGAGCGCTGCCCCGACCAGCGCGCCGAGCAGGAGGCGTGGCATGCGGATGTTGAGCACGACCAGCGCCTCGCGGCTGTCGAGCAGATCGGCGGGTCCGAAGCCGAGTTTCGCGAAGAGGATGTCGGCGACGCGGCCGGGTGCGATCGCGAAGGCGCCAGCGCCGAGCGAGAGCAGCATCAGCAGCAAACAGAACCCAACCAGCGCCGAGACGGCGATGATGCTCTTGCGTCGGTGACCGGCGGTGAGGACAGCCAGCGCGGCGGCGCTTGCGATCGGCGTCTGCTTCACGGCGAGCGTCATTTGGCGGCGGAGAGCTGGGTGACCTTGGCCTCGGGATAAAGCTCGGCCATCAGGTCGCGAGCCGCATTGGGCGTGCGCGGGCCGAAGCCGAGCAGATAGAGCCCGTCCATCCGGATCAGCGATTTCTGTTTCGCAGCCGGCGTCTGTGAGAAGGCGGGCATGACGAAGAGCTCGTCCGGCGTCGCGTTGTGGGCACTGCTGAAGCGCATCATCAGCACGACGTCAGGCGCCGCGGTGATAATTGCCTCGTCGGTCATCGGCTTGAAGCCTTCGACCGCGCTCGCGGCGTTGATGCCGCCGGCGAGCGCGATGATTGCATCGGCGGTGCTGTTGCGCCCGCCGACCATGGTGCGGCCGTTCTGGAGGGAGAGCACGAACAGGACACGCTTCTGCTTCGGCAGACCGGTGCGCAGCCGGTCGAGTTCGTCGAAGCGGGTCTTGACCGTGGCGGCGAGCTGCTGCGCCGGCTCGGCGGCGCCGGCGGCCTTGCCGATCGCGGCGATCTTGGCGACCACGGCCTCCGGCGTCAGCGCCTCCGGGATCATCGTGATCGGCGTGCCGGATTCCTTGAGCAGAGCAAGCGCATCGGGCGGGCCGGCGCCCTCGACCGCAATGATCTGCGAGGGCTTCAGCGAGAGCACGCCTTCGGCCGAGAGCGCCCGGACATAGCCGACGCTCTTCTTCTCCTTCTGCGCCTCCGGCGGCCACTGGCTGGTGGTGTCGACGCCGACGATCTTGTCCTGCAGGCCGAGCGCGTAGAGCACCTCGGTGACGATGCCGCCGGCTGCGACGATACGGCCCGTGGTTTGGGCCTGGGCGGTGGCGATGAAACTGCCGGAGCGAAGATCGCCCGCGAAGCCGAGGGCGGCCAGCGCGCTGAGGCCGATCGCTGCGGCGAGCTCGCGGCCGAGGCGTTTCGCCTTCAGGCCGGCGAGTGGGTTTGGTACGGAGGATGACAGGTCGTGCATGAGCATCTCGAGGCTCGCCGCAGCGCAGTAAGCGGCCTTCCAGCGGCAGCTTCCCACTCTACAGTCATTCCAAAGTATTGGCTCAGTTTATAATCGTTCGAAACAGCGACTATCGAGCCGTTGTTGACGGTGATATTCGGCTTTACTAAGGAGGGTCAAGAGCGGCGCGAGCCGCGCGTGATCACCTGTTCCGGAACCGCCGAGGATTTTCCGATGTTCATCGCCATGAACCGCTTCAAGGTCGTCAAGGGGGAGGAGGAGGCTTTCGAGACGGTCTGGTCCTCGCGCAAGACGCGCCTCGACGAGATGCCGGGCTTCATCGCCTTCCATCTGCTCAAGGGACCGGAGAAGGAGGATCACACCCTCTATTCCTCGCACACCACCTGGGCCTCGAAGGATGATTTCACCGCCTGGACCAAGTCGGAGCAGTTCCGCGAATCGCATCGCAGCGCCGGCCAGCCGCGACCGACGCCGCTCTATCTCGGTCATCCGGAGTTCGAGGGCTTCGAGACGATCCTGACCGAGCACAACCCGCGCCTGCCGCGCCAAGCGGCCGAGTGAGGGGCTGAGGATGATGTCGCTCGCTGAGACGATGGCGCCGGCCGCTCCCGCCGACGCCATGGAGAAGGTCCGGGCGGCACTCGCCGCCAAGCCGGATGGGGTGATCGAGGCCGTCGCGCGCGAGCACGGCGTTTCGACGCTCGCGGTGCTTGAGACCACGCCAGAAGAGCAGCGCCGCCATATCGCGGCCGAGCGCTTCGAAGCGCTCTGGCAGGAGCTCTCGACCTGGGGCACGGTGCTCTTCATCGTGCACACGCCTGACATCGTGCTCGAATGCGAGGGCTCGCTACCGGTCGGCTCCTTCGGCCATGGCTATTACAACATCCATGGCGACAGCCCGATCGGTGGACACATTAAGGCTGGCAACTGCACGGCGATCTATCTGGTCGACCGCGCCTTCCATGGCCGCCGTTCCTGTTCGGTGCAGTTCTTCAACGGCGCCGGCGAGGCGATGTTCAAGGTCTTCGTCCGCCGCGACGAGGCGCGCGAGTTGCTGCCCGATCAGCTCGAACGCTTCGAGGTGCTGAAGCGCAGCTTTGTTTGATCGTTGCAGACCAGATCGGTAAACTCCGAGGCCTCCGCCGGCGGAGGCCTTCTTCGTTGGTGCAGGCGAAGGGTCGCAGCCCGATCGCTGACAAATGACATCAATCGCCACTTTTCCGCCATAAGCCGCGCAAAGGGATGGCTGCCCGACGCCATCGAGGAAATTCGAGGATTTACCAAGCGTTAACCATAGAGGCGCAGCCTCTCGTCTGCGGAGCGATGCGACGTGATCGACTTGGTTGATCGCGCGCAAGCCCCGACAGGCGAGCGCCGCGACCTGTTGGCTCGCGCGCATGACCTGCCCGAGTCCACAGCTGAGGACGCTGACATGGCGGCACAGCTCGCCCTGACCCGAGTCAGCCTGACCAGGGACCTGATCGGCCTGGCGACACCTGGCGCGGCCGGACCCAAGGCTGCGGTCGCGTCGCTGACCAAGCGCGCCGGCTTCCGCGACGGGGCGATGCTGGCTCTGCGCTTCGTGCAGGCGCGTTTCCTGTCGGTCTGGGGTCTGCTACTGGCGGCTGCCCTCTGCCCGCCCAAGGTCTTCGCCGATTTCGCGGTCTTCGCAGCGCTGGCGAACTTCGTTTCAATCGCCGCATTGCTGCGTTTCGAGGCGGTGTTTTTCCAGAATAGCGGCCGCCAACATCTCGGCCGTGCCTTTCGGCTCGCGCTGGCCGCTGGCACGATCTTCCTGAGTGTGATGGCAGCCGTGATCCTGTTCGCGGCGGCGGAAGGTTGGGTGCTGCGTGGCTTCGGCGCGCTCTTCCTGATCTCGCTGGCGAGCCGTGCGGCGATTCGACTGATCCTGGCCGAGGCGACCGCCGAGGGTGACTTTGCCACGATCGGCAACAGCAACATCGTCCAGGCGCTGGTCCAGCCCGGGATGATGATCCTGCTTATCTGGCCACTGGGGCCTACTGCCCTGGCCCTGTTCGCCGCAGACGCCTTCGGTCATGCCGTGGCTGCCGGCTACCTCGCCTGGCGCCGGCGCCATTCGTTGCTGCCGCTGATGCATCCGTCGCGCTGGACGCGCGCCGAACTGCAGGCTTCCGGCCGGGAATGGAAGAACTCGCCGACCTATCTGTTGCCGTCGGCACTGCTTTCGTTCGGCTTCTCGGCAGCGCCGCTGCTGGCTCTGCCGCTGGCAGGCAATCCGGTATTGGCGGCGCATGTGGCGCTGGCGACGCGCTTGCTCGACATGCCGGCGCAGATGTTCGGTGCCGTGACGATCCCGATGGTGATGAGCGACCTGCGCAAGCAGGAAGCCCCCGGCCGCCAGAGGCGGGCGCGCCTACTAACGCTGGGCATGGTGGCGCTCGTGGCGACGCTGTTTCTTGCCATTGCGCTCGTGGCGATCATCGCGGACGAGATCATCCTCGGTGGCACCAAATGGGGCGGCATCGGCGAAGTGATGGCGATCATGGCGCTGTTCTACGGCTGCAGCGCGTTGGTCGGGCCGTTGCAGGAAATGGGGACGTTCTCATCACGCCCACACGACCAGATGACCGCCAATGCGATCGCGCTGGCCGCGGTGGCCGCTGTGATCTGGGGGTTCGGCAGCTTGTCTCCGGCCATGCTCGCCGCAATCGGCCTGGTTTCACTGGCGCGGCTATTGCTGCATTTGCGCCTGACCTGGACCGGGATCGGCGACGCCCAGCCGATCGGTGCGCGCGCTTGAACGCTACTCCCGGCGTATCAGCCGGTCGGCAAGCAGAGATGAGAAGAAGCCCGGCTTGAACTCGCGCTCGAGCCGCTCGGGATCGTAGTCCCTGGCGACCCAGTCGAGGAACGGCGTGCCCTTGCTGGCGCCTTCGCGGGCATAGCTCGCGAAGAAGGCATCGAGAATGCCGGTTTTGGCGAAGCGGAAATGGCCATAGCGCAGCGAGAGCTCGGCCATCGCCTCGGCGAGCGGTCGCTTCTCGTGGACGAGCAGATAAAGCGCGGCAAAGAAGCCGGCCCGGTCGGCGCCGGACTTGCAGTGAACCAATGCAGGCGTCTGCAGCCCGGCGAAGAAGGCTGGCGCGGCGAGGAGGGTGTCGCGGTCCGGCGCGCCGCGCGAGCGCAGCACGAACTCTACGAGCGCGATGCCGTGGCGCTCGCAGGCTTCCTTCTGCAGCGGCCAGGCGCCGTGCTCGCGGCCGCCCCGGAGGTTGACGATGGTCTTGACGCCCTGGCGGGCGAACCAGGCGATGTCCGTCGGCGCTGGCTGGGCGGCGCGCCAGAGCTGCGGCGTGACGCGGTGGGCGTTGAGATAGGCGAGCCGGAAAATGCCGTGGTCGGCCAGCAGCATGTTGGTCCAGGCGCGCGCGCGGTCGAGCCGGCCAGCCAGGGGGCGGTCCCAGCGCGCGATCCTTGCCATGCGCCTCGCATAGCGGTCTTCCGGCCGCCGCCAGCGGTTCAGCATGGGAGTGCACCTGTCATGCCGGCCCGATAGCAGCGCCTGCCGGCTTGCGCAAATCGGTAACGCCTTGCGACTAAAGCCCGGGCTTGGCCTTTGCGGCTGGAACGCGCATAAGGCGCCCGAAGTTTTGTCATCGACAGGTCAGGTACATGCGGCTCGACGCGATCTCCATCGGCAAGAATCCTCCGGAAGAAGTCAACGTCGTCATCGAGGTTGCGATCGGCGGCGAGCCGATCAAGTACGAGATGGACAAGGAAGCGGGCACGCTGTTCGTCGACCGCTTCCTTTATACGCCGATGCGCTATCCGGGGAATTACGGCTTCATCCCGCATACTCTGTCGGAGGACGGCGATCCCTGCGACGTTCTGGTCGCCAATACCCGCCCGTTGGTGCCGGGCTCCTACATCGCGGTCAGGCCGATCGGCGTGATGATGATGGAGGACGAGGGTGGCGGCGATGAGAAGATCATCGCCGTGCCCGTGCCCAAGCTGACCAAGCGCTACGAGAACGTGACGAACTACACCGATCTGCCGCAGATCACGCTCGACCAGATCCAGCATTTCTTCGAGCACTACAAGGATCTCGAGCCCGGCAAGTGGGTGAAGCTCGCCGGCTGGGGCGATGCTGCCAAGGCCAAGCAGCTGATCGTCGAGGCGATCGAACGCGCGAAGGCGGCGAAGGGCTGAGGCCCGCCGGCAATCAGCCCTCATACTTCTCCAGGAACGCCTCGACCGGCAGCGCCCGAAAATCGTCGAGCGCGGTGCGCAGTTGCGCATGCTCCCAATCCCACCAGCCGAGCGCCTTGAGCAGCTCGGCGACCGCCTCGGGAAACCGCTGGCGGATGATGCGGGCGGGATTGCCGGCGACGATGCTGTAGTCGGGCACGTCCTTGGTCACGACCGCGCCGCCCGCCACGACCGCGCCGGTGCCGATGCTGCGGCCGGCGAGGATGATGGCGCCGTGGCCGATCCAGACATCGTGGCCGATCGTCACCGGCGTCGAGCGGCGCCAGTCGAAGAAGGCGGCATCGTCCTCAGCATCGTCGAAATAGGCGCTGGCGCGATAGGTGAAATGCGACTGGGTCGCCCGCTGCGTCGGGTGGTTGCCCGGGTTGATGCGGGTATGGGCCGCGATCGAGCAGAACTTGCCGATGGTCGTGTAGATGACGTTGGAATCGTTCACGACATAGGAATAGTCGCCGAGCGTCGACTCGACGAAGGCGGTGCGGGCGCCGATCTCGGTATAGCGGCCGAGCACGGCGTCGCGGACATTCGCGGTCGGGTCGATCACGGGCTCGAGCCCGAGCTTCTTGCCTGCCATGACGGGCTTCCTTGCGGGATGGATCAACCGAGCGGGATGTTGTCGAGCAGCAGGAAGCGGCGGCTGCGGCTCTCCTGCTTGAAGATGGCGACGCGGTCGATCCGCACCGGACCGGACGGCACAGCCTGCGCATAGGCCTGCGCCAGTGCTGCCTTGACCGGTGCGACCTGCTCGTCCGGCAAGGAGCCCGTCAGCGTCATGTGGAAGCGGAAGACGTCACCGACATAAGGATAGCCATAGGCCTCGAGATAGGCGCGGTGTGCCGGCGTCAGCGGGCTTTGCAGGCGCCGCGCCAGATCGGTCTGCGAGAGCGGGGCGCGGAAGGGCTCGAAAGCCTGGACGATGTCGAAGGCGAAGCGCTGGAGCGCGTCGCTTGGCTCGGATGGCGTCAGGGCGATAAAGCGGCCGAGCGCGTTGACGGAGAGGCCGGTGAGCCGGACCGGCGGGCGCCCGGCGACATAGTTGCGGGCGAAGGCGCGTAACGCCCCCTCATTGCGGCCATTGGCGAGTTCGAAGGGCGCCTTCAGCGTGGCGTGGAAGCCGTAGCGGCGCGGCTCGGCCGTCAGTTCTGGCCAGTCGAGCCCGTCGCAGCCGGATGGGACGGCGAAGGCGATGTCCGTGCCTGTGATGGCGTCATAGCCCAGCGTCGCGCTGCCGAAGCGCCAGAGAGCGCTGTCGGCGGCGGGGGTGTAATAAAGCGCGTAGCGTGGCGCGGTCCCGGTCATGCTGCGCTCAGAAGGCCCGGCGTCCCTGCGACCAGACGGTGGTGATCACCGGCGTCGCGCCAAGTGCCCGGAAGCGCACGAGATCGGCACGCAGGCCGGGCTTGAGATGGCCGCGATCCCTGAGGCCGAGGATGTCGGCGACCTTCCAGGTGACCTTGGCCATCGCCGCCGGCAGGGCGATACCATGCTTGTCGCTGAGCTTGAGCACGGCCTGCAGCAGGCTCGCCGGGACATAATCGGAGGAGAGCCCGTCGAGCAGGTCCTTTTCGGCCAGCTCCGCCACCGAAACGCCGCCGGAATGCGAGCCGCCGCGGACCACGTTGGGAGCGCCGGCGATGGTGGCGAGGCCGCGCTGCTTGGCGGCCTGCGCCGCCTCGACCGTGGTCGGGAACTCCGAGATCACCGCGCCCGAAGCGATTCCGGCTTCGACATGCTCGACCGTGGTATCGTCATGGGTCGCGATCGGGATACCGCGGGCCTTGAACATCTCGACGACGGCGCTCCAGTTCTTGGCCACATTGGCCTTGCCTTCGCGCTGGCGGACGACGACGTCCTCCTGGAATTCGGCCTCGCTCTTGCCGTTGCCGACCGCGTAGGTGCGCAGATGCTCGAGGTCGCGCCATTGGCGCTGGCCGGGTGTGTGATCCATCAGCGAGACCAGCTGCACGATGGCATCGTCCTGATAAGGCTCGATGTCGCGCAACAGATCGGGGCTGGTCAGCTCGCAACGCATATGGATGCGATGATCGATGCGGAAGACGTTCTGGGCGAGGCCTTCATGCAGGGCGTCCATCACGTCGTTGAAGATGGTGCGGCGGTAATCCTTCGCGGAGAAGGGTGTGCCGGCGCAGATCGCGTCGTAGACGGTGGTGACGCCGGCGGCCGCCATCTGCGCGTCGTGGACCAGAGCCGCCGCGAGCCCGTTCGGCCAGAAGACCTTGGGGCGCGGCATGAAATGCTTTTCCATGTTGTCGGTGTGCATCTCGACGAGGCCGGGCGCGACATAGTCGCCCTGGACGTCGATCGCTTCCGGCAGGGAGGAACGGCCCTGGTCGACCGAGAGGATGCCGCTCTCGTCGAAGGCGATGGTGCCGGTAACGACCTCGTCCTCGAGGATCAGGCGGGCATTGGTCAGGATGGTGGACATCAGGCGGCCTTCCGGAAATCGGTGATGTCGAGATAGCGGGTCGCGACAGCCTCTCGCACGGCCTCGTCATGGAAGATACCGACGATGGCGGAGCCCTGCTCGCGCGCCTCGGCGATCAGCTTGACCACGACATTGCGGTTGTTGGCGTCGAGCGAGGCGGTCGGCTCGTCGATCAGCATGATCGGCGAGGGATCGACGAAGGAGCGGGCGATGTTCACGCGCTGCTGCTCGCCCCCGGAGAAGGTCGCGGGAGCGAGATCCCAGAGTCGCTGCGGCAAGTTGAGACGGGCGAGCATGGCTTTCGCGCGCTCGCTCGCTTCCTCCGGCGAGACGCCGCGCGCGAGCAGCGGGTCACGGACGATGTCGAGCGCCGTGACGCGCGGGATGACGCGCAGGAACTGCGAGACGAAGCCGAGCGTGCGGCGGCGGATGTCAAGCACGGTGCGCGGCACCGCCGAGACGATGTCGATGGGACGACCGGCATGGGTGATGGCGATGGAGCCGGAGGTCGGCCGGTAATTGCCATAGAGGATCCGCAGCAGGCTCGACTTGCCGGCGCCGGAGGCACCGGCCAGCACCAGCGCCTCGCCGGCCGCGACCGAAAAGTTGACGTTGTCGAACACCGGCAGGCGCACGCCGCCCTGATTGTGCAGGGTGAATTCCTTGGCGACGTTCTCGACGTGAATCATCGTGGTCATGATCGAGATGCCTTGCGGGTTCGGGGTGACGCGGTTGTGACGGCGCTCATACGGTGAGCACCGCTGATGCCAGCAATTGCGTGTAGGCGTGGTGGGGATCGTCGAGGACCTGGTCGGTCAGGCCCTGCTCGACGACGCGGCCATCCTTCATCACCATCAGCCGGTCGGTGAGCAGGCGGGCGACGGCGAGGTCATGGGTGACGATAATCGCGGCGAGGCCGAGATCGCGCACCAGCACGCGCAGCAGGTCGAGCAGGCGGGCCTGGACGGAGACGTCGAGGCCGCCGGTCGGCTCGTCCATGAAGACCAGCTTCGGTTCGGAGACGAGCACGCGGGCAATCTGCAGGCGCTGCTGCATGCCGCCGGAGAACTGGCGCGGCCGGTCGTCGATGCGGTTGCCGGCAATCTCGACGCGGGCGAGCCAATCCAGTGCGGTCTCGCGAATCCTGCCGTAATGGCGGGCACCATTATCCATCAGGCGCTCGCCGACATTGCCGCCGGCCGAGACGTCCATCCGCAAACCGTCGCGCGGGTTCTGGTGGACGATCCCCCAGGCGGTGCGCATCAGCCGGCGCCGCTCCTGCTCGGCCACCGAATAGATGTCGAGCGGCTCGGCGCCGCCCCGGAACAGCACCTGCCCCTCGTCGGGCTTGTCGATGCCGGCGAGGCAGCGCAGCAGCGTCGACTTGCCGGAACCGGATTCGCCGACGATCCCCAGCACCTCGCCCGGCCAGAGGTCGAAGGAGACGTCGGCGCAGCCGATGCGCTCGCCATAGAAGCGGCTGACGCCGGCGACCGAGAGCAGCGGCTGCGGATCGAGCCCGAGCTCCTGCGGATTGACCTGCATGTTCATGGCTTATCCTCGACCAGATGCAGCGCCGAGGCGTCGGCGAGCATGGCGCCGCGGTGGCCCTCGGCCCGCCGCGTCTCGCAATGATGGCTGTCGGAGCAGACGAACATGCGCCCGCCCTGATCGTCGATGACGACCTCGTCGAGATAGGAATCGGCCGCGCCGCAGAGCGCGCAGGGCTGCTCCCAGCTCTGGATGCGGAAGGGGTGATCCTCGAAATCGAGGCTGCGGACGCTGGTATGCGGCGGAACCGCATAGATGCGCTTCTCGCGGCCGGCGCCGAAGAGCTGCAGCGCCGGTGACATCTGCATCTTCGGATTGTCGAATTTCGGGATCGGCGAGGGCGCCATCACATAGCGGCCATTGACCATGACCGGGTAGTCATAGGTCGTGGTCACCTCGCCGAAGCGGGCGATGTTCTCGTAGAGCTTGACCTGCATCAGCCCATATTCGGCCCAGGCGTGCATCTTCCGTGTCTCGGCCTCGTGCGGTTCGAGTTTTCTGAGCGGCTCGGGCTGCGGCACCTGGTAGACCATGATCTGGCCGCTTTTCAGCGGCGCCTCGGGGATACGGTGGCGGGTCTGGATGATCGTCGCCTCGTCGGTCGCCTCGGTCGTCCTCGCATCGGCGGTGCGCTCGAAGAAGCGGCGGATCGAGACGGCGTTGGTGGTGTCGTCGGCGCCCTGGTCGATGACCTTCAGTGTATCGTCGGGACCGATGATCGCGGCGGTGACCTGGATGCCGCCGGTGCCCCAGCCGCGGGCGAGCGGCATCTCGCGCGAGCCGAACGGCACCTGGTAGCCCGGCACCGCAACCGCCTTGAGGAGCGCGCGGCGGATCATCCGCTTGGTCTGCTCGTCGAGATAGGCATAGTTGTAGGCCGGTTTGGTCTCGTCGCTGATGCTCTGGTGCACGGTCATTCCGCGGCCTCCGGCAGGGCTTCGTCCTGTTGATCGGCGAGCCGCTGCTCGCGCTCCTTGCGGATGCGGCGGATCAGTTCGAGCTCGCCCTGGAAATCGACATAATGCGGCAGCTTGAGATGCTCGACGAAGCCGGCCGCCTCAACATTGTCTGAGTGGTAGAGGACGAATTCGTCCTGCTGCGCCGGATAGGTCGCTGTCTCGCCGAACTCCCGCGCCTTCAGCGCCCGGTCGACCAGCGACATCGACATCGCCTTGCGCTCGCTATGGCCGAAGGAGAGCCCATAACCGCGGGTGAATTGCGGCAGCACCTCCTTGGAGCCGGCGAACTGGTTTACCATCTGGCACTCGGTCAAAGTGAGGTCGCCGAGATCGACCGCGAAACCGAGCTCCTCCGGCACGTATTCGACCGCGACCTCGCCGACCCGGACTTCACCGACGAAGGGATGGCTGTTGCCGAAGCCGCGCTGCACGGAATAGCCGAGGCCGAGCATGAAGCCTTCGTCGCCGCGTGCCATGGCCTGCAGGCGGACATCGCGGTCGGCCGGGAAGGTGACGGGTTCGCGGGTGAGATCGAAGGGGCGCGGATCGCCTTCCGGCGGCGCCTCCTCCTCCATCAGGCCCTCGGCGCCGAGGATATCGGGTACGCGGGGCATGAAGGCGTCGAGCGACTGCGCGGCAGGACGGGCCTGACTCTCCGCCGGAGCCGTCTCGTCCATCAGGGCGAAATCGAAGAGCCGGTGCGTGTAGTCATAGGTCGGGCCGAGCACCTGGCCGCCCGGCAGATCCTTATAGGTCGCCGAGACGCGCCGACGGATCGCCATCTTCGCTGTGTCGAGCGGCTCGGAGGAGCCGAAGCGCGGCAGGGTGGTGCGATAGGCGCGCATCAGGAAGGCGGCTTCGATCGCGTCACCCTGCGCCTGCTTCAGTGCCAGCGCAGCCAGATCGGGATCATAAAGTGAGCCTTCGTTCATGACGCGAGCGCAGGCGAGGCCCATCTGTTCGCGGATCTGCGCGACGGCGAGCTCCGGCACGCTCTCATCGCCGCGCCTTGCCTCGGCGACGAGATCATGGGTTGCGAGGATGGCGGCTTCGCCGCCCTTGACCGCGACATACATTCAGCGGGCCTCCACGATTTGCGTCGAGCGCGGCAGGCCGAGCAGCTGGTTGCCACGGACCAGCAGGAGGTCGACGCCGAGCGGGTAGAGCGCGGCGTTATCTGCGACCTCGGCCCAGAAGCCGTGGCGCAGGCCGGCCGGGGCGATCGTCCGATGACCGGCGATGCCCGGGCCTTCCAGCGTGACCGTCTCGCCACCTTCGAACCCGCTGCATTGGACGAGCACCGTGGTCGAGCGATCGGGGAACTGATCGTCGCCGGCGCTGAAGGCAGCGAGCTTCGGCTCCGGCGCGGCACCGTCGATCACAGCGAAGGCGGCGCGGGCGGGATCCTCGACCAGGGCGGCGCCGCAATGGAAGCGCAGCCAGGCGCCGGCCGGGCCGTCGCGCAATGCAGCGGGCAGCCAGATCGGCGTCTCGTAATCGGCGAGCGTCAGCAGCGCGACCGCCGTTGCCGGCTCGAGCCCGGTCGGGGCTTCGATCGCCTCGCCGAGATCGCGAGCAAGGCCCGGTTCCGAGAGCGCCGCGAGCAAGGCGCGAAATGCGCCTTGCGACTGGAAGATCGGGTCGGAAAAGCCGGCATGGATCTGGTTGCCGTCCTGCATCGTCACGCTCCCCTGACCAGGGTGAAGAAGTCGACCTTGGTGGCGGCCGCCTTGCGCGAGGCGAGCTCGCGGGCTGCCTGCTGCTTGTCGGCCAGTGCCTTGACGCCGCTTCGCAGCGGGCCTGCCTCGGCCTCGTCCTGAAGGAGCGCATCGGTGATCGCAGCGAGCCGCGCCTTGCGGCCATCGCGGCCGAGTGCGTAGGAGAAGCCCATGGCGCCGCCTTCGAGACGGATGACGCAGCGCGTCACCGTGGCTTCGCCGAGATTGAAGCGGCGACCGGCGCCGCCGGCCCGGCCCTCGACCATCACGGTCCCGGTTTCGGGGGCTTTCAGCACCTCGTGTGTCGGCAACGGTCCCGCCCCCTGCAGCAGGGCATCGACCTCGCCCCGTGTAGCGCGTGCAAGGACGGCCATCCAGTGCTGACGTATCGCGGTTTCGGTCATACTGTGTCGGCCTCTCGCCAAGCGCTAATGTCTAGACTATGATAGGTCTATTGGCGAAGAAGGTCTATACATTTTGGATGAAACTTTGATGACGAGCGGTCTGCCAGGCAATCAGGCCGGCGATGGCGGCACGGCATGGCGCCGGATCGCCGACGCGCTCGCGGCCTCGATCGAGCAGGGCGAGTACGAGCCCGGCGATACGCTGCCGGCTTCGGTCGCGCTGGCCGAGCGCTATGGCGTGCACCGGCATACGGTGCGTCAGGCCTTCCGGCATCTGGCCGAGCGCGGGCTGGTGACGGTCTCGCGCGGCCGTGGCACCCAGGTGACGGCACCGCGGTTCCCCTACAAGCTCGGCCGCCGCGTCAGCATGCGCACCAATTTCGGATCGGCGGGCGTCGCCGTCTCCGGCGCCGTGCTGGTGTCCGAGGTCGTCGCCGGCGAGGCGGAGCATTGTGCGTTGCTCGGCCTGCCCGAGGGCACGCCGCTCTGGGCGATCGAGACCTTGAGCCGGGCCGGCGGCACGCCAGTCAGCACCGGCATCCACTATCTCAGCGTCGAGCGCTTTCCGCGCTTCGACGAGATCCTGACGGAAGCGGGGTCATCGATCACCGCCGCCTTCAAGACCTGCGGCATTGCCGATTATGTCCGGCTCTCGACGCGGCTGGCGGCGCGGCTGGCGAGCGAGCGCGAGGCGGCGCTGCTCAAGATCGAGCCGGGCGCGGCGGTGCTGACATCGGACGCGATCGACGCGCTGCCCGACCTGACCCCCATCCACATCGTCAACAGCGTCTTCGCGGGCGAGCGGATGGAGATGGTGATCGAGCCCTTCGGCGATTGAACGCCGGACTCAGACCGCCCGCTTGCCGATGATGGCGAAGCGCAGCTTGTTCGAGAGGAAGTCGATCGCCGTCACCGCCGCCAGAACCAGCAGGATCAGGAACGAGACCTGCTGCCATTCGAGCGTGCGGATGGTCTCGGCGAGGTAGAGGCCGATGCCGCCGGCGCCGACGATGCCGATGATGGTCGAGGAGCGCGTGTTCGACTCGATGTAGTAGAGCACCTGGCTGGCGATCACCGGCAGCACCTGCGGGATCAATCCGAAGCGGATCTCGTGCAGCTTGCCGCCGCCGACCGAGGCGACGCCCTCGACGGGCTTCCGATCGACGGATTCGATCGCCTCGGAGAACAGCTTGCCGAAGGCACCGAGATCGCTGGTCATGATCGCGAGCATACCGGCGAAGGGGCCGAGGCCGACGACGTTGACCCAGATCAGCGCCCAGATCAGTGCGTCGACGCCGCGAACCGTGTCCATCGAGCGGCGCGCCAGGAAATGCACGACACGGTTGGCGACGACATTCTTGGCGGCGAGGAAGCCGAGCGGGAAGGCGAGGATCGCCGCCAGGATCGTGCCGAGGAAGGCAATGGCGATGGTCTCGAACAGCGCCTTGACGAAGATGATGGCGCGGGCGAACGAGCCGGGATCGGGCGGCAGCATCAGCACCACGAAGGTGCCGAGATTGGCGAAGCCGGCGATGATCTTCCAGAGCGAGGTTTCGAGCGTGGTAAGCCCGTAAAGAAAGAGGCCGACCAGGCCGCCGACGACGGCGATGGTGCTGAGCTTGGTCTTCAGCGAGCCGTCGATCGCGGTCTTGTGGCGGGCGATCAGCGCGGCGCGATCGGGGGCGGAAAGGGCGAGCGTCATTTGCCGTGCTCCAGGCTGAGCAGCGCATGGCGCAGGCGCTCGGTGCCATAATCGATCAGCATCACCGTGACGATGATGAGCAGCAGGATGGCGCTGACATCGGTGAAGTAGAATTTGCGGATCGCCTCGATCAGGTCCTGGCCGATGCCGCCGGCGCCGACGAAGCCCATGATCGAGGCGCCGCGGACATTGATCTCGAAGCGCAGCAGCGCGTAGCTGGCGAAGTTCGACAGAACCTGCGGCACGACGGCAAAGCGGATGGTCTGCCACCAGCCGGCGCCGGTCGCGGTGAGGCCGTCAACCGGCTTCATGTCGATGTTCTCGACAACTTCCGAGAAGAGCTTGCCCATCGCGCCCATGGTGTGGATGGCGATGGCGAGCACGCCCGGCAGCGGCCCAAGCCCGAAGGCGATGACGAAGATCAGCGCGAAGACGATCTCGGGGACGGTGCGGCAGAATTCGAGGAAGCGGCGCGTTGCCCAGCGCGGCTCAATCGAGCGGCCAAGATTGCTGGCGGCGGTGAAGCAGAGCAGGAAGCCGCCGACGGCGCCGAGCACGGTGCCGATATAGGCGATCAGCAAGGTCTGCCAGAGCAGCTTCAGCCAGCCATTGAGGCCCCAGTACCATTCCTTGAGATCGGCACCGAACGTCGCGAAGCGCAGCGTCGGCATGGTCTCCAGGATGTATTTCGGGAAACGCCAGGCATTGGCGGCAAACTTGCCTGGGTCGACCTCCGAGCCGATCGCGGCAAGGACGACGCAGGCGAGGAAGATCGCTGCTGCGAGCAGGGTCTGCAGGCGCTTGGCCGCCATTTCGCGCCGATAGAGATCGGCATGGGCGGTGATGGCGGGATCGTTGCGGTCGATCGCGAGTGTCATGAAGCGCTTCCATCAGGTCGCAGGACCGGCTGGTGCCGGTCCTGGACTGGGCGTCATTCTCGGGCAGAGCGAAGCGCAGACCCGAGAATCTCGATCAGGAGATGCTCGGGTCAAGCCCGAGCATGACGGCTGTCAGAGTTACGACGACTTCTTCTTGCGAAGTGCGTCGACGAACTTGTTCAGCTCGATGATCGGGTCGTAGGCCTTGTTGTCGACGGCGACGAGCGGGCCCTGCTTGCCTTCATAGATCTTGTCGAAGGCGGCCTTGTCCTTGGTCGCGAGATTGAGGACCGTGTCGCGGATCTTGCCCTTCAGCTCTTCCGGCAGCTCGCTGAGATAAGCCATCGGCGAGTTCACGATCTGCTCGGACTTGTAGATGATGCGGAAATCGTCCGCCTTGACCATCTTCTTGCGGTCCATGCGCAGCAGGTTCGATTCCTGCTCGTCGTTCCACCAGTTGGCGGCGACGTCGACGGTGCCCTGGCCGAGTGCAATCACCGCGTTCTCATGGCTGCCGGTGTAGACGACCTTGCCGAAGAAGGTCTCGGGCTCGATCTTCATGCCGTCCAGCGCGAAGCGCGGGACGTTGTTGCCGGAGGTCGAGTTCGGGTCGACGAGGCCGAGGTTCTTGCCCTTGAGATCCTCGATCTTCTGATAGGGCGAATCCTTCTTCACGTAGAAGACCGAATAGTAGCCCTTGGTGCCGTCGATATTGGTCTCGATCGCGAAGGCGTCGATCTTGGCGCCGGTCATCAGCGCGCGGGCGAAGGAGGCCGGGCCGTACATGCCGATATGGATGTTGCCGGCGCGCTGGCCCTCGATGATCGCGGCGTAGTCGTTGGCGATGCGCAGGGTCACCTTGGTGCCGAGTTCCTTCGCGAGATAGTTGACGAAGGGGGTGTAGCGCTCGACGACGCCGGAGGCGTTCTCGGACGGGATGATGGCGAAGACCAGCTCGGGATATTTCGCCTTCCAGTCCTGGGCGAAAGCCGGGGCGGCGAGCGTTGCGGCAAGGCCGGCGGCGGCGAGCGTAAACGTATGACGACGGGTCAGCATGAGAGTGCTCCTTTTAAAAGATCGGCGATGACGGGTCAGGCGTAAGTGCAGGCTTGGGCGCGCCGCCGGCTGTTTCAGGCGACGTTCTGCTTGGCGCGCTGGGCTTCCTCGATGGCGATGGCGTCGAGTTGGTCGAGCGCTTCGGCGCCGGCATCCTTGGCCTCGATGCCGTAGAGTTCGGCGGCGAGTTCGCTGGTCAGCGCGTGCGGCGGGCCGTCGAACACGACCTTGCCGCCGGCCATGCCGATCAGCCGGTCGCAGTACTTCGCCGCGATATCGAGATGGTGAAGGTTGCAGATCACGGTGATGCCGTCCTCGCGATTGATGCGGAACAGCGCGTCCATGACGACCTGGGTATTGCGCGGGTCGAGCGAGGCGATCGGCTCGTCGGCGAGGATGATCTTCGGCTCCTGCACCAAGGCGCGGGCGATGGCGACGCGCTGCTGCTGACCGCCGGATAGGGTCTCGGCGCGCTGTGCCAGCAGGTGCCCCATATCGAGCCGCTCGAGCGCGGCGATGGCACGGACCTTGTCGTCCTGCGAGAAGCTCTTGACCAGCGTCAGCGCGGCGGAGCGGTGATTGAGACGGCCGAGCAGCACGTTGGTCAGCACGTCGAGCCGGCCGACCAGGTTGAACTGCTGGAAGATCATCGCCGTGTCGCGTCGCCAGCCCCTGAGCGCCGCGCCGCGCAGGGCGGTGACATCGCGCTCTTCGCTCAGGATGCGGCCGTCGCTGGCATCGGCGAGGCGGTTCAACATGCGCAGCAGCGTCGACTTGCCGGCGCCGGAGCGGCCGATGATGCCGACCATCTCGCCGCGGGGAATCGACAGGGTGACGTTGTCGACGGCGGCCTTGCCACCGAAACGCTTGGTCAGACCCTCGATACGCAGCATCAACACTCTCCCGCGATTGCGGGATGATGCGGTATCGGCGCCAGATGACAGCGCGGTGACAGGAGGCGCGTTCCAGGGCGTCGAAGGTTCAGGCGGTCATCAGCCGTCAACCATGTCGTCGTGAGCCGTTGGAGCGGCGCTGCGTCAGGCGGCCCGCAGCAGCAGGTCTACGCAGGCGGTGACGTAGGCCTTGCGTTCGGACGAGCGAACCGGGGCGATGCCGAGCAGGCCGCGAACCTGATGGAAGCCGCGGAGCATGCCGATGAACTGCTCGGCGAGCCTGTTCGCTTCCCCGCATGTGAGTGCCCGCGACATGCCATCACCGGATCGTGACCGCTGCTCCAGCAAAGCGGAGAGCTCCGTAATCATCCGGCCAGCACCTGTATCGTAGGCCGCCTGTCCCAGTTCGGGAAAACGGGCGGCCGCTCCGACGATCAACCGATGCAGATCAAGCGAGGCCGGATGCAGCATCATCGCCAGCGCGTCCTCGCCGAGTCGCAAGAGAATCGCGCGCAAATCGCCAGTCGCGCTCGGCGGTTGGCGCAGCGGAATCGTCAGCTTTTCAGTGAGTTCGCTGCAGATCGCCAGGAACAACGCCTGCTTGTCGGCGAAATGGCTGTAGATGGTCTGTTTGGAGACGCCTGCGCGCTGGGCGATCTGGTCGAGGCTGGCCCGGTCGAAGCCCTCGGCCAGGAACGTCTCCGAAGCGGCCCGGGTGATCGCGTCATGTTTGTCCGGCCGTGATTTTTCGGCCGGCATTGCTTTTGCTTCTGCAGCGGCGGCGCTACTGCGTCCGTGCATTGATCATTCCGTCACGCTTCCGCCCTTAAAGGGTGCTTATCAAACTAGACCGTCCAGTCTAGAATATGTCCGTCTTACCGGAGCGTCCAGCCTGATGAAGCGTTTTCTCCTCCTTATCCTGATCGCCGGGCTGGCGGGCGGTGGGTACTATGGCTACCGCTACCACTATAAGCCGACCAATCAGCAGGCGCAGGCGCAGGGCGTCGCCAATGCGCCGAATCCTGCAATCCCGGTCGAGGTCGGGACGATCGAGCTCGCTACGGTCGCCGAAGAGGTCGAAGCGCTCGGGACACTCGCGGCCGAAGAGTCCATCGTGATCGCCCCCGAGATCGCCGGACGCGTCGTCGCGCTTGGCTTCAAGGAGGGCGAGCGGGTCAACAAGGACCAGCCGCTGGTCATGCTCGACACCGCCATCCTCGACGCAGAGCTGAAACAGTCCCAGGCAGATCTCTCGCTGGCGCGTGACACCTATGACCGCAACCGCTCGCTGGTGCAGCGCGGCGCCGGTACCCAGGTCGCGCTCGAGCAGGCGACGGCGCAGCTCGCCTCCCAGGAGGCGCGCCTGCAACTCGCCCAGGCCAAGCTCGCGCTGGCGACGATCAAGGCGCCGTTCAACGGCGTGGTCGGCCTGCGCGCGGTCGGCGTCGGCGATTATGTCTCGATCGGCAAGCAGCTGATCACGCTGACCAGTATCGACCCAATCAAGGTCGATTTCCGCGTGCCTGAGATCTACCTGACCCAGCTCAAGGTCAGCCAGCCGATCCAGCTCAAGGTCGATGCGGTGCCCGATCGGCCATTCACCGGTAAGATTTTCGCGATCGATCCGGTGGTCGACGTCAATGGTCGGGCCGTCAAGCTGCGCGCGCTCGTGCCCAATGCCGATCTCGTTCTGAAGCCCGGCCTGTTCGCCCGCGTGACGATCATGGTCGACAAGCGCGAGAATGCGCTGGTCGTGCCGGAGACGGCCGTCGTGCCGGACGGGCTCGGCAAGACGGTCTTCATCATCGAGAACGGCAAGGCCAAGCGCATTCCGGTCGAACTCGGCAAGCGCCTGACCGGCAAGGTCGAGGTGGTCAAGGGCCTCAAGCCCGGCATGCAGATCGTCACCGCCGGGCAGATGCGCCTGCGCGAGGGCTCGACCGTGCTGATCAGGGAGAAGGCTGCGGTCCAGACCAGCTCGCTGCCGGGCGCCGTGCAGCGATGAGCCTGTTCGAGCTCTTCGTCCGCCGGCCGGTCCTCTCGACCGTCCTCAGCATGCTCGTCATCCTGATCGGCTTCGTCTCCTATACGCGCCTGACGGTGCGCGAATATCCGAACATCGACGAGCCGATCGTCTCGGTGCAGACGGTCTATCGCGGCGCCAGCGCCGAGATCATCGAAACGCAGGTCACGCAGATCCTCGAGAACTCGATCGCCGGCATCGAAGGCATCGAGATCATCAACTCGACCAGCCGGCAGGAGCGCAGCCAGATCTCCGTGCGCTTCAGGCCGGACGTTGATCCCGATGTCGCGGCTTCCGACGTGCGCGACCGTGTCAGCCGCGTGCGCGGCCGCATGCCCGACGAGATCGACGAGCCGATCATCGCCAAGGTCGAGGCCGATGCCCAGCCGGTGATGTATCTGTCGCTGACCAGTTCGCGGCATTCGCCGCTGGAGCTCACTGATTTCGCCGATCGTTTCATCGCCGACCGCGTTCAGAACATCACCGGCGTCGCCGAGGTCCGCATCCTCGGCCAGCGCCAATACGCCATGCGCATCTGGCTCGATCGCGCACGGCTCGCGGCCTACAACATCACGGTCCAGGAGATCGAGGCGGCGCTGCGGGCGCAGAACGTCGAGATTCCCTCCGGCCGCATCGAGAGCAACGACCGCGAGTTCACGGTGCTCTCGCAGACCAGCCTCAACACGCCCGAGCAGTTCCGCGAGATCACGGTCAAGGATGCCAACGGCTTCCCCGTCAAGCTGCGCGACATCGCCAAGGTCGAGCTCGGCGCCCGCGAGGAGCGCAATGCCGCCTGGTTCGGCGGCCAGCCTTCGGTGACGATCGGCATCGTCAAGCAGGCGACGGCGAACCCACTCGACGTCTCCTCAGGCGTGGTCGCAGCGCTGCCGAGCATCCGCGAGGACCTGCCCGACGGCATGTCGATCGCGACCTCCTACGACACCTCGATCTTCATCGATCGCTCGATCAAGGCGGTCTACACCACGATCGGCGAGGCGGTCGTCCTCGTCGTGCTGATCATCTTCCTGTTCCTGCGCTCGCTGCGCGCGACGCTGATCCCGCTCGTCACCATCCCGGTCTCGCTGATCGGCGCCTTCGCGCTGATGTATGCGCTCGGCTTCACGGTGAACACGCTGACGCTGCTCTCGATGGTGCTCGCCATCGGCCTCGTCGTCGACGACGCCATCGTCGTGCTCGAGAACGTTCACCGCCATATCGAAGACGGGGTCGAGCCAACCAAGGCGGCGATCAAGGGCATCAACGAGATCGCCTTCGCGGTCGTGGCGATGACGCTGACGCTGGTCGCGGTCTATGCGCCGATGGCGTTCTCGACCGGGCGGACCGGCAAGCTCTTCGTCGAGTTCGCGCTGACACTGGCCGGTGCGGTGCTGGTCTCGGGCTTCGTCGCGTTGACGCTGACGCCGATGATGTGCGCCAAGCTGCTGCGCCATCATGAGAAGCACAACTTCGTCTACAACGCGCTGGAGCGCTTCTTCGAGGCACTGTCCAGCGGTTATCGCCGCTCGCTCCGCTTTGCGCTGTCGGTCAGGCCGGTGGTCGTGCTGCTGGCGCTGCTGGTCGCCGGCGGCAGCTATTTCTTCTTCACCAATCTGCGCTCCGAGCTCGCACCGGTCGAAGATCGCGGCACGATCACCGCGATCGGCGTCGCGCCGGAAGGCGCGACCATGGCCTTCACCGCCGACTATGCCCGGCGGGTCGAGGACTATTTCAGCAAGATCCAGGAGGTCGACAGCTATCTCGTCATCGTTGGCTTCCCGGATGTGACGCGGGCGATCGCCTTTGCGCGCCTGAAACCCTGGGAAGAGCGCCACCGCAAGCAACAGGATCTCGTCGCCGAGATCAACAAGGGGCTGTCGCAGATCCCCGGCATCCGCCTGTTCGCGACCAACCCGCCCTCGCTCGGTCAGGGCGGCGCCAACAGCAAGCCGGTCGAGTTCGTGCTGCGCTCGTCGGACCCTTACGTCACGATCAAGGAAAACGTCGACCGGTTGATCGCCGAGGTCCAAGGCAATCCAGCGCTGACCAATATCGAGACCAACCTCATCCTCGACAAGCCGCAGATCAAGGTCTCGATCGATCGGCAGCGCGCCTCTGATCTCGGCGTCGGCGTCGACGTGATCGGCCGGACCATGGAGACCCTGCTGGGCGGCCGCCAGGTCACGCGCTTCAATATGAATGGCGAGCAGTATGACGTCATGCTGCAGGTCGCCGGCGCGGAGCGCAGCACGCCGCAGGCGTTGCAGTCGATCTATCTGATGGGCCGGGGTGGCCAGGCGGTGCAGCTCTCCAGCCTCGTCCAGATCGAGGAGAACGTCGCGCCCAAGGAGCTGATCCGCTTCAACCAGCTGCGCTCGGCGACGATCACGGCTGTGCCCGGAGCGGGCTATTCGCTCGGCGACGCGCTTGCTGTGCTCGAGCAGGGGGCGGCGAAGGTGCTGCCGGCCTCGTTCCAGACCGACTATTCCGGCCAGAGCCGCGAGTTCAAGCAGTCGGGCTCCTCGATCCTGCTCGTCTTCCTGCTGGCACTCGGCTTCATCTATCTGGTGCTGGCGGCGCAGTTCCGAAAGCTTCGTCGACCCCGTCGTGATCATGGTCTCGGTGCCGCTCTCGCTCACGGGTGCGCTGGCCGCGCTCTACTTCTCCGGCGGCACGCTCAACGTCTACAGCCAGATCGGCCTGATCACGCTGGTCGGCCTGATCACCAAGCACGGCATCCTGATCCTCGAATTCACCAACCAGCTGCGTGAAGAGGGCAAGGAGATGATCGACGCCTTGGTCGAAGCCGCGGAGCTGCGCCTGCGACCGATCCTGATGACGACGGGCGCGATGGTGCTGGGCGCGGTGCCGCTGGCACTGGCGGAAGGTGCCGGCGCCGAGAGCCGCTCGCAGATCGGCTGGGTCATCGTCGGCGGCATGAGCTTCGGCACGCTGCTCACGCTCTATGTCGTGCCGGTGGCCTATAGCTACATGGCGCGGAGCAAGCACGGCTCACGCCAGGCAGCCGTCGAGGCCCATCCGCAGCCGGCGGAGTAAATATCGCCCGATCCGGGTAGAGGATATCCGGATAGCTCTTAGCGGAAACGTCTATTCGCTTTCGCCGCCGCCGGGCGCTAACCGTCCGGGCGGCGGCGCCAAAGAGCAGGAACTCAGGCGGCCGCCCGTTACGGATCAACGGGAGGAACGGAATGAGGATTGGCACCGGATTCTGGCGCAACGCGGCGGTAGCCGTTTGTCTGGCGAGCTCGATTTCGATCGCGCAGGCGCAGAATTTCCCGAGCAAGCCGGTCACCATGCTGATTCCGTTCGCGGCGGGCGGACCCACCGATGTCGTCGGGCGCCTGGTCGGCGAGCATATGAGCCGCTCACTCGGCCAGCCGGTGATCATCGAGAACGCGGTCGGCGCCGCCGGCACGCTCGCCGGACAGCGCCTGATGGCCTCTTCCGCCGACGGCCATGTCATCCTGATCGGCCATACCGGCACGCATGCCGCAGCGGTCTCGCTCAATCCGAACCTGAAATACCGGCCGGTCGAGGATTTCGCTCCCATCGGGCTGGTCAATACCAATCCGATCTTCCTGACCCTGCGCAAGACCCATCCGAGCAGCACGCTGTCGGAGTTCGTCACCTGGCTGAAGGCGAACGAGAAGGCGGCGAGCAATGCCCATGCCGGCGTCGGCTCGGTCAGCCACACCACCTGCCTGCTGTTCAACACCGTCCTCGGGGTCAAGCCGAACGGCGTGCCCTATCGCGGGACCGGCCCGGCGATGAACGACCTCGTCGGCGGCCAGGTCGACTATCTCTGCGACCAGGCGGTGAACGTCGCGCCGCAGCACCGCGCCGGTACGATCAAGACGCTCGCCGTGGCCTCGACCGCTCGGGCCATAGCGCTGCCGGACGTGCCGACCAGCACCGAAGGTGGCGTCCCCGATTTCAAGGTCGAGGTCTGGAACGCGATGTTCGCGCCCAAGGATACGCCGGCGCCTGTCGTGACCAGGCTGAACCAGGCGCTGAAGGCGGCGCTCGCCGACGCAACGGTGAAGGCCAAGCTCAACGAGCTCGGCGCCGAAATCCCCTCGGCCGAGCTGCAGGAACCGGCTGGCTTGCGCGCCTTCGTCGGAGCCGAGATCGAACGCTGGGCGCCGATCATCAAGGCGAGCGGCGTCAAGATCGAGTGATGCCGCTTCTCACTGAAGCCTGACGGAGACACTCTCGCTGGCGCCGGCGGCATCGATCACGGAGATGCGCATGAAGCCCTTGCCGGGCGGCTGCCAGGCGGCTTCGCGGCGCTTCACCGCCGCGATCACCGGGGCGCCGTCGACCAGCCAGGTGAAGGGCGCGACGCCACCGGAGACCTTCAGGTTGAGCTGTGGCGCGCCCTCGACCGCAGAGGCAGCGAGATCGATCTTGGCGCCCTCCGGTGGGAAGGCGAGCTTGAGCCCCGGCGTCGCCAGCGCGGCGACCGTCTTCGGCACGTCCTGGCGCAGATGGCGCAGCGGCGGCGGCAGGGTGGCGCTGGTTGCGGCGATCGTCCCCGGCGGCTGGACGAAGGGGCGCGGGTCGAGGCCGATGCGGGCGAAGGCATCGAACAGAATGGGCGCCGCGACGACGCGGCCGACGAGGCCCGGCACCGCACCATTGTCGGGCCGACCGACCCAGACGCCGATGGTATGCTTGCGGTCGAAACCGACGGCCCAGGCGTCCCGATAGCCATAGGACGTGCCCGTCTTGTAGGCGATCCGGCCCGGCGGAGCGTTGAGTGGCGGCGGCGCGCCGAGCAAGGTATCGGCGACATACCAGGCGGCGACCGGCTCGACGAGGCGCAACGGCGGCTCAGTGACGCCGCTCGCCGGCTTCACGCGCAGTGGCACGACCTCGCCGCCGCGGGCGAGGCCGACATAGAGCCGCGTCAGGTCGGAGAGCGTAATGCCGAGGCCGCCGAGGCCGATGGCGAGGCCGGGCGCGCCGCCGTCCCTGGGCATGGCAACGGCGGCGCCGGTGTCCTTCAGCCGCGACAGGAAACGCTGCGGGCCGAGCGCGGAGAGCAGCTCGACTGCTGGCAAATTGAGCGAGAGCTGCAGCGCCTTGCGGGCGCTGACCATGCCCTGGAAGCCGAGGTCGAAATTCTCGGGTACGTAGAGCCCGTAGCGGGTCGGCCGGTCCTCCAGCATGGTCTCGGGATGGGCGAGGCCGTTGTCGAAGGCGAGCGCGTAGATGAAGGGCTTCAGCGCCGAGCCGGGTGAGCGCAGCGCCTGCGTCAGGTCGAGCGAGCCGGCGCGCCCGGCGTCGAAATAATCGACGCCGCCGACCGAGGCGCGGATCTCGCCGGTCTCGTTGTCGGCGACCAGGATGGCGATCGAGAGCTGCGGGCCCTGGCCGATAGCGCGCTCACGGGCGAGCTGCTCCAGGCTCGCCTGCCAGCGCGCGTCGATGGTCAGACGCTGGCTGCGTTCTGACGGCGCCTCGGCGACGACCTGCTCGGCGGTATGCGGGGCGAGGTTCGGGAAGGGCTTTCGCGCGGTCGGGATCGGCTCCTCGCGCGCGGCGGCGACCTCGTCGGGCGTCGCCAGCCCAGCTGCTTCGACCCGGGCGAGCACACGCTCGCGGGCCTTGCGGGCCGCTTCCGGGAAACGGTCGGGCCGGCGCGTCTCGGGCGATTGCGGCAGGGCGACCAGCAGCGCCGCCTCGGCGGTCGAGAGCCGCTTTGGCTCCTTGCCGAAATAGGCGAAGCTCGCGGCGCGCACCCCTTCGAGATTTCCGCCGAACGGGGCGAGGGTGAGGTAGAGATCGAGAATCTCGGTCTTGCTGAAGCGTCGTTCGAGTTCGACCGCGCGCACCGCCTGCCTGAGCTTGGCCGAGAGCGATCGCTCCTGGCGCGGTTCGAGCAGCCGGGCGACCTGCATGGTCAGCGTCGAGCCGCCGGAGACGATGCGGCCGTTGGTGAGCATCTGCCCTGCGGCGCGCAAGGCGCCGAGCGGGTCGATGCCGGCATGATCGTCGAAGCGCTTGTCCTCGAAGGCCTTGAGCATGGCGAGGTAGCGCGGGTCCACGTCCTCAGCACCGACCGGCAGCTTCCAGCGTCCGTCCGCGGTGACGAAGGGACGCAGCAACTTGCCCTCGCGGTCGAGCACCACGGTCGAACGATCGCGCGCGGCGGCGAGATGGAGGGGGGAAGGGTCGAGGCGTACCAGAAGAAGGCGGTAGCGGTCGCCGCGACCAGGGCGATGGCGCCGATGCCGGCATATGCGAGCCGGCGCGACCAGTGGCGCTTCCCTTCTCCCCCTGAGGGAGAAGGTGGCCCGAAGGGCCGGATGAGGGGTCGCGCAACTCTTCCGATTGCGGCCTTCAAGGTAAGCCGCCAGCGATCGAGCGCGGCGCGGCCCCTCACCCCAACCCTCTCCCGCAGGGGGAGAGGGGGTGATGTCGCGTCCCGCTCGTCCGGTCGCGCCTTCATGGCGTCACCGCGCCGAGGTGATCTCGACCGTGCCGAACGCCGTCCGGCCGAAGCGGTCGGGCCGGTACATGTCCTCGATCACTGCCGCCGGCGCGACATAGCGGCCGGGCGAGACGGCCCGGGCGATATAGGCCACCGTATAGCTCAGCTGATCGTTCTTGCCGCCATTGCGTTGGAAGGCCGCGACGAAGCGGTCGTCGCGCGCCTCGGTATGCACCGGCGGGACCTCCTGCTTCAGCCAGTTGAGGCCCTCGACCGAGGCGCCTTCGGTGAGCTTGGCGTTCTCGATTTCAAGCCCGGCGGGGACGGGATCGACCATCAGCAGGCGGCCATAGCGCGCCGTGGGCTCGGTGACCTTGAGCGCGACGACATAGCGCTCGTTCTGGCGCAGGCGCGAAGGATCGACCCGCTCGCCCTTCATCGTGAAGAGCGTGCGCTCCAGCCCGAAGCCCTGGTTCAGCGCCGGCTCCGGCGTCGTCGGGATGCCGGAGACGCTGATCACGGCATTGGCCGAGGCGGTGCCGGGATTGCCGATGACGAGCGGCTTGGCCTCCAGCGCCGCCTGCGGGATCGTCCTGTAGAAGGCGCCCTTGCGCTCGGCGCCGTCGACGGTCAGCGCCATGCCGTCCGCCTCCTTGGCCATCGCCGCGGCGGCCATCGCCATCCACATGTTCTCCTGCGTCGAGGTGTAGCGTGCATTCTGGCGCGCGTTCTGGACGACGTCGGCGGCGCGGGAGAGATCGGCGCGCTCGCCATTGCTCTCGGCGATCAGGGTGAGGATGCCGGCGCCATCGCGCAGCCGCGAGCCGTAATCGGCGCGCGACAGGCCGTCGTCGGAGACCTGCTGCAAGGTGCCGAGCGCGCTGGTGAAGGCGGCGCGGCCGCGGGTGCGGTCGCCGAGTAGCGAGAGCGCGGCGCCGATCTGGGCGCGGGCGAGCGGGGAGCCGAAATCGCCGAGCTTGTTGTCGGCGAGATAGCGCAGGTCGCCCATCACCGGTCGGCCATTGCGGGCGAGGACGTAGAGGGCGTAGGCGATGCCGGCCGCTTCCTCCTTATTGATCTCGCTGGTGTTGACGACCTGGTTGCGCAGCCGGTCGAGCGCCATGTTGAACGCCGTCTGCGGCACCGCGAACTGGCGCTCACGCGCCCGGGTCAGGAAGTCGGTGACGAAGGCGTCGAGCCAGAGATCCTCGCCGCCGACGCCCCAGAGGCCGAAGGAGCCGTTATTGCCCTGGCGAGCGAGCACGCGCTCGATCGCGGCGGTGACGCGCTCATCCGCATTGCCGTCGAGCGCCAGCTGCTGCATCGAGGCGAGCCGGTTGACGACCAGCAGCGGCAGCGCCCGGCTGATCGTCTGCTCGGTGCAGCCATAGGGGTAGCGGTCGAGCGCTGCGAGCACCGCCGCGACGTCGAGCGCCGCGACCGGCGAAACCGAGACCGAGACCGCGCCGGAATCCGGCACGAGATCGGCCATCAGGTCAGAGGAGACGGTGAGCTGGCCGCCGCCGGGGATCGGTCTGACGATCCGGCGCGCGATCGTCTGGGTCGAGGGCTGCACGCGCACGGCAAGGTTCTGCACCGTGCCGATGCCGTTCGGACCGGTGATCCTGACGTCGAAGGAGGCGCGACCGATGCCGGCTGCGGTCACGGGGATCGTCAGCGAGCTCTTGGCGCCGGCAGCCATGGTCATGCTGCGGCGGGTCGCGTCGGCGGCGACGACGACCGGGCCCTTGACGTCGAGATCGACGAGATAGGAGCCGGCCGGTCCCTCGACATTGTCGATCTGCAGATGGAAGCGCGACTGGTCGCCGAGCGCCAGGAAGCGCGGCAGCGTCGCCTGCGCCACGATCTGGTCGCGCACGAAAACATCGGCGCTGGCCTGGCCGGTGCGGCCGGCGCTCCACGCGACCGCCATGACGCGGACCGAGCCGTTGAAGGCCGGCAGTTCGAAGTCGACCTTGGCGGTGCCGTCCGGGCCGAGCTTGATCACGCCGGAATAGCGCGCCAGCGGCTCTTGCGTCGGGGCCTCGCCATTGAGCTGCGGGGCGCCGTCGCCACCGGAGCGGATCGCGCCGCGCACTCCCTGCATGCCGTCGATCAGATAGCCGTAGAGGTCCCGAAGCTCGTGCCCAAGCTGGCGCTGGCCGAAGAAGTACTTGCTCGGGTCGGGGCTCTCGAAGCGGGTGAGGTTGAGGATGCCGATATCGACCGCAGCGACGGTGATGAAGGCTTCTTCGCCTGCTTTCGCGCCCGTGACCTTGACCGGGAGCGACAGCGTCGAGAGCGGGCGCACGAGGTTAGGGGCACCGAGATCGATGGCAAGGTTGCGCTCCTCCTTGCCGACGCTGAACCAGGCGAGGCCGATGGCGCGGCCGGGCATGCGCTGCGCAGCCGTGTCCATCGGGCGATGGGCGAGCACGACGAGATAGGCGCTGGCGCCCCAGTCGGATTTGGCCGGGATCGTCACGGTCGTGCCATTGGCGGGCACGTCGACGGTGCGGATCTCGGCGACGCGGTCGCTCATCACCGCGAGCGTCGCCTTGCCGGCGAAGCGCGGCGTCAGGCGCACCTGCATGCTCTCGCCATTGGCGTAGGACGCCTTGTCCAAGGCGACGTCGAGCACGTCGGGCTGGTCGGCGGTCTTGTCGGTCTCGTAGCCGACATTGAAGGAGACGCTGGTCTCGGTCGCCTCGGCGCCGTCGGCGCTGACGTCGAGCCGGTAATTGCCCCATTGCACGGGCGCGGCGATGCGGCCCGGCGCATTTTCGGCGACGGCAACCTCGCCATCGGCGACGCGGCGTGTCGTCTTCACGCCCTCATAGTTCCAGCGGCCGTCCTGATAGAACCACTGATAGTTGCGGCTGACCTTGGACAGTGTCCATTTCAGGCCCTGGCGGGCGATCCGGCGGCCGTCGCCCTGGGCCATGATCACGTCGAAGGTCGCGGTCTGGCCGTTGCCGAGCTCGCCTTCCTTGAAGGCCTTGCGCACGCCGATGGCGGCGCCCTTCGGCACGATCGGCATGGTGACGGAGCGCGCGATGGCGCGCCCGCCGGGCTCGCCGACGCGCACCGTCAATTCGACTTCGAGCGGGCGGTTGGTCTCGGGCTGGGCGACCGGGTTGGCGATGGTGACCTTGCCGTCGGCGCCGGTCTTGGCGGCGTCCTCGAACTCGGCCTGCTGCGGCTCGAAGGCCTCGTCGGTCAGGCCGACCTCGTAGCCGGCGAAACCGGGGATAGCGGTCTGCGCCGCCGAGCGCACGGTCATCGAGCCGGTGACGTCGAGATCGGAACCGGGCGCGCCGTAGAGATAGCGGGCGTTGACGTCGATCTCGGCCGGCTCGCCGGCCTGCAGAACCTGCTTCTTCGGCGCGAGCGTCAATTCCAGCCGCTCGGGGACATAATCTTCGACCAGGAAGGAGACTTCGCCGAGGGCCGCGCCCTTCGGGTCGGAATAGGCCTGGACGCGCCAGGTGCCGGTCTGGGCGCCGGAGATCAGCGGGATCGAATGGGCGCGCCCGCCCGCGCCCTGGTCCTCGATCTGGCGGCGACGGTATTCGACGCCATCAGGCCGCTTGACGACCAGCGTCAGCGGCAGGCCGGAGACGGCTGCGCCCTTGGCGTCGCGCAGCAGCGTCGTCAGGTAGACGGTCTCGCCGGAACGGTAGACGCCGCGCTCTGTATAGAGGAAGGCATCGAGCCCGGCCGGCGCGACGCGGCCCTTCACGCCGCGATCCGACAGGTCGAACGCGGTCTGCTTCAGATCGAGGAAGCCGTAATCCTCACCGACGCTGGCGGTGACGAGGCCGGGCGCATTGCCGCCCTGGCCCTTGCCGAGGGCTGCGTCGAAGCGGGCATAGCCGTCGCGGTCGGACCGAACGGTCGCCAGCACCTCGTTGTTGCGGGCGATCAGGCGCAGTTCCGCATTGGCGACGGGCGAGGCGTCGGCGAGCGAGCGCACCAGCACATGCACGCCGTCAGGCCCGGAGAAGGAGGTCAGGCCGAGATCGGAGACGACGAACCACTGCGTCGCGCGGGTGGTGCCATCGTCATAGTCGCCGTCGCTATCGGACGAACTCGCGGTCCGCGTACCACCGGTGGGCTTGGCGAACATCACATAGACGCCCGGCTGGAGCCGGCCGACTGCCTCCAGCACCGGGAAGGCGGTGGTGACGTCCTTGTTGAGCTCGGACTTCACCGCCATCGTGCCCTTCCAGACGCTCGAACCCTTGTCCGAGGCGATCTGGCCCGCATTGTAACTGCCGAGCTGGCTGAGGAAGTCGTCGGAGTGGACCGAGCCGATCAGGTTGCGGTCGCCGATGCGCATCACCTCGAGATCGAGGCTGTCGGCATTGACCGAGACGACCGGCACGCCCTGCTGGCCGGTACGCGGCAGCACGTAATTCTTGCCGGTGAAGCGCACGGACGGGGCGCGGTCGCGGACATAGACCTCGTAATCGGCCGATTTCAGCAGCTTCTCATCGGGGATGGCGGACGGCACGCCCTGGCGGATGACGAAGCCGTAGCGTTCGCCATGGCGCAGGCCATCGACACAGAGCTGGCGCTCCTCGCCGCTGACGGCGAAATCGCCCTTGCCGGTGATGGCGACATAAGGTGCGAAGTCGACGCGGCCGCGCGAGAGCGGCTCGGAGAACTCGAAGCAGGCGCGGGGGCTCGCCGCGTCGGAATCGACCTTGTTGGAGATGAGGCGGAAGCCGCGCTGGGCCCGCAGCGCCTCGTAGTCGGTACGCAGGGAAGCGTTGTCGGCAAGATCGAGGCTGAGCCGATAGGTGGTCAGCGCCGGGCGCCAGAGCTCGTGCTTCTCGAAGACGCGGGCGAGCACGCCGAGCGAGGAGGCTTCATCCGGACGCGAGGTCGAGCGTTGATAGGCGAGGTAGGCAGCGCTGACGGCGCGTTCGCGTAATTCATAGCGCTCGCGATAATCGCGCGGCTCGATGCCGCTTGCCGCCTGCGCCATCAGGCGCCAGCCGCCGGGGTTGGCGGGATCGGCGACGGCGGCAGCGTTGGCGAGGGGCAGCGCGGCGCGGGCATCGCCGCGGTTGAGGGCGGCGCTGCCGTCGCGCAGCAGGGTGGCGAAGGGGCGCTGGCCGACCGAGACCTCGCGCTTCAGCCGCTCCTCGAGGCGCTGGCCGTCGCTGGCGAGATCGGGCCTGACATAGGCCTTCTGAGCGAAAGCAGGTCCGGCGGCGACAGTCAGGCCGAGCAGGAGGGCGAGGCGGACGAGATGGCGCATGGCTCGGTCTCCGAAAGGCGGGCGGCCGGATTCTGGCTGCAGCAGGCGTCGACGCGATGACGGGTCGACGCATTGCGCGAAGCTAGCACCGGGCGCGTCAGGCGCAACTCGACTTGCGATCGGTTGAGCCCTTCTCGCCTCTTGCCTCTGCAACGAGGCTGACGCTGAATGGCGCCGCGTCGCGGCGCGACCTGAGAAAGACGGAGATGCTCGTGTTCAAGGTTCCCGCGCTGATCGGCATTACCGCCATCCTCGCTTGCCTTAGCGCCGCACAAGCGCAGCAGCCGGCCGATCCGCGGCTCGCAGTGGCGACGCAGGCCTATGCCGCGTTGCCTGAGACCGAGCGCAAGGCGATCCAGGCCGACCTGATCTGGACCGGGCATCTCAACAGCGCCGCCACCGGGAATTTCGGGGCACTGACCTTCCGGGCTGTGAACGGCTTCAAGGCCGGACGCGGCCAGCCCGATGGGCAACTGAGCGCGGCCGAGCGGCAGGAACTGGCGCGGCTCGCCAAAACGGCGCGCGATGCGGCGGGTTTTGCCGTGATCACCGACCAGCCGACCGGCGTGCGCATCGGCATTCCGCAAAAACTCCTGCCGAAGCGCGAGGCGACAGCGACCGGTGGCAGCCGCTGGCAGAGCACCGATGGCAAGGTCACGCTCGATGTCAGCGCAGGCCCTGCGACCGAGCCGCTTCAGGCGATCTTCGAGCGCGCCATCGCGGTCAATCCGAACATCCAGCGTAAGGTCACCTACAAGCTGCTGCAGCCGGCCTTCTTCGTCGTCGCCGGCGAGACGCCGACCGGAAAATTCTTCCGGCGGCAGGCATTGGGGCCAACGGGCCTGCGCGGCTTCTCGATCGGTTACGACAAGAGCATGGCCACAACCTTCGACAAGGTGGTGACCGCGATCGCCGACAGCTTCGAGCCGTTCCCGAGCGGCCCGGCTCCGGCTCCCGTTCCGGCGCAGGCAGTGCCGGGTGCTCCTCCAATTGCCGCTGTACCGGCCCAGCCGGCGACCGAGCGCTTCGGCGTCGGCCTCGTTATCGGCAAGGAGCTGGTGCTGACGGCGCGCGCTGCGGTCGATCCCTGCAAGGGGCTCAAGGTCGGCTCGCGGCCGGCGAAGCTGCGGGCGCAGGACCAGGCGAGCGGGCTCGCGCTCCTCGACGTGCCAGGATTGCCCGCCAGCGCAGTGCCGGGGGTGCGCGATGCCGCGCCTGCGGCGCGGGAGGCAGTGGTCGTGCTGGCCTATGATGGAACCGCGGCTGCGCGCACCCTGGTGGCGCTGCCGGGCGAGGTCGCGAGCGACGCGGTGCTCGCGCCGCTGCAGCTCGGCGGGGCGGGCAGCCCGGTCTTCGACCGCCAGGGCCGGCTCGCGGGGCTGGTTACCGCCAATCCCTTGGACAAAGGGTTGATTGCCGGCGTCGCGCCGCAGCGCAATCATACGATCGCCGGCGTCACGCAGCTCAGGGCGATGCTGGAGAAGGCCGATGCCAAGCCCGCCGCTGCTACAACGAGTAGCGAGCTGAGCACCGGAGCGATTGCGGAGGCCGCCGGCAAAAGCGTGGTGCCGGTGGCTTGCGGGCTTTGAGGCTCACCACCCCGCTCGTGCATACAGCATACAAAGACGGTTGCCTCGTCAGCGGCAATCGGCTCTGATAGCGAGAACACCAAGGAAGCCGCGCCGCGAGGCGAAGAAGCTTTCAAATTTTAAATCGATTGAACGGGAGGGATATCGGAATGAGCAGAATCAGCAGACGTACGGTCCTCAAAGGCGCGGCCGCGGCCGGCGCGGCAGGGCTGATCACGGGCCCGGCGATCGGCCAGGCGCAGTATCCGAGCCGGCCGGTGACCCTGATCTGCCCGTGGGGCGCGGGCGGTGGCACAGATGCAACGGCGCGCATCGTCGCGCAGTTGCTGGAGAAGGATCTCGGTCAGCCCTTCAACGTGGTGAACCGCACCGGTGGCTCCGGCGTGGTCGGGCACCAGGCGATCGCGGCGGCACCGGCGGATGGCTACACGATCGGCATGCTGACGGTCGAGATCGCGATGATGCGCCATCAGGGCCTGACCGAGCTGAAATCGGGCGACTATGCCGCGCTTGGCCTGATGAACGAGGACCCGCCAGGCGTGCAGGTCTCGGCCTCTAGCCCCTACAAGGACATCAAGGAGCTGGCCGCGGCGATCAAGGCCGCCCCTCACGGCAAGCTCAAGGCATCCGGCACCGGCCAGGGCGGCATCTGGCACCTCGCGCTGGTCGGCTGGCTGGTCGCGATGGGGCTGAAGCCCGACCACGTCGCCTGGGTGCCGTCGAACGGCGCTGCGCCCGGCATGCAGGATCTGGCGGCCGGCGGCATCGACATCGTCACCTGCTCGGTGCCGGAAGCCCGCGCGATGATCGACGCCGGCAAGGCGAAGGCGCTGGCGATCATGGCGAGCGCACGCAACCCGCAGTTCAAGGACGTGCCGACGCTGAACGAGTCGCTGGGGATCAACTACTCGGTCGGTGCCTGGCGCGGCATCGGCGCACCCAAGGCGGTGCCGGCCGACATCCAGGCGAAGCTGACGGCGTCGCTGAAGAAGGCCTTCGACTCGAAGGAGTACCAGGACTTCATGAACTCGCGCGGCTTCGGCATGAAGTTCGCCGACGGGCCGGGCTTCGCCAAGTTCATGGCCGACAGCGACACCTCGATGGCGTCGGCGATGAAGGCTGCCGGTCTGGCCAAGGCCTGACCTCGCCGAATCGGGGCGGGCTGGCAAGGATGCCCGTCCGCTCCGTCCGTTTCAGAGTGCGCCGGCGCGGCGCGATGCCAGTTCAACGAGATTCCACAGCATGGTGTTGTCAGACCGCGTGACCGGCGGCGCTATCGCGACGCTCGGCGCCGCCGCCTTCTTCTACGGCTCGAAACTGCCGCCGGTGCCCGGCCAGCAGGTCGGTCCCTCGGCCTTCCCGTCGCTGGTCGGAGCCCTGCTCGTCATCTGCGGCGTGCTGATCGTGCTCGGTGTCGGTCGGCATTTCGAAGAGGTGGCCGAGGCCGACCTCGCCAGCCATACGGCGCCGGAATATCTGGAGCCGCTGCCGGCCTGGCGGGCCTGGCTCGCGCTGCTCCCGCCGGCGCTGGTGATGTTCTACGCGCTTGCTTCCGAAAAGCTGGGTTTCCTGCCGACGGCGGCGATCATGGTGCTGACGGCCTCGCTGGCCTTCGGCGCCCGACCGAAGCTCGCGGTGCCGATGGCGCTGATCGCACCCTTCGTCATCAACCTGATCTTCCTGAAGCTGCTGCGCGTGCCGTTGCCCGGCGGCCTGCTGCCTTTCCCTTGGTAATCCTGCCCGTGGTAAGCCGATGAACACGATGATCCAGGCCTTCGGGCTCGTCTTCGCGCCGGAAGTGATGATCGCGATCTTCGCCTCGGCCATCTACGGGCTGGTGGTCGGCTCATTGCCCGGCCTGTCGGCGACGATGGCAACCGCGCTGCTGGTGCCGATCACCTTCTACCTCTCGCCGATCGCGGCGATCGCGACGATCATCACGGCATCGGCGATGGCGATCTTCTCCGGCGATATTCCCGGCTGTCTCCTGCGCATCCCCGGGACGCCGGCCTCTGCGGCCTATACCGACGATGCCTATGCGATGACGCGAAAGGCGAAGCCGAGACGGCGCTCGGCATCTGCCTGTGGTTTTCGGCGCTGGGCGGCATCGCCGGCACGCTCTCGCTGATGGTGCTCGCGCCGGTCCTGGCCGAGTTCGCGCTCTCCTTCTCGACCTATGAGAACTTCTGGCTCGCCATGCTCGGGCTGATGTGCGCGACGCTGGTGGCGCGCTCCTCGCCGATCAAGGCGATCGCCGCCATGCTGCTCGGCCTGCTGATCACCTGCATCGGCATCGACAACCCCGGTGGCGTGCCGCGCTTCACCTTCGGCTCGACCGACCTGCTGGGGGGATCGAGGTGATCCCGGCGTTGGTCGGTGTCTTCGCGCTGTCCGAGGTGATGCGGGCGCTGACCGAGCGCGAGCCGCCGAAGATCGAAAACCGCCGCCTCGGCAGCATCCTCAAAGGGCAGTGGGCGCTGACCAAGAAATATCCGAAGCAGCAGGCCCGCGGAAACATCGTGGGCATCATCATCGGCGTGCTGCCCGGCGCCGGCGCCGACATGGCCGCCTGGGTCAGCTACGCGATGTCCAAGCGCTTCTCGAAGACGCCGGAGAAATTCGGCACGGGCCATCCCGAGGGGCTGATCGAAGCCGGCGCCAGCAACAACGCCTCGCTCGCCTCGGGCTGGGTGCCGGCGCTGCTCTTCGGCATCCCCGGCGACACGATCACCGCGATCGCGATCGGCGTGCTCTACATGAAGGGGCTCAACCCCGGCCCGACCCTGTTCACCGAGCAGGCGTCGAGCATGTACGCCTTCTACATCATCTTCATCCTCGGCAATATCATCATGATCCCGCTCGGCATCATCATGATCCGGCTGGCGAGCCGGATCGTCGGCGCGCCGCGCTCGGCGGTGATGCCGGTGATCATGGTGTTCTGCGCGGTCGGCGCCTTCGCCACCGGCGGGAACAACCTGTTCGCGGTCTGGTGCGTCGCCATCTTCGGCCTGATCGGCTTCGTGATGGAGAAGAACGGCTATCCCGTCGCGGCGATGGTGCTCGGCGTCGTCATGGGCACCATGGTCGAGCAGAGCCTCGTGACGTCGTTGATCAAGTCGGACGGCTCGATCCTGCCGTTCTTCAGCCGCCCCGTCTCGTCGGTGCTGGCGGCGATGACCTTCGGTGCGCTGCTCTGGCCGGTCTTCGGCTGGACGATGCGCAAGCTGATGGCGCCGCGGCCAGCCGCGGCTTGAGGGCTACTGCCGGCCACGGCACCGAATCAGTGCTAGAGACGGGCGCATGGACGATGCGCTCGACGAGGGGCAGGGCGGCGGCACGGTCGAGGTGCTGATCCCGCTCGGCCTCGACCAGGCCTATAGCTACGCCGTGCCGCCCGGGCTCACGCTCGCGCCAGGCGATGTCGTGCAGGTGCCGCTCGGGCCGCGCGAGACGGTCGGCGTGGTCTGGGAGGTGGGCTCAGGCCGTGGCGGCAATCTGAAAAAGGTGGTCGCCAAGCTCGACATGCCGCCGCTCGATCCGGCGCTGCGCAAGCTGGTCGACTGGGTCGCCTGGTATACGCTCGCCGCCAAGGGCTCGGTGCTGGCGCTCGCCTTGCGTCGCCCGCCCGACGATACGCCGGAGCGGCCGAAACTCGGCGTGAGATTGGTCGGCGCGCCACCGGCGCGGATGACGCCGGCCCGGGCACGTGCCATCGCTGCTGCCGAGGGCGGGCTGCTGATCGGCAAACCGGCGCTGGCCGAGGCGGCGTCGGTCAGTACGGCAGTGATCGATTCGCTCGTCGATGCCGGTACCTTTTCCGTCGAGGCGCTGCCGCAGGAGGCGATCGCAGCCCGGCCTGATCCCGATCATGCCAAACCGCAGCTCTCGCAGGATCAGCAGGCGGTCGGCGATGCCCTCGCCGAACTCGTCCGCAAGCAGGCCTGGCAGGTCGCGCTGCTCGAAGGCGTCACCGGCTCGGGTAAGACCGAGGTCTATTTCGAGGCTGTCGCGGAAGCGATCCGGATCGGGCGTCAGAGCGTGATCCTGATGCCGGAGATTGCGCTCACGGCGCAGTTCATCGACCGGTTCGAAGCGCGTTTCGGCGTCCGGCCGGGGCTGTGGCATTCGGGCGTGAGTGGGCGAAGGCGCGAGCGCTTGCAGGCGGCGATCGCCAAGGGCGAGGCGCTGGTGGTGGCTGGCGCGCGCTCGGCCCTGTTCCTGCCCTACCGGGATCTCGGTTTGATCATCGTCGATGAGGAGCACGAGGCTGCCTACAAGCAGGAGGACGGCGTCGCCTACCATGCCCGCGACATGGCGGTGGTGCGCGGCAAGATCGAAAACGCGCCGGTGGTGCTGGCGTCCGCCACGCCCTCACTCGAAACCCGCGTCAACGCCGAGCGCGGCCGCTACACCCATCTCAAGCTGCCGGAGCGCTATGGCGGGCGCGAATTGCCCACGCTCGGCCTGGTCGACCTGCGCAAGGACAAGCCGGAACGCGGGCGCTGGCTTTCGTCCGGGTTGGTCAAGGCGATCGAGGCGAATCTCGAGGCGAAGGAGCAGTCGCTGCTGTTCCTCAACCGGCGTGGCTATGCGCCGCTGACGCTCTGCCGTGATTGCGGTCATCGCTTCCAGTGCAAGAACTGCTCGGCCTGGCTGGTCGACCATCGGTTTCGGCGGGCGCTGGTCTGCCATCATTGCGGGCATGTCGAGCGCCGGCCGCATGAATGCCCGGCCTGCCATCAGCCCGAGAGCCTCGTCGCCTGCGGGCCGGGGGTCGAGCGCCTCGCCGAGGAGGTCGCGACGCTGTTCCCGCAGGCGCGCTCGATCGTGCTGTCGAGTGATTTTCCGGGTGGAACCGAGCGCCTGAAGCAGGAGCTGATGGCAGTGGCCGAGGGCGAGTTCGACATCGTCATCGGCACGCAGCTCGTCGCCAAGGGTCATAATTTCCCGGGGATGACGCTGGTCGGTGTCATCGACGCCGATCTCGGCCTGACCTCGGGCGATCCGCGCGCCGCCGAGCGCACCTTCCAGGTGCTCCGGCAGGTCACCGGCCGGGCCGGGCGCGGCGAGAGGCCAGGACGGGCGCTGCTGCAGACGCACGACCCCAACCATCCGGTGCTGAAGGCGCTGATCTCCGGCGATCCCGAGCGCTTCTATGCTGCCGAGACGGCGTCGCGGGAAGCCGCCGGCCTGCCGCCTTTCGGGCGGCTCGCTGCGCTGATCGTTTCGGCCAATGCGCAGGCCGAGGCAGAAACGCATGCGCGAGCGCTGGCGCGCTGTGCCGAGGCACCGGCCGGCGTTGCCGTGCTCGGGCCGGCCGAGGCGCCGCTCGCGATCCTGCGTGGGCGCCACCGCATGCGGCTGATCGTCAGGACGGCGCGCGAGATCAACCTCCAGGATTATCTGCGTGCCTGGATCAAGCGCGCGCCAAAACCGAAAGGTTCGGTCAGGGTCGCGGTCGACGTCGATCCGCAGAGCTTCCTTTAGCCGGATTCGCACTGAGCGGGCGTGCAGGCCGCCGTCACCTGCGCCGGCTGCTTCTTTCGACCGCATCCAAAGCATGAGAGGCGGGTACTTCGTCGGTTGCGCCCCCGAAACCCCATGCTATCGCACCGCCGCAATCCAAGCGCCGAAAGCCCTGGAACAGGCTCATCGTGCGCTTGATCACCGCAGCGTCGGGGATATGCACTCCACCTTCGTCAGAAGGTCGCCGGAGCAGTCCCCTGGAAGAGAGAGCGAGAGCGTGGCCGAGGGCGGATCGCAGGAACAATCCCCTGTCTCGGGCGTAGCCGAGCGCTATGCCACGGCTCTGTTCGAACTGGCCAGCGAGGCCAAGACGGTCGATGCCGTCGCCAAGGATCTCGACACCTTCAGCGCGATGATCGCCGAGAGCGATGATCTCAAGCGCCTGATCGGAAGCCCTGCCTTCTCCACCCAGGACCAGGTTTCCGCCGTCGCCGCGCTCACCGCCAAGGCCGGCATCTCCGGCAGCGCCGCCAACTTCATCGGCTTCGTTGCCAGCAAGCGCCGTCTGTTCGCGCTGCCGGGCATGATCCGTGCCTTCCGCGCCAAGGTCGCCGAAGCCAAGGGCGTGGTCAGCGCCGAGGTCACGCTCGCCGAGCAGCCCTCGGCCGCCCAGCTCAAGGACATCGCCGCGACCCTCAAGGATGTCGCCGGCAAGGATGTCGACGTTTCCGTGAAGGTCGACCCGGCCATCATCGGCGGTCTCATCGTCAAGATGGGCTCGCGCATGGTCGATGCGTCCCTGAAAACCAAGCTCAATTCTATTCGTCTTGCCATGAAAGAGGTCGGCTGATGGACATCCGCGCCGCTGAAATCTCCGCTATCCTGAAGTCGCAGATCTCGAACTTCGGCTCGGAAGCCTCGGTTACCGAGGTCGGTCAGGTTCTCTCCGTCGGCGACGGCATCGCCCGCGTCTACGGCCTCGACAAGGTCCAGGCCGGCGAGATGGTCGAGTTCGAGTCGGGCGTGCGCGGCATGGCCCTCAACCTCGAGAGCGACAATGTCGGCGTCGTCATCTTCGGTTCCGACCGCGAGATCAAGGAAGGCCAGACCGTCAAGCGCACCGGCGCCATCGTCGACGTGCCGGTCGGCAAGGAACTGCTCGGCCGCGTCGTCGACGCGCTCGGCAACCCGATCGACGGCAAGGGCCCGATCAAGTCGGCCCAGCGCGCCCGCGTCGACGTCAAGGCCCCCGGCATCATCCCGCGCAAGTCGGTGCACGAGCCGATGGCGACCGGCCTCAAGGCGATCGACGCGCTGATCCCGATCGGCCGCGGCCAGCGCGAGCTGATCATCGGCGACCGCCAGACCGGCAAGACTGCCGTGGCGCTCGACACGATCCTGAACCAGAAGGCGATCAACGAAGGTACGGACGAGAGCCAGAAGCTCTATTGCGTCTATGTCGCGATCGGCCAGAAGCGTTCGACTGTCGCCCAGTTCGTGAAGGTGCTCGAAGAGCGCGGCGCGCTCGAATACTCGATCATCGTCGCGGCCACCGCCTCCGACGCCGCCCCGATGCAGTTCCTGGCGCCCTTCGCCGGTTGCGCCATGGGCGAGTATTTCCGCGACAACGGCATGCACGCCGTGATCATCTATGACGACCTGTCGAAGCAGGCCGTCGCTTACCGCCAGATGTCGCTGCTGCTGCGCCGCCCGCCGGGCCGCGAAGCCTATCCCGGCGACGTGTTCTATCTGCACTCCCGTCTGCTCGAGCGCGCCGCCAAGATGGGTGACGCCGCCGGCAACGGCTCGCTGACGGCGCTGCCGGTCATCGAGACCCAGGCCAACGACGTCTCGGCCTACATCCCGACCAACGTGATCTCGATCACCGACGGCCAGATCTTCCTCGAAACCGACCTGTTCTACCAGGGCATCCGCCCGGCGGTGAACGTCGGCCTCTCGGTGTCGCGCGTCGGCTCGGCCGCCCAGACCAAGGCGACCAAGAAGGTCGCGGGCAAGATCAAGGGCGAGCTCGCCCAGTATCGCGAGATGGCGGCCTTCGCCCAGTTCGGCTCCGACCTCGACGCCGTCACCCAGCGCCTGCTCAACCGCGGCGCCCGTCTGACCGAACTCCTGAAGCAGGGTCAGTTCTCCCCGCTGAAGATGGAAGAGCAGACGGTCGTGATCTATGCCGGCGTCAACGGCTATCTCGATCCGCTGCCGGTCAACAAGGTTCGCGCCTTCGAGGACGGGCTGCTCTCGCTGGTGCGCGGCAAGCATGCCGACCTGCTGAACGAGATCGGCTCGTCGAAGGACCTTTCGGACGCGAACGCCGCGAAGCTGAAGGGTATCGTCGAGGCCTACGCCAAGTCGTTCGCCTGATCATTGCGAGCGGAGCGAAGCAATCCAGCCTCGCTCCGCCAGTCGTCTGGATTGCTTCGTCGCTGCGCTTCTCGCAATGACGGGTAGGGGATAGAGATCGAATGCCCTCCCTGAAGGACCTTAGAAACCGCATCGCCTCGGTGAAGGCGACGCAGAAGATCACCAAGGCCATGCAGATGGTCGCGGCGGCGAAGCTGCGCCGGGCACAGTCGGCCGCCGAGGCCGCGCGTCCCTATGCCGAGCGCATGGAGGCGGTGCTGGCCAATCTTGCCGGTGGCCTCGCCAATGGCAGCGCGCCGCGCCTGATCGCCGGCACGGGCTCCGACAAGGTCCAGCTGCTCGTGGTCTGCACGGCCGAGCGCGGCCTGTGCGGCGCCTTCAACTCCTCGATCGCCCGTCTCGCCCGCGACAAGGCAAACGCGCTCAAGGCCGAGGGCAAGACGGTCAAGATCATCTGCGTCGGCAAGAAGGGCTTCGACATCCTGCGTCGGCAGTTCGCCGCCGACATCATCGAAGTCGTCGACCTGCGCGCCTTCAAGCAGCTCGGCTTCGCCAATGCCGAGGCGATCGCCCAGAACATCCTGACGCGCTTCGCCAATGGCGAGTTCGATGTCGCCACGCTGTTCTTCTCGAAGTTCAAGTCGGTGATCTCGCAGATCCCGACCGCGCAGCAGATCATCCCGGCCGAGATCCCGGCTGGCGCCAAGACCACCGACGCGGTCTATGACTACGAGCCGGAAGAGAGCGAGATTCTCGAGACCCTGCTGCCGCGCAACCTCACGGTGCAGGTGCTGCGGGCGATCCTCGAGAACGCCGCCTCCGAGCAGGGCGCGCGCATGTCGGCGATGGACTCCGCCACGCGCAACGCTGGCGAGATGATCAAGAAGCAGACGCAGCTGTACAACCGCTCGCGCCAGGCGATGATCACCAAGGAACTGATCGAGATCATCTCCGGCGCGGAAGCGCTCTAACCGCCTAACTTTGGGCCGGCGCGCCGGCCATCCGACACGCTGAACGCGAATCCGAGGTTCGAACCATGGCCAAAGCCGCTACCAAGACCAAGACCGCCGACAAGCCCGCCAACACCGGCACCGGCCGCGTCACGCAGGTCATCGGCGCCGTCGTCGACGTCCAGTTCGACGGCGCGCTGCCGGAGATCCTGAATGCGCTCGAGACACAGAACCTCGGCAACCGCCTGGTGCTCGAGGTGGCCCAGCATCTCGGTGAGAACACCGTGCGCTGCATCGCGATGGACGCCAGCGAAGGCCTGGTCCGCGGCCAGTCGGTGACCGACACCGGCGCGCCGATCGCGGTTCCGGTCGGCGACGAGTGCCTCGGGCGCATCATGAACGTCATCGGCGAGCCGGTCGACGAGGCCGGCCCGATCTTGACCACCAATACCCGCGGCATCCACCAGCCGGCGCCCTCCTATGCCGAGCAGGCGACGGAAGCGCAGATCCTGGTCACCGGCATCAAGGTTGTCGACCTCCTGGCGCCCTACGCCAAGGGCGGCAAGATCGGCCTGTTCGGCGGCGCCGGTGTCGGCAAGACCGTGCTGATCATGGAGCTGATCAACAACGTCGCGAAGGCCCATGGCGGCTACTCGGTGTTCGCCGGCGTCGGCGAGCGCACCCGCGAGGGCAACGACCTCTATCACGAGATGATCGAGTCGGGCGTCAACAAGAAGGGCGGCGGCGAAGGCTCCAAGTGCGCCCTCGTCTACGGCCAGATGAACGAGCCCCCGGGCGCCCGCATGCGCGTCGCCCTGTCGGGCCTGACAGTCGCCGAGGACTTCCGCGACCGCGGCCAGGACGTGCTGTTCTTCGTCGACAACATCTTCCGCTTCACCCAGGCCGGCTCGGAAGTGTCGGCGCTGCTCGGCCGCATCCCCTCGGCGGTGGGCTACCAGCCGACGCTCGCCACGGACATGGGCAACCTGCAGGAGCGGATCACCACCACCAACAAGGGCTCGATCACCTCGGTGCAGGCGATCTACGTGCCCGCCGACGACCTGACCGACCCTGCGCCCGCGACCTCCTTCGCCCACCTGGATGCCACGACCGTGCTCTCGCGCTCGATCGCGGAAAAGGGCATCTACCCGGCGGTCGACCCGCTTGACTCGACCTCGCGCATGCTCTCGGCCGCCATCGTCGGTGACGAGCACTACAACATCGCCCGCCAGGTCCAGCAGATCCTCCAGCGCTACAAGGCTCTGCAGGACATCATCGCGATCCTGGGCATGGACGAGCTCTCGGAAGAGGACAAGATCTCGGTCGCCCGCGCCCGCAAGATCGAGCGCTTCCTGTCGCAGCCCTTCTTCGTCGCGGAAGTGTTCACGGGGTCGCCGGGCAAGCTCGTCGCGCTCGAAGACACGATCAAGGGCTTCAAGGGTCTGGTCGAGGGCAAGTACGACCACTTGCCGGAAGCCGCCTTCTACATGGTCGGCTCGATCGACGAAGCGGTCGAGAAGGCCCAGCGCCTGGCGGCTGAAGCCGCGTAAGGCTCCGACTCGCGTCATCAAGGGCGTCATTCTCGGGCTTGTCCCGAGAATCTCCCGACCAGAGGGCGCTGGTTTTCGAGATGGTCGGGTCAAGCCCGACCATGACGAGCCGAGGAAAGAGATACGATGGCCACCTTCACATTCGAACTCGTCTCGCCGGAGCGCATCCTGTTCTCGGGCGACGCCGTCAGCGTCATCGTGCCGTCGGTCGAGGGCGAGATGACCGTGCTCGCCGGCCATGCGCCGGTCGTCGCCGTGCTGAAGCCGGGCATCGTCCTGGTCCAGACCGGCGCCAACAACGGCAAGGAATTCTTCGTCTCGGGCGGCCTCGCCGAGGTCAACGCGACGAGCCTTACGATCCTCGCCGAGCAGGCCCGCTTCATCGAAGATGTCGACCAGTCGGTCCTCGATGCCGAAATCCTGACCGCCGAGACCCGCCATGCCGGCTCGCATGACGAGGCCGAGAAGAAGCGCCTGCACGACCAGCTTGTGCAACTGCGCGAGTTCAAGGGCGTGTTCGAGCAGCGCAAGGCCGCCTGAGCCGCCTGTCGCATCGGAAGAATTGGAAAGGGCCGGGAGCTTTCTCCCGGCCCTTTTTCGTATCTGCACTCTGTCGGGTCGGTCAGGCCGCGATCGCATCGGCCAGCGCGACGACCCGCTTGGCCATTTCGGCATGCAGGCGCTCGACCATGCGGCCATCGAGCTGGATCGCGCCCTTGTCGGCGTTCTCGGGCTCGGCGAAGGCCGAGATGATGGCGCGGGCGCGGGTCAGCTCGCTCTCCTCCGGCGCGAAAACGGTGTTCGCCACGGCGACCTGGTTCGGATGGATCAGGGTCTTGCCGTCGAAGCCGAGATCGCGGGCCTGTTCGCATTCGGCGCGGAAGCCAGCCTCGTCCTTGAGATCGTTGTAGACGCCGTCGACGACGTCGACGCCATGGGCGCGAGCGGCGAGGATCGCCGTGGTCAGCCAGGGCAGCATCGGCGCGCGCCCGGGCACGAAGCGCGCCCTCGTCTCCTTCGCGAGATCATTGGTGCCGAGGACGAAGCAGGCGAGGCGCGTCGCCGGATCGCGGGCCGCGCTGGCGACCTTCTCGCAGTCGAGGATGGCGAGCGGCGTCTCGATCATCGCCCAGATCTGCGTTTCCGGCTTGGCCCAGAGCCCGGTCAAACGGTGGCCGATCTCAATGAGCGTCTCGGGCGAAGAGACCTTCGGGATCAGGATCGCGTCAGGCGCGGCTTCGGTCGCGGCAGCGAGATCGGCGTCGAACCAGGGCGTGTCGATGCCGTTGGTGCGGATGATGAGCTCGCGCCTGCCATAGCCGCCGGCCTTCACCGCAGCACAGACTTGGCTCCGCGCCAGTTCTTTGGCGTCCGGGGCGACCGCGTCTTCCAGGTCGAGGATCAGCGCGTCGGCGGCAATCTCGCGGGCCTTCTCCAGCGCGCGGGCATTGGAGCCCGGCATATAGAGGACGCTGCGGCGCGGGCGGATATCGGTCATATTGTCTCTCCGGATTGAGGGTCGCCGGGTTCGCTGCAGTGCACAGTAGATCGCGCCGCAATGCAATGTCAGTTCTGCAAAAGATGGATGACAGGGCTGTGATGGGCTGGATTGCGGGTGTCGACGGCTGCAAGGCGGGCTGGATCGCGGCGTTCAGCGATGCCGACTTCAAAACGCCGCCAGCTGTCGAGGTCTTCCAAGACTTCTCGGCGATCCTGAACGACAAGCGTGCGCCGTCCGTCGTCGCAGTGGACATGCCCATTGGGCTACCCGATTGGACAGAAGGGAGAGGGCGCGGCCCCGAGGAGGCCGTTCGAGCCGTGTTAGGGCGTCTCCGCGGATCAGTCTTCAGCATCCCGTCGCGAGCGGCGGTCTATGCCGTCGACAGGCCCATCGTCGGAATGGAGGACATCACGCATTCTCATACCGTTGCTTGCGGGATCGCACGCCAAACATCGGGATTACAGGCGGCATTCAGCAGGCAGGCTTTTATGATCCTCCCCAAGATTCGGGAGATTGACCGCCTGCTTCGCGAGTTCCCTGAGAATGGCCCTCGCGTCAAAGAGATACATCCCGAAGTCGCGTTCTGGTCGATGAACCGAGAGCGCCCACTCAAGTTCGCGAAAAAGGAGCCGGCAGGCGAGGCGGAGCGCGTGGAGTTGCTTCGCGCGCAAGGGTTCGCGCTGTCGAGCATTCTGGCGCCTCCTCCCAAAGGTGCCAAACGTGACGACGCGCTCGACGCGCTCGCGGCGCTGGTCGTCGCCCGGCACATTGCCGCCGGGCGCGGCAAGCCCTTTCCCGATCCGCCGGGACGCGATAGCCACGGTCTACCTATCGCGATCTGGACCTATGTCACGGATCGCTCCCTCGTTCAGGATCCCGTCATGACAGAGAAGCCTGTGCCGCGCCCGATGATCGAGGCTGCTGCCGACCGCATTGCCGGACATGCCCGCACCACCCCGGTGATGCGCCTCGGCACCGGTGCCTTCGGCTCGCGCGCCGATGTCTCGCTCAAGCTCGAATGCCTGCAGCATGCCGGCTCGTTCAAGACGCGCGGCGCCTTCAACAACCTGCTCTCGCTGGATGTGCCCGCCGCCGGCGTCGCCGCCGCATCGGGCGGCAATCATGGCGCAGCCGTCGCCTATGCTGCCGGAGAGCGCGGTGTGAAGGCGACGATCTTCGTGCCAGAGATCTCGCCGGCGGCGAAGGTCGAGGCGATCCGCCGCTTCGGCGCCGAGGTCCGGATCGGCGGCGCGCAGTATGACGATGCGCAGGCAGCCTGCGACAAGTTCGTGGCCGAGACCGGGGCACTGAAAATCCACCCCTTCTCCGCCAAGGAGACGGTCGCTGGCCAGGGTACGCTCGGCCGCGAATGGCAGAGCCAGGAGCCAGATCTCGACACCGTGCTCGTCGCGGTCGGCGGCGGCGGGTTGATCTCCGGTATCGCCGCCTGGTTCGCCGGCAGCAGCGTCAAGGTCGTCGGCGTCGAGCCGGAAGGCTCGCGGGCGCTGCAGGCCGCGCTCGAGGCCAAGGGGCCGGTGACGGTGACCGTTGCTTCAGTCGCGGCGGATTCGCTCGGCGCCCGTAATGTCGGGCAGCTGGTCTATGATGTCTGCAAGGACGCGGTCGACCATGTCGCTTTGGTGCCGGATGCAGCGATCGTTGAGGCGCAGCGGGTGCTGTGGCGTGATTTCCGCCTGGCGGTCGAGCCCGGTGGCGCTGCGGCGCTCGGCGCGCTGATCAGCGGCGCCTACAAGCCGCAACCGGGCGAGCGCCTCGGCGTGCTGGTCTGCGGCGCCAATATCGACCTCACCAAGCTCGCCGAGATCACTGCATGAGCAAGCGGGGCATCGCCAAGGGTGGCAAGGCGGTCTATGGCGCGCCGCTCGGCGTGCTGATGCTGGAGGCGCGCTTCCCGCGCATCCTCGGCGATATGGGCAATGGCGCGACCTGGCCCTTTCCGGTGCTCTACAAGGTCGTCTCGGGCGCGAGTCCGGAGAAGGTGGTGCTGAAGGGAGCGGCCGGGCTGCTCCCAGACTTCATCGCGGCGGCGCAGGAGCTTGTCCGCCTCGGTGCCGAGGCGATCACCACCAATTGCGGCTTCCTCTCCCTGTTTCAGCAGGAGCTCGCGGCGGCCGTCGGCGTGCCTGTCGCGACCTCCTCGCTGATGCAGGTGCCCTGGGTGCAGGCGACCTTGCCTCCCGGCAAGCGTGTCGGCCTCGTCACCGTCTCGGCGGCGACGCTGACGCCTCAGCATCTGGCGGCAGTCGGCGTCCCCGTCGACACGCCGGTCACCGGCACCGAGAACGGCCGCGAATTCTTCCGCGTGCTGATCAGGGCCGAGCAGGAGGAGATGGATATCGACCTCGCCGAGCGGGACGTGGTCGAGGCGGCGCAGCGGCTGGTCGCACGCCATCCCGAAGTCGGCGCCATCGTGCTCGAATGCACCAACATGCCACCCTATGCAGCGGCGGTGCAGGCCGCGACGGGGCTGCCGGTCTACGATATCTATTCGATGATCACCTGGTTCCATGCGGGCCTCAGGCCGCGCGACTTCCGCTAAGCCTGGACCAGCTTTACGGCGGGCCTCGCCGCAGCGCACAATGAAGGCCCGCCGGGAGAGCCAAGCCGATGTCCGACACGCCCAGCAAGACCAGTACCGGCCGCTTCTTCGAGGATTTCCGAATTGGCGAGACGATCGTCCACGCGACACCGCGCACGGTCACGGTCGGCGATGTCTCGCTCTACACCGCGCTCTACGGGCCGCGCTTTGCGGTGCAATCCTCGGATGCCTTCGCCAAAGCGATCGGCTATCCGGCCGCTCCGGTCGACGATCTGCTCGTCTTCCACATTGTCTTCGGCAAGACCGTGCCGGACATCTCGCTCAATGCCGTCGCCAATCTCGGCTATGCCGATGGCCGCTTCCTGAAGCCGGTCTTTCCAGGCGATACGCTCTCGACGACGTCGGAGGTGATCGGGCTGAAACAGACCTCAGGCGGCGATGCGGGGATCGTCTATGTCCGCTCGATCGGCCGCAACCAGCACAATGAGATCGTGCTGAGCTATGCCCGCTGGGTGCTTGTGCGCAAGCGCCAGCCTGGTACGCCGGCAGCGTTCGAGCAGGTGCCGGAGCTACCGAAGAGCGTCGCGCCGGAGGCGCTGGGCGAGGGCTGCCCGCCACTCCAGCTTGCGGCCTATGATGACGCGCTCGCCGGCTCACCCTTCCGCTGGGGCGACTACCAGGCAGGCGAGCGCATCGACCATGTCGACGGTATGACCGTCGAGGAGGCCGAGCACCAGATCGCGACCCGGCTCTACCAGAACACCGCCAAGGTCCATTTCGACGGCTATGGCGCGCGCGAGACCCGCTTCGGCAAGCGCCTGATCTATGGCGGCCATGTCATCAGCCTGGCGCGGGCGCTCTCCTTCAATGGACTCGGCAACGCCTTTCACATCGCCGCGATCAATGCCGGACGCCATGTCTCGCCGCTGTTCGCCGGCGATACCGTCTTCGCCTGGAGCGAAGTGCTGGAGGCAGCCGAGGTTCCCGGGCGCGAGGATGTCGGGGCGCTGCGCCTGCGCCTCGTGGCGACCAAGAACCTGCCCTGCAACGAGCACCCGCTGAAGCACACCGACCAGTACGCCGACGGCGTGGTCCTCGACTTCGATTATTGGGCGCTGCTGCCGTGCTGAGCGGTGTCCTCGACAAACCCGTCATTCCGGGTGCGCCGCGTAGCGGCGAACCCGGAACCCATAACCACGACGCTATTCCAGCTCGTTATGCTCGCACGAGGCTGACCATAACAGGAGAGGACGGTGTTCATGGGTTCCGGGCTCTTTGCTGCGCAAAGCCCCGGAAAGACAGCGGTTATGCTTAGACTGCTACGGAGACCGGGTGCCTTCGCCCGTCTTCTTGACGCTGACCTTGCCCTTGCCGTCGACCATGGCCTCGTAGGTCAGGAGGTCGATGCGCTCCTCCTGCGAGATCGAGACGGTGAAGGAGGTCGTGGAGTTCTGCTTGATCGCGCTGATCCCGCCGCCGCCGACCTGCTTATAGGTGCGACTGATATCGGCGAGGATTGCCTCGATGATGCATTTGGAGCGTTCGATCGCGTTCATCTGGCAGCGCTTTCCTGTGGCGTGGGCGGAGCCGAGCAGGCCGGCCATTCCGCTCAGAACGAGAATGAGCATCGAAAGGTTTCGTGAGGTGGTGCGTGGCATGGCGGTCCAGCCGGGTTGAGTAAGCTTACTTGCGCAAGGGCCGGTGCGTGAGCATGGCGTTGCTGGCGACCTCGGCGGGAATGCGCGGATAGATGCGCTGCGTCTTGGCCTCCCAGTCGGTCGCCGTCAGCGCGTTGCCCTTGCCGGAGAGCGCGACCATCGCCTTGCGCCACGGCATGGCGTGGCTCAGGCGCAGCTGCATGCCCTGGCCCATGACGGAATACTTGTCGACATCGGCGACGCCGTAGCAGTTCGAGGCGTTGGTATCGCCGCCTGGCGGGCAATGCGCCTTGCCGATGTCGACATGGCCGAGCCCGAGCAGATGCCCGACCTCATGGACATGAGCGCGCTGCATGATCGCCTTGCCCTTGCTGTCGGTGCCCTTCTGCACCGAGTTGGTGTCGAGGCTGTCATAAAGCTTGGAATGCGAGCCGAACCAGGTCTCGCTCTTGTGCAGGCGGACCACATCGATGACGTGATGGTGGCCGCCGAGCGCGATGTCGCGATCCTCGATCTTGAACAGGCACCAGATGTTGGGTCGGTATTTGATACCGTTCTTCTCGATCTCGTAGACCGGGAAATTGTTGGACAGCCAGAATTTGCCGTTCCAGAAGCGGGCCGCGGTATCGACGAAGTTCTTCCGCCACAGATTCCAGCTGCCAACCGTCCATTTGACGATCTTGCGGTTTGGCGCGGTGGCGCGGCCATAGTCGTGATAGGTGCCTTCGGCGGCTCCTGCAGCCGGATTGACCTGCCGGAAGCCGAGCTTGAGCGTCAACGTCAGCTCGGCATTGTTGTAGGGATCGCACGTGTCGGTGTTCAGTTCGGCGTCGGATTGTGGAAGGCTCATGCCCAGTTTCATGGATGATCCTCGCCCTCTGCGATACGGTCCTGAGAAGGATAGCGAGCTGCGCTTGTCCGGCTTTAGGCGGTTTTCGCCGGTGGCCTGAGGAGGAGGCCGGGATCAGCTAAAGTTACAGATTTTATTTTCTGTAACCGACCATTCGCTTGCCGCATTGCAGCACGAGGATGGTTTCGTTAGACAGCCATTCACTCTAGAACGATACCAAGCGATCTTCGCTTCGTGAGCTTGAAGGGTCGGGAGTTCTCAACTTGGCCGAGTCCAGACCGGCGGCACGCCCGCTTTCCCCGCATCTGCAGATCTACCGCTGGTCCTGGACCATGGCGATGTCGATCGCCCACCGCGTTACCGGCTCGGCTCTCTATGGTGGCACGCTCCTGATCGCGCTCTGGCTCATCGCGGCCGCGTCCGGCCCCGCTGCCTACGAGACCGCCCAATGGATCGCCGGCTCCATCCTCGGCAGGCTCGTGCTGTTCGGCTACACCTTCGTGCTGCTGCACCACATGGTCGGCGGTCTCCGGCATTTCGTCTGGGATCTCGGCCATGGCTATGAGCCGCAGACCCGCATGAACCTGGCGAAGTACAGCGTCGTCGTCTCCGGCGGGCTCACTGTGCTCGTCTGGATCGTCGCCCTGACGCGCTGAGGACAAAGCCGATGCTCTCCAACTCCTCGATGCGCACTCCGCTTGGCCGCGTTCGCGGTCTCGGTTCGGCCAAGTCCGGCACCGGCCATTTCTGGCTGCAACGCGTCACCGCCGTCGCCAACGTCATCCTGACGCTCGCCTTCCTGTGCATCGTCATCTCGTTGATCGGCAAGCCCTACGCCGTCGCCGTCGCGACGCTCGGCAAGCCTTATGTCGCGATCCTGATGTTGCTCTTCACCGTCTCCGGCGCGGTTCATATGCGCCTCGGCATGCAGGTCATCATCGAGGACTATGTCCAGCACGAGGTGCTGAAGATCCTCGCCGTGATGGCCAATACCTTCTTTGCGATTGCGGTTGGCGCCGCCTGCGCCTTCGCGCTCCTGAAGATCTCGTTCGGAGGCTGACCATGGCGATCACCCGCGCCCGCCCCGTCCCGGCCTATACCGGCCAGGCCTACGCCATCACCGACCACACCTTCGACGTCGTCGTCGTCGGCGCCGGCGGCGCCGGGCTTCGCGCCACGGTCGGCTGTTCGCAGGCCGGCCTGCGCACCGCTTGCATCAGCAAGGTCTTCCCGACCCGCTCGCACACGGTCGCAGCCCAGGGCGGCGTCGCCGCCTCGCTCGGCAATATGGGCAAGGACACCTGGCAGTGGCACATGTACGACACCGTCAAGGGGTCAGACTGGCTCGGCGACCAGGATGCGATCGAGTATCTCGTGCGCAACGCGCCGGCCGCAGTCTATGAGCTCGAGCATTGGGGCGTGCCGTTCTCGCGCACCGAGAGCGGCAAGATCTACCAGCGCCCCTTCGGCGGCATGACCACCGACTTCGGCAACGGCCCGCCGGCCCAGCGCACCTGCGCCGCCGCCGACCGCACCGGCCATGCCATGCTGCACACGCTCTATGGCCAGGCGCTGCGCTACAACACCGAGTTCTTCATCGAGTACTTCGCCATCGACCTGATCATGGACGAGGATGGCCATTGCCGTGGCGTGCTCGCGCTCAAGCTCGATGACGGCACGCTGCACCGCTTCCGCTCGCAGCAGACGATTCTTGCGACCGGCGGCTATGGCCGCGCCTATTTCTCGGCGACCTCGGCCCATACCTGTACCGGCGACGGCGGCGGCATGGTGCTGCGCGCCGGCCTGCCGATGCAGGACATGGAGTTCGTGCAGTTCCATCCGACCGGCATCTATGGCTCCGGCTGCCTGATCACCGAGGGCGCGCGCGGCGAGGGCGGCTATCTCACAAATTCCGAGGGCGAGCGCTTCATGGAGCGCTATGCCCCTTCGGCCAAGGACCTCGCCTCGCGCGATGTCGTCTCACGCTCGATGACGATGGAGATCCGGGCCGGCCGCGGCGTCGGCAAGAACAAGGACCACATCTACCTGCATCTCGACCATCTCGACCCGAAGATCCTGCACGAGCGCCTGCCCGGCATCTCGGAGAGTGCCAAGATCTTCGCCGGCGTCGATGTCACCCGCGAGCCGATCCCGGTGATTCCGACGGTGCACTACAACATGGGCGGCATACCCACGAACTTCCACGGCGAGGTTCTGACCAAGGTCGATGGCGATCCGGATCGCGTCGTGCCGGGCCTGATGGCAATCGGCGAAGCCGCCTGCGTCTCCGTCCATGGCGCCAATCGCCTCGGCTCGAACTCGCTGATCGACCTCGTCGTCTTCGGCCGTGCCGCGGGCCTGCGCTGCGCCGAGACCGTCAAGGCCGGCGAGAAGCAGCCGGAGCTGCCGGCGAACTCGGCGGATCTGTCGCTCACCCGCCTCGACAAGTACCGCAACGCCAAGGGCGGCACGCCGACGGCGGTGCTGCGCGACAAGATGCAGCGGATCATGCAGGACAACTGCGCGGTCTACCGCACCGGCGAGACGCTGGAAGAAGGCCACAAGCTGATCCACGAGGTCTGGGGCGGCATCACCGACATCGGCACGACGGATCGCTCGCTGATCTGGAATTCCGACCTGATCGAGACGCTGGAGTTCGACAACCTGATCACCCAAGCGGTCGTCACCATGGACTCGGCGCTGCAACGTCCCGAAAGCCGCGGCGCCCATGCGCGCGAGGACTATCCGGACCGCGACGACAAGGACTGGATGAAGCACACGCTCGCCTGGATCGACGACGAGAAGCGGACCATCGCGCTCGATGACCGTCCGGTGCACACCTACACGCTCTCGAACGATATCGAATACATCAAGCCGAAGGCGCGGGTGTACTGAGGACGATCTGACAGATGGCCGAATTCACTCTCCCGCAGAACTCCCGCCTGACCGAAGGCAAGGCCTGGCCGAAGCCGGCTGCCGCCAAGAAGGTCACCGAGTTCAAGATCTATCGCTGGAATCCCGACGATACCGCCAACCCGCGCACCGACACCTATTATGTCGATCGCGAGGATTGCGGGCCGATGGTTCTCGACGCTCTGATCTGGATCAAGAACAAGGTCGACCCGACGCTGACCTTCCGGCGTTCCTGCCGCGAGGGCATCTGCGGTTCCTGCGCCATGAACATGGACGGCAAGAACGGGCTCGCCTGCACCACCGGCATCGACGAGTGCGGGGCCAAGGGCAAGATCGCGATCTACCCGCTACCGCATATGCCGGTGGTCAAGGATCTGGTTCCGGACCTGACCCGCTTCTATGCCCAGCACGCCTCGATCGAGCCCTGGCTCAAGACGACGACGCCGGCGCCCGAAAAGGAATGGAAGCAGGCCAAGGACGACCGCGAGAAGCTCGACGGGCTCTATGAGTGCATCCTGTGCGCCTGCTGCTCGACCTCGTGCCCGAGCTATTGGTGGAACGGCGATCGTTATCTCGGCCCGGCCGCGCTGCTGCAGGCCTATCGCTGGCTGATCGACAGCCGCGACGAAGCCACTGGCGAGCGCCTCGATGATCTCGAGGACCCGTTCCGGCTCTATCGTTGCCACACCATCATGAACTGCGCCAACGCCTGCCCCAAGGGCCTCAATCCGGCCAAGGCGATCGCGGAAGTGAAGATGATGATGGTGACGAGGCAAGTCTGAGCCTGCTGCGCGGCCGGAGGGCAGCGCGTCATGCTCGGGCTTGACCCGAGCATCTCAGGCCGGAGGAGGTTCCGGTCAGCGCCTTCTCGTCATGAGATTCTCGGGCCTGCGTTTCGCTCCGCCCGAGAATGACGCACGAGCCTCGGCGAGGCTTGAATCTTCACCTCAATTCCGCCGCCGATTCCGCCGCTTTCGGCCTTCACTCGATCACGCCCGCGACAAGACGCCGCGCTCTCCTGGTGACGCTAAGTCACTGCATGAGGGCGAATCATGTCGCAAGAGCAAGAGCAACAGAACGAGAGCAAGCCTGAACCTCCGCTCCTATCCCTCGGCATCACGCCGAGACGGTTCGGGCGCAGTCCGGGCCTGAAGTTCTTCGTCATCGGCTTTTTGGCGCTATTGCTGCTGATCCCGTTGATGTTCGTCTCCGGGCTGCGCAGCGAGCGCTCGGCCACCGCCAGCCAGGCAGCGCGCGAGATCGGCGAGGCCTGGGGCCGCGAGCAGATCGTCGGCGGGCCGGTGCTGATGGTGCCCTATCTGGTGCCGCCCAAGATCGCTAATGCCGCGCCGACGCGCGAGGTCGCGGTCTTCCTGCCGGACGACCTCCAGGCCAGCTCAGAGGCGCAAACCGAAATCCGGCGGCGTTCGATCTTCGACGTGCCGGTCTATCGCAGCAAGGTCGCGCTGAACGCGCGCTTCCTGCCACCCGATTTCAAGGCGATTACGTCCGACGCGGTACAGCCGCTCTGGAACGAGGCAGTGCTCGCCGTTGGGGTCGCCGATGTCCGCGGCCTGAAGAACCGCGCCACGGCGCAGATTCGTGACGGTGCGGCCATCGAGTTCGAGCCAACATTCGGCGCCGGCCTCCGCGAGGGCAGCGGCATCCATGCCGCCTTGCGCGATGTCGATCTGATCAAGCCGCTTTCGGTCGAGATCGGGCTCGACCTCAACGGCTCGCGCAGCCTGTCGATCGTGCCATTGGCCAAGAACAGCGCGATCCGGATGAGCTCTAACTGGGAGCATCCGAGCTTCTCCGGCGCGCATCTGCCGGATGACCGGGTCATCGACGCCAACGGCTTCTCGGCCTCATGGCGGGTCTCGCATCTGGCGCGCAACCTGCCGCTCGCCTTCAGCCATGACAACCGGCGTGCCGATGCAACCTTCCTCAATGGCGGCGTCGGCGCGCGCTTCTACCAGCCGGTCGATCTCTACCAGCTGGTCGATCGCGCCATCAAATACGCGATCCTGTTCGTCGGCGCGGTCTTCCTTGCCGTATTCGGGCTGGAACTAGTGGCGCGCGACAACCTCCATGCCGTCCAGTACACCCTCGTCGGCTTCGCGCTGGTGCTGTTCTACGTGCTGCTGCTGTCGCTGGCGGAGCATCTCGGCTTCCTCACCGCTTATCTCGTCGCGGCAGCGGCGACGACGGCGCTGATCGCGCTCTACATAGGCCTCGTCCTGCGCAGTTTTGCGCGCGGCGCCGTCTTGGGGCTGATCCTCGCCACCGGCTACGGGCTGGTCTACGCGCTCTTGAAATCCGAGGATTTCGCCCTGCTCGCTGGGGCGATCGGCGCCTTCGTCGCGCTGGCGACGCTGATGCTGGCGACCGCCAGGGTCAACTGGTCCGGCCTCGGTGACAGCGTGGCGAAAACTGTCACAAGCGACCCGGCGCGGCCGACTGCGCCGGTATGACGACTAGGACAGGTAGCGGTCCGGCGCGAAAGGCGCCGGGTCGGCCGGAGCCTGCTCGCCGCAGACCATCGCGGCGAGGATCTCCCCCGTCACGGGCCCGGTCGAGAAGCCGATATGCTGATTACCGAAGGCGAGCCAGAGGCCGGGATGGCGCGGCGCCTCGCCGATCATCGGCAGTGAATCCGGCAAGGTTGGGCGCGAGCCGCGCCAGGTCGTCTCCTCAGCCGGTTCGGTCAGTGGAAAGGCCTCGCGCGCCCGCGGCAGCACCTGCTCGATCTGGGCATGGTCGTCGGGCGCATCGCGATGGGCGAGCTCGACGCCGCTGGTCAGGCGCAGGCCCAGTTCCATCGGTGCCAGCATGTAGGACGCTTCGACATCGTAGATCGGGCGGTTCAGGAAACGCCCCTGCGCCGGCTTGTAGTGCCGGTGATAGCCGCGCTCGACATTGAGCGGGACCTTGAGCCCGAGCGGTCGGAGCAGATCGGCGCTCCAGGGGCCGAGCGCGACGACCGCGAGATCGGCTTCGTAATGCGTGTTCTTGCCGGTGGCGCGCCAGCCATCGCCCTGCTTCGACAGTGCGGTCACTTCGTCGCGCAGGATGGTGCCGCCGCGGGCGGCGAACAGCGCCGCATAGGCTTCGACCACCGCGCCCGGCCAATCGACCGAGGCGCTGTCCTTGTGCAGCAGCGCCCCCGAGAAGATCGGGTTGAGGCTCGGCTCCAGCGCCGAGAGCGCCTGGCGGTCGAGCGCCTCGACGCGCACGCCATGATTCTCGAGGAAGGTCCGGCGTGCCGCGGCTGCGGCTACCCCGGCTTCGCTGCGCCAGAGTTCGAGGAAACCAGTGTCGCGCAGGCGCCAGGCGATGCCGGCTTCGGTCATCAGGCGCTTGTGCAGAGGCAAGGCGGGCGTGACCAGGCTCTCCAGCGCGGCGACGCGGTGGCTAAGCCGGTTCGGCTTGGCCTCGTTGAGGAAGCCGAGGATCCAGCCGGGATTGCCAAGGAGATGGCCGAGCCGATAGCGCACGGCCGCATGCCGGTTGCCGAGGTATTTCGGCAGGTTCTTCCACAGGCCGGGATTGTTGAGCGGCATGATCGAGGAGCGGCTGATCACGCCGGCATTGCCATAGGAGGTCTCGCGGCCGGGCTCGCGCCGGTCGATCAGCGTCACCTTGAGCCCGCGCTTCTGCAGCGCGAGCGCGCAGGAGACGCCGACCATGCCGGCGCCGATGACGATGACACTGCGAGTCACGCGATGAGACCTTGGTCGGCCGGCTCTTTCAGCCAATGGTCGAGGAAGCCGTCGAGCCAGATGCGCACGGCCGGATCGTACTGGTACCAGCCGTCAAGGTGCTGGTGGCGCAATTGCGCGCCCGGCATCAGCGTGCGCTCATGGGCGCGCACCGACCAGCGGCACATCATCGCCAGCGTCACTTCGGGGTGAAACTGGAGGCCATAGGCCTTGCGGCCGACGCGAACCGCCTGAACCGGGAAATCGCCGCCGGTCGCCAGGCATTCAGCCCCGGTCGGGCAGTCGAAGCCCTCGCGATGCCATTGATAGACCGTTCCAGGCCAGATGCTGCCGCTAGTGGCTGCATCGGCGTGGCCGGCTTCCGTCAGGCTGAGCGGGTAGTAGCCGATCTCGGCCCGGCCCTCGGCATGGGTGTAGACGGCTGCGCCGAGATGGCGGGCCAACATCTGTGCGCCGAGGCAGAGGCCGAGGAAGGGCGCTTCCTCCTTCAGGCAGACGCCGATCCAATCGATCTCCGCCTTGACGAAATCGTCGGGATCGTTGGCGCTCATCGGCCCGCCGAAGATCACCGCGCCGGCATGCTCCCGCATCGTCTGGGGCAGCGGGTCGCCGAAACGGGGCCTGCGGATGTCGAGGGCATGGCCGCGTTCGGCGATGAGGCGGCCGACGCGGCCGGGTGTCGAATGCTCCTGATGAAGCACGATCAGCACCGGCTTTCGCGGCGGCAGTGCGTCGAGGCGGTTGCGAAGCCGGCGACGGGTCGGGAAGCGATAGGACAGATCGTTCATCGCGATGGTCGATTGCGCTCCCGAAACCGGATTCTCCGCGCCGGATCACCCTAAAATGCGGTTTGCCGCCCCTCGCGGCAAGCAAATTATGAGCCATGGCCGGCATAGCGGACGTCAGCGCCGTGCATGCTTCGTGCAATCTTCCGTCAATACTCCTATGGCAATGCAACTCCTAGTGACGACGCTGATTGACTCCCAGGCTAGGTTCAGGCATGAGAATGAACGTTCATTCTCATTCTTCAAAAGAAGCATGTCGCAGGTCGTCACCACTTTCTCGGCCGAACGCGGCCCTTCAGAGCGCCATGTCCGCATCCTCGATGCGGCCGAGCGCGTCTTCGCGCGCGCCGGGTTCCATGCGGCGACGATGAATGAGATCGCCGTGGAAGCCGGGATGAGCCCAGGCAATCTCTATCGCTACTTTTCCTCGAAGGACGCGATCATCGCCGGTATGAGCGAACGCGACCGCATGGAGATCGCGGCCGATTTCGCCGGGCTCGATCCGGGCAAGGGTCGGTTGCTCGACCAACTCGATGAGCTCGGCCGCCGGCATATGGTGCGCAAGCCGCGCGAGAAGGCGATCATCGCGCTGCAGATCTGGGCGGAAGCCTCTCGTGCGCCCGCGATGGCGAAGATCTGTGCCGGCTTCGACGAAACGGTCGAGCAGGGGCTCGGCGCAGCGGTCGAGGCCGCCAAGGCGAGCGGCGAGTTGCCGAGCAATCTCGATCAAGCGCGCTTCCTGCTGGCGTTGTTCATGATGGCGGACGGCTTCTTCTGCCGGCGCGCCGTCGATCCCGATTTCGACGCCGCTGCCGGCGCCGAAACCCTGTTCGCCGCGATGCGGGGACTGGCGCAGACCATGCTGCTGCCGCCCGCCGACGGTCAAACCTCGTAAGAAGGCCGACCATGCCCATCTCGACCAGAACCCTGATCCTGCTGCCACTCATCGCGCTCGCATGCGCGCCCGGAGCAGCCTTCGCCCAGGCTCCGGCCTCTGCCGCCACCGCCCAGCCGCCTTCCGCCGGCCCGGCGATCACGGTGACATCGGCCAAGCGCGACGAGATCGTGCAGAGCGTCGTCGTCTCCGGCTCGATGATCGCGCGCGACGAGGTGCTGGTCGCGCCCGAGATCGACGGCGTCGTCATCACCGAGCTGTTCGCCGAGGAAGGCGACCGTGTCGCGGCCGGCCAGGTGCTGGCGCGGCTGTCGCGTACCACGCTCGAGGTGCAGCGCGCCCAGAACGAGGCGCAGATCAAGCGCGCCGAGGCGGCGGTCGACCAGGCCAAGGCCCAGATCGTCGAGGCCGAGGCCAATCTCGTTCAGGCCAACAATGCCTTCGATCGCACCAAGGCCTTGCGCGACAATGGCAATGCGAGCCTCGAGACCTTCGACCAGCGCGCCGCCGCGGCTCGCGGCGGCCAGGCGCGATTGAACTCGATGAAGCAGGCGCTTGCGATCACCACGGCCGACTTGACGCTGGCCCAGGCCCAGGGGCGCGATATCGAGGTCAAGCTCGCGCGCACCGAGATCAAGGCGCCCAAGGCCGGCATGGTCAGCCGCCGCAATGCCAAGCTCGGTGCCATGGCGACGATGGCAGCCGCGGAGCCGCTGTTCAGGATCATCGCTGATGGCGCGATCGAGCTCGAGGCCGATGTCGCCGAGGTCGAGCTGCCCAATCTCAAGATCGGGCAGACGGTTGCCGTCACCCCGGCAGGGTCCGACAAGCCGCTTACCGGCCAGATTCGCCTGATCTCGCCTGAGGTCGAAAAAGCCTCCCGGCTTGGGCGGCTGCGTATCTCGCTCATCGACAACCCGCCGGTCGCCGTCGGATCCTTCGCGCGCGGCGTGATCGAGACCGGCCGCAAGACCAGCATCATCCTGCCGCTTTCGGCGATCACCTATTCGCGCGGCGGCGCCATGGTGCAGTCCGTCAAGGACGGCCGAGTGACGACGAAGAAAGTGACGCTCGGGCTGATCGGCGGCGGGCGTGCCGAGATCGCGTCCGGCCTCGCCGAGGGCGAGAGCGTGGTCGCCCGTGCTGGCACCTTCGTGCGTGACGGCGACATGATCACGCCGATCGCGACGAACTGACGGGAGCCTCGCGTGAACGTCAATTTCTCCGCCTGGTCGATCCGGAAACCGGTTCCGGCGATCCTGCTCTTCGTCGTGCTCTGCGTGCTCGGGCTGCTTTCGTTCTCGAAGCTGCCAGTGACGCGCTTTCCGAACATCGACGTGCCCTTCGTCTCGGTGACGGTGACCCAGTCCGGCGCCGCGCCAGCCGAGCTCGAAAGCCAGGTTTCGAAGCGCGTCGAGGATGCCGTCGCCAACATCACCGGCGTCAAGCATGTGATGTCGACGCTGACCGACGGCTCCTCGGTGACGCTGGTCGAGTTCAGGCTCGAAACCAACACCGACCGCGCCGTCAACGACGTCAAGGACGCGATCGCCAAGATCAGGGCCGAGCTGCCGCGCACCATCGACGAGCCGGTGATCCAGCGCATCGATGTCGAGGGCCAGTCGATCCTGACCTATGGCGCCTCCTCGCCCGGCATGACGCTGGAGCAGATTTCCTGGCATGTCGACGATGTCGTTTCGCGCGAATTGCAGGGGCTGAAAGGCGTCGGCCGGGTCGAGCGCTATGGCGGCGTCGACCGCGAGATCCGGATCTCGCTCGATCCCGACCGGTTGCTCGCGCTCGGCACCACGGCCGGCGAGGTCAATCGCCAGATCCGCGCCACCAATGTCGACCTCGCCGGCGGGCGCGGCGAAGTTGGCGGCCAGGAGCAGGCGATCCGCACGCTCGCCAGCGCGAAGACCGTCGCTGAGCTCGCCGACAGCAAGATCCAGCTCACCGGTGGACGCGAGGTGCGCCTGAAGGAGCTCGGCCGGGTCGAGGATTCCAGTTCCGAGCCGCGCGCCTTCGGCCGGCTGAACAAGCAACCGGTCGTCTCCTTCGCCGTGTTCCGTTCCAAGGGCTCGAGCGAGCTTTCGGTCAAGGACGTCGTCGCGGCCAAGCTCGACGACCTCAACAAGCGCTATCCGACGATCGCGCTGAAGCCGATCGACGACGCCGTCGCCTACACCCACGGTAACTACAAGGCGGCGATGGAAACGCTGCTGGAGGGCGCGGCGCTCGCCGTGCTCGTCGTCTTCGTCTTCCTGCGCAACTGGCGCGCGACGCTGATCACCGCGATCGCGCTGCCGCTGTCGGCGATCCCGACCTTCTGGGCGATGGAGCTTCTCGGCTTCTCGCTCAACCTGGTCAGCCTGCTCGGCATCACCCTGGTGACCGGCATCCTGGTCGACGACGCCATCGTCGAGATCGAGAACATCGTCCGGCACATGAAGATGGGCAAGTCGCCCTATCGCGCCGCGATGGAGGCGGCCGACGAGATCGGCCTCGCGGTCATCGCGATCACGCTGACCATCGTCGCGATCTTCGCGCCGGTCTCGTTCATGGGCGGCATCGCCGGCCAATATTTCCGCCAGTTCGGCCTGACGGTCGCGATCGCGGTGCTGTTCTCGCTGCTGGTTGCACGCCTGATCACGCCGATGATGGCGGCCTATCTGTTCAAGCCGGTGAAGCACCACGATGCCAAAGACGGCTTCGTGATGCGCGCCTATAGCTGGCTGCTCGAAGCCTCGCTCAGGAAGCGCCGCATCCCGGTTCTGCCGCGCTTCGACGGCTCGCGGACCTGGCGCAAGCTGCCGTTCAACACGGCCTATCTCACGCTGATCACCGGCTTCGGCTTCCTCTTCATCTCGATCCAGGCGACGGCGCTGCTGCCGACCGGCTTCTTCCCGGAGGAGGACACCGCCCGCATCGTCGCCTCGGTCGAATTGCCGCCCGGCGCGACGCTGGAGGACACCACCGTCGCCACCGACAAGATCGTCGACAAGCTGCGCGAGATCCCGCAGGTCACGAACGTCTTCGTGCTCGGCGGGGCATCACCGACCGGGCAGCGCGAGGTTCGCCGCGCCTCAGTCTTTATCCTGCTGACGCCGAAGGCCGAGCGCGACGTTCCCCAGAAGGAACTCAAGGTCACCATCGCCGAGAAGCTGGCTGGCGTACCCGATGTCCGCGCCTGGTACGTCAACGAGCGCGGCGAGCGCGAGATGGCGTTCTCGATCCTGTCCAAGGATGGCGATGCGCTCGACGAGACGGTGGCGAAGATCGAGGCGCGCATGCGCCAGGTCGACGGCTACTTGAACGTCGCCACCGCCGGCTCGCTGAGCCGGCCGGAGATGCGCGTCACGCCGAAGCTGGAGCAGGCTGCCAATCTCGGCGTCACGCCGGAGGCGATCTCGGAGGCGCTGCGCGTCGCCACCATCGGCGACATCGGCCCCAACCTCGCCAAGTTCAACGCCGGCGACCGGCTGGTGCCGATCCGCGTCCAGCTCGACGAGCAGGCGCGCACCGATATCCGCAACATCGCGGCGTTGCGTGTGACCAACACGTCCGGTGTCTCGATCCCGCTCACCGCGGTGGCCGAGATCGGGTTCGGCGAGGGCCCGTCCTCGATCGACCGCTATGATCGCGTCCGCCGCGCCGCCATCGGCGCCGACCTGAAGCGCGGCTTCGAGCTCGGCACGGCGCAGGAGAAATTCCAGGAGATCGTCAAGGAGGTCGGCCTGCCCGAGGGCGTGCGTATCGCCGCCACCGGCGACGCCGAGATCCAGGGCGAGGTGGTCGAGGGCTTCGTCACCGCGATGACCACCGGCCTGATGCTGGTGCTCGCCGTGCTGATCCTGCTGTTCGGCTCGGTCTTCCAGCCGATCACCATCCTGCTCTCGCTGCCGCTCTCCTTCGGCGGCGTGGTGATCGCGCTGCTCGCCACCCACAACCCGGTCTCGATGCCGGTCTATATCGGCTTGCTGATGCTGATGGGCATCGTCACCAAGAACGCGATCATGCTCGTCGACTTCGCAGTCGAGGAAGTCGCGCGCGGCAAGGACCGGCTGACGGCGCTGCTCGAAGCCGGCCACAAGCGCGCCCGGCCGATCGTGATGACCACGATCGCCATGGCCGCCGGCATGCTGCCCTCGGCCTATGGCGTTGGTGATGGCGGCGAGTTCCGTGCGCCGATGGCGATCGCGGTGATCGGCGGTCTGATCGTCTCGACCGTGCTCAGCCTCGTCTTCGTGCCGTCCTTCTATGTGGTGATGGACGATCTCGGCCGGCTGACCGGCTGGATCTTCGGCCGCTTCCTCGGCAAGGCCGAGGACGAAAGCAGCTGGGCTCCGATGAGCGACGAGGAGACCCCCGGCGAAGCCAGCGCCAAGGCGATGGCGGGCAAGCTACCGCCGCCTAGGCTGGCGGCGGAGTAAGAACCAAGGGCCTGCCTCGGGGCGGGCTCTGTTTATTGGCGGATCAATTCTCCTTCAGCAACAGGTCGAGATTCTGTCCCTGTCCCGGCTGGCTGCCACGCAGCGTCAGCGCCACACCATCCTGCTGGCGCGAGATCGTCAGGGTCGCGGGCGGGTTCGGGCGGACGCTTTCTGCCGTCTCGTTGAAGGCGAGCGTCAGTCGCTGGCCCTGCCGCGTGCCGGCGAGGTTCGCTACTGTGCCGGTGCTCTCTTTGAACGTGCCGGCATAGCGGCCGGTTTTCGGATCGTGGCGCAGCTCGATCTTGATGGTGGCGCTGAGGATGGCCGCGGTGGTGCAACTGCCGTCGAGACTCAGGCGAGAGTCCTGCTGGTCGCCATCGAATTGGCATTTCAGCGAGCGGCTGGTGCCGCCGGCGTTTTGGAGCGTGCCATTGCCGCTGAAGCGGCCTTCGAGGGAACTCAGGAAACTCGCTTCGCTGCTGCCAGTGTCCTGCTGTGCGGCGCTTGGCTGGGCCAGCACCAACAGCGCCGCCGCGGCGAGCGCCTTCGTCATGCGATGTCGCGTCATGATCATGTCCTCCTGCCGGCTAAACGTCTCCGGAGGGGTTTTGATCATTCTGCCTGCGAGATGGCCCGATCGGCGGACCTCACACCGCTTCCGGCTCGGCGTCGGCCATGCGCTTGCGCTCCACCGCGCAGCGATAGGCCTCGGTCAGCTCGTCGAGCACGGATTGGGCCGGTCGCGGCGCGTCGAGATGGAGGAAGCGCAGCTCCGCCATGAACTTCTGCCAGAGCGCCGGGCCACCCTCGGCCAGGATCTCGGCGCGGATCGACATCTCCGGCGTCACCGGCAGGAAACGCCGGCCCCAGTCGGCCATGGCCGCGAAGACCGGCACCAGCGAGATTCCCATCTCGGTCAGGCTGTAGATGCCCTTCTGCTTGTGGGAGGCGTCGTCGCGGCGCGAGATCAGGCCGTTTTCGAGCAGCCGCTTCAGCCGGTCGGCGAGGATGTTCGAGGCGATGCCTTCGTCCGATTTCGCCAGCAGTTCGCGGAAATGCCGGCGATTGCCGAACATCATGTCGCGCAGGACAATCAGGCTCCAGCGATCCCCGAGGATTTCCAGTGTCAGATTGATCGGGCAGCCCGAGCGGCCGGTCTCTCGCATGTGTATCTCCAAAACCGCTTGCATTCTACAATCGGTTTCGCTAGAAGCCAACTGCTTGCAAATCGCAAGCGGTTTTGACGGCGCCGCGATGGCGCCTGCATGGAGGATGTGATGGCCAAGGTGATCGCCTGGAACCTCGTGACACTGGACGGATATTTCGAGGGCACTGAGAAGTGGGATCTCTCGTTCCACAACGAAGCCTGGGGTGAGGAGCTCGACGCGCTCAGCAAGGAATTCGGCAAGCGCGCCCAATGCCTCGTCTTCGGCCGCGTCACCCATGACGGGATGAAGGCGCACTGGACCAGCGCCACCGCCGAGGACGGCGAGGTCACGCGCTATATGAACGCGCTGCCCAAGCTCGTCGCCTCGCGCAGCGTTACGAGCTCGGACTGGAACAATACGCGGGTGACCGCCGATATCGTTGGCGAAATTGCCAAGCTGCGGGCTGTTCCGGGCAAGGACGTCCTGGTCTTCGGCAGCGCCGAGCTGATCGACACGCTGTTGGCGGCGAAGCAGATCGACGAGCTGATGCTGGCGGTGGTGCCGCTGCGGCTCGGCGCGGGCACGCCGTTCTTCAAGCCCGGCAGCGAGCAGCAGAAGCTCGATCTGCTGGAGAGCCGGCCGCTCAAGAACGGCACAGTGATCCTGCGCTACGCGCCGGCAAACTGATGGGATGGCGATCCGCTGCGGACGGGATGGAGAGCCCCAACCCTCCGCAGCGTCCACCTGCCGGCCCTGCGTGGCCGCGGCGATCTATTGCTTGAAGCCGATCAGCACGCCATCGGCGCCGAGCGAGAGCTGCAGGCCTCGGCGCTTGGTGGCGAGACGCATGACCACGCCCTTGGCATTGCGGAGCCAGAGGGTGCCGCGCCCCTCGTCGCCGATCGCCCAGCCCTCGCGAATCTGGATGTACGCGCCGGTGAAATCCTCGACATTGGCCAGGCGGTAGACCGAACCGGTCGCGGTCAGGCGCGAGGCGCCGATGCCGCCGATGCCGAGGCCGCCGACGGTGATGTCGTAATTGCGCTTGTTGAAGCGGAGCGTGCCGCCGCCGATCGCGCCAGAGCCGATGAAGGCGACCTGCACCTGCCGGATGGAGACGGTTCCGGTCGCCGGACCGAACTGCCGCGACTGTGCGCCGGCTGGAGCGCTGACTAAGAGGCAAGTGAAGATTAAAGCAGAAACCCGAGCGATCATGGCTAGTTCTCCCCCGCCTCAGAATGAGGCTGATCGAACTCTGCGCCGGAAATATCAGCGGTCAAACGGCATTTTAGTTTGCATTGCGTCAATTCAACACGCCGACGGCGGAAAGCGAGGGGCTAACCCGCTCCCGTCGCCATGCAGTTGCATGGTTCGAGGCTGGTTTCAGCCCTTCCGCACCATCAGTACCGCCGCCAGGATCGCGACGCCGCCAAAAGCCTGCGCAGGCGAGGGCTGCTCGGCGAAGATCGCCCAGGCTGCCAGCACCGAGACCAGCGCCGGCCAGACCATGACCAGCGAGGCGGCATTGGCGCCGTAATGGCCGAGCGCCAGCGTGATCAGGCCCTGGCCCATGGCATGCGAGACCAGGCCGAGCGCGGCGACGGCGAGCCAGCCGGTGAGGCTCTGCGGCAGGATGGTCTCGCCGAGGCCGAGTGCTGCAATGAGGCAGAACACGGCGCAGATGGTGCTGGAGATCAGGCTGATACGGCCGGCGGCAGCGCGGTTGCGGGCACGGCGCACGGCGAGGATATAGGCCGCGTAGGAGAAGGCGGCGCCGATGGCGAGGCCGTCACCGAACAGGCCGGTGCCGGAGAGCGGCGTCACTGCGCTTCCCGACAGTTTCGGCAAAACCAGCAGGCCGGCGCCGCCGACCGCGAGCAGCAGCGCGCCGAGGATGCGCCGCGTCGGCTTCTCGCGGAACAGCAGCCAGCCGCCGAGGATGACGCCGACTGGCGAGAGGTTGCCGAGCAGCGAGGCATTGGCGATCGAGGTGAAGCCGATCGAGGCATTGTAGAGAACGACATCGACGCCGAAGGCGAGGCCGGCAAGCGCGATCGGCAGCATGGCGCCGGATCTGACGCGATCCGCGGTGCCGCCGCGATCCTCCAGAGCCATCCAGGCGGCGAGCACCGGCAGGGCGAAGGCCATGCGCCAGAAGCCGGCGGCAGCCGGGCCGACATCGGCGAAGCGCACGAAGATGCCGGAGAAGCCGATGCAGGTTGCGCCGAGCAGCAGCGCCAGGAACATGGCGAGCGCCGGCGTGGTCGGACGATCTGGCACGGCAAGGCTCGGGGCGGACATCGGACGGCTTTCGGTAGCGGCCAGGATTGACCGATTGCGACAGGACGCCGTCATCCCGGCCGAAGCGCAGCCAAGCGCCGGAATCCACCCTAGGCATTTTATGCCTCCTGATGGATTTCGGAGCTGCGCCGCTACACGGCCTGTTTGGAAGGACGGTCAACCTACTCCCCCAGAATATAAGGCGCTTCCGGCAATCGGAAAAACGGATTATTCTGATTCATCTATCGTCATTTCCGTTGGAGCGATGATGTCGACCCATCTCGATCTCGATGCTCTGGCCATGCTCGTCGCCGTCGCCGAGACCGGCGGCTTCACCGCGGCCGGCGCGAGGCTCGGGCGCACCCAATCAGCGGTGTCCGGCCGTATCCAGGATCTGGAGGCTGCGCTCGGCAGGCAGCTGCTGGAACGTTCGCGCCGTGGCGTTACGCCGACCGAGGCCGGCGAGCGCCTGCTCGCCCAAGCCCGCCGCCTGCTCGCGATCGAGCGCGAGGCGCGGGCCGAGCTCGAGGGCGACAAGGCCGTGGGCCGCCTGCGCATCGGCCTGCCGGACGACTATGTCGACGCTTACCTCAGGCCGCTGATCGTGCGCTTCGCCGAGGAGCATCCGCGCGTCGAGATCGAGGTGCATTGCGAGCTCTCGAAGCGGATCGAGCCGGCGGTGGCAGCGGGCGAGCTCGACCTTGCGGTCATCACGCAGGACCCCGGCCGGCCGAAGGGCGAGCGCCTCAGGCGCGAGCCGCTGGTCTGGGTCGCGGCCCGTGGCCACCGGCCGGAGCTCAGCGAAGTGCTGCCGCTCGGCCTGTTCAACGAGGGCTGCCGGGCGCGTCCGCGCATCCTGAATGCGCTGCAGGCGGCGGAGCGGCCGCACCGGCTGGTATTCTCGTCATCGCACATGGCCGGCCTGCTCTCGGCGGTGGAAGCGGGCCTCTGCGTCACCGCGATCACCGAGAGCGCCGCGCCGGCGTCATTGCGTCGCTTGGAGCCGTCCGAGAACCTGCCGTCGTTGTTCGAGCTCTCGGTCGCGCTGGTGATTGCGCCGCAGGCGAGTATCGCCGCGCGTCATTTCGCGCAGGCGCTGCGGGAAGCGATGGCGGCGCCGCGCCTTGCGGCGTGAAAAGCTAGACCGCGATCCGCTCCGGCTCGTCGGCGTCGAAGCCGGTTTCCTTGGCGAGGATGCGCTGCATCCGGTTTTCGTCGAGCGAGTTCTCCCATTTCGAGACGACGATGGTGGCGACGCCGTTGCCGATCAGGTTGGTGAGCGCGCGCGCTTCCGACATGAAGCGGTCGATGCCGAGGATCAGCGCGATCGAGGCGACCGGGATATGGCCGACCGTGGCGAGCGTCGCCGCCAGCACGATGAAGCCTGAGCCGGTGACGCCGGCCGCGCCCTTCGACGTCAGGAGCAGCACGGCGATGATGCCGATCTCCTGCGACAGGGACAGGTCGGTATTGGTCGCCTGCGCCAGGAAGACGGCCGCCATGGTCAGGTAGATGCAGGTGCCGTCGAGGTTGAAGGAATAGCCGGTCGGGATGACCAGGCCGACCACGCTCTCCTTGCAGCCGAGATGGGTCATCTTGGCGATCATGCGCGGCAGCACGCTCTCGGAAGAGGAGGTGCCGAGCACGATCAGCAGTTCCTCCTTGATGAAGGCGATGAACTTCAGGATCGAGAAGCCCGTCAGCCGCGCGATCGTGCCGAGCACCAGGAAGATGAAGATCAGGCAGGTCGTGTAGAACGCGGCCATGAACGAGCCGAGCGAGAGCAGGGTCCCGACGCCGAACTTGCCGATGGTGAAGGCCATGGCGCCGAAGGCGCCGATCGGGGCGGCCTTCATGATGATGCCGACGATCTTGAAGAAGATCTGGGCGATGTCATCGATGAAATGCAGCACCGCCTTGCCGCGCTCGCCGAGCATCTGCAGTCCGAAGGCGAAGAGCAGCGCGAAGAACAGCACCTGCAGGATCTCGCCATTGGCGAAGGCGCCGACCACCGTGTCGGGGATGATCCCCATCAGGAAGGCGAGGGTGCTTTGGTCATGCGCCTTGGCGGTGAAGGCGGCGATGCCTGCGGTGTTGATCGTCGAGGGATCGACGTTCATGCCGGCGCCCGGCTTCCAGAGATTGACCACGACGAGGCCGACGATCAGCGCCAGGGTGGTGACGGCCTCGAAATAGATCAGCGCCTTCAGGCCGACCCGGCCGACCTTCTTCATGTCGTCCATCGAGGCGACGCCGTGGACGACGGTGAGGAAGATGATCGGCGCGATGATCATCTTGATCGCCTTGATGAAGGCGTCGCCCAGCGGCTTCATCGCCTCGCCGGTCTGGGGGTAGAAATGGCCGAGCAGCACGCCGATGGCGATCGCGGTCAGCACCTGAACATAAAGATGGGTCCACCATGGGCCTTGATGACCCCGCAAGACCTCTGCCGACGCTGTCGCCATGGTCGCTTCCCCTTGCTGCGCGCCCGTTGGAGCGGCGCGTCAACAAAGGGCTACGCCCATTCCCGGGAAGCGGCAAGATCAGGTCAAAGCCATGACGATCACTTGAAAGCGAGAGCCTTCTCCCATGTGCGCGGGAGAAGGCTGCAAGTCATCGCAGGGCGAATACGCTACTCCGCCGCCTGCGGTTTCAGCACGCCGCGGCGGATCTGGTCTTCCTCGATCGACTCGAACAGAGCGCGGAAATTGCCCTCGCCGAAGCCGTCATCGCCCTTGCGCTGGATGAACTCGAAGAAGATCGGCCCGACCACCGTGGCGGAGAAGATCTGGAGGAGAACCTTGCTCATCCGGCCGGCCTTCTCGCCGAGCGCGACCGCGCCCTCGCCGTCGATCAGGATGCCATTCTGTTTCAACCGTGGCACCGGCTCGCCATGGTTCGGGACGCGGCCGTCGATCTTCTCGTAATAGGTCTCGGGCGGCGAAGGCATGAAGGGCAGGCCGTTCTGCCGGAGCTGCTCGACGCTGGCATAGATGTCGCGGGCACCGAGTGCGACATGCTGGATGCCCTCGCCCTTGTACTGGCGCAGGTACTCCTCGATCTGGCTTTTGTCGTCGAGGGATTCGTTGATCGGGATACGGATCTTGCCGCAGGGCGAAGTCAGCGCCCGCGAGATCAGGCCGGTCAGCTTGCCCTCGATGTTGAAGAAGCGGATCTCGCGGAAATTGAAGAGTTCGCCATACCAGCCAGCCCAATGGTCCATGCGGCCGCGCTGGACGTTGTGGGTGAGGTGGTCGAGATAATACATCCCGGCCTGCTCGGGATGCGGATCGCCCTCGCCGAGCCATTCGAAGTCGACGTCGTAGATCGAGCCCTTCTCGCCATAGCGATCGACGAAATAGAGCAGCGAGCCGCCGATGCCCTTCACCGCCGGGATCTGCAACTCGCCGGGGCCGACCTTGCTTTCATAGGGCTCGGCGCCGAGCGACACCGCGCGCCCGAAAGCATGTTTGGCATCGACGACGCGGAAGGCCATGGCGCAGGCGCAGGGGCCATGCTCGGCGGCAAAGCCTTGAGCGAAGGAATCCGGCTCGGCGTTGACGATGAAATTGACGTCACCCTGGCGATAGAGCGTCACCTTCTTGGAGCGGTGCCTGGCGACCTTGGTGAAGCCCATGGTTTCGAAGAGCTCACCGAGCTTCTCGGGCTCGGGATGGGCGTATTCGACGAATTCGAAGCCGTCGGTGCCCATCGGGTTGGCGTCGGAAATGGCCGGCGGCTCGGCGTCGTGAGGAAACGGTCCCATGCGGTGTCCTCCTGAGAATGCCTGGTTGACCGATCCTCGCGCATTCGAATGGCAAAAGGTTTGCAAAACCCTGGATCCTCGGGTTGAATTCGCACGGTTCGTGCATGAAAGCGCAGGAAGGCTCACGGAATGCCGCAACTCGACGCTTTCGACTGGCGCCTGCTCGAAGCCCTGCAGAAGGATGCCTCGCTGACCAATGGCGCCCTCGCCGAGCGCGTCGGCCTCTCCGCCAGCCAGGTCTCGCGGCGGCGCCAGGTGCTGGAAAAGGCGGGCACGATCCGCGGCTATCGCGCGCTGATCGATCCTGAGGCGATCGGGCTCTCCGTCACCGTCTTCATCCATGTCGCGCTCAACACCCATTCGCGCGACAATGCCCGGCGCTTTCGCGACCTGGTGAAGCTGACGCCGGCCGTGCTCGAGGCGCATGCGCTCACCGGCGAGGCCGACTACATGCTGAAAGTCGCGGTCGGCGACCTCAAGGAGCTGGCGCGCCTCGTCAACGAGGTGCTGCTGCCGCATGAGAGCGTGGCGCGGGTGCGCTCGGAGATCGCGCTGGAGACGCTGAAGGAGCCGGGACTTTTGCCCTTGCCGATGGTGTGAGGATGCCCCTTCCGCCGACGTTACGGCGCCAGATCACGATGATTTTGGATCGGCTCGATCCAAAATCATAAACGTGATCGATTCTAAGAGTTTAGAGCGGGATTGGGAGCGAAAAAACCGGTTCCCACTTTTTCGCATCCCGCTCTATAACGTGGTCATGGTCGTTCTCAATCGCATCTACACCCGCACTGGCGACGACGGCACCACGGCGCTTGCTTCCGGCGCGCGCCGGGCCAAGTTCGACCTGCGTGTCTCCGCCTATGGCACCGTCGACGAGACCAATGCCTGCATCGGCCTTGCTCGCCTGCCTTGCGCGAGCGAGGACCCGGAACTCGATGCGATGCTCGGGCGCATCCAGAACGATCTTTTCGATCTCGGCGCGGAGCTCGCCTCGCCCGATACCGGCGAGAAGCCGGCCTTCGAGCCATTGCGCATCGTGCAGGCGCAGGTCGATCGCCTTGAGGCTGAGATCGACCGGCTCAACCGGCCGCTCGGGACGCTGCGCTCCTTCGTCTTGCCGGGCGGCACGCCGGGCTCCGCGCACCTGCATCTTGCCCGCACGGTCAGCCGGCGGGCCGAGCGGTTGATGGTCGAATTGTCGCAGGGCGAGGGCGAGAGCGTCGCCCAACCGGCGTTGAAGTTCATCAACCGCCTCTCGGATTTTCTCTTCGTCGCCTCCCGACACCTCAATGCCAGGGCAGGGGGCGACGTGCTCTGGACGCCCGGACAGAACCGCTAACCGATGTTCGTGCCACTGCATGACGGCGTGCCGATGCGCTTCATCCGTGTCGCCTATGTCACCCATGCGCTGATCGCGATCTGCATCGTGCTGCGCCTTGCGCTGATGTACTGGACCAGCGAGGCGAGCGAGATCGCGGTCATGGCCGGTTTCGGCACGATTCCAGCGGTGCTGTTCGGCGAAGCGCAATTGCCGCCGGAACTGCTGAGGGCCCCGGCCTGGCTGACGCTCATGACCGGCATCATGCTGCACGCCAGTTTCGCGCATCTGATCGGCAACATGCTGTTTCTCTGGGTCTTCGGCGACAATGTCGAGGATGCGATGGGGCATCTGCGTTTCCTCGTCTTCTTCCTGCTCTGCGGCATGGCAGGGGCACTGCTGCACGCGCTGATGAACCCCGAATCGGAGCAGCCGTTGATTGGTGCATCCGGCGCGATCTCCGGCGTGATCGCGTCCTATCTCATGCTCTATCCGCGCGTGCGGATCTGGGGCCCTCGCCTTCAAATGGATCCCGCTGCACATCCCGGCGATGTATGCCCTCGGTGCCTGGATCCTGTTTCAGCTGCTCTCGGCGCTGTTCGACCAGCAAGGGGCTGTCGGCTGGTGGGCGCATCTCGGCGGGCTTGGTGCCGGAGCGGCGCTGACGCCGCTGCTGATCAGGCGCGAGCTACGTCTGTTTGGGGGCGTCGTACGGGGCAAGCCGTGACTTTCATGGCGTTGACAAGCCCAAATCCCCGTCGCTACGGTCCGTCCGCATTTCAGCCGCGCGCCGCGATGCCGGTCATCGCTTGGCCGGCGGATCGGCGCCCGATCGCATCTCTCCATAACCGGTGACGTCCTTATGAAGATACTTGTGCCAGTGAAACGAGTGGTCGACTACAACGTGAAGATCCGCGTGAAGGGCGACGGGTCGGGCGTCGAGCTGGCCAATGTGAAGATGTCGATGAACCCGTTCGACGAGATCGCGGTGGAAGAGGCACTGCGGCTCAAGGAAGCGGGCAAGGCGACAGAAGTGATCGTCGTGTCGGTCGGGCCCGCGCAGGCGGCCGAGACGATCCGCACCGGCCTCGCCATGGGCGCCGATCGCGGCATCCTGGTGAAGACCGACGGCATCGTCGAGCCGCTCGCGGTGGCCAAGCTCCTCCAGAAGATCGTCGAGCAGGAGACCCCGGAGCTCGTCATCCTCGGCAAGCAGGCGATCGACGACGATTGCAACCAGACCGGCCAGATGCTGGCGGCCCTGCTCGGCTGGCCGCAAGGCACGTTCGCGTCGAAGGTCGTGATCGGCGAGGGCTCCGCCGACGTCACCCGCGAGGTCGATGGCGGCCTGCAGACCGTCTCCCTCAAGCTGCCGGCGATCGTGACCACCGATCTTCGCCTGAACGAGCCGCGCTACGCTTCGCTGCCCAACATCATGAAGGCCAAGAAGAAGCCGCTCGACGAGACCACGCCGGAGACGCTCGGCGTCGATGTCGCGCCGCGCCTCAAGGTGCTTAAGACCACCGAACCCGCTGGCCGCTCAGCCGGCGTCAAGGTCGCAAGCGCCGCCGAACTCGTCTCCAAGCTCAAGACCGCCGGGGTGATCTGATGGCTACGCTGCTGCTCGCCAAGCACGACAACAACAGCCTCAACGAAGCCACCCGCAAGGCGCTGACTGCGGCCAAGGACATCGGCGCGCCCGTGCACGTTCTGGTCGCCGGCCACAACGCCAAGGCGGTCGCTGAAGCTGCCGCCAAGCTCGACGGCGTCGAGAAGGTACTGCTCGCCGATGATGCGGCTTACGAGCATCGCCTCGCCGAGCCGCTGGCGGCGCTGATCGTCTCGCTGGCGCCCGGCTATGACGCCCTCGTCGCGCCTGGCACCACCACCGGCAAGAACGTGATGCCGCGCGTTGCCGCGCTGCTCGACGTGATGCAGGTCTCGGAAGTCACCAAGGTCGTCTCGGCCGACACCTTCGAGCGCCCGATTTATGCCGGCAACGCCATCCAGACTGTGCAGTCATCAGATGCCAAGAAGGTCATCACGGTGCGCGGCGCCTCCTTCGCCGCGACCGGCGATGGTGCAGCTGCAGCCCCGATCGAGACGATCGCTGCGGCTGAGAACCCCGGTACGTCGTCGTTCAAGGGCGAGGAGGTCGCCAAATCCGACCGGCCGGAGCTGGCCTCGGCCAAGATCATCGTCTCGGGCGGACGCGCGCTCGCTTCGTCCGATAACTTCGCCAAGGTGATCGAGCCGGTGGCGGATCGGCTTGGCGCGGCAATGGGCGCCTCGCGCGCCGCGGTCGATGCCGGCTACGCCCCGAACGACTGGCAGGTCGGCCAGACCGGCAAGGTCGTGGCGCCGGACCTTTATGTCGCGGTCGGCATTTCCGGCGCGATCCAGCACCTGGCCGGCATGAAGGACTCCAAGGTCATCGTCGCCATCAACAAGGACGAGGAGGCACCGATTTTCCAGATCGCCGATTACGGCCTCGTCGGAGACCTCTTCACCATCATGCCCGAGCTCGAAAAAGAGCTCGAAAAAGCCGGCAAGTAAGCAAGTCAGGCAGCGGGCGGCCACAAGGCCGCCCGAGCCAGCTCCCCTCGGGAACAGAAGCGTCACATGGACCAACAGATCAGGACCGTCGGCATCATCGGCGCCGGGCAGATGGGCAACGGCATCGCCCATGTCGCGTCGGTCGCGGGCTTCAACATCAAGCTGCACGATGTCGCCGAGGATCGCATCAACGCGGCGCTGGCGACGATCGACGGCAACATGGCTCGCCAGGTCTCCAAGGGTGCCATCGCCGACGAGGAGCGTCGCGCGGCAATGAGCCGGATCACCGCGGCGCCGACCCTGGAAGGGCTGGGCGCCTGCGACCTCGTGATCGAGGCGGCGACCGAGAGCGAGGAGGTGAAGCGCAAGATCTTCACCGCCGTCTGCCCCTATCTGCGGCCTGACGCCCTGCTCGCCTCCAATACCTCCTCGATCTCGATCACGCGGCTCGCCGCGGCGACCGACCGGCCCGAGCGCTTCATCGGCATCCATTTCATGAACCCGGTTCCGCTGATGCAGCTCGTCGAGCTGATCCGCGGCATCGCCACTGACGACCACACCTTCGAGCTCGCCAAGGAGTTCGTCGCCAAGCTGCACAAGACGGCGTCGGTCTCGGAGGATTTCCCGGCCTTCATCGTCAACCGCATCCTGTTGCCGATGATCAACGAGGCCGTCTACACGCTCTATGAGGGCGTCGGTTCGGTCGAGGCAATCGACACGGCGATGAAGCTCGGCGCGAATCACCCGATGGGCCCGCTCCAGCTCGCCGATTTCATCGGTCTCGATACCTGTCTGTCGGTGATGCAGGTGCTGCATGACGGTCTGGCTGATTCGAAATACCGGCCCTGCCCGCTGCTGGTGAAATATGTCGAGGCCGGTTGGCTCGGCCGCAAGGTCGGGCGCGGCTTCTACGATTATCGCGGCGAGAAGCCCGTTCCGACGCGCTGATATCCGCACGTCGTGCCCGGGCTCGACCCGGGCATCTCGGAAACCAGTGCCGTGCCGTCCTGAGATTCTCGGGTCTTCGCTTCGCTGCGCCCGAGAATGACGGCTGTCGCCCGCCATCCGCGACATCGCGACTTCACATTCCTGTCGTCTCGCGCTTACATTGATGCGTTACGGGATTCGTGCGGCCCAGCAGGCGGAGGCGCGATACGGGTGACGGCGCATGTTATGCATCCGATGGCCTCGCCGGACGGTTGTCCGGCGCTGGTGCTCAACGCCGATTTTCGGCCGCTGAGCTACTATCCGCTTTCGTTGTGGAGCTGGCAGGACGCGATCAAGGCGGTCTTCATGGACCGCGTCAACATCGTCTCCGAATACGACACCGTGGTGCACAGCCCGAGCTTCAACATGAAGCTGCCTTCGGTTGTCTCGCTCAAGACCTATATCAAGCCCTCGCGCACCCCGGCCTTCACCCGCTTCAACGTCTTCCTGCGCGACCGTTTCGCCTGCCAGTATTGCGGCACGCGCGAGGAACTGACCTTCGACCATGTCGTGCCGCGCTCGAAGGGCGGGCTCACCACCTGGGAGAACGTCGTTGCGGCCTGCTCGCCCTGCAATCTGATGAAGGGTGACAAGATGCCGACGGCCGTCGGGATGATCCCGACGCAGAAGCCGTTCGCGCCGTCGATCAACGACCTGCATCGCAACGGCAAGCTGTTCCCGCCGAACTATCTGCACGAGAGCTGGCTGGATTATCTCTACTGGGATTCCGAGCTCGAACCCTGAGCCGGCCCGCAAATTCTACTGGCGTGGCCATCTGACGCGGCTTTCTGCGCTTCCGGTGCTCACGGACAGATGTCCGCTGCGCTCCGGTTCTCGAAAGTCACGCTAGCCGTCTCACGCCAGCGAATTTTCGGACCGCCTCAGTGAGTTCTTCAGGCCGAGCAGTGCCGCGATCAGCAATCCCAGCGAGGCCAGCGCGTTCCAGCCGGCGAGCGAGAGGCCGAGGAAGCGCCAGGCGGCTTCCGTGCAGGAAACGATGCGGGTCGTCTGGAGCTGCTTCATCAAATCCTGGACGCCAGCCGCAGCCGGAGCCGGCGTGCCGCCGCAATCATTCGGGCCGGCGAAGACACCCCATTCGACGCCGGAGTGGTAGACGCCCAGCCCGCTGCTCCAGGCCATCAGCAGCGCCAGGCCGATCAGCGCGGCGATCTGGAGCTGGCGCGAGCGCGCAAAGAGCAATGCGAGTGCAACAAGTCCGATCGCGGCGTAGTGCGGTGCCCGCTGCTCGAGGCAGAGCTTGCAGGGACGCAGGTGCAGGACCAGCTCGAAGAACCAGGCGCCGGCGATCAGAGCGAGGCTCGTAAGCCCGATCACCCCGATCAGGCGGCGGGGATCGGCGAGGAGGCGCGGGATAAAGCCGGTCATGGCGTAACTCAGCAGGAGAGGAGCTGGCCCGAGCCTGTCAGCAGCTTGAGGCCGAAATAGAGCAGGATCAGGAAGGCCGCGCCGCCGAGGGTGATCAGCTTCAGCCGCCTCTCGATGAAGTGCCGGATCGTCTCGCCATAGCGGCGCAGCAGGAAGGCGAGGGCGAAGAAGCGGGCGCCACGAGCGAGCACGCAGGAGAGCACGAAGAAGCCGAGCCCGATATGGACGGCGCCGGCCAGAATGGTCACCACCTTGATAGGCGGCAGATGCGCCAGGCCGGAGGTGGTCAACAGGATCAGCGTCGTATCGGGACCGGCGCAGGCGCGCAATTGCTCGAAGGCGTCGAGCTTGCCATAAAAGGCGAGGACCGGCCGTGCCAGCGCGTCGAAGGCATAATAGCCGAGCGCATAGCCGGCGATGCCGCCGAGCGTCGAGAAGACGGTCGCGATCAAAGCGAGGCGATAAGCCCGCTCGGGCTTGGCCAGCGCCATCGGCACGAACAGCACATCGGCCGGAATCAGGAAGAAGGAGCTCTCGATGAAGGCGACGACGGCGAGCCAGGCCTGCGCACTGCGGCGCGCGGCGAGCGAGAGCGTCCAGAGGTAAAGTCGTTCGAACATCGCCGCCCCTTAGCGGGCGCGCGTGCGTCCGTCCATGGGGCTGACGTTACATCAATGAGTGTTCACACGAGATTGACCGGCCCTCGCCGATCGCTATAGTCCGCCGCGCCCGCAAGGGGCCCCTGTGGCGGAATTGGTAGACGCGCTCGACTCAAAAAGTGGTTTGTCTACCAAGCGACAGAATGTCGCGACGCCCCGTTTCGCTTTCGATTTGAGGCGCTTATACCGATTGTAACGCGGCGAGTGAACGGCTGCTTGGCCGGCTAGGTGCAGAATAGGTGCACAGCGAAGGAGCCGGTACGGGCGGTGAGAGAGTGCGCTTTGCGGCTCTCGTTATGCTGGACGCGCCGTTCCCGCCTGCCTCGCGCCGTGTCGTTCTTTAACGGGTCAAGGTCTGGCTGAATGGTCCTGAGCGGAAATGCCGTTGGGTGCCTGTCACTTTGAGTTTAATCGTGAGAATCTTTTGTCAACGATTTCAGTTCGTTAGCTGCACTTAATTTGAAAACCTGACTCGGCTTTCTTACGCCCGGTCGCGTTCAGGAAGATGCCGTAGGCCAAGCGATCATGAAGGCCGGAATCGTCGCCTATGCCGCGCGCGGAAGTCCAGCGGAGCTCATCCCGCTATATTTTTCAGTTCTCGGCTCATGGGTTGCCGCATGGTTCAGGATCTTAACGCCGAGCCCGACTCGCGCTCGAATCCGCGATGGCCTTTGCAAGGTCCTTTTGCCAAAACGGCTTCCCAAGCCGCTTGACGTGGGCTGGCAGGCTGCCCGGCAACTCTGCATACCCGGTCGCGAGAATGATTGGGATGTCAGGCCACCGGCCGTTAAGCTCCGCGATCAGCTGGCTGCCGGTCATGTGCGGCATGGCCTGGTCGGTGATGACGAGATCGAAGGCGGCGTCCTCGCCCATGATCCTGAGCGCCTCGCGGCCGGAACTGGCCTCGACGACCTGATGACCCAGATCCTCAAGCAACGCGACCGTGTTCATGAGGACCAAGGCGTCGTCGTCCACCGCCAGCACCCGGATCGATGGGGTCGTTTCGGCAGGCGAAGCATCCGCTTCCGCGAGGTCTGTAATCAGCCCTGAAGAGGGCTTGCTGACCGGCAGCCACAGCGTCGCGGTGGTGCCCTCCCCGACCCGGCTCTCAAGCTCCAGGCGACCGCCCAGCTGCGCCGCCGTGCCGAGCACCATGGGTAACCCCAGGCCCGTCCCCCTGCCGACGCCCTTGGTCGTGAAGAAGGGCTCGGATGCCCTTGCAAGGGTTTCCCGGTCCATTCCAACGCCGCCGTCTGTAACGGCCAGGCGAACATACTCGCCGGGCTGCAGCGGGCCGGCGCTTCCGGGGGCGACCGTCTCGTTCCTTGCGGAAATCGTGATCCGGCCCCCCTCGGGCATGGCGTCGCGCGCGTTCACGGCGAGGTTCAGGATGGCGAGCTCGACCTGGTTAGGATCGGCTGCGGCCGGCTTGAGGCTGGCCGGAAAGGACGTTTCCAGTTCGATTGACGGCCCAAGCGAGCGGCCCAGCAGGTCGGTCATGCCGGCAACGAGGTCGTAGACGTTCACCGAGCTCACCTGGAGATCCTGCTTCCGGGCAAAAGCGAGCATGCGCTGCGTCAGCGATATGCCGCGCGTCGCCCCCTTCAGGGCATTGCCGATCAGGTTCAGCTGCCTTTCGTCAGTCACCTGCTTGCGGAGCAGTTCCAGGCTGCCGACGACGGCATTCAGCAGGTTGTTGAAGTCGTGGGCGACGCCGCCCGTCAGCTGGCCGAGCGCCTCCATCTTCTGTGACTGGTAGAGCGCCTCGCGCGCGGCCTCCAGTGCCTGGTCGGACTGGCGCCGCTCGGTCATGTCACGGGTGATCTTTGCGAAGCCGATGATGTTGCCCTGATCGTCGCGGACCGGATCGATCGCGACGCTGGCCCAGAAGTGCTCGCCGTTCTTGCGGACCCGCCACCCCTCCGTTTGGTAGCTTCCTGCGGAGCGCGCCGCGGCCAGGGCCCGCTCCCAGACCTTCGCCTCGCGCTCCTCCTCCCTGTAGAAGACCGAGAAATGCCGGCCGATGATCTCGTCGGGCCGATATCCCTTGATGCGCTCCGCGCCGGCATTCCAGTTGGAAACGATACCGGTCTCGTCGAGCATGTAGATTGCGTAGTCGGTCACGCCCTGGACCAGGAGCCGGAAGGACTGTTCGCTGCGCCGCAGCGCCTCCTCCTGCGCCTTGCGCTCGGACAGATCGCGCGTGATCTTGGCGAAGCCAAGGGCGCGTCCGGTCGCGGGATGCAAGATCGGGTCGATGATGACGTGGGCCCAGAACCGGGTCCCGTCCTTGCGGACGCGCCAGCCCTCGTTCTCGAACCGACCCTCCTCACGCGCGATCCTGAGCGCCCTTGCCGGTAACTCGGTCGCCTTGTCCTCCGGCGTGTAGAAGCGCGAGAAATGCTGGCCGATGATCTCGTGGTCCTCGTAACCCTTGAAACGCCTTGCCCCCGGGTTCCAGCTGACGACGTTCCCCTCGGGGTCGAGCATGTAGATCGCGTAGTCCGTGACCGCGTCGATCAGCAGGCGATAGCGATCCCCCGTCACGTCATCCACTGAAGTCATGTTGCCGAACGCGCTCCATTCCATTCCCAAACAAACCGTATGCAACCCGCCGGCACGGAATTGGTTCCTCCGTTCGAGACCGGCGCCGCAGCGCGATCCATCTCGCATTAACCCATCGGCGCGATAATGGCCCAGAGGATGACATTCCGACCGGAAGCCCAAGCCATTCCCTTCAGCGAGATCCCGTGTCTATCAACGATGGCCTGAGCGGCCTGAGCACCAGGCAGTCCCTGTTCACCCGATTGGCCCAAGGCACCGCGCGTTGGACGGGCAAGCCCGCCACGTTCTTCGTCGCCCTGGGGATCATCGTCGCCTGGGCATTGTCGGGACCGCTGTTCGGCTTCAACGACACCTGGCAGCTGGTGATCAACACCTCGACCACCATCGTCACCTTCCTGATGGTCTTCATTATCCAGAACAGCCAGAATCGCGACACCGCCGCGATGCAGATCAAGCTGGACGAGCTGATCGTGCGTCTCGAAGGCGCGCGTGAGGAACTCCTCGATCTGGAACAACTCGACGAGGACAAGATCGAGAGGATACGGAAACAATTCGAAAAGCGGGCCGCAATTGCCAGGGACGGCACCGACCCGGGGCCGCCGCCGTCCATCGGCGACGCTTGAACGGTCAAGGGCCGGTGGCTCGCCGATGTCAGCCGGCCATGGTCTTCTTCATGGCTTCAAGGTTCGCCAGGTGCTCCTTGATATGGCCCATGGCCAGCATCGCGATGGCGCGATGGGTCGGGTCCTTGCCAGCACCGAGGTAGGTCTCCTGGATATTCAGCAGCTTGGTATGCCCATCCATCTGGCCCTTGAAGTAAGCCATGTCGAATTCCTTCCCGGCAGGCATCGCCTTCAGCTTGTCGATCATCGACTGAGCTTCCGTGCCGAGCTTGGGCGCGTTTCCTTCCGGCATCTTGGACGCCGCCTTGACGACCTTGGCGACGGTCTCCTGCTCGGCGACCTCGAATTCCGCGAAACGCTTGAGCATCGCGTCGGCCGACTTATCCAGCGCGGCCTTGCTGGTCTCCAGCGAAACCGTGCCGGCCTCGAGGGTCTCTGCGGCGTGACGCGTTTCGGGCGTCGGCATGTTCGCGCTGGTCTGGGCGAGGGCCGCGGCCGGCAGGAGTGATGCTGCGAGGGAAGCTTGAATGAGCGTGCGACGATCCATGATGTTTTTTCCCGATGAGCCCCCGCCGTTGGCCCTGCAACGCCCGTCTTCGTGAAAAGGTTCAGCCGTTTGTCGCGATTGACCTGCGGCTCAACAAGAAGCCGAAGCTGTCACTTGCTGGAGGAGGTGACCGCCTCGATCTTGTTGCCATCGGGATCGAGGACGAAGGCGCCATAATAGTGGGCATCGCACTGCGGGCGCAGGCCGGGAGGGCCGGCGTCACGCCCTCCATGGGCCAGGGCCGTCTCGTAGAACAGATCGACCATCGCCCGCCGGCCGGCGGCGAAGGCGACGTGCACACCGTTGCCGGGCCTCGCGGGCTTGCCGTCCACGGGCGTTTCGGCACTGAACAGGAATGAGGCGGCGCCGTAGTCGGCCGATCCCGCCGAGCCGTTGAGCAAGCGCATCCCAAGGACGGGCATAATGGCGTCGTAGAACCTTCGCGCACTGGCGATGTCGTTCGTGCCGACCGATAGATGATGGATCATTGCAGCGTCTTCGCAGTGGCGTCCTTCAGCTTCTTGCTGGCAAGGGTTATGAACAGGATGAAGCCCGCCAGGACGGCGCAGATGCCGTTGGTCAGGATCAAGGGCCATTGCCCCAGCGCGAGCCCGTAGGCGACCAGAGGCAGAAGCCGGTCGTGGTTAGCGCATACATCGGTGCCGACAGCGATTTGGTATCCCTGGTTCGAACGATGCGGACGGCCTGCGGCACGAAATTGATCGTCGAGCAGAGCGCCGCAGCGAAGCCGACCATGCTGACCCAGCTCATCGTCACGCCTCCGCCTCGGCATCTGAGCCGGTCTGGATCTCCGCCAAGGGAGCGATGGCCGGGCCATTGAGAACGGTGCCATCAGGGGCGAAGTGCGATCCGTGGCACGGACAGTCCCAGCACGTCTCGAAGGCGTTCCACTGCAAGTGACAGCCGAGATGGGTGCAGACCGCCGAGCGCTGGTAGAGCGTTCCGTCCTCAGCGCGGTAGGCAGCGATCTTGGTGAGGCCTTGTCGAATGATGGCGCCCTGCCCGGGTTCCAGCTCCTCAAACGATGCCAGCTCGCCGGGAGCGAGATATTGCGCCAGGTTGGTTATGGCGGTGCTGTTCTCGCTCACGAAAGTCATCGCGGCCTTGAGGGGCTTGCGCGCCGGTTCGTACACGGTAGCGAACTTGTTTTCCTTGCCCTCGATAAGGTCGGGAATGATCAGGCTGGCAAGGACGCCATGCGTGATGCCCTGGCCGGAATCCCCTGTGGTGACCAAAGTCCGGCTCCGGTGTGCCTCGCGGCCGATGAAGGCGCCGTAATCGAGCGTGTCCATGACCTGTCCTGACCAGCGGTACAGCTCGCCGCCCAAATCCGGTATGAGCGTCTTGATCCAGGATGTAAGAGCCGCAAAGCGCGCATGAGCGTCGTTAGCCTCGCCCGTCTTGTGATCCTCGCCGCCGACGATGAGAACGTCCTTACCGTCAGTCCCTGACGTCAGGCGGACGTAATGATACGGATCCTCGGTGTCCCAATAGAGAGCGTCGGCAAGGGCGCCCCGCTCGATCTCGAAGCCCATCGCGTAGGTGCGATAAGGAGCCTGTTTGGTATGGAGGGCGAACAGGTCATGGATCGGGGAGTTCGTCGCGACGACGACGAAGGACGCGTCGACCGTGTGACCGGCTTCCAGCTTGATATGAACACCTTGCCCATCTTCGGTAATCTCGCTCACGGCCGAGTAGGCGTGGAGGCGAGCGCCCTTCTCCTGCAGGGCTGCGGCCAGGCCGCGAAGGTACTTCAGCGGATGGAAGGTCGCCTGGTCGGGGTACTGCAGGTATGGCCGGTCCTCCAACGTTCGCAATGGCAGTCCCTCGCCGCGCTCGACCGCAACGCCGATCTCGTCGGCGGCCTCGACCTCGTCGTCCAGAACGGATGGCTTGCTCTTCGGATCGAGGAATAAGAGGGCATCGAGCCTGCGAAACTCGCAGTCGATGCCGAGCTCCTTCTGGATCGTCTCGATACGATCGACCGCCGCGTTCTGGCTGGCCTGGAAACCCTGGGCCAATTCCTTGCCGCGCATCGAAAGAAGTTCGGCGAGGGAGTCGTCGCAGATGGGCGCGAGATGGGCGGTCGTCCTGGACGTCATGCCGCCGGCGATCGGGCCTCGGTCCAGCACCAGTACCGAATGGCCACGGAGCACGAGTTCGTAGGCGATCGATAGGCCGGCGATGCCAGAGCCTACAACTACCACGTCCGTTTTCGTGTCTTCCGTGAGCGGGGCGGCATCGGGGGCCACCTCCACGTCCATCCAGACGGACCGGCTCTCTTCTCGCATCGCGTTCATCGGAAACTCCCGGGTTATTGAGCCTCCAACGCCCCCAGGTAAATTCGGTTTCGAGACATTCCAAAGTTTGCGCACGCACCGGTCGCTCCGTTCCGGTCCGGGACGTTTTTGAATGGTGGGTGAGCATTCACGTCCTGCCTGAACTAATGCCGTGTCCATCGGTTTGAAGCCTGCAACAGAGCGACAAGCAGTGGGCGGTTACATGAAATTCTTGCGCGACAACGGTCTGACGATGACGCTCCTGGTGCTCACCGCCCTATGCATCTCGGGAATGGTGGCGTCCGGCCTCAAGGTCGAGAATGAGATGCTGGCAAGCCACCGCCAACCTTCAATCGGCCTACTCGACTATATGGGATCAGGTTCTTTTCTATCGGCGCTGTTCGAGAACTGGGAGAGCGAGTTCCTGCAGATGGGCGCCTACGTGATGCTGACCGCCACGCTGTTCCAGCGGGGCTCGGCAGAGTCACGCGATCCCGACGAGCCCGAACGGGACGGCGACGAGTTGCCCGATACTTGGCGCAGCAGACATCCTGCGTTGCAATGGATTTACGCCCATTCGCTCGGCCTCGCGTTGACGGCACTGTTCGTCGCCAGCTTCGTGGCGCACTGGCTTGGAAGCGCAGCTGCCGCCAACCAGGAGGCCGTGCTTCATGGAGCCGAGCTGAAGACACCGCTCGCCTATCTGGGGGATGCACGATTCTGGTTCGAGTCATTCCAGAACTGGCAGTCGGAGTTTTTGTCGACGGCGGTGCTGGTCGTGCTGTCAATCTTCCTTCGCTTCAGGAACTCACCGGAATCGAAGCCGGTCAGCGCCGCTCACGGCGATACCGGCGCCTGATCCCGTGGCACCGCTTACAGGATCTCGATGTCCCGCGCCGTGACCAGGATCGTCTCCTGACCCAGCCGGTTCTCCAGCTCCTCTCGGAACCACGTCCACCAGCCTCTATCGATCCGATGGACGACGACCTCGAAGATCGCGATCTCGTCCCCTTGCGTCTGCCCGCCGCTTTTCCACCGGCCCTGCGCGGGAGCGCGCTTGTAGGCGGTGACACCTCCGAATGTCTCGTTGAGCTCGTTCTCAATCCGGTCGAACATCGTGTCGGGGAACGGCGTCCCGTCGTTGGCATTCATGGGCAGGAAGATCTCGATGCTTTTCATTGACCCCTCGCTGTCGGTCGCCGCCATCAGGAGGGCCGGCGCGCCTCATGCGGCCATAACGACTGCTTCTCCGCCCACAGGTCGTTTCGTATGGCCACCGCCGCGATCGCTGCCTGGCCATTGCAGACACTGATCTGGTCCAGCCCGTAGACGACATCGCCGGCAGCATAGAGATGCTTGATCGTCGTGCGCTGATGGCGGTCGACTTCGATGCACCCGTCCTCCGTCGCCGTGGCCCCAAGCATCTTTGCCAGCCTCGAATGGATGGAAGAACCCAGTGCCGGATAGACGGCGTCGTAAATCTCCGGGCGGCCTGCGGTTATGACTTCGAGGCCGCCGGCAAGCAGACGCATGCCCTTGACCGGGCCGAGCCGGATCGTGGCGCCGATCCGCTCCAGCCGGCGCCGCAGATCGGCCTCGACGGCGTGGCTCACCGTCGATATCAGGGTCACGCGGTCCGTGAACGAGCGGAGGAATTCGGCTTCGCTGACGGCCCGGGCGTCCGAGCCCAGCACCGCGACGTTCAGACCGGAGACCTCGTACCCGTCGCAGACCGGGCAATAGCGCAGATGTCCGCGCGCGAGCGCCTCGGAATGGGTATGGTCGTCGAGTTCCGGACGCCGGTTCGTCACGCCCGTTGCGAGAAGGACGGAGCGGGGCGACCACGATGCATCAAAGGAACGTGCCGTGAACCCCGAGGGCGCTTGCCTGATGTCGTCGATGCGCCCCTCGACCAAGTCGGGGCCATACCGGCGTGCGTGCTCCGACATTCGGGCTAGTAGGTCCTGGCCCGATATCCCGTCCGGGAAGCCCGGCACGTTATGGCTTTTGGGATCAGCAAGGCGCGGCTTCTCCCCTCGTCCACGACAGCGACCCGGAGATGAAAGCGGGCGAGGTAGATCGCGGCCGTGAGACCTGCCGGGCCGCCGCCAACGATGAGGCAGTCCAGTTGCGGCTTGATCATTCACGCCACTCTTCCAGGACCCGGGCGGTCTCCGCGGTGAATATCTGCTGGCTGAAGCGTTGTTTGAAGAGGTCGAGAAGCGCGTCGTGTCCGGCATCGGAAAAACTGCAGACGGCGTCCCTCGCGATGACGACGTGGAATCCATGATCCACTGCCCCCAGCGCCGAAGACAGCACGCAGACGTCGGTCTCGGCTCCCGTCAGGATGACCGTATCCACGTCGCGATCGTGCAGGTGGGCGACAAGTTTTCTCCCTGCGAAGGCTGAATAGACCGGCTTATCGAAGACCAGTGCTGGGGGAACGAAGGATGCCAGCTCCGGGACGAGTTCCAGCAGCGCCGGGTCGATCCGTGCGCGCGTGGTTTCTGGCCAGCGGCGATAGAATTCCTTCCAGGCTCCCTCCGCCGCGTCCGCGGTGACCGGTGTGACGAAGCGCGTGAAGATCGTCGCCTCCGGCCGGTGCCGCGCCAGCGCCACGCACTGCGGCACCACCTTCGGAAGCCAGGGTGTCGACCAGGGGCCATCGTGCGAGAAAAGCCGCTGCATGTCGACGCAGACGTGGGCGGTGCGGGAGGTCAACTGCGGTAAAGCCTGCTCCATCGCCCTTCCTTTTTGGCTTTGGCCCCGCCGCGGCAAAAGACCCCCGGAGCGAACCCCGGAGGCCTCAAGTCGACGTAGTGCGGCTCAGATGATTGTGGTGGTTCCCTTGTACGGTTCGGCTTTTTCGTCGAACCGAGTCCAGCCCTCCTGGCGATATTGCGCCATCCGGGTGTCGCGATCGATGGGGGCCGCGCCATCGAGGATGGCCTCCACCGCCGCCTCCTGCGCGGGCTCGGCGCGAACAGAGACCACCGATCCGCCGCGCCGAACCGTCTCGGCGTAGTAGTGGGCCTCGTCCTCGTCGTGGCCTTCCTTGATGAAGGATCCGACCAGGCCGCCCGCCGCCGCGCCGGCGATGGCGCCGGCAGCTGTTGACGCTAGCCAGCCTGCGGCTACGACCGGGCCGATGCCCGGAATGGCGAGCAGGCCCAGGCCGGCGAGTAGGCCGGCCGCACCGCCGAGGCCAGCGCCGATCCCGGCGCCTTCCTCTGCGTTAGTTTCGCCATCGCCATTTCGCCCGACGATGCTGAGGTTGCTGCTTGAAATGCCGGAGGCCTCCAGCTGCTCGACGACCGAGCGGGCGGTTTCGTAGTTGTCGTAGGAACGGGTGATTGTGCGGGTCATTTATGTCTCCAGGGTCGTGACGGGAGGGGAATCGATCAGTTCTTGACGATGTTGCCGCGGTAATCGACCGAGACATTGACCTGCGCGCCGGCGTTGGTGGCCTTGCCCTTCCAGACACCGTTGTCGTCCTTCTTCAGGTCGGTGACATTGGTGTAGCCGTTGGCTTCAAGGCGGCTCTTGGCTTGGCCTTCGGTGAAGCTGTTGGCGCCCGGCAGCGGGGCGTTCGCGTCGGCAGGGGCAGGCGTCGGGGCCGGCGACGTGGTGGAAGTCTGGGCCATGGCGCCGAAGGAGGTCGCTGTGGCGATCAGGGAAGCGATGATCAGCTTTTTCATGGTGGTCTCCCGATGGGTTGCGGCTGTGCCGCGATGCCCAGGAAAACGGCGAGTTGCCTAAGTTAGTTCCATTCCAAATCACGGATGCGAGAGGAACAGGAACGGTTCTTCCTCGTTGACCGGGCATTCCACCAGCCACCGGGGAGAAGCACCATGGCAACCGAACCCAAAGCCCTCGACGACATGTTCCACGACATGCTCAAGGACGTCTATTACGCCGAGAAGCAGATCCTTAAGGCCCTGCCGAAGATGGCCAAGGCGGCGAAGTCGCCAGAGCTGAAGAAGGCCTTCGAGACGCACCGCACCGAGACCGAGGGGCACGTCGAGCGTCTCAGCGACGTCTTCGAGGCGATCGGCAAGGCGCCCCGCGGCAAGACCTGCGACGCGATCCTCGGCATCCTGGAGGAAGGCAAGGCCGTCATGGAAGACTACGCCGACAGCCCTGCCCTCGACGCCGGTCTGGTCGCTTCCGCGCAGGCCGTCGAGCATTATGAGATGACCCGCTACGGCACGCTTCGGGCATGGGCGCAGCAGCTCGGTCACAAGGAAGCTGTCACCCTCCTCGACGCCACGCTGGCCGAGGAGACCAAGACCGACGAACTGCTGACCAAGATCAGCACGTCGACCAATGCGGCGGCGGTCCCCAAGGCGAAGGCGGCCTGATCACCGAGGTATAAGGGAAGGCCCGTCGAGCGGCACTCGGCGGGCCATTTTTGTGTCCCAATCGACTAGGACGTCGTGGCGGCCCCGCATCCCAACCTGTCAAAAAAGGTGGAGGGAACGTACGAATTCATGCTGGGAGGTAGAGGTTCGCCTTTTCAAGGATCCGGCACATGACGCTCGTCGACAGCCCTTCGCGCTCGATCATCCCGGAAAACGAGGCCGCCCGGATGATGGCGGTGCGCCGCTACGACATCCTGGACACCCCGCCCGACGGCGCATTCGACCGGACGACAGCAATCGCGTCGCGGCTTTTCAACGTTCCGATCTCCATCATCAGCATCGTCGACAACGACCGGATCTGGTTCAAGTCGCATCACGGGGTCGACGTCGGGCAGATCGACCGCGAGCCCGGGCTGTGCGCGTCGGCGATCCTCCAGTCTGACCCCTTCATACTGCTCGACGCGAAGACGGACCCGCGCTCCCTGGCGAACCCGCTGGTGGCAAGCGGATTTGGCCTGCGCTTCTATGTCGGCGTGCCCCTTCAGACGAGCGACGGCTTCAACCTCGGAACGCTCTGCGTCATCGACAAGGAGCCGCGCACCGTCAGCCAGGACCAGATCGAGAACCTCAAGGATCTTGCCGCCACGGTCATGGACCAGATGGAGCTCAGGCTCGCCGCACGCCGTGCGGTCTCCAAGCTGGAAGAGGTCATCGATGAGAAGGACGATGCGCTGAGACGCTCCGCGATGATGGCCAAGGAAATCGACCATCGCGTCATGAACAGCCTACAGATGGTCGCGTCCCTGCTGAAGCTGCACGGCCGCAGCGTGGCAGACGGGCAGGCGGCAGCGGAGCTGGCCTTGGCCGCGAGCCGAGTGGCGGCCGTCGCGCGGGTCCATCAGCACATCTATATGAGCGACACGGTCGAGACGACGGAATGCGCCAGCTACCTCCGGCGGCTGTGCCAGGACCTGTCCGACATGTTGCCGGACGGGCGGGGGCCCATTGTCGTCGAGGCGATCAAGACCGAGCTGCCCACCGAGCAGATCGCCCCGCTGGGGCTCATCCTGAACGAGCTTGTCACGAACGCCGCAAAGCATGGCCAGGGCAGGATAACGGTCGCCTTGGAGCACCAGGGCGAAACCAGTTACGTGATGCGTGTCAGCGATGAGGGAAAGGCCCTGCCGGAATCGTTCGATCCGTTCGCGCGATCTGGCCTGGGCATGAAGGTCGTCGGCAGCCTGACGAACCAGCTTGGCGGCGAATTCGTCGTGAAGCCGTCCGATGACGGGGCGCACTCGGTCTTCGCGGTCGAATTCCCGCGGGCTCGGTAGCCGATCGCCGGATCTTCGAGACGTCACGGCCTCCCTCCCGGGAACCCAAAAGGGATTTGGCGGTTGCTCGAACCGGGGGCACCGGAACTGCGACGATGCCGAAATACACGATCACTACCAACGACAGCGAGAGTGTTGAACGCTCCGAGGAGCCGCTCGAATTCCCGCACACCAAGGCGGCCACGGACGACGCGCAGGTCGCCTTGGGGGAGATGGCCCGGGAGAAGCTCCCGAACGGCAAGCGCGCCGATTTCGGCGTCAGTGTCGAGGACGAGACCGGCAAGGAGGTTTACCGGGCCGACTTGAACTTCAGTGCCAAGACCGAGGACGACCTCGATCGCGAGAGCGAGGAAGCGGATGCGGACGACGTCGCCGTGACCTCGGGACCGGTCCCCGCGCCTGACTGATTAACCGGCCGCTAAGATAACTCGGACATTTCTTTCTATCCGGCGGCAACAACGGGCTTCGACTGCAGTTGGCTAAGTGTCACAGCCGAAAGTCTCGCCATGACAAGACTCGTTCTGATCGTCGAAGATGAGCCAATCATCCGGATGAACGCGGTCGCGATCGTCGAGGACGCGGGCTTCGACGTCCTCGAGGCATCGAACGCCGACGACGCCGTGGCTCTGATGGTATCCCGCCCGGACATCGCCGCCGTCTTCTCCGACATCGAGATGCCCGGATCCATGGACGGTCTGGCGCTGATGCATGAGGTCCGGATCGGGTGGCCGCCGGTCGTCCTGATCCTGGCGTCGGGCCGCATCACGCCGCCGGCCTGCGACATGCCGAATGATACGACGTTCCTGCACAAGCCCTACTCGGAGACGGCGCTACTCGACGCGCTTCATGCCATCAACTAGCGCCGCTCTCACCGCCGCGACGATCCTGTCGGCGGGCGCCGGTTTCTCCAGCCAGATGCCGGTTCTGAAGATAGGGTCGAGCGTCTCGTCGGTTTCCGAATCGCCTGAGAAGACCACGAACGGGATGCCCTTCTCGGCCAGCCGCCGCGCCACCGGCTCGCACGAACCGTCCAAAAGATGCATGTCGAGGAGCGCGACCTCGGCGTCGTTAGCGTCCAGCCACTTCAAGGCATCCGCGCACGACCCGAGCGTCCCGGCCACGGACAAGCCCGCCTCGGTCAGGATGTTCTCTACGTCGATGGCGATGATGGCCTCGTCCTCCAGGACGAGCACCCTGGCACCTTGCGGCGCTTCCATTTTTTCGTCCCCAGCCGAGACGTGGATAATGCCCGCGATCGGAGCGATGCGCCAGTCGTGGGGGCTGTACCCCCGCCCAAAGGCGTCGCCGGCATTTGAATGAAATCCACCGCCTTTCGTACATCGGTCGGTGGCATTCCTCATATGGGAGTGGACCATGCTCATCATCAGAAACCGCACAGACGGTTTGCCGCCATCCATCGAGATCGAGATCATCGGCCGCCTCTATGGTGGGCTGGCGCAGATCCTGTGCATCGCCGCCTGCGTGATTGTCGGCGCGACGATCATGGCCACCCGTACCGGCGACCCTGCTTTGTGGGCGATCGTAGGAGCGTCCGTCGTGACGAGCACCGTGCGGGTCATCGGCGTCTTGGCCTTTCAGCGACGCCCGACCGAGAAACTTACGCTTGCGCAGGCGCGGCGCTGGGAGACCTGGTACGCGGCGGCCGCGTTGACCTTCACGATCGTGATCGCCGCGCTAACAATCCGCATTTTCCATGCCGAGTACGCCGATGGCTACATCCTGGCGGTCGGGTTGGCGATGGGCATCAGCTCCGGAGCCTGCTCGCGGGCCGTGAGGTTTTGGATCTGTTGCGCGATCTGCACCCTTGCCGTTGGCATCCTCATCGCGGCCCTTGCCTTCACCGGCGACGACCTGCTCCAGTCAATGGCGTTCCTGCTAACCCTCTATCTCCTCAGCATCTACGATGCTGCGGCCCGGAACGTCAGCCAGTTGGAGGCCGTCCTGATCGGCCAACGCGAGCTCGATTTCGCCGCGCGCAAAGATGCCCTGACTGGCATTGCCAACCGTCGTGCTTTCGACGAGGCCATGACGACGGCGGCTGCCTCCGAGAAGGCATTCTCGCTCCTCCTGCTCGACCTGGACGGGTTCAAGGCCGTCAACGACCGTCTCGGCCACGCGGCCGGCGACGACCTCCTTCGCCAAGTCGCCAATCGGTTGGCGACGGTCACGCGCGATGGCGACCTCATCGCCAGGGTGGGCGGCGACGAGTTCGCCATCATCGCTCCCGGCGCCGACGCGGGACAGGCAAGGAGTCTGGCCGAGCGCGTGGTGGCGCGGGTCGGGCACCCCTACATCCTGCTGGGATCGCCGGCTGACGCGGGCACTTCGGTCGGCATCGAGACTGTGCCGGCCGGCGACAGGTACCACGACCCCGAAACTCTGCGCCGTGCCGCTGACGAGGCACTCTACGCCGCCAAGCGGGCCGGCAAGGGCCGCGCGATGTTCGCTCAGCTCCGGAGCGTCGCCTAGAGGGAGTTTATGAAACGTGAGGCTAAATGCGCTCAATCTCGCCCAGCAATACCTCGCACACTTGCGGAGGAGACCAAGACGGACGAACTGCTGACGAAGATCAGCTCGTCGACCAACTTGGCGGCGTAGCCAAAGCAAAGGCCGCCTGATTCGTGGCGACAGAGTGCCAGCCGAGCGCCGCTCGGCGGGCACTTTGTTGGAACTAGGTGCGACGTCATCCCTTGGACCTTGGCCAAAACCGCGTCGGCTTCAGCCGAGATGACCGGCGTCACGAAGATGTCGTCGTGGCGGAAAATGTAGTCCTCGTGATCGAGGACGATGCAATGACGGGGCGACGCTCACTTGCGGCTATTGAGCTGCGGTCGCAGCCGAAAGACCACTCACGACTTTGACACATGCTCGGGCTTGCCCTTGCGTTTGGTCGAGGCGAGATCGTCGAATTCGCGTTCGTTCATCGATTTCTCCATCGATTTGGAAGCACCCTTGAGTTCGCTTTTCTTAATGTCGCCGCGCTTGGCGGCCAAGGCGGCGCCTGCCGCCTTTTGCTGAGCTGCTGATTTTGCTGGCATGTCCATCTCCTAGCTAGCGCCTTTCCAAAGCGGCACCTCCTAAACAAGCCAATTGCGGAGGCGTTCCCGCGGGATCGGCTCGGACAGGCCCTGCACCTTTCGCCGTCATCGGCTTCATGTCGCCGCCTCCTTCATGAATTCGGGGTGGCGGTGCGCCGAGCCCGCAATTGACGGGGCGGCAGCGATGATGCTTCCACTTGGCAGCATCGGCCGTATCGCGCTATGTAAAGTTCCCGTTTCGTTCGCGAGAGCCCGGCATGACGCGTCGCTCCGGCAGTGCCGATCTGCCTTTGCACTACGGCCGTGTGCCGGCCTGGCTCGCCCAGCGCATGACCAGTCTCGGCGCCGTCATCTGCGAAGCGATTATCCATCACTATGGCCGTGACGAGTTGCTGCGGCGTCTGGCGCATCCGTTCTGGTTCCAATCCTTCGGCGCGGTGATGGGCATGGACTGGCACTCTTCGGGCATCACCACGAGCGTGATCGGGGCACTGAAGCGCGGGCTGACGCCGCTCGCGGGCGAGCTCGGCTTGCATGTCTGCGGTGGGCGAGGCAGGCATTCCCGGCAGACGCCCACCGAGCTGGAGCGGATCGGTGCCCAAGTCGGCTTCGATGGACACGCCTTGGCCAAAGCAAGCCGCCTCGTCGCCAAGGTCGACAGCGCTGCCGTGCAGGACGGTTTCGACCTTTATCTGCACGGCTTCTTCGTCACCGATGATGGCCAATGGGTCGTGGTGCAGCAGGGCATGAACGGCGATGGCGGCCTCGCCCGCCGCTATCATTGGCAGTCGGAAGGCCTCGGAAGCTTCGTCGAGGCGCCCCACGCTGCCATCGACGGCAAAAACCAGGGCGAGATCATCAACCTGACCGATGCGCGCGCGGCCTCTTCACGACAGGGCCAGGTCGCAATGCTGTGCGAGATCGGGCCCGACGCCATCGTCAGGGAGTTCGCTGCGCTGGAACGCGACCGCGTCCCGCCTGCCCTCTCGCCAGCGCAACTCGCCCTGCCCCATCTGGTGATGCCGGTGCATCACGATGTCCGGCCCAAGGATGTGATCGCGCGGCGTCTTCATGGAGCGCTCGCTGCAGCGGCCGACTGCGCCCCGGCTGACTTCTCGGACCTGCTTCTCGTGCCCGGCGTCGGGGCCCGCACCGTGCGCTCACTTGCAATGGTGGCCGAGGTGGTTCATGGCGCGCCGTGCCGCTTCGCCGATCCGGCGCGCTTCTCGCTCGCGCATGGCGGCAAGGACCGTCACCCTTTCGCCGTGCCGACCAAGGTCTACGACCAGACGATCACAGTGCTGAGATCTGCGGTCGATCGGGCCAAGCTCGGGGAGGAGGATCGCCTCGCCGCGATCGTCCGACTCGACCGCGAGAGTCGCAGGCTGGAGCGTATCGCCATGGGCCCGACACTGGACGATTATGTGACCGAGGAACGCCGACGTTCGGCGGAGTATGGCGGGCGGAGCGTTTTTGGTTGGGAGCAACGGGAGCCCAAGACTGCCCAGGCTGCGACGCCGAAAATCCGCCCAGCGCGACATGCGAGCGCGGAGGCTCAGACGCCCTGAGCATTTGCGCATGTCACGAGGCGTTCTGCTCCTCAGCGAAGATGACCTCGCCAACACCAAGTGAGATGGCCTCGACGCGCCCGTCGACGCTTAGGCCGTGATGGAGACGAAAGCCGCCGAGATCGAGGGTGTCGGATCAAAACCCTATCGAAGGGGAAAGCGCCTGCTCAATTGAGGGGAGCCCTGAAGGCCAAAACGCCATGGCTTTTCACGGGCCTGGCTGATCCCGATCCGCGGACCCACAGCGACATCAGGTTCACAGGTTCGATCACTGAGCTTGAAGGGCTCCTGATAGACCGGCAGAGCGTCAAAGCTGGCGTCGATGGCTAGCGCTTGAGCCAGCCGGCCGGGACCGCTGCACAACGGCGATGCTCCACCGCGCCTTTCGAGCATGATATCCAAACCGGCGGTAGGTTCGAGGGCACGGAGCAGGACGGCGCCGCCGCCTCGGGCCACGATGTTGAAACACCAATGAAGGCCGTATGACCGATAGACATATGCTGTCCCGGCATGGCCGAACATCGCGGCGTTGCGCAAAGTCGGCCCGCGAAAGCTGTGTGAAGCCGGGTCGTCGCGCGTGTAGGCCTCGGTTTCAACGATCACGCCCCCGACCCCGGCGACGAACATCGAGACCCCAATCAAACGGATTGCAAGCTCCGGTGCCGCGCGATCGAAGAATTCGATTGGGAGAAGAATCGGCCGGCAGTCGTCGAGATGGCCGGATGTCATCAGAGCCAACACGCAAGAATGTCTGCCACGGCTACGACCTGTTCGAAAAGTCCACGCCCGACCGCAGCCAAGCGAGCTGAACGTATACTGGTTTCTACCGCAATCCTTAGGGGCGCTGCTCAGTCCAAGTGCAGTTTTCCGAGATTGCCCGGCAGCCCCGACACCGACAGGTCATCGGGACGGGTTAGGCCCGACACTGGCTCGGGACCGTGAGACTGCTCACCCTTGTGGGCTTCGTCCCACGCGCGAATGGCCGCAACCAGCCTGGCGAGCTCGCGCGCCTCGGGAGTCCCTTCAGGTGCATCGCTGATCGCATTGGCGCGTATGGCCGCCGCATCATATTCGGCCTTATCCTCGATATTCATCGAAACACTTCCTCATCGCTCATGACGACGACGATTGCCGTCATCTCGGCAACGAAAGCGTGGGGGAGGAGTTCCCGAGGCTCAAGATGAAAGGCCCAGGATATCGCGATGCAGCGTGACGCAGGAGCTGATCGGCACACCGCTGCTTCAGCCCGACTCCCAACCGCGGTGACAGGCAGCGACCGACATTGATCACTTGAGCTGGCTGTCCTTTGCTGCCACGACGATTGAATCCGCTTATGACGGGCTTTGCATCGTGGCCAGACTGACAGACAACGCAGGTGCGCGCGCCCGGCATCGCCCTGCGTCAAGCCTCCGGGATTTCGTCGCCGCAATCCTGACAATAGATTTCGCCCGGCCCGGTCGGTAGGCGCGCCCTCGGTAGACGCACCGCATCAGTGATGCTGATGCTGTCGTCGATCTGGTCTTGAACGGCTCCATCCGGAGCCCAACCGCTCGCCATGGTTCACCTCAGTTTTCCGGCTCTTCCGGTGGCTTGGTGATTTCTCGTGGATCCACCCGAAGGAAACCGCATTTCGATGGCGACAGATATCGAAACGGAGATCCCGCGATGACCGATTATCCGAAGCCTCCCTTTCCGGAACAACAGCAATCCATGCCGGGCCAAACCGCTGCAATGGATCCTAGCCCCGATCACGGCGAGGAGAGCTATCGAGGATCCGGTCGCCTCCAGGCAAACGTGCACTCATCACCGGAGGCGACAGCGGGATCGGGGGTGCGGTGGCGATCGCCTTCGCCCGTGAGGGGGCCGACGTCCTGATCTCCTATCGCGACGAGGACGAGGACGCGCGCGACACGGCGCGCTGGGTGGAAAAAGCCGGGCGGAAGGCTGTGCTCGTACCGGGCGACATCCAGTCACCCGAGTATTGCCGCAAGCTCGTCCAGCAGACCGTTTCGGATTTGGGGATCGACATCCTCGTGAACAATGCCGCCCATCAGGCCACTTTCGAGGACATCGCAGATATCAGCGACGACGAATGGCAGCTGACCTTCGCCGTGAATATCCACGCGATGTTCTATCTGACGAAGGCGGCCGTAGCACACATGCCGCCGGGCAGTGCCATCATCAACAAGGCCTCGGTCAACTCGGACATGCCCAACCCGACGCTACTGCCCTACGCCACGACGAAGGGCGCAATCCAGAACTTCACCGGGGGATTGGCACAGATGCTGGCTGCGAAAGGCATTCGTGCGAATGCTGTCGCGCCAGGGCCGATCTGGACGCCGCTGATCCCCTCGACGATGCCGGCCGATACCGTCGCGAACTTCGGCAACCAGGTGCCGATGAAGCGACCCGGACAGCCCGCGGAACTCGCCACCGCCTACGTCATGCTGGCCGACCCGCTGTCGAGCTATGTGTCGGGCGCCACGATTGCCGTGACCGGCGGCAAGCCGATCCTGTGAGGAGCGCCGCCCCTGCTTCGGTCCTGCTCGACTTCGTCGCTACAATCGCGGCGTGGAGGGATCTGTGCAACTACGCAATGCGGTGCTCGCGGCCTGGCCGGCTGAAGGGCGCCGTCTCGCCATTGGGGTGGCCCACACATTCTGGGTGCCGATCGAAAAGCCGGTTGGGCAGCAACGCTATCAGGCGATAGCCCGGCCTCACTGAATCTTCGCGGGAGGGGTTCGACGGTCCGCAGCCTCGCGATAAGCTGTTTCGACAAACAGCCTGAGCCCCTTCCTGACGGCCGCCGTCAGCTCGACGTCCTCGCCGTCCTCTGTCGTGCCGCGCATGGCGAGACGGGCAATTTCGCGTGTGAAGGCATCCTGCAGCCCCCGAAGCTGCCCATGACCCGATGCGGTTTCTCGCTCATGGATGAAAGCCGCCACGAGGAGCCGGCGCAGTCCGGCATTTAGTGCCTTGGCGATGACGGCATCTTCGTTCGACATCGGACTGCCCCCCTGCAGGTTAGCGCTTTCCTGGAACCATCGGCATCGCCACCTAGTTCCTCGCACATCAAGCGTCACCGACGCATCCTGGGGGAAGATCCATGGCTCCGCGTGCTGTCTGGAAGGGCGTCCTGAAGATCGCCGAGGTGACCTGTCCTGTATCGCTGTACACGGCGGCGTCGACGGCGGAGCGAATCTCGTTCCATACCCTCAACCGCAAGACCGGCAACCGCGTCCACCGCCAGTTCATCGACGAGGTCTCTGGCAAGCCCGTGGAAACCGAGGATCAGGTCAAAGGCTATGACAAGGGCGATGGCGACTACGTCATCCTCGAACCTGAAGAGATCGCCGCCGCCATTCCCGAAAGCGACAAGACTCTCACCGTCGAGACCTTCCTGCCGTGCGACGAGATCGACGACATCTTCTTCGACAAGCCCTACTACGTCTCGCCGAGCACGCCTATCGCGTCGGACGCCTTCGCGCTGATCCGCGAGGGGATGAAGGGCCAAAAGTCGGCCGCCCTCGCCCGGACGGTCATCTTCCGCAGGATGCGCTCGATCCTGATCCGGCCGCATGGCGATGGCTTGATCGCGACGACGCTGAACTTCGACTACGAGGTGCGCTCGGCCGAGGACGCATTCAGCGATGTTCCGGCCATCAAGATCGATGACGAGATGCTCGAACTCGCAGAGCACATCATCAAGACGAAGGCCGGGGAGTTCGATCCGAAATCGTTCGACGATCGCTATGAATCCGCTTTGGCCGAGCTCGTCCAGGCGAAGATCGAAGGGCGCAAGCTCAAGCCGCAGAAACGGCCAGAGCCGACCAAGGTCGTCAACCTGCTGGATGCGCTGCGCCAGAGCGCGAAAGGGACAGGCAGTAAGGCCGCAGCGAAGTCGAAGCCTGCTGCCACGAAACAGGCGCTGCGGAAAAAAGCGGGTTGATCGCGTCCGCGTTGATTACTTGCGCGCCGTTTACTTGCGCCTGGGCTCGAGACTCTTCTTTAGTGCATCCATGATGCTGATGACGTTGCCTTCCGTGGCTTGACGGGGCGCCGCCTTTGCGGGTTTGCGGCCCTTTGTTTGGCCTTGATGATGCTGAGCAATTCGGCCTGCACGGGATCGGTGGCAAGCTCCGGCGACCAGTCCTTGGTGCGCGTCTTGATCAGCTTGTCCATCAGGGGCCGCAAGTCCGCGTCCGGCTCGGACTTTTCGATCCCACCGAAATAATCCTTCTCCGGCCTGACCTCGTCACCATAGCGCAGCGTCCACAGCACGATGCCGTTGTCGCGGGCGTCAAGGAGCACGGCCCGCTCGCGACGATACAGAACCACGCGCGAAATCCCGACCGTGTTGGTTCGTTTCATCGCCTCGCGAATGACCGAGAAGGCTTCTTCGCCGACCTTGGCATCCGGCACGAGATAGTGCGGCGTGTCGTACCAGATCCAGCCGACCGAGGAGCGGGGTGCGAAGGTCTCGATATCGATCGTCCGGGTGCTCTCCAACGCCACGGCATCGAGCTCGTCATCTTCCAGCATGACGTATTCGTCGTCACCCTTGGGATAACCTTTGACCTCGTCGTCATCGGTAACGGGCTTGCCAGTAACCGCATCGACGAACCGGCTCTGGATCCGGTTTCCCGTCTTGCGGTTGAGCGTGTGGAACCGCACCTTCTCGCTCTCGGAGCGAGCCGGCATCATCGCCACAGGGCACGTCACGAGCGACAGCTTCAGATACCCCTTCCAGAATGTCCGCGGCGCCATGGTCACATCTCTCCCGATTGTCCCGGTGAACGCAGCGCTACGGCCGATCGTTCCGCAAGCAACCCGAAGCGGTCAGGCCGCCTCGGCTCGCTTCCCGAGTTTCTTGATGGCGTCCGCAATTGATCCGGCCGCATCATCGTATCCGTCCCAAGCCTTGGTCTTCTTGAGCAGCCCAGGCAGTGTCCTCACTGTGAAACGACTCGGGTCGAGACCGGCTTTGACCTGAGACCACGTCAGCGGCATTGAGGCGTGTGCACCGGGCCTGGCCCGTGGCGAGCGCGGCCCGACCGCCGTCGCCATCCGGTCATTGCGCAGGTAGTCGAGGAATATGCGGCCGTTGCGCAGGCGCTTGGCCATGTTGACGACGTAGCGCGACGGCTCCTCGCTGGCCAGAACCGCACAGACCCGGCGCGCGAAATCCTTCGCGGCTGGCCAATCGACCTTGCTGCGCTTACCGGGGACCAGTGGCGCGACGACGTGCAGGCCCTTGCCGCCGGTCGTCTTGCAGAAACTGGTGAGACCGAGCGCCTCCAACCTCTCGCGCATCTGCTTGGCCGCGTCGATGACGTCGCCAAAACTGACGCCCGGTCCCGGATCGAGATCGAAGACGAGGCGCCCTGGAATCTCCGGATCGCCTGGAGCGCAGTTCCAGGGATGAAGCTCGATGCCTCCAACCTGGGCTGCAGCGGCCAACGCCTCGATGCGATCGATCTGGAGATAGGGCTTCTTGTCGCCGAAGACGTGGACGAGTTCGAACAGGTTCGACGTGCCCATGCCGGCATGGCGCTGGAAGAACATCTCGCCGTTGATCCCGTCGGGCGCGCGCACGAGCGAGCAAGGGCGCCCCTTGATATGCGGCAGCATCCACTCGCCTATCGCTGCGAAATACTCGGCCAGCTCCTGCTTCGAAACGGGGCGATCGTCGTCGGCATTTGGCCACAGGGCTTTGTCGGGATGGCTGATGCCGACGCCCATGACATCGGCTCTGCCGCCGCGGCCGCGGGAGCGGGAGGGGCGAGGTTCAGGCGTTGCGATTTCTTCCGGATCGGCTGGTAGCTCGGTTTCGACCTCTTCGGCGGGCTTGTCCTCGCGCAGTCCCTTGAAGGCCGCCTGTCGCACCATGCCGTCGCCCGTCCACCCGGCAAACTCGATCTCGGCGACGAGCTCGGGCTTCAACCAGGTCACACCGGGCTCGCGCTTCGGTGCACCGGCTCCCGTGAAGGGCGACGTCTTGGCGGCCACCGCCTTCAATCGCGGCATCAACTGCGCGACCTTGGACGCGCTGTAGCCGGTACCGACCCGGCCGATATAGACGAAATGGGAGCCCCGGTTGACGCCGACGAGCAACGATCTGAACTTGCCGGCCGTCGTCGACCAGCCGCCGATGACGACCTCGTGGCCGGCGCGGCACTTCGCCTTCGTCCAGGTGTCGCTGCGGCCCGAGACATAAGGCGCATCGACGGCCTTCGAGATGATGCCCTCCAGCGACAATTTGCAGGCCGATTTCAGCACCGCATCGCCGCCGGTCTCGAAATGCTCGACATAGCGAAGGACGACGCCGTTGGCATGGTCGTCGAGATAGGCCTTCAGCTGCTCTTTCCGCTCGCGGAGCGGCCGCTCGCGCAGATCCGTGTTCGCATCGAAGAGCATGTCGAAGGCGAAAAAGACGAGGTCCTGCGTCTTGCCCTCGGAAATCGCGGCCTGAAGCGCCGAGAAATCCGGCGAGCCATGGCTGTCGAGCGCCACGATCTCGCCGTCGATGATGGCATCCGGCAACCCCTCAGCGGCTTTCGCGATGGCACGGAATTTCGAGGTCCAATCGAGGCCTTTGCGCGTCTTCAGCGCGGCCTTGGCGGCTTCGATCCGCATCTGGATGCGGTAGCCGTCGAATTTAATCTCGTGCACCCAGTCATTCCCATTGGGCGGACGCTCGACGCTTCGGCACAATTGCGGCGGGATGAATGACGGCATCTTCGCCGTGACGTCCTTGCGGGATGTGGACTTCGCCGGCGGCTCGCTCCGCTGTTTGGCGGCCAGACCCTTTCGGCTATCCCACTCCGCATCCGCAGCCAAACCGTTCCCGGCAAGCAGAAACGGCTTTGGAGAGCGTCCCTTGCCGGAGGCTATCGCCGACATCTTCCGCCCCGACGCGACCGAAGTGTCGGTCTTCAGGATCGCGTCGCCCTCGCCATCGACAGCATGCTCGTCGCGATGCTTGATAAGGAGCCAGTTGGTCCGCTTGCCGCCATCGCGATCCCCTCGCATTCGGACCAGGACGAAGCTGCCGTGGAGCCTCTCGCCTTCGAGCGTGAATTTCAGGTCGCCCTTCTCGAACTGCCTCTGGGGGCTGAGTTTCCCCTCTGGTTCCCAGAAGCCGCGATCCCAGAGTTGGACCGTGCCCCCGCCATATTCTCCCTTGGGGATCGTTCCTTCGAAGTCGCCATAAGCGAGCGGGTGATCTTCCACTTCGACCGCAAGCCGCTTGTCGTGAGGATCGAGCGATGGGCCTTTCGTCACCGCCCAGGATTTGAAGACGCCGTCGAGCTCGAGACGCAGGTCATAGTGCAGCCTTGTGGCGTCATGCTTTTGAATGACGAAGCGCAAACGATCCGACGACGCTACCGAGGCGTCATCGCTGGGCTCCTTGGTCTTCTCAAAATCGCGCTTGGCGCGATATGCCTGAAGCTTGCCCGCCAACGTCCCACCCTCTGTGCGTTTCCTCAACGCGCCCTGGTTTTGCGTGTTCCATCTCCGGGGCATCGGATGGCCGGACAGCCCATGCCCTTCGCAATTCCCCGTCGTTCACAGCTGAACCGGACCCCAGCCAACACGTTTCTGACATGGGTTCACAAGGAGCGATCTCGTGTTCAAAGGCTTCGAGGTTCGTCACCTGCGGGTAAAAGACGGCATACTGCGGGTGAGGACGGGCGGCGACCGACCGCCACTGCTTTTGATCCACGGACATCCGCGCACGCATACGACCTGGCATCGCGTCGCGGAGCGTCTCAGCGATCACTTCTCGATCATCTGTCCCGATCCCCGGGATTCGGCCAGTCCTTCAAACCGGCCGATCAACCCGATCACGCCTATTCATCGAAACGTGCGAAAGCGGCTGCGCTTGCCGAACTCATGACGGAACTCGGCCATGACAGATTCGATGTCGCTGGGCATGACCGTGGCGCCTACACTGCCTTTCGGCTGGCGATGGACCATCCGCAGCGCGTCCGCAGGCTCGCGGTCCTCGATGGGGTTCCGATCCTCGAAGCGCTTGAAAGGTGTCGCGAGCAGTTCGCGCGGCGCTGGTGGCATTAGTTCTTCTATGCGCAGCCCGAAAAGCCCGAGCGGGCGATCCCGGCCGACCCGCTGGCTTGGTATGGCGGATCACCCCAGGTCAGGGCACCGAGAATTACGCCGACTATCTCCAGGCCATCACCGATCCTTCGACGGTTCACACGATGCTCGAGGATTATCGCGCGGGCCTTGCGATCGATCATCAGCATGACCGCGCGGATCGCGCGACCGGCCGGCGGCTGCAATGCCCTCTCCTGGCGCTCTGGTCGGAGCAGGACGACCTGCCGGAGTTCTACGGAGATGTCGTAGAAGTGTGGCGGGCCTGGGCCGGAGACCTGAGCGGTTCATCGATATCTTGCGGTCATCACATGGCTGAAGAAGCCCCGGGAGCACTCGCTCAAAAGCTTCGCCAATTCTTCGAAGTCTGAGGTCAGGGTCGTATGATTCGAAGCCCAGGGCGATCATGGTGATGCCGCTATGAAGGATTCCGGCGTCGCTTCGGCCGTGTTGAGTCCGAAAGTTCGATCCAGACAGGCGCGTGGTCGCTCGCTTTCGTCCAGCCGCGGACATTGCGATCCACATCGGCTGCGACGAGCCGCGTTGCAACCATCGGACTGAGCAGAAAATGATCGAGCCGAAGGCCGGCATTGCGGCCCCAGGCATTCCGGAAATAGTCCCAGAAGGTGTAAATGCGCTCGCCGGGATGGAGCGTGCGCAGCGCGTCCGTCCAACCTTGCCTGGCCAGGACACGAAACGCCTCGCGGACCTCTGGCCGAAAAAGCGCGTCGTCGACCCATCGCTCTGGCTTGTAGACGTCGAGCTCGGTCGGCATCACGTTGTAATCGCCGGCAAGGATGACAGGCACGTCGAGCGCGAGAAGCTCAGCCGCGTAGTCCGTCAACCGCTGGAACCATCGCAGCTTGTAGCCGAACTTCGGCCCCGGCGCGGGGTTGCCGTTCGGCAAATAAAGGCAGGCTATGATCATTCCGTCGACAGCCGCCTCGATATAGCGGCTTTGGCTGTCTTCGGGGTCACCGGGCAGGCCTCGGCGGGTCTCGATCGGCTCAGCACCGCGCGCAAGGATCGCAACGCCGTTCCAGCTCTTCTGGCCATGCCAGATCGCCCCGTAGCCGGCCCCCTCGATCTCGCCGATCGGAAAACGGCCATCGGGCGCCTTCAGCTCCTGCAGGCAAACGACGTCCGGCTGCGCGTCTTCCAGCCACCGCAGGAGCACCGCCAAGCGTCCATTGATGCCGTTGACGTTGAAGGTGGCGATTTTCATCGTCCCGTCTCAGCTCGTGATCCGCTCGGCCCAGGCCGAAACCGCGTCAGCCATGGTCTTCAGATGGTCGGCGGCCGAAAAGCCGGAAACGGACTTCCGCGGCTTCAGATCGTGGTCACCGTCATGCAGCCACAGCATCTCGATGGCCGGTGACAGTGTGTAGGCGGAGACCTCCTCCCGCCTGCCGAACTCGTCGCGCGTGCCCTGCACGATCAGCGTCGGGATTTTCAGGTCGACGAGGTGCGCGGTACGCAACTGCTCGGGCTTTGCTGGCGGATGAAAGGGATAACCGAGGCACAGCAGGCCTTGGACCCGGCCAGAGTCGAAGAGGTCGTCTGCGACCATGCTGGCGACCCGGCCGCCCATCGACTTACCGCCGATGATGAGGGGACCTTTCGCGTCAAACGCGTCGATCGCGGCGATATATTCGGGATTGAGCTTTTCCGCTCGCGGCGGCGGCTGGCGGCCCGACGCCGTACGTCGGCCGGCCATATAATCGAACTCGAAGCGAGCCACGCGAAAGCCCGATCCCGCCAAAGCCTTCGCCGTCGCTGTCAGCGAGGGCGAATCCATCGGCCCGCCCGCGCCGTGCGCGAGCAGGACCGCTCGTTTCGCCTGCTCGGGACCGTCGTAGAGAAACCTCACCGCCATCCGCCGGAGCCCTTATGCCTGAAGATCAGTTCGACGATGCGAATTTCCGGGGCAGCCGACATTGAGAGGCCCGGAACTGTAACACCGGAACGCGCGGTACTTGCCGGCGGTTGCTTCTGAGCGAACTTTCATCGGAACTTGACGGCGACGGAGCCGGACGTTAGCGCGCGTCGCGTCCGCGGTTGGTGCGAAGCGTCCGAGGCGAGCAACCGGTTTCGCCCGGTCTCATGAGCATCTAGACGCTCGAAGGTTAGTCGGCCGGGTTACCCGCACGGGCCGACGCTAGGCCGGCCATCTCCTCAGACGCGACCAAATGAAGTTCGAAACGGTATGGGCCATGCCTACCTCCAAACCATTGGGACGACGGAAAGGTGCGCCGGCTCAGTCGCTCTCGTCGGACCACCGTTCCTTAGCTTCAGCGGCCGAGACGAGCAGTGAGATGACGTTGCCCTCGACACCTGTGACCAGTCCCAGGTCGAGATAATGATCCGTGCCGCCCGAGGCGGGGTCGCTCTTTTTCAGCTTCAGTAACTGTCCGGACAGGCTGTCGACGGTGCCAACATGGTCTCCGTCGGAACCGACCACCTCCAGGCCCTCTCGGATTTGATCCACGAACATCATCTCGAACCTCCCATGTTGGATCTCGAATGACGTTTGGAACGGCTGTCACGGTCGGTTAGTTCCTCCCCGCAGCGAGGGAGCCTGCACCGAGCCAAAGATGGGGAAGCCACGGTGCGGGAGCCTGCACCAGTCGGCGCCACTCCGGGCATGTCCTCTCACGGTGCCCAACTGTAGGAAAGCCACTCCGGATGCCGCCAAGCGCACTCGAACCCGTTGTCATTGAAGAGGCGGTGAATGAACGGCCGGGTGCCGCCGTTTCGTTCCCCTATGACGCGGGACTGGTTGCGCGATTCCGGACGGCCTTTCCGCGGGCGCGCTGGCGAGATGACCGGCGGATCTGGCTGGTGCCAGGCAAGCTCGCCGGTCGGCGGCTACACCGCTGGCTGGAGCGCGAACTGTCAGGGGTTTTGGCGCATGCCGATCAGCGGGGCCGAGACGCTTTTGCCTTCGAGCCGATCATCAGCACCCATTTGGAGGCCGCGGACGACCTGCTCGTTCGAACGCCTTATTCGAAGACGGTCGTGGACGAGCTGCGCTCCGTTCCGTGGGCTTGGTGGATGGTGATCAGAGGGTTTGGCGCGTTCCATTCCGCGCCTTCGACGAACTGCGGAACCGCTGGCCCGCCATCGAGGCCGCGGCTCAGCGCAACGAACCCGAAGCCCGAAAGCGCAGGGCCGAAGAAGCCAGGGCATCTTCCGAATTCGCAGAGGAAAAGGCCCTCGCGAACGAGCGTCACCGGCTGCGTTATCCGGTTCCCGCCGATGCATTGCCGCCAATGGGTCGACCGCTGATGTCGCATCGCGGAGCGATCGTCATCGACGACATCACCGGCGAGTTGGTCGGCGCCGCGGTCGCGACGGCCCACTATCCATGGAGTCAGAGTTCGGATGCCGATCTGATCTGGGCAGTCTGGCGGCGCCCAAGCCTTGACGAACTGGTGAAGACCTGGCCGTCGCGACGCCCCGTGAGCGCGGCCGACACCGCTCGCGGCTGGTGGAACCCGACGATAGAGGAGCTTCGCGCAGCCCGACGACAGGCGCGATCTTCAGAGCGATCGCGGGAAACCCGGCGCAAACACGCATCTAGCAGCGAAGGCGGGGAAACTTGATGAGCTTATCCGTACCGCTAGGAGCGAAAAAGATGGCCGCATTAGAAAATCCCTCCCTTTCCTTCGCGCTTTCGGTCGACACGCGCGCCATGGAGGCTAGGCTTGCGCAAACGATCCCCATAGATACCGGCGTATGGCAATACGAGCCAAAGTGGGATGGCTTTCGCTGCCTTGCCTTCAAGAATGGTGATGCGTCGACCTGCGTGCCAAGTCTGGGAAGCCCTTAGGCCGGTATCCCGAGCTGGTCGCGTTGTTGCGCGGCTTGGAAGCTCCGGAGTTCGTGGTCGACGGGGAAATCATAATCGAGCTCTCCGGCGCATATTCTTTTGATGCGTTGCAGATGCGGCTTCACCCGGCAGAAAGCCGCGTTCGCAAGCTGGCCGCCGAAACGGCAGCCAGGCTGGTTCTGTTCGACATGTTGGCAGACGTCGGCGGCCATGTTCTCACCGACCAGCCGCTATCAAAGAGACGGACGACCCTCGAAACCTCTGTGAAATCGTCAAATCCCAAGGACATCGAGCTCTCGCCGGCCACTTTCGACCCAAAAGAGGCTGAGGCCTGGCTCAAGGACGCAGGTCACGGAAAGACCGACGGTGTCGTCGCCAAACGGAGCGACGATCCATACATTTCCGGCGAGCGGGCGATGATCAAGGTTAAGCGAATGAGGACCGCCGACTGCGTGGTCGGTGGCTTCCGCTATCTTGCGGGTAGACCTGAGATTGGCTCCCTGCTGCTTGGCCTATATGACAAGGAAGGCAGGCTCGACCATGTCGGCTTCACCTCGACCATTGCCAACGAAGACAGAGGCGCCCTTACCCGACGTCTGGAGGACTTGCGCGAAGCACCCGGCTTCACTGGCAACGCGCCTGGCGGTCCGAGCCGTTGGAGCACCGAGCGTAGCGGCGCTTGGGAACCGCTGCGACCGGAACTGGTGGTCGAAGTGCGCTTTGACCATGTAACCGCGGATCGTTTCCGTCACGGCACAAAGCTATTGCGGTGGCGGCCCGACAAGGCACCACGACAATGCACGTTTGACCAGCTCAGCTAGGCAACTGGCCCGGACCCATCTTGCTGTCCCCAGCGTTAAAGTGCGGGAAGGGCAACTGCATGAGTATCGACACCATCGAAACGGAAAAAATTGGGCTCGATGAACGGCGTGAACGGCGCAGGTTGCGTCGGGAGAAGCAGCGGGCGGAAAACGTCGCACGCGCCGACAAAATGCATGCCGCACGCATGGCAGCGGAGCTGCCCGTTACCGTGGTGGTGTCGGCGCCATCCGCGTATGTCGGCTGCTCAGGATGGTTCTACTGGAAATGGCGCGGCAGATTCTACCCGGAGGAGATGCCCACCGGCGAGTGGTTCAGGCACTACGGGAAGCATTTCGATACCGTTGAAATCAACGCGTCGTTCTATTCCTGGCCGACCGTCGCCAATGTGAAGAGCTGGCTTCGTCAGCCCGGCGAGCGAGATTTTGTCTATACGGTCAAGGTGTGCGAGTTGATAACCCACATCAAGAGATTTGAGGGCACCGAAACCCTCGTAAAGGACTTTGGATTGATCGCCGATATTCTTGGCGAGCGAATGGGCTGCTTTCTATTCCAGCTACCACCGAGCTATCGCTTCACGGAAGCGAGACTGAGCGCAATTCTCGGCCAACTCGACCCGGCACGGCGCAATGTGGTCGAGTTTCGGCATGCCAGTTGGTGGAATGAGACGGTTTACGCGGCTTTCCGGGAGACGGGCACGATCTTTTGCTCCTGCAGCGGACCTCGTCTTCCGGATGTTCTCGTGCGCACAGCAGACGACATCTATCTTCGGCTGCACGGCCCGGAGCGCTGGTATCGGCATGACTACTCGGAAAGCGAGCTAACTGAGTGGGCGGATAAAATCCGTGACAGCGGCGCAAGGAGAGCGTGGGTCTACTTCAACAACGACTATGAAGGCTTTGCGCCGAAAAACGCTTTGGCAATGCGGCGCTTACTCGCAAACAGATCCGCCAACGACACGTCGTTCCCTGCGGTGGAAACAGAGGTTGCAGATGGGTAACCGGGTGGACTTTCGAGATGCAGATTCGTTCGGCGGGCCGCGCTTCCATCCGCTTTTTCGGCGGCTTATGCCCCCTTGCTTACCGACGCGTGCAGGTCGAGTGACAAGTCGAAATTCGGCCAACTTGGATCGAAGGATTTGACCAGATGATCGGTCGGGCAGCCGAAAGCTCGCCGCCGTTGATTGGAGAATGGCCGCTACCTCCATCCGTAACGCTCGGGTCGTCGGTGCGCGCAACGGGAATCGAACGGGAAATCCGGGCCCGATTAGCTTTTACAATCAGAAAGTGCCTCTCTGTTGAGGCTCAAAGTGTTGTCTTGCGTATGTCGGAGGCTGAAACAGATGAGTTCAAAGCCGCGGCGGCGCAAATCGCCAAAACGCTGGATGGAATCGAAGCGCTGCCGGTGCTTCCTCGCGAGGCAGAGGACATTCTCGCGATCTCTCCTCGCGAACGTCACAAGTGGTTGAAAGACGGTCGCCTGCAGAGCATCGGCACCCGCACGGTCAAATTGCGCGGACGGGCCAAAGTCGTGACCTTCCACGTCTTCGACCCTCGACACATTGAGGATGTCCTCGATCGTGACCTGCCGGCCCTCTGGAGAGAGAACGATGCTCAGGCAGCTACCGACAACAGGCGACGCGCAGCAGGAAGGGCCGCGTTGACGCGTGCGGGGAATGGCGTCGGCAAGGCTGCCGATGCTAGGCATGCCAGCGAAGGTAGCCAGCGGCTGAAGCTGGAAGGCTGGGATGCGTTCGAGAAAGAGGGCCTTCTACGGTAATCGAGTAAGGATTCCCGCGCAGTCGGGAATGTCCGGTGGAATGGACGTCTTCTAGGGTCGTTTGCCCCGCGATCAGCGAAATCCCGTGTCTTGACCCTAATCTCATCGATGTGGCCATAGGGATCGACGATGTTGCGGCGGGGCGTCTTCGCGATTCCGCTCGGATTTGGTGTTGGCGCGCCATGGTGGAATTCAACACTCCCATCCGGGACGCAGCGGCAGTGTAAGCCAGCGCCGTTACAGCATTGAATGCCGGCGAGGGTCAGCGGCAGTCGCAGCTGAGGGTGCGAGGCGGCGCCGAACGAGGCTTTACAGAGCCTCAACTTGTCTATTGCCGATCCACATTCGCTGCATTCTCTACAGTGCGCCTCGCTAGCACTTTGAGGGTCTTCGGGTGGATATGGCCTGGATGATGCGCCACGCCATCTCGCGACAATCGGTTTCCGCCTATGTGAAGCAGGGCAGGAACAGGTGGGACAAGGCTCTACCGCCGCCCCTGTACCGCCGGCGCAAGTCGAGAAGCCGCAACGGGGTGGAAAATCCGATTGCTCTTCGCGCAATGGATCATATCTGCAGCTGATCGGCACCGACCCAGCGCGGCAGGGCCCCAGGATTTGGAAGTGCTCTCATGCGTCGTGCGCTCGCACGCTGCGACCGCGAGGGCGCCGTAGCCTATCTGGAATCTTTGAATCCGCGGAATATTCGACCATATCTGCGACACGGGTTCGAAATTCTCAGAACATCCAGGCCGGATCGACGCCGATACTGCGCTCGCCCATGCCTGCCCCCAAGCTGAGTGGACCACTGACACCCAACCGCCAATTGTCAGGCTGGCGCCAGCGAGACGATACACTCGCCGATTTGGGCTTCGCTTGACACATCGGCGGGTGAATCTGCAGATCCGCCCTCGGTCACTTCCCGCCACGGAACAGTTGCGGCGTGAGAGGGCGGTGCAGCATAGGAGCGGCGAGCAGTCTCCAATCTTTAGGAATTCAGGGTCGTCGCCGCCGTGACGTCCAAGGACCACAGAGAACCTCCCCATCTAGCGTTATCAGTCCAAGTGCCATATAGGAGCGAGGACTTACCCTCGAGGCGCATTGCACGACGGGTTCGCACCGTGCGGGTGTGGTGGAACTGGTAGACGCGCCGGATTCAAAATCCGGTTCCGAAAGGAGTGTCGGTTCGATTCCGACCACCCGCACCATCAATTCACAGCTTTGCCAAGGTTGGGGTCGAGGGTTCGAATCCCTTCGCCCGCTCCAGACAATCTCAATAAAATCATTGACTTAGCGAGCGCCCTTCGAGGCATTTTCTGCTTCCCCGGCACCATCTGCGCGAGCGGGAAAGCAGGGGGAAGCCGCTGAACGCGTCTGCGCTTGTGTGCGACGCAGCAATGGCGGAGCCTGCCAGTTGTCCAATCTGGGCGAGCGCCGCGTTCCGAATCACCATCCCGCTCCTGTCAGCCGTCCGCCGCTGTTTAGCGTTGGCTTACTTTAGCAGGCTCGGGCCCGCGACCAGGCCGATCATGTGGACCGCCACGAACTCTGGCGCGCGCTCGATCTCAAAAGCGAGCGCGCGGTACTCTTCCGCACGCGCCTGGCCTTCTGGCGAACTCGATGTCGCCCAGTAGTCCGTCGCCCCGCACGCAGCCTCGTAAGCTTCGGATAGTTCGGGGAAGTGCGGATCCTGACCGCATCTGTCGCTGAGTTCCGTCCGACGCTTCGGCCAACGGAGCATGAGCCGGGCCAGTCCGCGCCTCTGCGCCTGGTTCATTCGCAACCTCGTGCCGCCCGGGTGGCAGACGACGTTGATTGTCGGGAAGTGGACATGAACCTGAGGCGAACGATCTGAAGCAGGAGGGTGGCGGCGTAAGGCGACGCGCGCTCGCGGCGTCAGTCGGCCAGACGTCTCTTAGGGGCCGAACTGGAAATTGCTAGCTAGTGGCCGCTCCTCTTGCCCTGCGCCGAGTCGTCTGCCTGACGCCCCCGTAGAAGCTGATCAAGAGAATCCCTCAAGTTCCTCAGGCCTTCGACAGGCATCACAAGACGAGCCCGAACTACAGCTTCGATGGCAATTTCTGCGGTCGGCCCGGCCAACATTTTCTCTGCGATCGGCCGCCCATGGGTGAAGGTAAGGGTGGCCAGTTCGCCTGTGACCGAGCAGTTGAAGGGGCCTACGACGACAGTCTCGGGGATGTTGTCGGGATCAACGACACGAATGTGACTCATGGCTTCCACTGCGATTACGGCATTCGGACAATCTCTACCTCTCGCCGATGGGACGCGTGGGAGGCGGCAATCCATCGGCGAGAGGCGTGGCGCTGGTTGGGGAGCGCCAAGCTCACGCTAGCACGCCGCCTTGAAAGGAAAAGGCCGGCCGGGGCGGGAATGTAAGCGCTATCCGGATGGGCCGTAGACGTCCTCGCGGCAGCCTCCCGCCGCGGTGGAAAGGGAAGCCAGAGAGAGCTCGCAGCCGAGAACACCACAGCCGCCGATTGGGGCCAATTCAGGCAGCGCGCCTCCAACAGCCGCGGCCCATCTTCTTGGCTTCGTAAAGCGCTGCATCAGCCTTGTGCACCAGCGCATCGAGCGAATCCGCGTCGTGCGGATAAACCGCCAGGCCGATCGACAAGGCAACGTCGAGTTTCTTGTCCTTTATCGAGAGCGGTTCGACCATCGCCTCCAGCAGTCGCAGGGCCAGGGCCGCCGGGTCGGCGCCGTTTTGCTCGAGCCGGCACAAGACCACGAACTCATCGCCACCCACCCGTGCCAATAGGTGCCGCTCTCCCACGACCGAACGGAACCGCCCGGCGACCGAACGGAGGAGAACATCGCCCACGGCGTGCCCGTAGGTGTCGTTCACGCTCTTGAAACGGTCGAGGTCGAGCCACAGGAGACCGAACTCGTCACCGGACGCGGCGGCGATGTCGATGGCCTTTCGAAGTTCGCTGCGGAACAGACGAAGATTCGGCAAGCCCGTCAGTGCGTCATGGTTTGCAAGATAGGTCATGTGCTCGCGCGCGGCCTTCTCCACGCGGATGTCGCGGATCTCGACCAATAGTCGCGGGGCGCCGCTGGACAGGATCGGCGTGGCGCTCAGCGCAACATCGACGAGGGCGCCGGTGGCCGTCATCAGCTGCGCCTCAACTCCCCTGAGGCAGTTATTGCTGCGGTCGCTGGTCAGTGCAGACCTGGCGATAAAATTCGTCAGGGGGTCCCTTCGATTTCCGCCTGATCGAGGCCAACCAGTTGCTCGAAGGTCCGGTTTGTGGCGATCACTTCCTGGTTCTCGCATACGACAATGCTGGTCTGCGCCGCCTCGATGATGTTTCGCATCTGGTCCGCATCGGCGGACGCCCTATGTGCGCGCTTGTCGAAGACAATCGCCACCAGACTGAGAGCCACGATCACCGACGCCACGAAGGCGACTGAAAGCCCAAGCAGAAACTCTGACAGGCCTCCGTCCGAAACAGCGAGGGTCGGGTCCGTCTTGACGACGGCGGCCGCCATCGCAGTGAAATGGAGGCAGCAGATGGCCGCACCGAATAGCGTTGCGGCGACAAATCTGTGCCTCCGCCTGTTGGCAAGACGTTCGATGAAAATGGAGGCGCTGACCAGCAGGACAGCGGAGCCGACGGAGAGCGCGACCAGAGCAGGTTCCCAAGCGAACGTACCCGCGAACACCAGCGCTCGCATGCCGGTGAAGTGCATGGCAGCAATAGCCGCGCTGAGTACGACAGCGCCGACGAGTGCGCATGGGAGAGCCGTCGACATCAAGAGGGGCATGGCGATGCCGGCGATCACGATGCTTAGCAGCGCGGAGGCGAGCGTCAGCGTGATATCGTAGCTGACGGCTGTCGCGGGGGCAAAGCCGAGCATCGCGACAAAATGGGTGGACCATATCCCGCCGCCAGCCACGCAGGCGGCTATGAGCGACCAGCCGTGCCGCGCCCCACCCTTCTGCGCGCGGGCGTGATTGAGAACGGCAAAAACGGTGAATCCCGATATGAGCGAGACGAGAACCGCCAGAAGAACGAGCTTGGGATCATGGTCGGTCCGTATGCAATCCAAAATCCGGATGAACATGCGCAGCCTTGCCGTTACAAGCAGTTGACCCCGAGAATCGTCGCCCGGCCTTGCGGCTCGCTTTGAAACTTGACGAGGGGGTATCGCAGCGCAGCTGAAAGTTGTCGATCAATGGAATATTACAAGAAAACAAACAATTTTAGATATTTACCGGTAACTGCGTGCTGAAACTGAGATTTACCAAAAATTCGGGACCCGTTTTCCTTGTGGATCGAATGATACTCTGAGCAGACTCGGACGGCGGCAGCATTCGCAGGTCTATCTGACTGGCCCGGCATTGCGCCAACTCCTGATGTGGGGTCTGGCCAAGAAGCTAATATTTGTGTTGGCGTCGCTTAGGTATGCGCGCCCCGGATCCAGGGCACCAGGCGGCCCGCCTCTGCCCCCAATTCCGGTTCCATCCACGACAGAACGTTAACTTCTGCATGCGACCAATTTTACGGGGGCTGGTAGAGGCGTGGATCGAAACGATGACGGCGCGCAACGGCGCCAGCAATAAGGGGCGGCTGGGCGTCCTATTGCAGCGTTACCATCTGTGGATTGGCCAAAAACTCGGCCTGCCAGACCTCGACGAAACCGAGGCGGGATTGCTGCGGCGCCTGCAGTCCGAAGTTTTCTCGGCAATCTTGCCACCGGTTCTCATCTCCAACATCGCGGCTGCCGTAGTCACGGCGGCGGTAGCGATTTGGCACGGCTGGGTTTTAGCTGCGGTCGGTTGGTTCACTTGCGTCGTTGTAATCGGCATTGCCGGCTTGTGCCGAACTCGAGCGCTTGAGACACGCCAGCGGGTGGAACCGCCCTCAGAGCGTTTCACACGGCGCACGATAGTTGACTCGGCCATACTGGCTTTGCCGTGGCTCATCGCCGGGCTCTGGCTCAATCCGTCCCTTGTGCCGGAAATGGAAACGCTCGTAGCAACGATCCTGGCTGGATTGATTTTCGCGGGCATCTTTACCATGGCGAGCATGCCGGCCGCAGCGCTGACTTTCTCAGGCATGGTGATGTTCGGTCGCCTGGCTCAGGTCATCTATACACCGCTCGATCAGGCACTAAGCAACCTCGCCCTTCTAATTATTTACAGCATCATACTTTTGGTGTCGTTGCGCGCTTTTGCGCGGCTTTATATTGACCGTATTCGTTCCGCGCTTGTTGCTTCCAGACTACGGGAAGAGGCGCTTTCACGCGCTGCCCGCGAGGAGGACCGCAGGGAGTCGGCTGAGGCACATGCGCGCGGCTTCCGCGATGAGGTCGGCGACATCATGAACGCCTTCACGAACTCAGCGGGACGCATGACCGAGGCCGGCATAATGCTGCGCACTATCGCGGGGGCGACGCATGGTTCTGTGACCAGAGCCGTCTCGCGTGTTGCTTACGCCAGTGAGGATATCTCATCTGTAGAGACCTGCTCCCACCGTCTTGCAGACAGTGTCGAGCAGATCCGTCGCGAAACCGACGTCACGAGTGGCCTTGTCGGCGCCGCGGCGGAGGATATCGAGGCTGCCATCGCCATCCGAACCGAACTCACCGATGCGGTTCGCGACATCGGCGAGGTCTCGGAGGTGATCCGCGGCATCGCCACGCAAACCAATCTGCTTGCTCTCAATGCCACGATAGAAGCGGCCCGAGCTGGAGTTGCCGGGAGGGGCTTTGCTGTCGTCGCCGGGGAGGTCAAGGATTTGGCCGCACGCACTGCGACCGCAACGCAGGAAATTGGGGCTAGGATCGAAGAAGTGCGAACCGCCACGGAGCGATCCTTGGCAGCTATGCGAAATATCGGTCAGTCTGCGGAAGCGATCGTCAATGCCACCGGCGGGATCGTGCGCGCCGTCGACGAACAGGCGAGCACAATAGACACGATCGCATCCCTGTTGGCACGAGCTATCGCTCAGGCCGAGGAGGCGGCTAGCGCGATGAAGCAAGTGGCTTTCGATGCAGAACGCACCCTGAGCAGCGGCGAAGAGATCGCAGATGCCGCGGCGGTGGTTGATGGGAAGGTCACGCGCCTAGGTCAAACCGTGACGCGCTTTTCAGGGCAGATGGCAAACTAGGCTGGTCGGCTTGGTGCCACTTCCAGACATTGGGCCGCCAGCCTGAGGCGGACATTCAAACGAGCGCACCTTGAGAGTGGTCAAGACGGGGTGTTAGAATTCGTTGAGCGATTTCTTGACAGAAAAGCGCAGGATCGAATGGATCTGCACATCAGCATTGCCGGACGGGTCCAGGGAGTTGGCTACCGGCAATGGTTCCGCGGCCGCGCCCTCACAGCTGGCGTAAGCGGTTGGGTACGCAACTGCGTAGACGGTACCGTGGAAGCAGCGCTTTCCGGTCCAGCCGAAAGTGTCGAGCGATTAGCTCTTGAGGCGCGGCAGGGCCCCCGCGGCGCAGAGGTCGAGGAGGTTCGTCGCCTCGAAGCAGCCCGCGGTTGGATGGCGGCGGCCAGACCTTCTTCATTGCCGCGACCGATAGCTTTCCACGACAAGGGCGCGATACTCCTCATTCGCCTTAGCCAGTCGCCCTTGAAGTCGGGAGAGTTCGAGGAATTCGCCGACCCGGTAGGGCAGGGCCTCGATGCGCCATGTGTGGACGGCTCTCCGTTGGCAAGGGTTTTCGAGCGTTCTGCAGGGTTGGTCGGTGCGGCCATGTGTTCGACCTGTTGGTGCGGCGCGCATGGCCGCTGGCCATAATGCCTTCCGCGAGGACGGGTCCCGACCAAAAGCACGCGCTCGAAGGCGCTATGGCGCAAGTGGGTTTTCCCGTTCTTCGGTTCGACCGGCTGGCTGCGTTACGTTCGTGTTGCCCTTCCCAAGCTCTTCGGCACGGTTCGCCTGATTTCTATGCGGCCTGCGGGATCGGCTCGCGATAGGGCTCGCCGGTGATCATGATCGCCCAGACCATCCGGGCGGTTTTGTTCGCCAAGGCCTCGCACGCGACCTTTGTCGTTCGCCGGGCCAGCAGTTGCACCAGCCATGGCCGCCGCGTTCCGTTCCGTTGCGCATAGCGTACGACGGCCAAGCCCCGACAACCAGCAGTTGGCGCAGGTAGCGGTCACCCTGTTTGGTGATGCCACTCAGGCGCTCCTTCCCGCCGCTTGAGTTCTGCCGTGGCACGAGGCCGATCCACGCAGCGAGATTTCGGCCCGAACGGAACGCTTGGGGATCCGGGATGCTGGCCACGAGCGCGCTCGCCAGGAGCGGCCCGACGCCCGGCACATCCATCAGCCTGCGCCCGGTTTCGGTCGCGCGGGCGTTGGTTCTGATCCGACGATCCGCTTCCAGGATCTGATCGTTGATGAGGGCGAGCTGCGCAACCAACATCCCGAGACAAGTCCGCGCCTCAGCCGGGACCCGCTCGTCGCCCTCCGCGATGAGCCTGATGAGGGTGCCCAGGCCCTCCCTCCCGATCGGCGCGGCCAGGCCAAACTCCGCCATGTGGCCCCGGATCGCGTTCGAGAGCTGGATACGCTGGCGCATGAGCATCAGCCGAACACGGTGCAGCACCATGATGCTCTGCTGATCGACGCTCTTCACCTCGACGAAGCGCATGGTCGGGCGGGTCACGGCCTCGCAGATCGCCTCGGCGTCAGCCGCGTCGTTCTTCTGCCGCTTCACATAGGGCTTCACGTAGCTCGGCGGCATCAGCCGGACCTGGTGACCGAGCTTGGTCAACTCGCGTGCCCAATGGTGCGCCGTGGCGCACGCCTCGATCCCGATCAGGCAAGCCGGCAACCTGGCGAAGAATGGAAGGAGCTGCGCTCGCCGAACCTGACGCCGGATCACAACCGTGCCTCTCAGGTCGACGCCGTGCACCTGAAAGACCGACTTTGCGATGTCCAATCCAATCGTGACTGCCTGATCCATGCTCTCCTCCATCTCTGCGAGAGCCTATGCTCCCGCGCGGGTGGAGAGCCGTCCACAGCATCAGAAGCGGAAGTTGAGGCGCTGCCCGGATCCAGACATTCGTCGGAAAAGCGATTGCGGATTGCATTTTGCTTCCGAGACACCGCCTCTGGGCTAGCCACATGAAGTAAAACCACACAAGCAATGTGGCGATGCAGCCGAAAACAATTACAGCGTCCCAGCATACCTGCCTCGACACCTTACCTATAAAATTGGTGACTGGCATGCGCTTGCGGGCGACTCCAAATTTCTGACGACGTAGGTCAGACTGAGCGTTCTAGAAGTCGACGCAGACACGATCGTTTCGTTCTTTCCGTTCGGCCAATAACAAACCACGCTGCCATCCTCAGTTAAAAGATAGGCACACAAGCCCGCACGCTGCGTTCGGTCGATCGCTCTGCGATGGAATTGCTCAAGTCTCTCTTCGATGATGCGGCCCACATTACGCTCCCATGTTCTGTTGAAGCGTTAGAGAGACGCAATCTGGCCCAAGGTATGTGGCGCGGATCACAGAACGAAACGCGCGGGCCCTCGCGCTCGATACCGTCCGCTACATAGCCGTGGGGCTAGGCGCAGTGAGCCTCGATAAACGCGAGACGCTCCGGCCCTGACGATCATTCGCCGAAGCTAAGAAATAAGCCCGTTGCGGCGGCAGCCCCCGCAACCGCCGGATCATTCAACGCCTGACCCGTCGTCGTCGGCAGGCTTTCCGATCGACCACACTCCCACAATCGGCCTCGCCGCAACGCTGAATCGACTGTGTGCGGCACCTCACAGACGAGATGCCCCTTGAGCCGCCACAACGCTGCATCACCGCCCGAGGAGGCGGCGAATAAAGCAATGGAGCGGCACCATGTATGCGCTGAAAGGCGATTTTCTTTCCGACATCGACAGCCTGGCCGACATGCTGCGGCCTCGCACCAAGTCGGTGCTCGACCGGCTGGTCGGACGCATGGCGGTCGGGCAGATCTTCGGAGAGCAGTTTCTCTATGAGGTCCATGGCCCCTTCGTCCCGCCTCATCGCAAGCCTGCCCGGCGCCCGCTGACGACCAGGCTGATCGAGGCGCTGTCGGGACGGCTGCGCAGGATCGCCCTTGGGGCGCAGATGCGCCACGCGGCAAGCGCATTGTCGGGCCTCGACGACAGGATGCTGAAGGATATCGGCCTCACCCGATCGGAGATCGAGTTCAGCGTTCGGCGCATCGATCCGCGGCCGTGACCACCCACCCCACGGCGCGAGGCCCACCGAAGCGCCATGCCCCACCCGTTCATCCGAGCCTAGCGAGCGAACCTCACAGGGAGAAACATCCAATGTCCAACATGCTTCAAGCCGCTGCCCCGCAGAAGATCGACCACGAGGCGATCAAGCTCCGCCAGCATGGCGCCTGGTCGTCCGGCGACTACGCCATCGTCGGAACGACCCTGCAAATCGTCGGCGAGCGCCTATGCGAGGCGCTTGATCTGCGCAGCGGCCAAGCCGTGCTCGATGTCGCCGCCGGAAACGGCAATGCCAGTCTCGCAGCGGCTCGCCGCTGGTGCAACGTCACCAGCACGGACTATGTCGCGGCCTTGCTCGAGCGCGGCCGCGAGCGCGCCGCGGCCGAGCGGCTCGACATCTCCTTCCGCGAAGCCGATGCCGAGGCGTTGCCTTTCGCGGATGGCCATTTCGACGCAGTCATGTCGACCTTCGGGGTGATGTTCACGCCCGACCAGGAGCGCGCGGCCGCAGAGCTGCTGCGGGTCTGCAGACATGGCGGCAAGATCGGCCTGGCCAACTGGACGCCGGACGGCTTCATCGGCCATCTCCTCAAAACGATTGGGAAATATGTCCCGCCGGCACCCGGACTGCGTTCGCCCGCGTTTTGGGGCAACGAGGAGCGCTTGGCCGAGCTGTTCGGTTCGGCCGGCGCATCGATCCAGACGACGCGGCGCGACTTCGTCTTCCGTTATCGCTCGCCGGAGCACTGGCTCCAAGTCTTCAGCAGCTACTATGGACCGGTGCTCAAGGTCTTTGGGGCGCTGGACCAGCCTGCCAAGGCGGCGTTGACACGGGATCTGATGGCGCTGGTCGAACAGTTCAATCGATCGGGCGATGCAACCGTTGTGGTGCCGAGCAGCTATCTCGAGGTCGTCGTCACGCGAGGGCTGAATTGAGTTCGGCCGCCTCGGTCCGCGCCTGCGCCGGGGCGGCTGCTTCAACCACACGCTAGCGCGTCTTTCGCATCGACTAGGCCAGGCCGCCCGAACTGAGGATCCACGACCTTCGTGGCTCCTCGGATCGGCCCCCCGCGGACTGGTTCAACGACACGGCTCATCCGGCATGATATAATGTCATCTGTGCAGGTTCGGCGCTTTCCGACCTGCACAGATCTCGGTCGGAAGGGGAACGGCCGTGCGTTTCATGCCCTGCTCCTTGCGCCAGGCTGTTCCAACGACGCGGCGCGAGATCATTGCTCTGCTCGGCGCGATGGCGGCATCGACGGTCTCGGCCCGTGCGCAGCAGAAGACCACGCCGGTCATCGGCTATCTCGGCTCGGAATCGCCCGAGCCTTATGGCAGTCGCCTCGCCGCCTTTGTCGAGGGCCTCGCCGAAGCCGGATATGTCGACGGCCGCAACGTCACGATCGATTTTCGCTGGGCTGAAGGCCAGTACAGCCGATTGCCGGCGCTGGCGATGGATCTTGCGGATCGTCAGGTCACCGTCATGGTCGCGCCCGGTGGTGCGGAAGTCGCGCTCGCCGCACGATCCGCGACCAAGACGATCCCGATTGTCTTCGAGTTGGGGGCGATCCGGTCGCGCTGGGCCTGGTCGCCAGCCTGTCCCGGCCAGGCGGCAATCTCACCGGCGTAAGCAGTCTCAGCGTGGAAGTCTCGCTGAAACGGCTGGAGTTCATGAGCGATTTGTTTCCGGCCGCCAAGACCTTTGCCGTCGCCATCAACCCGATGAGCCCGACCTCGGCTTCGCAATCGAGAAACCTGCAGGCCGCCGCGAACAGTCTCGGACTGGAACTCCGCATCTTCAAGGCCAGCAGCGAGCCGGAACTGGATGCCGTGTTCGCGGCCGTATCCCAGATGCAGCCACCCGGGCTGGTCTTCACGTCCGACCCCTATTTCGCCTATCGAAGCCGGCGTCTCGCCGAGTTGGCGATCCGCTACAATGTGCCCGCCATCACCCAGGCTCGGGATTTCCCGAACGCTGGCGGCCTGATGAGCTATGGCGGCGACTTCCGGCAGTCGCACCGCCATACCGGGATCTATGCCGGCCGGATCATCAGGGGTGAGAAGCCCTCCGATCTGCCGGTCCAGCGCGTGACGAAGGTTGAGCTGTTCGTCAATCTGAAGGCGGCCGGGCAACTCGGACTGACCATGCCGCCCTCGCTTCTGAGCAGTGCAGACGTGGTGATCGAATAACTTGGCCGGAAAGCCGGCGCATGAGCTGTCAAGGTGACCCAATCGCCATCCGCTCCACGGAGCTCGCTCTTCGCGAAGTATTTCATCGCGCTGTTCGCGGCGGTCGTCGTGCCCCTTCTCGTTGCCGGTGGCAGCGAAGCTTGGTTTGGCCAGCGCGACCAGAAGGCCAGGCTGAACGACCTTCTCGAAGCGGAAGCCCGATCCGCCGCTGCGAAAATTCAGGACTTCCTGGACGGAATCCGCGATCAACTGGCGTGGACCGTTCAGCTGCCATGGTCTGACGGCGCGGACGAAAGGCGCAGGCTCGACGCCTTTCGCCTTTTGCGCCAGGTACCTGCCGTCGTCAGCCTGACCCTTGTCGACGCCACCGGCCGAGAGCGCCTGTTCGTATCGCGCATGGGGCTCAACAAGATCGAGGGCGGCGCGGACCACTCGGCCAGTCCGGCGTTCATGAGCGTCCGCGCGGGCGGCGCTTGGTACGGCCCCGTTTCCTTTCATGCCGGCTCCGAACCCTTCTTGACCATTGCCGTTGCCGGCACTCGCACGGGGGTCGGCGTGGCAGTCGCCGAGGTCAATCTCAAACTGATCTGGGACGTCATATCAGCGATCCGGGTCGGGAGAACCGGAGGGGCGTTCGTTCTCGATCAACCAGGACGCCTCGTCGCTCATCCCGACATTAGCCTCGTCCTACGAGCCGACCAAATATCAGTACGGCCGCTCCAAGCTCTTAGAGCGCGCATTACGGCGCAAAGCGGCCAGGCAACCGCAGGACGCGACATCGGCGGACATATGGTTCTCGCCGCGATGGCGCAGATACCCGGTGTCGACTGGAGCGTCGTCGTCAAGCAGCCAGTCGCCGAGGCGTTCGAGCCGATTTACGCGGCCCTTTGGCGTACGGGTGCTTTGCTCATCGTGGGTTCCGGCCTCGCGGCGGCGCTCGCCTACTGGCTCACCCAGCGCATGATCGAACCGATCCGCATTCTGGAAGACGGCGTGGGGCGGATCGGCGCTGGGCAATTCGATCACCGGATCGATATCGTCACAGGCGACGAATTCGAGCGGCTGGCGACACGCTTCAACGAGATGGCGGGCGATCTGGCAGTGTCGCAGGAGCGCTCGGAGCGGATCGGCCGGCTGAAGCGGTTTCTCGCGCCGCAGGTGGCCGAACTGGTCGACCGGTCTGGCGACGACAGCGTGCTCGACGGTCGGCGCATCGAGGTGGTCGTCGTTTTCGGCGATTTGCGCGGTTTCACCGCCTTCTCGGCGCGCACCGAGCCCGAAATTGTCATGAGTTTCCTCGGTGAATACTACGACGCTCTGGACAGGGTGGTGATCGACCACGGGGCCACGCTGACGCATTTTTCAGGCGATGGGATGATGGTCCTGATCAATGCCCCCGTGTCCCGTCCAGATCCGGCTGTGTGCGCCGTCAATATGGCGCGGGACATGCAGAAGACCGTCCAGTCCCTTTTGCGCGATCGACAGATGCTGGACCACCGACTTGGCTTTGGGGTCGGGCTCGCGATGGGGCCTGCGACGGTTGGGCGTATCGGCTCGGAAGGCCGGCTCGAATACACCGCGATTGGAACCGTTGTGAATCTCGCCTCGCGCCTGTGCGCTAGCGCAGGCAATGCCGAAGTCCTGGTCGATCTGGTCGCCGCGGAGGCCGTCGACGGGCGAGCGCCTCTCGTTGAATTGGATGCGCGCGTTCTGAAGGGGTTCGACCAACCCGTTCGGGTTTTCGCCGCTGACATGAGGGCAGCTGGATAAGCGCTCGAGTCAAGCTGCCGCAGTGCTTCCACTGCTAGGCGACATCGACTTTTGCCAGGCGCCGCAAATCGTCGATATCCTGGATCAGCAGTCGCCCTCGCCCTAAGGAAATGACGCCGGTGCGCTTCCAGGACTGGAGGTGGCGGTTGACTGTTTCGCGCGTCACGCCGGTGAGAGATGCCAGTTCCTCCTGGGACGCGCGGACATCCGTGCCGTAGTCGGCGGCGAGCACCAGAATGCGTCGTGCAAGCCGAATTGCAGGAGGCAGAAATGTCGTCTCTTCCAAGCGGCCTATGACATCGCGCAGCCGAGCGCAGAGGAGAGCGATCAGTTGCAGCGCGATCGGCGGCTCGCGATTCAGCAAGCTCAGGAATTCGCGGCGCGGCAGGAAAAACATCTCGGTGTCTTCCATCGCCACTGCATCGGCAGTGCGAGACTGGCCGTCAAGCAAGGTGATCTCACCGAAGACGTCGCCGCCACCCAGAACGTTCATCGTCATCTGCTGGCCAAGGCCATCCATTGTGCCGATGCGGATCAGGCCACGTCGAATGGCATAAAGCCCGTCACCGGGATCGCCCTTGAGGAACAAAATCTCCCGCGTGGCCAGATGCCGCTGCCTGCAGACCGCCGCGATTTTCTCGAGCGCGTCCTGTTCGAAACCCGCAAAGAACGGGTTCGCAGTCAGAATACTCACGATGCGATGAGAGACATCATTCATCGAAAGCCTTCAGAATTTGGATCGGGCCGCCGCAGCTTCAACAGACTGGGGCGGCGCAGAAGCCAAGGCGGTAGGCCACCGTATCCGTTTGCGACCAGCGCGGCCGATCGCAAGCGGAGCAAGACAATGCCGAATGGCTTGCTCTGTCACAACACGTTCTTGTGGCTATTAATTCCCAAACTGCTGCCGGACCGTGCACGCACCGCGTAGAGAAATGTCATCCAAATGGGCCTTGCTCCGATATCCTCCCAATTGGACGTCGGTCAGCACGGCGACGTCCATCGGACGGGGCGAGATTCAGCATCGCGACATCAATGATCCTCGCCTCGAACAAGGATTTTGCCCTCGGTAAGGATTTTGATCGCGGCGCCGAAAAGAAGGACCGCTTGGAGAGCGGCCCGTCGGTTCGAAATGTAAATAAATTGCCCGGAAAAGGCTCCTTAGGGACGGCTTTTTACAAAATCTCTATTTCAACGATGCGCCGTCTCTATCTGTTTTGTCTATCGTTATTCTTTTTTGGTCTAAATTTTCTGTTTAACACGCAATACATACATTTTGTAAATTCAAGCATGGCAAGCTGCGCAATGCTTTCGCAGCTAGGGCGACTGATCTGGCATATTCGGTCGGTATCTATCAGCTGGCTCCCACGCTACTCCGGCAATGGCCGTCAGGACCGTGCCACGCAGGCAAGCGTGGCCGAGCCGGATCGTCCAGCGCGATAATCGTGTCCTACGCAGACTGAATCCGAGCGAGCACACGACCTGTGACCGCGAGGTGCCTATCACCGCGGTTCATGATCGATACCGCGACGGCCTCGCCGTCCTCACAGCCCAAGATGAGCCTGTGACAAAACAGGGTGTCGTCGAATATCGTCGTGTCGAAGAGAAGGTGGCCGGCAAGACGGTCGTCGTTGTTGCCCGCAAACTCGTAGGAAACTTCAGCCCGGCGCCCATTGCGCAGGTACAGATAGCCATTTCCGGTAATCATAGCGTGTCTCCGCTCGACGGAGTCAGGAAGCGCCGCACGCGGTCATGTCAAGAAGCGGTATGGAGACAACGGCCTCGCCATCAGACACTTTTCTCCACCGAATGTCGATGCCAAAAAGGCCCGGCCCCGCGCGCGCGACCGGGACGATCCGAATTATGCGGAAAATCCCTGGCTCTTATGGGTCGACATGCTCGGGCATCTCCTTGAGCTGGTCCTTGGCCCAGCTCGTAACGGCATGCACATCGCCATCTTCGTGTCGCATGAACTCAAGCTGATCGAGAGCCACCGACACGGGCTTTGCGCCGATCCCGAGGAAGCCACCGACATCTACAACAACCTCGGTCGCCGACCCGGCGCCGTGGATGTGAGAGACCGAGCCGATTTTCTCGTCGCCTGGTCCATAGATCGTAGCCCCCTCGAGGACGCCGGCGGTGAGTTCGGTAGCGGAGAGACGCGCGTGCTTCGAATGGTCCATGGTTTTCCTCCTCGTTTCCCAGAGCGGAATGAACGAGTGGCGACAACAGCTGTTCCGTGCCGCGATCGGATGAAAAAGCCCCGCGGCGGGTGCCAGCGGGGCGAGTTTGGTCACCGGTACTTTGAGCAAAACCGTAACGCGCGATGACGCAGCCAGTTGCGCGGCCGAGCCAGTCAGGTTCTGACCGACTTGGACTCAAGACAGTTCTTGAATCGAAGGAAAATCGAAAGAACGACCAGGAATTTGATTTCGTAGAAGCATTTTTGAAAGCCGGCATCGATCGGCCGAGCTGCTCGGTTCAAAAGTCCGCCCTGATCGATATCCGCCCCCCACCAAATGAGCCGGTTCCCAGGCGGGCGGTGCGTATCACCGCAACACCATGCCCGTGACAAGCGTCATATTGAGCGCGATCAGCACAACCGCTATCGCGCCGGCTAGCCCCGTCTGCCAGAGCGGCGGTGCGAGAACCCCCATCTTCTTGCGTGAAGCTGTCAGCAACACCAGGGGCGTGACAGCGAACGGCAATTGCAGGGCCAATACGACCTGGCTCAAGATCAGGAGGTCCGTGGCGCGGGTGTTGCCGTAAAACTGCAGCACGATCACTGCCGGCAGAATGGCGACGAGGCGGGTTACCAGGCGCCGCAGCCATGTCGGCAAGCGGATCTCGATGAAGCCCTCCATCACGATCTGCCCGGCCATGGTCGCCGTCACGCTGGCATTAATGCCGCAGCACAGGAGCGCGATCGCAAAGAGTGTCGGCGCAGTTGCGCTGTTCAGAAGCGGCGTAAGGATCTTGTAGGCCTGCTCCAGCTCGGCCACTTGGGTCTGGCCGGCGGAGTGGAATATCGCCGCGGCGACGATGAGCAGCGAGGCATTGACGAGAAAGGCGAAGAGCAAGGCAGCGCTGGAATCGATCGTCGCGAAGCGAAGCGCCTCGCGGAGGTCGCGCTCCTCACGGCCATAGGCGCGGGTCTGGACGATGCCCGAATGTAGATAAAGGTTATGCGGCATGACGGTTGCGCCGATGATGCCGAGCGCCAGATAAAGCATATCGGGGTCGGTCAAGATCAGGCGGCTCGGGGCAAAGCCACCTAGCACTCCGCGCCAGTCCGGATTCGCCATCGCCAGTTGGATGGCGAAGGAAATGGCAATCACGCCGAGCATTGTGATGATGAAAGCCTCGATCCAGCGAATGCCCTTGTTCTGTAGCCAAAGCACGACGAAAACATCGAGCGCGGTCAGTACCACGCCGACCTCGATCGGCAGGCCGAAGAGCAGATTGAGCGCGATCGCTGTTCCAAGCACCTCGGCGAGGTCGGTCGCACAAATCGCGAGTTCCGCCAGCACCCAAAGAGGCACGCTTATCCAATGCGGATAGGCGTCCCGGCAGGCCTGCGCAAGATCGCGGCCAGTCGCAATCGCGAGCCTGGCGCAGAGCGCTTGCAGGACGATCGCCATAACGTTCGAAAGCAAGGCGACGAAAAGAAGCGCATAGCCGAAGCGGGATCCTCCGGCGACGGCGGTCGCCCAGTTCCCAGGGTCCATATAGCCTACGGCAACAAGGTATCCCGGCCCCAGAAAGGCGAGGAACCTTCGCCACGATGTCGCTCCGGGGGCCAACGGCACCGAGGCAAAGGCCTCGACAAGCGAAGGTTCGCGCGGGGCGCGTTGCCAACCGATTTTTCTCGGCTGATGGCCAATATTCGCCGTCATGAATCCGTCGGTCTCGGCGTTGCGGCAGGGAAAGATAGCGCAACAATAACAGCCTATGTCAGACCCGAAGATTCGCAAGTTGAATTCTTATTACTCTGGGGTAGATAGTGGCAATAAAGAGGTAATTCGTGGTGCGAAGCTGTCTAATTTTGATAGCTATTCAATCATTCATCATGGTGTTTACAGTTTCTCATAAATGCGGCATCATAAATGAAATCTAAAAAATGAGGGGAAGATGGGGAAGATATCGATCGCGGTTGTCGATGACCACCCACTCTTAATGGAAGGTCTCGTGGCCCTCATGCAACGCAATGTCGGGTTTTCATTGGCTGCAGCCGGCTCAGATGCGAACGATATCTATTCTATTACAGAAAAATACCGACCTGACGCGATGATAGTCGACCTTAACATGCCGGGGGACGCATTTCTGGCGATTAGGGACGCTACAAAAACAGCGCCTGACATGAAGATTGTCGTATTTACGGCCTCGACGAACACTGACCATGCCGTTCAAGCTCTCGAGGCGGGCGCCAAAGGCTATGTCTTGAAAGGCAGCAGCGCCGATGACCTGATCAAGGCCATCGAGATGACGTGTCGGGGCGAGATTTACATTACTCCCTGCTTTGCCGCAAAAGTGATCAGCGCCTTGCACGGTAAAGCGCTGGACAGACAGGCAGCGCAGAGCGCGAAGCTCAGCGTTCGGGAGGATCAGATCGTCAGGCTGCTTTTGTGCGGCAAGCAGAACCGAGAAATTGCCAGCGCCTTATCCCTCAGCGAGAAGACCGTGAAGGGCTATATGACGCTTCTCATGCAGAAGCTGAAGGCACGCAACAGGTTGGAAGTGGTGATCGCAGCACAGCGGCTCAATCCCGCAGCTTTCGAGGGCATGCGCGTTTCGCCGCGGCCGCAGAAGTCGATATAAGCCGGTATCAGGAACGCACCGGTAGAGTCGCTCGAACTTCGGTCCCGCCGTTGACCAGCCGCGCGATGGTCAGGCTGCCCCGGAGTGCCCTGACGCGGCTGTCCATGCCTTGCAGCCCGAGCTTCGCGCTGCGCGCGGGATGGTGGCGCTGCAACGTCGGCGCCATGCCGATATCGGTAACCACGATCTCCAGCATCTTGCCGTTGAGCCGCGCGGACACCCGCTGCCCTTGGCCTCCCGCATGTTTGAAGGAATTGTTGAGGGCCTCCTGAACCACGCGATAAGCGCAGACCCGGATGGCGCGCGAGACGCGCTCGGGTAAATCCTCGAGATCGCGCAGGACCATGGTTCCGGTCTGATGTTCGTGCCGCGTGATCGCCAGGTCGATCGTCTCCATCGGGGACAAATTCTCGACCTCCGGAAGCACCAGCCCAGCGGAGAGATTACGCAGATCTGCAAGCGTTTGCTGGATCAGCGGCTCCAGATCCTTCCGCACAATGCCCAGTTCGTCAGGTTGAGTTGCATTCGCCTTTGCATTCGGCAGTTTGAGCATCATCAGGCTGAGCACCTGGATAGGCCCGTCATGGATATCCGCCCCAATACTGGCGAGATATGTCTCGTTCAAGATCGTCGCATTGAGCCGAGCGCGGTCTGCCGCGCGTCGCAGGACGTTGTTTCGCTTTGCCAATTCGGCCGCGCGGGCAAAATTGGATTCCAGCAACTCTTGTTGATCACCAATGGTTTTTCCGGTTTTACTCACGATTATACGTAAAAGTACAATAATTATAATTGAAACATTGAATATCAGGAACCAGGTACCGTATTTGACGCTATTAATCTCACTTCTCAGAAATTTATCATACTCATAGAATTCGCCGATAGCTATTATGTTATTCGAATTCATTTTGTATATAGGAGCGTAAATTTCAATCAGTCTCGGAGTAATTTTAAGCGACTTGAGTTCTGAAATATGGTCGTCCGTATCATCATCAACAACGACTTGCCCGTCTTTAATGCGATCGATGTAGCCGCTATGAAGCTTTTCATGTGAATCTGAATTGTTAGTGCTGTATATAAGATTTCCGTCGAGGTCCCAGATCTTTATAATCGCAACCCGATTGCCAAGGCGGGTATTGGACAACAGATTTTGGATCTCGGTTTGGCTCTCTGCGGGCAGTATCCGGGAATTTTCGAGCGTCTGGACATGATGCGCCAGAAAGCCCTCGAGATAGAGAGCGCCTGTCTCCGCCATGCCCTGAATCCAACCGACGCGGATTCGCTTTTCGACCCAGTAACCCAACGTCACCATCGATAACACGATGGCGAGGGTGGCAGTGAGCAAGAATTTGCGCTCCAAGCTGAGGGCGCGCCAAGGCTTCACAAATGGGCTCAGCACCGCCAGCCAGCGCGCAAGCTTTTGAAGACTGGAGACCGCTTGCCCGCGTCCTTCTACGGTCACCGGGTTTTTTTCGAGCTTTCCATCAGTAGGCTTGCCCATCCCTGATCCATTTTGTGGCCGTACCTGACAATCACTCACCCAGCGAATGTGGGACGAAATCTACAACAAATCGGAATGAAATGGCGACATGCGGACGACAGCATTGATGCCGTTTGCCCGGCAGAGACCTGACATGGCGTCGTAATCATGTTTCGGGGCGCGATTTATTGCGATTGCGATTGTGATTTCGCAGCGCAACATGACGTGTTGTCGAACTTACCGATCTTCGCATCGTGCCGAAAAAGGTCGCCTGGGAATACGGACCAAAGTCTCACTCTTTGGCTGGACCTTCCGATCTATGAACAAACGCGCCCCAGTACAATGATCCTCGCTGAGATCATGAGCGTCGCATTGCGATCTATTCGTTCTGCTCCGAGCCAATCGGGGCTTAGTTCGAGCAAAAAGCAGCGTTGATGCCCTGTTAAAACGCAGATCACGCGAAGTTGCGCTTGGTGTTCATAACATTGGGGGTAAGTACCATGGTAACCTATATCAAGAGCGATCTGGACTTCATCCTTAAGCAGATCAAGATCGCCGAGGCTGACGCTGCGTTCCGGCAGGGCATCTCGACCGGCGATCCGGGCAACCCGGCAAAGCCGCTTTTTGGACCTGGTGGCTCGATCCCGACCTACAACCTTTCCTGGGGGCTTCGCACCGTCGACGGCTCCTACAACCACCTGCTTCCCGGACAGGAAAAGTGGGGTGCCTCCGATACGCCGTTCAACGAGCTGATGAATCCGACCTTCCGCACGGTCACCGTGATGATGGACCCTGATGGTCCGGGAGGACCGGCACCCACCATGCCAGTCTCCATGCCCTATACGCCGGGCAATGACGTGGATGGACCGGGCACCTTTGCCAACCCGGGCGATGTCATCGACCCCACTTTGCGAGTGATCAGCAACCTGCTCGTCGACCAGACCCTTGCCAATCCGGCCGCCATCCTGACGGCGCTGCAGAATGCCGGTGTCGACGATCCCGGCATGGTGATCACAGGCCAGATTGCGGCGCTCTATGTGCCGCTCAAGCCGCTCTTCAAGATTTACGAGCAAGCCGCACGGACCGAGGCCTCCGCTGCGGCCGCCGCCGCCGCAAGCCCCGACAATGTCCCCCTGCAGGACGCCGCCGCGGCGGCAAGGCTGGCGCTCGATGCCGCCTGGGCGGGTATCGAGGCTGCCGCCGGGCCTGAACCGGGCAATGGCCTCTTCCCGCTACTGGCGGCAAACGGCATCACGCTCGACGGGATCAACGTCCATATTCCCAATTTTGCGCCGGACGAGGGCCTGTCGGCCCCCTTCAACTCCTGGTTCACCCTGTTCGGCCAGTTCTTCGATCATGGCCTTGATCTCGTGAACAAGGGCGGCAGCGGCACTGTGATGATTCCGCTCAGCCCCGATGATCCGCTCTATGTCGAAGGGAGCAACACCAATTTTATGGTGCTGACCCGTGCAACCGTCGGACCTGGCCCCGACGGCATCATGGTCGACAATCCCAGTACCACAATCGACGAGAGCGCGGACAATGTCCGCCCCGTCAACACCACCACCTCCTATGTCGACCAGAACCAGACCTACACGTCGCACCCCTCGCACCAGGTCTTCCTGCGCCAATATGCAGCGACCGCCGGCGGCCCGGTTTCGACCGGCAATCTGATCGAGGGTGCAAATGGCGGTATGGCCACCTGGGGCGAGGTGAAGGCTCAGGCTGCGACCCTGCTCGGCATCCAATTGACCGACAACGATGTCGGTAAGGTGCCCCTGCTGCGCACCGACCCCTATGGGAATTTCATTCCCGGCGACAACGGCTATCCGCAGATCATCTACGGCATTGGCCCCGACGGCATCCCGAACACCGACGACGACCTTGTCGTCGAGGGCTATCCTGCCAATCCGGTCGATCCATCCAACCTGTTTGGCGTCGTCGCCCCGGCGATTCCGACCGAGGCGATCCGCACCAACCATGCCTTCCTGGCCGACATCGCCCACAACGCGGTGCCGACCGGCCTTGCCGACGGCGACATCACCATCGGCCTCGGCAATCCCGACAACGGGCCGGCGGAAGACGGGTCTTATGACGACGAACTGCTCGATGCTCACTTCGTGGCCGGCGATGGCCGCGCCAATGAAAACATCGGCCTGACCGCCGTCCACCACGTGTTCCATGCCGAGCACAACCGCCTTGCCGAACACACCAAGGCGACGGTACTCGAGACCAGGGATCTGGCCTTCATCAATGAATGGCTCGTGGTCGATATCACTCAAGCGCAGCTGAATGCCCTGCCGGCGACACTGCCGACCAACGCCGTGGCCCTTAAGGCCCTGCTCGACAGCTTCACCTGGGATGGCGAACGCATCTTTCAGGCGGCCAAGTTCGGCACCGAAATGCAATACCAGCACCTGGTGTTCGAAGAATTCGCCCGAAAGGTCCAGCCCAACATCAACGTGTTCCTGGTGCCCGATGGCTTCGACACCATGATGGACCCGACGATCTTCGCCGAGTTCGCGCATGTGGTGTATCGCTTCGGCCACTCCATGCTGACCGAGTCGATCGACCAGTTCGACCCGAACTTCAATCCCAACCACATCAGCCTGATCCAGGGCTTCCTCAATCCCACGGCCTTTACCAGCACCGATGGCGTCGACGACGGCATTGCAGCGGGTGCGTCATCCGCGGCATGACCCGCCAGGTCGGCAACGAGATCGACGAGTTCGTCACCAGCGCGCTGCGCAACAACCTGCTCGGCCTGCCGCTCGATCTTGCCACCATCAACCTCGCCCGTGGCCGTGACGTCGGCGTGCCCTCGCTCAATGAAGCGCGCCGCACCTTCTTCGAGATGACCAACCAGGATGCCCTCCTGACGCCCTATACGAGCTGGATTGACTTTGCGGGCAACCTCAAGCACGAAGCCTCGATCATCAACTTCGTGGCGGCCTACGGCACGCATTCGCTGATCACCGGCGAAGCGACGGCCGAAGGCAAGCGCGCCGCCGCGATGACACTGATCTTCGGCACGCCCTTCGGCAAATTCGCCGCTGATCCGACCTTCGTCATGCCGACCGATGCGGAGGCATTCCTCAACGGCACCGGCATCTATGCCGCGAACCTGGGCGGCCTGGAGAATATCGATCTCTGGATCGGCGGCCTTGCCGAAAAGATCATGCCATTCGGCGGCATGCTCGGCGCCACCTTCAACTTCGTCTTCGAAGCGCAGATGGAACTGCTGCAGAGCGGGGACCGTTTCTACTACCTGCAGCGCCTCGATGGCCTGCATCTCTTCGGCGAAATGGAGAACAATTCCTTCGCCGCCATGATGATGCGCAATACCGACGCGACGCACCTGCCGTCCGACGTGTTCTCGACGCCCGGCCTCATCCTCGAGATCGACCAGCGCCGGCAGTACAATCCGGGCCTGGGTGAAAGCGGGGGCGCCGACGGCATTGTCGAAGACAATCCTCTGACGACCGATGTCGACGAGAGCGCCGACAATCTGGGCATTGACCCGACCGGTACCGGCATCCTGACCCAACTGGTCGTCCGCAACAATCCGGCGACGGCAGGGACTGACACCAACTATCTCAAATACAATGGCAGCGACCACGTCGTGCTCGGCGGAACCGATCCGGGCAATACGTTCAATCCCTCGGGCAATGACGTCCTGATTGCCGGCATCGGCGACGATACCGTCTATGGCGACGGCGGCAACGACATCATCGAAGGCGGTTTCGGCAACGACATCCTCAATGGTGGTGACGGCGACGACATCATCAAGGACATGGGCGGCGACGACAACATCAAGGCCGGCAAGGGCAATGACGTCGTGCATGCCGGCCCGGGCCTCGACCTCGTCATGGGCAATGAGGGCCAGGACTTCATCTTCCTCGGCACCGACATGGGCTCGGAAGTGTTCGCCGGCACCGGCAACGACTTCATCTATGGCAACCGCAATGCCGAACGCATTCTCGGCAACGAGGGTGACGACTGGATCGAAACCGGCACCTTCGACGGCGCCCCCGGCGACAATTTCGACGAGATCTTCGCCCATGACAGCGTCGACGGACACGACGTGTTCCTCGGCGATGGCGGCTTCGACGAATTCATCGGCGAAGGCGGCGACGACATCATGGTGGGCAGCACCGGCCGCGGCAAAATGGCCGGCATGTCGGGCTATGACTGGGCGACCTACAAGGACAGCACTTTCGGCGTCAATGCCGACCTGTCGCGGCCCATTATCTTCGACGAAGCCCCGACGCTGCCGGCGAATGCCGCCCTCGATGAATATGCATCCATGGAAGGTTTGTCGGGCTCGAAATTCAACGACGTGCTCGGCGGCTCCAATGCCCTGGGCTCGGAACGCCTGCCCTTCGACCCCAATGCCCCTGACGGAACGACCGGCCAGGAAGGCTATCGGGGCAGCCAGTTGACCAAGGAAAGCCTGGCGCTGATCGCCGGCCTTGCCGAAGTCCTGGGTCTCACTCCTGCCCAGGTCACCGCAATGGCGGCTGGCACCGTTGTCTTCAATGCCGGCGACATCATCCTCGGCGGCGACGGCAGCGACATCATCCAGGGCAATGCCGGCGATGACATCATCGACGGCGACAAGTGGCTTGACGTGCAGATCGCCGTCTATGCGACCACCGAGCGGACCGGCACGCCGATCGCCTATCACAACAGCATGACGACGCTGGCCGCGAGCATGTTCAACGGCTCGATCAATCCCGGCCAACTCGGCATCGTCCGTACGATCAAGACGGACACGACGAGCGGCGACGTGGACATCGCGCGGTTCCAGGGCGCCCGCGGCGAATATGCCTTCTCAGCCACGGCGGATGGGCAGATCGTCGTTTCGCATGCCGTCGAAGACTCGCTCGATGGCACCGACAAGCTGCGCAACATCGAAAAGGTGGAATTCGCCGGCGGCGGCGCGCTCAACATCATCGTGGGCACGCCCTATAGCGACAATGGCCTTGCCCCGCAGGGTGCGGCTCCGCTCAACCAGCCCGTGCTCAACGGAACGGCGGCCGACGACCTGATCCTCGGCCTTGCCGGTTCCGACGTTCTCAACGGCAATGGCGGCAATGATATCCTGGTGGGCGGCGCCGATGGCGCGGTCGCTGCCGTGACGACCGTGACCTTTCAGGACAACTTCAATTCCAGCCAGTTCAACAACTCCAACGGCACCACAGCCTGGACGTCGAGCTGGGTGGAAGCCAACGATGGCAACCTGCCCAATGGCAGCCCGACCGCTGGCCAGATTCGACTGGACGATGGCCAGGACGCCCTGCGGTTCAATGCCGGGGACGGCGCCCAGATCCAGCGTACCGTCAATCTCGCCAATGCGACTGAGTCGACGCTCTCCTACACGGTCGCTCGCAACAACCTTGATGGTGGGGCCGACAATGACGCCGTCACCGTCTACTTCTCGCGCAACGGTACCGACTTCGTCCTGGTCGACACCATCAACAGCACGTCATCCCTGACAGCGCGCAATATCGACCTCACTCTCTTTGGCACGGGCCCGTTCACGGCAAACGCGGCGATCCGCTTTGAGGTCAACACGCTGGAGGCCACCGAGTTTGTTTCGATCGACAACCTCGCCATCACCCGCACCACTGTCGGCAGCGGTGCGGTTGCCGGCGACACGCTCAATGGTGGCCTGGGCAACGACACCTATTCGTTCGGCCTCGGTGACGGCAATGACGTCATCAACGAAGCCGGCGGCGTGGGCGCAGGCACGGCAGACAAGATCTCGATCCTTGCGCCCGGCACTGGCTTTGACATCGATGGCCTGCCAATCCTGACCATCAATGCGCTCAATGCTTTCGACAGCAATACGGGCACCGCGAACGGCAATCTGGTGATCAACTACACGCTGCCTACCGGAACGCAGCAGTCCATCACCGTGAATGGCCACCATAGCGGCACCACTGCGGAGACGGGCATCGAGCTCATCAACTTCAATGGCGCATTCTTCAATGGCTACCAGCTGCTCGGCGACTATGCCGTCAGCCGGGCAGATCCGACCGGCGGGACGCGCACCGTCAGCCTCGCGGCCTCCACCGCCAATAATTTCATCGCCGGCGAGGACGGGGACAATGACGCCATTACCGGCGGTCTCGGCAATGACCTGATCTTCGGCGGCGGCGACAATGACGATCTCGTCGGCGGCCTCGGCGACGACCTCCTCGTCGGCGGCGCGGGCAATGACGACCTCGATGCCCGCGATACCGGCGATCCGGATGTTCTCGACCTCGTCGGGGCGGGCGGCGGCGACACGCTCGTCGGCGGCCTCGGCAATGACACCTATGGCGTCGACGACCTGCTCGACGTGGTGGTGGAAGCTGCCGGGGAAGGTACGGATACGGTCGAAACCTTCATGGCCGAACTGTCCCTGGCGGCCATGGCCAATGTCGAAAACCTCGTCTATCGGGGCGGCGATGCCGACGTCTTTGTCGGTACCGGCAATGCCGGCAACAATGACATCACCGGCGGCGACCTTAACGATACGCTGAGCGGGCTCGGCGGCATCGACATCCTCCGGGGTGGCCTCGGTGCCGACACCATGATCGGCGGCGAGGGCAATGACACCTATGTCGTCGACGATGTCGGCGACGTGGTCAATGAGGGCACTGGCCTGCCGGCCGATGTCGATACCGTCCAGTCCTCGATCAGCTACACGCTGTCGGCGGGCCTTGAAAACTTGACGCTTACGGGTGGCGACGCCATCAACGGCACGGGCAATGCTGCCATCAACGTCCTTGTCGGCAATGGTTCGGCCAACCAGCTCTTTGGCGGTGCCAACAACGACACGCTGACCGGCAATGACGGCAATGACGTGCTCGACGGCGGCGACGGCAACGACACGCTCAATGGCGGCGACGACAATGACACGATCATCGGTGGCGCCGGCAACGACACCATCGATGTGGGTGGCGGGGTCAATACCATCGTCTACAACGCTACCAATTTCGGCAATGACACGATCGCCAGCTTCGATGCGGCCGGCGGCACTCCCGCTACCCAGGACCGCATCGACCTCAGCGGTCTGGGCGTAACGGCACTGACCTTTGCCAACCGGGTGTTTGAATCGACGGTCGCCGGCAACACCGTCATCACCATCCGTGAAAATGGTGCTGCTTCCGCGATACAGGGCACGATCACGCTCAATGGCATCACCAACGCCAATGTCGATCAGTCGGACTTCACGCTCGCCGCAGCGGCTCCGGCCAACTTCGGCACCCCCACGGCCGCCGCAAACATTATCACTGGCAATGCGGCAGCCAATACCATCAGTGGCCTCGGCGGCAACGACACCCTGAGCGGTGCCGGCGGCGACGACGTCATCAATGGTGATGAAGGAGCCGATACGCTCAATGGCGGGGACGGCAACGACACGCTCTCGGGCGGTGTCTCGGCGACGACCGGCAGCATGGTCGATAACTTCGGTACCGTTTCCTACACCAACAATAATGGCAACTTCGCCTTTGCCGCTGGTTGGGACGAAACCGGCGACAATGACGCGGCCGGCAGCGGCGATATCCTCATCACCGGCGGTCGACTGACATTTGCCGCGGGCACCGACAACAACGACACCATCCAGCGGGCGATCAACCTCAACGGCGCAACCGCACCGACGCTCTCCTTCGACTACCAGTCGATCGGTCTGGATGCCGGCGAGACGGTCACCGTCCAGGCGTTGAACGGCACGAACTGGGAAACGCTTGGGATGGCCCTGGGCGGCACCGGCACCAACACTTTCTCGGCGCCTCTCAACCCGGCCCATACGGCGATCCGCTTTGTCTCGGCAGGTGGGTTCGAAGCCGGCGAGAGTTTCCACATCGACAATCTGGTGGTGGCGCTCGGTCCCAATAGCGGGGTCGATACCATCAACGGTGATGCCGGCGACGACACCGTCGTCTGGAACGCCAATGCGGCGGCGCCGACCGATGGCAAGGATGTGGTCAATGGCGGCACCGAAGGGGCGGCCGGCGATACCTTCTCGATCGTGGGCAATGCCTCGGCCGAAACCTACCGCATCTACACGAAGGCCGCATTCGCGGCGCTCAATCCGGCAGCGGTGCTGCTGGCGGCCACCGAGATCGTCGTTACCCGCAACGGCACCGATGCCGCTTCGGTGATCGCCGAACTCAGCGAGATCGAAGAAATCCGGATCAACGGCACCGATCCTTCGGGGTCTGCCGGAGGCGCCGGCAACGACAACTTCGAGATCATCGGCGACTTCTCGACCACGAGCCTGCGCCTCAACACGATCACGATCGACGGCAATGCCGGCGACGACACGATCGACATCTCGGCCTTGTCTTCGGCCCATCGCATCGTGTTCCGCTCAAACGGCGGCAACGACACCATCATCGGCGCGCTGCGTCCGGAGGATGTGATCGAGCTGCCAAACGGCGCGACGCTGGCAGACTACGAGAGCACGACCGATGCGAACGGCGTCACCACGCTGACCAACGGCGAGAGCAGCATCACTTACACGACCGTCGGCGACAGTCCGCAGGTCGGTGAGGACGACGAGGATGACGACGACGAGGACGACCACGACCACCATGATGATTGCGACGATGACGACGACGACGAGGCGGGCACGCCGGCTCCCACGCCGACGGGTGGCAGCAACGTCCGGGTCGGGACGGCCTCGGGCGATGTCCTGCTCGGCACGAGCGGCGGCGACAGCATCATCGGCCTGGCCGGTGACGATGTCCTCGTCGGCGAAGCCGGGGACGATGCGATCTCCGGCGGCGATGGCGCCGATTTCGTCGAGGGAGGCGCGGGTCGCGATACGGTCCATGGCGGCTCGGGCGACGACCATGTCTTCGCCGGAGCGGATAACGACCTGATCCATGGCGAGGCTGGAGCCGACCGTCTCTTCGGCCAGGGCGGCAACGACGTCATCAATGCCGGAGCAGGCGATGACGCTGCCTTCGGCGGGGCCGGCAACGACCTGTTCGTCGGCGAGGTGGGCGACGGCAACGATACCTACTACGGCGACGAGATCGACGGCGGCAACGGTGTCGACACGCTCGACCTGTCGGCGATCAGCGCCAATCTGACGGTGGATCTCGGCAACGGCATGTTGGGGCGCGGCAGCGCCGTTAGCAGCCCGAGCGGCAGTGACACGCTGTGGCACATCGAGAACGTCGCGACCGGCTCCGGGAACGACACGATCACCGCAGGTCACGCGGTGAACGTGATGGAGGGCGGCGCCGGCGATGACGTCTTCCGCTTCTCCGATGTCGAGAGCGCGGATGGCGATACCATCCTCGACTTCCAACCCGGAGACCTCGTCGATCTGTCCGGCATCGATGCTAATGGTGCAGTGGCGGGCAACCAGAACTTCACGCTCTTCAATGGGTCCGCCTTCACTGCGGCGGCACAATTGATGGTGTCCTATGAGGAGCGGGACGGCGTCGCCTACACGATCGTGAGCGGCAATGTCAGCGGCGACGCGGCGGAGGAGTTCCGCATCGAGCTGAAGGGCAGCCACAACCTGACCGCAAACAACTTCGTCTTGTGAATGCGAACGAAGGCCGGCGGGCGGGCCGCGTGGTCCGCCCGCCTTCTCCACTTTCCGTCACCGCTAAGATCAAGGGCGCGCCGCCATGGCCTCCTCTGCCCGTCTCACCGAAGCCCGCAAACGCGACGGAGCCGTGCTGACCCGGGATTTCCGCCAGGTCGCACTGTTCCTGTTCCTGATCTCCGGCTTGATCAACATCCTCGCGCTGACCGGCTCGTTCTATATGCTGCAGGTCTATGACCGCGCGTTGACCAGCGGCAGTATCCAGACGCTCGCCGCCCTCTCCGTGCTCGCAATCGGCCTGTATCTATTCCAGGGCGGCTTCGACATTGTCCGGTCGCAGGTCCTGATCCGGATCGGCGCGCGCCTCGATAAGGATATCGCGCCGCTCGCCCATCGCGTCGCGCTCGATATGCCGCGTTTCGGCTTCTCCAGCACGGAGGCACTCGAGCGCGGCCGCGACGTCGACACGGTGCGCGGCTTTCTCGGCAGCCAAGGGCCGGCGACCCTGTTCGACCTGCCCTGGATCCCGCTCTATCTGGCCTTCGTGTATTTCCTGCATCCTTGGCTGGGCGCGTTGACATTGGCCGGCGCCGTGGTGCTGACCCTGCTGACGCTCCTGAGCGAGATTCTGGCGCGGAGGCTGAGCAACAGCTCGCGCCAGGCTGCGATCGCCCGCAATGCGATGGCCGAGACCCATGCCCGCAACGCCGAGGTCGTGCGGGCCATGGGCTTCTCCGGCCGCGCGGTGGCACGCTTCGACCGTTTGAATCGCGAGCATCTGGCGCTGCAGACCAGTTCCAGCGATCTCGGCGGGACCTTCGGAGCGGTCGCGCGCGTCCTGCGCATGATCCTGCAATCGGCGACCCTCGGCCTCGGCGCCTTCCTCACCATAAAGGGCGAGCTTTCCGCGGGCGCGATCATCGCCGCGTCGGTCGCCTCTGCGCGGGCGCTCGCGCCAGTGGATCAGGCGATCGGCAACTGGAAATCCTTCGTCGCCGCGCGCCTCGCCTTCGGGCGGCTGGGCGAGACCGTGGTGGCGCTGAGCAAGGCGGTCGAGCCGATGGAGCTGCCCGCACCGCACCGATCCCTCGGGGTCGATCGCATCACGGTCGCCGCGCCGGGATCCGGCCAGGTGCTGCTGAGCGAGGTCAGTTTCGAGCTGACCGCGGGCAAGGCACTTGGCATCATCGGCCTCAGCGGCGGCGGCAAGACCACCCTGGTTCGCGCGCTCACCGGCATCTGGCCGTGCCTGCGCGGCTCGGTTCGGCTCGACGGCGCGAATCTGGAGCAGTGGCCCGAGGATGCGATTGGCCGCCATTTCGGCTATCTGCCGCAGGAGGTGAGCCTGCTCGACGCAAGCATCGGCGATAACATCTCGCGGCTTGCGCCCGATCTCGACCCGGCGGCCATCGTGGCCGCAGCGACCGCAGCCGGCATCCACGACATGATCGTGAAGCTGCCGGAAGGGTATCAGACGCAGCTCGGCCCGCAGGGCACCGCGCTTTCGGCCGGCCAGCGCCAGCGCATTGGCCTGGCCCGCGCGCTCTACGGCAATCCCTTCCTGGTCGTGCTGGACGAGCCGAACTCCAATCTCGACAGTGAGGGCGAGGCAGCCCTGACGAGGGCGATAGAAGGCATCAAGGCGCGCGGCGGCATAGCGATCATCGTCGCCCACCGGCCGAGCGCACTGGTCGCGGTCGATCTCCTCGGCGTCGTGCAGGGCGGCAAGCTTACCGGCTTCGGTCCCAGGGACACCATCCTCAACCCCGTGCAGAGGCAGCCCGCACCCGGCGGGACCGATGTTCCGGTCGAACCACGCCTGCCCGCCGCCAGCGAGATCGATGCGGGCGCCGGCTCGCTCAGGAGAGTGACAGCATGATCGAGGTCAAGGCGCTCAAGCCCGCTCAGAACTCCGCACCCTCGGCCGAGGAGATTTACCGGAAGGCGCAGGAAGAGCCCGCGCCGTCACGCTGGCCGGCCGCTCTCGTGGTGATCGTTCTGGCGGTCGCCGCCTATCTGCGCTCGCTGACCTCGACACAGGCCGAACCGGAGCCAGGCCCGGTTGACAGTGGGGCCGCGCCCCAGCCGGTCGGTGAGGTGGAGCCGCAGGGCGACCTGGACGAAACCGGTTCGATTCCCGAGGAGAAGAACGAACCCGGCTCGGGCGCGGCGAGCGATCCGGTGCCGGGGCTGGCGGATTTCCTCGGCATCGACTCGCCGCCGATCGACTATGAGCAGCTGCCCCTGCAGCCCTTCGTGCGCGAAACTATCGCATTCGGCATGGACCGGGTCAGCAACGACAACCGTTTTACCGCGGAGGGCTCGCAGACGATCGGTGGCGCGCGCGTGTCGAGCAGCCCCCATCTTGTCCCGATCGAGGGGGCGGGGCGCGGCCGCCGGTCGTCGTGGCGCCTTTCAACCCGGTGATCGTCGTTCCCAAACCGCATGATCCTCCTGACGGGCTCGATCCCGATCCGGTTGGACCGCAGGATCCGACGGCCCGTAACAGATCCCCACGCCTGGCGAGATCGGTCCAGCTTGGCGAGATCGGTGCCTGTCAGACGATGCTACTGACAGCGGCGGGGTTGCTTGTGGGCGCGTCGGATGCCGACGCCGATCCGCTGACGGTCCGCAACCTGCAGGTGTCGTCGGGCACGATCGAACTGGCCGAAGGCGGTTGGCAATACCGGCCGGCCGCCGGATATTACGGCCCCGTCTCCGTGAGCTACGGCGTGACCGATGGCATCGCGACCGTCTCGCAAGTCGCGTTGCTCCGGGTGGTCGAAGTCCTGGAGCTGAACGGCACCGCCGGCGACGACGTGCTCACCGGCACGGACTGCGCCGACCTGATCAGGGCCGGCGATGGGAACGACACCGTCGATGCGCGGGCCGGCAACGACATCGTGCATGGCGGCGCGGGCGACGACCACATCATAGCGGGTGCCGGCAACGATATCGTCTACGCCGGCGCCGGTAACGACGTCGTCTATGGCGGCACCGGCATGGACGTCCTTTTCGGTGGCGCCGGCAATGACCGCCTTTACGGCGAGGACGGCGACGACCGCCTGTTCGGCGAAGCTGGCGACGACCTTCTCGTCGGCGGCCTGGGGAACGACGAACTCTCGGGCGGCGACGGCAACGACACGATCCTCGGCGAGGCCGGCGACGATGCAATCGACGGCGGTGCCGGCGACAACGAGCTGCATGGCGGCCCGGGCAACGACCATATCCGCAGCGGCCCTGGCGACAACATTATCTCCGGCGGTCCCGGCGACGACATCATCGCGACCGGCGATGGCGACGGCGAGATCGACGGTGGATCGGGCGATAACATCATCTCTGTCGGGAACGGCCTGAACCGCGTCAGTGCCGCTGATGGCAACAATACGGTACTTGGCGGCGCCGGCGTCGAACTTGTTCAACTCGGCGCCGGACGCGATGTCATGCGGCTCGGCGGGGGCGACGACGTCGCGAGGGCGGGTGCCGGAGCCGACCTTCTGTTCGGCGAGGAGGGCGACGATACCCTCTTCGGCGAGGCGGGGGACGATCGTCTGGACGGGGGCGACGGTGACGACACGCTTTCGGGCGGGGCTGGTGACGACGTTCTCGTCGGTCGTCGGGGCGACGACCTCGTCGATGCCGGGGATGGCGACGACCTGGCCGATGGCGGCGAAGGCAACGACACCTTGCTCGCCGGTGCCGGCAACGACGAGGCCCGGGGCGGCGATGGCGATGATGTCATCGATGCCGGCACGGGCGACGACGAGATCGATGCAGGGGACGGGGACGATGTCGTCAAAGCCGGGGAAGGCGACGACGCGGTCGACGCTGGCGAGGGGGATGACGTCGTGTTCGCCGGATCCGGCGACGATAAGGTCGAGGGCGGCGATGGCGACGACGTTGTCCACGCCACGGAGGGCGATGACATCGTCGACGGCGGGAAGGGGAACGATATCCTCGATGGAGGAGTGGGCCGCGATACGGTCAGAGCGGGATCGGGCAACGATATCGTGATTGCATCACCGGATCAGCAAGACGATTGCCTCGATGGCGATGAGGGGCATGACACCCTCGATCTGTCCCAGACGAGCGATGGCGTAACCGTCGACCTGACGGAGAACAGGGCCGTGGGCATCGAGATCGGGGAGGACACGGTTCTCGATTTCGAAGCCCTGATTGGCGGCGAGGGAAACGATCACTTCATCGTGGGCTCGAAGGGCGCGACGGTGACGGGCGGCAAGGGCGAGGACCGGTTCGAGTTCGACGTGTCTGCTCCCGCCAATAACGACCTGATCCACCAGATCCTCGATCTTGAGGAGGGCGACCGCATCATCGTCAAGCACTATCAGGTCCATTCCGACGCCGAGGCCGGCGGCACCGAGATCGATCCGTTCAACGAAACCTATAACGGCACCGACGAGGACCGACGCCCGTTCCGCTTCCGCATCGAAAAGGTCGGGGAGGACGACAGGACCTTTGTCGATGTCTTCGTCGCGCAGCAGGACGAGAAGGATTTCTCGATCGAAATCTATGGTGCTCACAAATTGTATTATTACTGATCTGGCGTGGTGTGGTCGCCGCTCGCTATGGCGCCGGGAGGGTTCGTGTCATGAATGCCCAAAATTTCGACGCCAAGCTCCTCGCCAAGGCACAGAAAAGCGCCCGCGCGGCCGAAGGGCGGGCCGATTTCAGCCTCGGTCCGCACATTGTCTCCGGCATGGCGCTGGCGTTGCTGCTCGTGGTCGGATTCGGCGGCTGGGCTGTATCGGCCAATCTCAATGGCGCGGTTCTCGGTCAGGGAATGGTCAAAGTCGATCAGAACCTCAAGGAGGTGCAGCATCGCGACGGCGGCATCATCCGGTCGATCGCGGTCAGGCAGGGCGACAGCGTCAGCGAGGGCCAGGTTCTGTTCCAGCTCGAGGACGTCCAGACCCGCGCGGAGCTGTCGATCGTCCGCTCTCAGCTGGCGGAGCATCTTGCCCGCGGCGCCAGGCTGGTCGCCGAGCGTGACGGTCTCGACAAGGTCGATTTCCCTTCCCCTCTTGCCGCCTATTCCGAGGAGGCCGCTGAGATCATCAAGGGCGAGACGCGTCTGTTCGAGGGGAACCGAACCAATCGGGAAAGCCGCAAGGAGCAGCTCGAGATCGGCATCGTCCAGTCAGGAGAGGAGATCAAGGGGCTTCAAGCGCGCCATGTCGCCAAATCCGAGGAGCTCAGGCTCGTCGAGATGGAGCGTACGAAATTTCTCGGGCTCTTCCAGAAGGGCTATATTGACGGCTCCAAGGTCTTCAACGTCAACCGGGAATGGGCGCGGCTCCTCGGCGAGCGCGGCGAGATCGAGGCGACGCTCGCGCGTGCCAAGCTTCGCATCAGCGAAACCCGGCTGCAGATCATCTCCATCAACGACACCGCGCGGACGGAGGCGCAGCGCGAACTGCGTCTGGTCGAAGCCAAGTTGTCGGAGTTGCAGGACCGCCGCGTCGCCGGCGAAGACCGGCTGTCACGCACCGAGATCCGCTCCCCAATCGCCGGGACGGTTAACGAGATGACGATCTTCACCATCGGCGGCGTCATCACGCCGGCGGCGCGGCTCGCCACCATCGTTCCCGCCGGGGTAAAGCTGACGATCGAGGTGCGTATCGCACCGGCTGATATCGACCAGGTCAAAACCGGTCAGGCCGCGCGTCTGCGGTTCTCAGCCTTCAACCGCAACACGACGCCCGAAATCCCCGGCAGGGTCAGCCATGTCTCGCCGGCCACCACCAAAGATGCCGCGACCGGCCAAAACTACTATACGTCCGAGGTCCAGATCGAAGGGGATATCGCGGTGCTCGGCGACCGCAAGCTCCTGCCGGGAATGCCGGTCGAGGTGATGATCACCACCGAAGAGCGCAAGGCGCTCTCGTTCCTGACCAAGCCGTTCACCGACCATGCGAGCCGGATGTTCCTGGAGCGCTGAGTTCCATTCACCTGGGAGCGAGCTGGAGCAGCGTAAAGCAGCGTGAAAAATTGCCGGCGCGCTCCTGCCCGCGCCAAACTGGGACCATCCGGAAGCGGACATGCCGAACGTCCGCAATGGGCCGATGTCGTTGAAAAAGTCGGTCAGAGATCGGTGCAGGTGCGGAGCGGATTTAGTGGCGTGGAGCCTGGCTCCGTCACGCAAGCCTGAACTGCGGTCCGTTCGGCAGGAGCTTTGCGAGCTTCCTGAGGTTCTGGGCTGCGGCGGCGAGGTGGAACTCGTCTCTGGCGCCGTTCGGTCCGCGCAGCCGTAGCCGATCGACCTTTAGGATGCGCTTGAGATGGGCGAAGAGCATCTCGACCTTCTTTCGCTCGCGGCGCGAGGTGACATAGGCGTCGGTCTGCGCGATGTCCCCGGCCATGTCGCGGGCACCCTCGTGGATCGAGCGCAGGATTTTGCGGGGTGGCGTGTTTGGGCAGCACTGGGGCTTCAGCGAGCAGGCGTCGCAATCGAACTCGCTGGCGCGGTAGCGCATGAAGCCCTCGGGATCGACACCCTCGCGACTGAGGCCGAAGCGCCGGCGATACTGATGGAGCTCCTTCCCGCCCGGGCAGATGTAGAGATCCCGGGCGTGGTCATAGGCGAAGTCGGAGCGGCTGAAGGTGCCGTCGCTGCGCTGGGATTTGTCGAAGACCGGGATATGCGGCTCGATCCCGCGCTCATGCACCAGCCAGGCGAGGTTCTCGGCCGAGCCGTAGGCGCTATCGGCGGCGAGCCTGGCCGGCCAGAGGCCGAAGCGTTCCTGGGTTCGCTCAATCATGGTTCGGGCCGAGCCGACCTTAAGCCTGCCGGATGGCGCGACTGGCCTCGACATCGACGATGACGGCGTGGTCGAGGTCGATCAGATAGTTGGTGGCGTAAGCGAAGAAGGCGTGGCCCTTCAGGGCTCCGGTCCATTGCGCCGCCGGATCGGAGCGCGAGACGAACTTCGGCTTCGCCTCGCTGGCCGCGCCCCAGGCGGCTTCGTCCAGGGTGTCGAGATACTCGCGGACAGAGCGGCGCGTCCGGGCGAGATCGTCCCAATCGACCGGCTCGGACGCTTCCGCCGAGCGTTGCTTGTTGGCGTCGGCCCGGATCAGGCTGGCATCGACCGCAAAGCCTTCGCCGCCGACGAGCCCTTCCGCGATGCAGCGCCGAACCGTCGTCTCGAACAGTTCGCGCAGGAGATCACTGTCCCGGAAGCGGCCATGCCGGTTCTTCGAAGGTCGAGTGATCCGGGACGTCGCCTTCGAGCCCGAGCCGGCAGAACCATCGATAGGCCAGGTTCAGATGCACTTCCTCGCAAAGGCGCCGCTCCGAGCGGATGCCGAAGCAATAGCCGATGAGCAGCATCCGGATCATCAGTTCAGGATCGACCGAAGGCCGGCCGATCTCGCTGTAGAACGGGCGCAGATGCGTGCGGATCTCGGAGAGATCAACAAACCGATCGATGGCGCGCACCCAGTGATCAGCCGGAACATGACGCTCCAGGCTGAACTCGTAGAACAGCGCCTCCTGCGCTATCTGCCGCTCGCCCATCATCGCGTCGTCCTCCATCCGAAGACGACTGAATCAGGACTTCACCACCTCAGCAACGCCGACTTTTTCAACGGTATCCGCCATGAACCGGCATTGGCGTTGTCATTGAGGGAAACCCGAACTTTATCCCAAGCGGCGCCCATTGCTGCCTGCGCACGAGCTACGTCGATCGGGTCATTCAGCGACAAAAAGGGCACTCTATCCCTCCAATGCTTCGTACCGCACTCGGAGTTTTCCGATCAGAGTTACGTTACAATTGAGTGCAAAAGACAGTCGGAGAACGCTCTCATTTCAAAACGGAAGAAACTCGGGCCTCACACAGATGAAAACGGATTTGGCCACCGTCACGGTCCGCAGGCCGACGCGAGCGCTTGGCCTGATAGCTGCGCTTGCTGCTTTTGGCCTGGCCATTCTGGTTCTGTGGGGCGGCGACGTGCCCGCCGACAGTTCGCCTCCCACCACGATTGCGCTGGCGGTGATGGGTGATTCCAGCAGTCATTCCTATCAAGACAGCCTGAGCTTTCCCCCGGGTTCTGCCGACCGTGGCGGTACCTTTCGCGCCCGGACCTTCCAGTGGACCGAGGTGTTGGCGCGCCTGCGCGGCAATGAGCTCAATCCGGGGCCTTGGGTACGGTGGGGACAGCCTGGCCAAGTGGCCTGGTTGCGTAGCGCAATCGGGCTGCAGGCCGGCCGGACGCCAAGAAAGGAGGATTACCTTTATAATTTCGCCCGTTCCGGCGCCTCCTGCAACAGTTTGATGGGAGGGGCGCTACAGCGCCTTGGTCAGGTATCGCAGCTGGTGGAACTGATGGACCACGATCCCGGGCGCTGGCGCAGCGGTGTCGTCGTCATCCGCATCGGCAACAATGATTGGTCAGCGGTACTGGATGACCAGGCGCGCGATCCCAAGGCGCCCAGGGTCCGCGCTGCGGCGGCCCATTGCGTGGAACAGATCGCTGCCGCCGTAAGATTGATCCATGCCAGGCATCCAGACACCCGCATTTTGTTAGTTGGCGTGGACAATGAGATGAATGAACCTGGAGCGTTCGGCAAATACCGCTCTGCCGTCGCCGTCGCCAACATTCAGACCGCTTTTGACGACTTCAACGCGCGATTGCGCGAGTTGGCCAGCACTGATGCTCGCCTCGGCTTCTTCGACTTGGGGGCTGGTTTCGTAACCTTTGGGGGATGCGTGAGCCCGACGGCATGCCGAAATATAGAGCGGTTGTCGTAGGCGGGAAGCTGCGTATCACCAACACCATCGGTGATGAGCCGAGCAATGCGGTATTGGCTGATGACCACGCCGGTCTGGTGTGGAATGCGCTCTGGGCACAATCGCTTGTCATGCGCCTGCGCGAGGTCTTTGATCTGCCGTTGACGCTGATCACCGACGACGAACTGGTGCGCTTCGTCTCTGCTTCGTGAGCCGTCCGTATTTGATGCCCACTTTCAGCTCGTTCATGCCGATTCCTCCCTGTCGGGACATGTAGAGCGTGGGCCAAACAAATAAAGGGCCCGCGAGAATCCGGCGCTGCTTGAAGACGAGCACGCCGTGAATGCTCGGTCTAGGCGGGTTTACAGTCTAGGTAGACGACGCGCCAGTCGGTGGGCGCGGCAATCACGACGTAGCTACGGCGCCCGTCATAGGCCATCACGAACACCATGTGGCCCGACGCGTAGCGCCTGAATTCGACCTCCACGATGTGATTGTAGAAGTACTCCTCTCGGTCGCTCCATCGGTGGTACAGCCGGCCATCTGCTACCCGGAAAATATCGGTCACCTCATGCGGCCGTCCCTCCGGCCCTGCCACGCCCCTCTCTGCCTTACAGGTCATATTTGGCACAGCGGCGGTTGCAGCAGTAATGGGAAAGGCGAATGCCAACAGAGTGCGGCAGCCCAACACAGCGTTCTGCAATTCGTTCACGCTCACTCCCTAGCAAATTTAGCAAACGTAGCCCGGCGCAAGGCCGCCTCACGCGTCAACCCCTCGCCGTGAGATTCTTCGCACTGATCGGCGGTACGCCCGCGACCAGGACGATCTCGTCGGCCGGCGGAAGCTGCATAATCTCGCCGGGGGTCAGCAACTGGCGGGCGGTTTCCGAGCGCGAGACCATGAGATGGCCGAGCCAGGGCGACAGCCGGTGGCCGGCATAGTTCTTCATCGCCTTCATTTCGGTCGCCGTGCCGAGCGCATCGGAGACGCGCTTGGCGGTGCGCTCGTCATTGGTGGCGAAACTGACGCGGACATGGCAGTTGTCGAGGATGGAATTGTTCGGCCCGTAGGCCTTCTCGATCTGATTGAGCGACTGGGCGATCAGGAAACTCTTGAGGCCGTAGCCCGCCATGAAGGCCAAGGCGCTCTCGAAGAAGTCGAGGCGGCCAAGCGCTGGAAACTCGTCGAGCATCAAGAGCAGCCTATGACGGCCACTGCCTGCGCTCAGGTCCTCCGTGAGGCGACGGCCGATCTGGTTGAGGATCAGGCGGATGAGCGGCTTGGTCCGATTGATGTCGGAGGGCGGCACGACGAGATAGAGCGTCGCCGGCCGCTCGCCGCCGACGATGTCGGCGATGCGCCAGTCGCAGCGCCGCGTCACCGCGGCGACGACCGGATCACGGTAGAGACCGAGGAAGGACATCGCGGTGGAGAGCACGCCCGAGCGCTCGTTGTCGGATTTGTTGAGCAATTCGCGGGCCGCTCTGGCAATCACCGGATGGGGACCGGCACCACCGAGATGCGCGGTCTTCATCATGGCAGCGAGGGTGGATTCGATCGGCCGCTTCGGATCGGAGAGGAAGGCGGCGACGCCGGCGAGCGTCTTGTCCTCCTCCGCGTAGAGGACATGGAGGATCGCGCCGACCAGCAGAGCGTGGCTGGTCTTTTCCCAGTGGTTCCTTTTTCGAGGCTGCCTTCGGGATCGACCAGGATGTCGGCGATGTTCTGGACGTCTCGGACTTCCCACTCGCCGCAACGCACCTCGAGCAAGGGATTGTAAGCGGAAGACTTCGCATTGGTCGGATCGAACAGCAGGACGCGGCCATGCTTTGCGCGGAAGCCGGAGGTTAGCTGCCAGTTCACGCCCTTGATATCGTGAACGATCGAACTGCCCGGCCAGGTCAGGAGCGAGGGAATGACGAGGCCGACGCCCTTGCCCGAACGGGTGGGCGCGAAGCACAGCACATGCTCAGGTCCATCGTGTCGGAGATAGTGGCGCTCATAGCGCCCGAGCACGACGCCGTCGGGGCCGAGCAGCCCCGCGGCATTCACCTCGTTCTTCTCGGCCCAGCGCGCCGAACCATAGGTCTCGACGTTCTGGGCCTCCCGTGCGCGCCAGACGGACATGCCGATCGCGACGGCAATGGACAGGAAGCCACCGGAGACGGCAATCAGCCCGCCTTCGACAAAGATGCCCGGCGCATAGGCTTCGTAGAAATACCACCACCAGAAGAGGGCCGGCGGATAGTAGACCGGCCATCCGGCGAGCTCGAATCAGGGCGGGCCGAGCTGTGCCTGGAAGCCGAGCCTCCACGCGGTCCATTGCGTCGCAGTCCAGGTCGTCATCAACACGATGGCGAAGACGGTGAGGATCTGTCCCCACAGGATCTTGGTTGCGGACATACCGGGTCCTTCCAGTGATCATCAGAGGCCGAGGCCGCGCTTGCGGCCAAAGCTCCAGTCGATGCCGCCGTCGGTGCGGGCGATGCCGGAGACGTGGCGCCCCAGCTGCTTTTCGAGCGAGGGCGACCAAGGCACGAGCTGGAAGCCAAGGCCGTCGTCGACCATGGCGAAGCGGCCGGAGGCGAGCGCGAAGCGCTGGCGATAGGTGCCGGCGACAAACTCGCCGCTTCCGGCCCTGTTGAACGGCAGGCCGGTCTCGCCGGCGACCTTTCCGCCGAGCGCCTCGAGCTCACGCTGGCGCAGAGTGGCGATCAGGTTGCGGACGAAGACGATCCGGCCGCGCTGCCGCTCGGCGAGGCCCTCGGCGACCAGATGATCGGCCCGCTGCTCCAGGGCCTGACGGACCTCGGCGCCGAAGCCGCCGTCCGACAGCGGCGACGGCTCTCGGGCGGTCGCCTGGCGGTCGAGCCAGGTCGCGCCGGATGCCGTCACCTGTGCGCCCAGATCGAGGTCGGAGCGCACGGCGAGTGCGACGCGGCGTTGGCCGCGCGCATCGTCGAACCTGCGCAGCTCGACGATCGAGCCCGGCGCGTCGCCGGCGGCGTCGAGATCGGCGAGCTTGATGTGGTGGGTGCGGCCATCCACCCCGTCGATCACGGCATAGGCGCTGCCATTCAGCTCGTCGTCGAGGCCGCGCGCGATAAGCCGCCCGATAACAGGCGTGTCGAGCCTCTCACCGGCCAGCACGTAGCTAGCGGAGGCGCGCTCGATCCCACCTTCCGTCAGCGCCCGGTGCATGCGCTTGATGATGTCGCCGCGTTCGCCGAGCTCGCGCAGCGTCGCCTCGGCCTTCTCGTCGATCACCCACTGTCCAGGTCCGACCCGATCGGCAAGGCCAAGCGCTTCGAGCTTGCGCAGCCTGCCGATTTTCAACATGGCGAATTCGTCCGGCTGACGATCAGCGCTCGGCGCGAGATCGATGACGCCGGTGTCGCGCGCGTCGCGCACGAGCTGGCGGTCAAGCTGGGTCCAGCGCTCGGCGCCGATCTGACGCTCGAGCGTGCGGCGAATATCGAGATCGGTGCGGGGTCCAAGTTCCTGGGTGATGAGATCGCGCGCGCGATCGCGCATGCCTTCCTTGATGTAGTCGCGCGCGATGACGAGGTCCTGCCCGTCCTCGCGAATGCCACGCACGATCAGATGGACATGCGGATGTTCGGTGTTCCAGTGATCAACCGCGACCCAGTCGAGGCGGGTAGCCAGATCCTTTTCCATCTGCCTGGCGAGATCGCGGGTGAAGGATTTGAGGTCCGACATCTCAGGCGCGTCGTCGGGCGAGACGATGAAGCGGAAATGGTGCCGATCGCCTTCGCAGCGCGCGGCGAAGGCGCCGGCATCCGCGTTCTCCGTTTCCGGACCGAACAGCCGCGCCTTCTCTCCGTCGCGGGTCACGCCGTCGCGGCGGAGATAAGTGAGATGTGCGCCAAGCGGCGCTGTGCGCGCGGCATGCCTGACGACGCGTGCTTTGACGACGGCGCCACGCGAGCGCGCGGTGATGAGCCGGTTGGCCTGAATGCTGGCGCGCTGGCCATGACCGAAGCTAGAGCGATTGCCGGGCACGATCCGGCCCGATCGCGCGATGCCGCCGCCGGCTTTCTTCGCCGCGGCAAGCGCCTGCGCGATGAAGGGCCGCGCAGCTTGCGCGCGGGGCGAGCGGATGCGCCCAGGACGAATACGAAACTCGCGCTCATCGGCCATGGCGCGGCTCCGCAACGTGCAAAATGTCTCGCAGAGACAAAGACTTGGGGTTGCGGCGCACATTGCGCTGAAGGCCCGCAATGTGCGGAGCGCGCCAAAATCCCGAGCAAAAACAACCGTCCGACCGAAGCGCAAGGTGCGCCCTTTTATCCTGCCATCGAGCGGTTGAGGCGCCTGGCTCCAGCCTCCGTGCCCTCCCTGGTGCGCTGGAGCCCGACACAATGCGAAACCCGCTCCCGATGCTCATGGCCGCAGTGCAGGCGCGTTGCGTGCCACGAAAAGTGCTTCCGGCTGCGGTCTCGCGGCGACATTGGTTTGCGACGGAACGGGCGACGATGCGTCGGTCGCGGAGCGATGCAGTGGCGCGATCGCCGCGCCGCTCGTGTTGTCGTCGCGCGCAACGAAGATCGTCGCTTCGCGCCAATCGGACGGTGGCGCTACCAATGAGGCGGCCTTCGAGGGTCGCTCAGCGCCGAGAGCTGGGGTGAGCAAAGCGACATAGGTACGGGCTTCGGCTGGAAGCGGGCGACCTTTCGCGCGGTGCTCGTCGTAGCGGGCGGGACCGGCATTGTAGGCCGCGAGCATGGCGGCGACAGTGCCGTAGCGGTCCCACATCTCGCGCAGATAGGCGGTGCCGGCGAGGAGGTTGTCGCGGGGGGCAAAGGGATCGCGGCCGAGGCGATGGCGGTCGCGAAGTTCCGCCCAGGTGGCGGGCATGAGCTGCATCAATCCCATCGCCCCGGCCGACGAGACGGCGCGCACAGAGCCTGCGCTCTCTGCCTGGAGCACGGCGAGAATCCAGCGCTGCGGAATGCCGAAGCGCTGCGATGCCTCGGCGATTTGATCGGCGAAGGCATGGCGCGCCGATGCACGTTCGGGCGACCGCGCGTGCGCCATGACGTCGAGGCTCGGCGCAATGCTGAGGGCCAGGCCGGAAAGGAGGAGGAGCGCGGTGCAGCGGGAAACGCCGCACCCGCGGGAACTGTCGGGGCTGCAGAAATCGGCCATGGTCAGTCCTGCTCGCCGCGCTTCTTCTGGCGCGTCCAGTGCAGACCCCAGTCGCGGCCGTCCTCGTCCGACTGGAACAGGCGGGCGCGGATGGGCTGGCGGAAAACAGGATCGTCGAGCACGACGGAAACGAATGCGCCGGCGCGCTCGCCCATGTGTTTCCAGCCCGCGCCGACTTCCGGACCGTCTTCGTCGCCGAGATGGATGCGGTAAGCCGGCGCGTTCTCGACATCGATGTCGTCGACCGGAACGAAGGTCAGTTCGAGATCAAGCGAGAGCGTACGGATGCGCCCGGAATAGCCGGACAGCGTGCGCGAGAAATGACCGATCTGTGCCATGGAAGGGCTCCCTGTCTGTGCCGTGGAGTTGAAGCCGGCCGCGCGGGCGGCGCGGCGCGGGCGCGCGCTCATCGCGTCGGCGAGCGCCATTGGAAGCGGCCGTTGCCGTCCTCGTCGGTCCACAAGGGGACCGCACGGCCGATGATCTGGTCGGTGGAAGTCAGGCCGAAATAGCGACCGTCGAGGCTGTCGCGGACATGGCCGTTCATCAGGAAGGCCTCGCCGGTCGCGATGCGCTTGCAGCCCTGCCAGTCCGGCAGATCGCGACCGGCGCGATCACGTTCGAGAGCCGCGCCGACCTCGGTGCCATCGACGGTGATCGCAAGGCCGGATCGGCAGACGGTCTGGCCGGCGACCGCAAGAATGCGCTTCAGGAGCGGCACGCCTTTCGGCAGATAGCCGCGTTCGGCGAGGAACGTCGCGAGCGGTTCGGGCGCGTCGACGGCGACAAGATCTGTGACTGCGAACGGGCCGCTGCGCTCGATCGTATTGAAGCCGATCGGCGCGCTGGCGGATGCGTTCCAGATCAGCTTGACCGGCATCGGCGTGACGGCGGGATAGCTCACGCCAAGCACGCCGAGCGCGGTCCAGAGGATCAATCCGGAGCGGATCATGGCCTGACCCTCCGACGCATCAGCCAGGCTTCGTGGCGGGCGGGCGTATAGGCGGAGGGTGGCTCGCCGGCGCGCAGGCGGTTGTGGAGATGGCGCCAATGATCGGGGTCGACGTCGGCGGGCTCGATGCCGAGCGCCTCGATCGCATCGATGTGCTGAAGCACGCGTTCGACGGTCGGCCAGGATTCCGCCTTCACGAGAATCTCACCGCCGGGGCGCACGAAGGGCAGCGTCTGCAACGGCTCGCCGCGACGAACCGCGCGGACTATGTCCATGCGCGAAATGATCGTGCCGTGCTCGTTGGCGGCCCAGCGGACGAAGGCGAAGACGCTGTTTGGCGCGAAGCCGACGACGCTGCGGTGGCGGTCGAGGATCTGTTCGTAGCTCTTGGCGCCGAACCTGATCCAGTGCTCGATCTGTCTCTGTCGCCAGGTCAGGTCGACGAGCGTGGTGAAGGGCGCTGGGCCGTCCGGCAGCGGACGGCCGCGGGCGTGGCGCGCCGCGTTGCCGGTCATGAGGGGTCTCCGTCGGCGGGTGGGAATTCGCGCGCGAGAAGGTCGCGCAACATGTCGGCGACGGTGACGCTGCGCTGGAAGGCGGTGATCTTGATGCGCCCGCGCAGGTCCGGCGTGACGTCGATGGTCAGCCTGGCGCTGAAGCCGCCGTCGGCCGATCCGCGCGGGGAGGGCGCATCAGGCGCCTTGATCCAGCTCTCGGGATCGGCGGGACGCGCGGCGAAACTGCGCTTGGCAGACCGCTCGATCATGGCGCGATCCTCCCGATCTCGTCGCAGAGTGCGGCGACCTCGCGGGCAGCGGGGCTGTCTTGGTCGAGCTCGGAAACCAGCCGGCCGGATTGCGCGGCGTCGGCAAAGGCAACGCGCTGACCGACGGTCGACGCCAGCAGCGGTGGATCGTGATCGGCCAGCGTCTCGGCCGTCTCACGGGCGATGACGGTGCGAGCGCCGCAGCGATTCAGCACGAAGCGGGCGGCGAGCTGCGGGCGATAGATCCGCGCCTCGCCGAGCAGCGCCAGCATCTCGGCTGAGGCCCAGCCGTCGAAGGGCGAGGGTTGCACTGGGATCAGCACCAGATCGGCGGCGAGCAGCGCCGAGCGCATCAGCCCGGCGACACGAGGCGGCCCGTCGATAACGATGTGGTCGGCATCGCGCGCCAGCTCCGGCGCTTCGCGATGCAGCGTGTCGCGTGCCAGGCCGACGTTACCGAAGAGCCTCGGAAGCCCCTCGCGAGCGCGCTGCTGCGACCAATCCAGCGCCGAGCCTTGCGGGTCGGCGTCGATCAGAGTGACGCGCTTTCCCCGAGCGGCCCATTCGCCAGCGAGATGCAGCGCGAACGTCGTCTTGCCGACGCCGCCCTTCTGATTGAGGAGCGCGACGATCATGACGACTCTCCCCGCCGGGCCTCGACGCCGTTGGAAGCTGCAGAGCCGGATTTGCGGAAAGACGTATCGACGGGAGGGGCTGAGAGCGGCTTGGATGAGGTCTCGCGGTGGCCGTCGGCGACGTCGTTTGCGTCGCGCGCGCCTCCCTTAGAGTTAGATTCTAAGTTAGATTCTAAGTTAAGGGCGCGATTTCGGCTTTGATTGCCATGACTTAAGCCCTGTTTGGGTTCCTGATAGCACGAGCCTGCGGTTCCCGATGGCACGATAGTCCGGGTTCCCGATAGCACGAGGCTTTCCACAGGCTCCCGGGCTGGCACCGGCTCGAAGGCGAGCAGCACGCGCCCACCGATCTCGACCTCGGTGAAGAGCGTGTAGCCGGGCAGGGCTGGCGCCGGATGATCTCGCGCAGCTCGAAGGCAAAGCGCTTGAACGGGGAGAGGCTGCCGGACTTCTGGTGGAGATGGCGGACATCGAGCGCCAGCCATCGCGTTGCTTGCCGCCATGCTTGCGCACCAGGCGATAGAGCCAGCGATCGAGCCCGCCCGTCAGATCGAAATACGCCCGGTCGATGGTGAGCACGAGCGCGTCGTCGAGGATGGCGCGATAGAACCAGTCAGGGACGATCAGCTCGATCCCGGCCGGCTTTCCATCGGGGTCGGTGCGCTCCTGCCATTCGTTGATCCAGGAGAAGCGATGTCGGCGGCCTTCCGCGGACTGGCGGATTGAGGTCGCCACGGTGGTGGACTGGAGCCGATCGAGCGCCGCCTTCAACCGCTGATAGTCCCGAACGCTGACGCCGCGGCCGATGAAGTTGAGAATTTCATAAGGCGTCGCGGCCATCAGCCGCGAGGTGCGCAGCCCGGCGTCGCGAGCCTCGACGATCTGGCTCGCCGCCCAGATCAGGACGTCGGCGTCCCAGATCGTGGCCATGCCATGATCAGGCACCGCTTCGACGCGGATTGAGACGTCGCCGGCGGCGAAGTCGATCGGAGCGGTGCGATGGGATTTGGAAAGGGAAAAGAACGGATAGGCCATGAGATCCTGCGCGTCGCGGGGCGCGAAGTCGCCAGGAAGCGCGTGGAACAGATCGAGCTGCCCGCGCTCCGAGATCAGGCGATGCCGCGCCGTCATCGTGAGGGGAGGCTGCGCCGATCAGCGCGCGTAGCGGCCGGTGTGGGCAGTGGGTGCGGGCTCATGGCGCTTGGCAGGCAACACCGTGCCGCGCGGATCAGAGGTCGAGGTGACGGCGCCGCGATCGGTCCAGGCCTGCAGGTCATCGACCGCATAGACGACGCGGCCGCCGAGCTTGCGATAGGCCGGGCCGGTTCCGTAGGTGCGATGTTTTTCGAGCGTGCGGGCGGAGAGGCTGAGGAAGTGCGCGGCTTCCTTGGTGCGCAGGAAGCGCGGCGGCAAAACGGCGAGATCGGGTCGCATGGATCGGGCCTCCGTGGTGTTCGCTGAGGCCGCTGGCGTCCAGCGGCTGGCGAAGGCCACGATGGCGAAGTGAAACCGGTGAGATGCAGTGGGAAGATGGGGAAGCTAAATTCCCACAACGGCGGTCGCGACTGGCGGAGCTATGGTCGCCGGCGATGACGAAGCAATTTCCGATAGCCGCCGGCAATCATGGCGCGAGCATCCCGGAGAAGGCTCATAACGGCATGGCGCGCGGAGGCAGCTTGCCATTCATCGCGAATGAGTTTTCCAGTGCGGAAAATCACCTTTGCGATCTCTTGCTGAGTCGCCCCGTCGCGCGCGCCATCAACGGCCCTCAGCATGCGCCGGGCGCGGGCCAGTTGCTGACGCGTCAGACGCGTGTCCGGCGGAATGACGCGGCCGTGGAGGGATGCCAGAAGTCGCGCTACCGCCTCCACGCGGTCGAAGCCGTCAAGTCCGAGCGGGATTAGCGCCGCGAGCGGTTGGTCGCCAGCGGTATCGGCGGGCTGGACGATATGAACGCGCTGGCCATTGCCGAGGTCATGCAGGTGATGCGCGCCATCCTGCGTGATCAGAGCATCCGGTACCGCCAGCGGTTTGGGAACGTTGCTATCGGTCGAGAGGAGGGGCGGCACAGACGCAAGGATGATCGAGCCGGTATCGGCCTCTGGAAGCCAGAAGATATTCGTCTCGGTGGCGTTCAGCGCGGGATTTGTAGGGAAATCGTAAACCCCACTGCTGGCTGGCGCGCTCGATCAGCTCCGTCGTGGGAGGCGTCTCCCGGCTAAAGTCAGCATAGTCGCGCTGATAGTCCTCGTTGCGCCGCAGCCATTCCCATCCGATCTCGGGCGCTGTCAGATGGTCGACATAGTCGTAGCTCGATGACGATCGCCACCGGGAGATGTCCTGCGACATCGCAATCCTCCAGTATCGCATTCTGATTTGTATCGAGTTGACCACCATCCCCGGTTGAGTTGGCTGGCGGAAGTCCGCGTGTCGGCAACAGGTGTTGCCGGCGGAGCATCACCTCGCCTCAGTGGCGGTAGCCCTCGCGAACGAGCTCGCGATATCCGTGCGTCGTCATCCAGCGGGCTCGGGCGAGGTGGCTGTCATGGACGCGGCGGGCGCGCTCCGGTTCTTGCTCGGCATTGAGCTCGAAGAGGACCTGGACGGCTTCACGCCAATCGGCGCCATCGGCCGACGCATCGAGCAAGCGCAGATAGAGCTTCATGTGCTTGCGGTCATAGTCGGTCAATTCGTCGCTGTTCGGCGGAGCGTCCGCAAAATCCGATTGCGCCATAGGCACATTCTCCCCACGCCCAGCATCGGACCTATTGGTCAGGCTGGAGTCGTTTTAATCTTCAACACCTAACTGACAAGCGACAGATGAGTAGCACGCAACAAGACGAATCGGAACTATCGTTCCTGGAACGATAGTTCCGACACTGGTTCCCGTTACGCCATGGACCTCAAGGAGGTCATGGCGGTCAACTTGCGTCGGATACGCCATGACAAGGAGATGACGCAGGAGGAACTGGCGGATCGCGCTGGTCTAAGCGCGCGATATATCGGCGCGATCGAGCGAGGAGATGTATCGGCCAGCGTGACAGTTCTTGGGCAGATTGCAGCGGCGCTCGGCGTCGACGCAGCCATCCTGCTCGAGCGGGCGGCTCATATTCGAAAGAGCCCGTAGGTGCATCGGATATTGCTCCGACGCAGGAACGGGTCTTTGGGTGATCAACGTCCAACGATGCGGTCGGCCTTCTTCCATCACGACGTTGCCAGCCGAAGGTGCCCCGCCCGGATCGAACCGGGCGGGGCCTTGTCTCGGCGCCTCAATCTCCGTTGCGGCGGTTCGGGCGGGACCAAATGAGGCTGGAGGCCTCGCCGTCCTCATCCTCGAAGAGGTTGGCGTAGATCGGGGCGGTGAAGCTCGGATCGTCGAGCTTGAGGCCGAGGTAATCGCGGCCTTCGTTAGAGCGCTTGGACCAGGCGGCGCCGATCTCGGCGCGGCCGACGAGGACCCGGTGGCTCGGAGCGTTCTCGCCGCTGGCGCGGGTGTCCGGGACGATGCGCACGTTCTTGGCCTGAACGCTGAGGGTGACGATTTCGCCGGTGAACTCGTTCGAGCCGGTCTTCTTGAAGGTGCCGATGGTCGCCATTGTAGATCTCCGTTTTTCCGTTCCGAGCCCGCACCATTGCGGCCTCGATGGCGATCGGCAGTCCGGAGGCGATCGACGGCGCACCCCGAAGGGGCCTGACAGCAAAGGAGGACTTTCTTGTTTCGCGCGGAATGGCGGCGCAGCCGGCAGGGGAAGAAAGTCTGACGCCGCTGTTGCGTCATAGGCGATCGAGGCGCAGCCGGCCTTCGGCCGGATCAGGCCATTGAAGAGGCCGTTTGGAGCGATCGTGATACGGTCAGATAACGGAGAAGTTGGCGTCCCTCACGCATCGGCAGCGGCGCCGCCATATGATCACCGGCTTCGTCTCCACCCGGCAGGCCTACGCTGCTGCACCGGGGCCTTCCACCGCGCTCTCGGAGATCGCCGCCCCAGGTGTCCTGTGCGCCGCCGAGACATGGTTTTGTCCAGGCAGCGCTCCAAATGACGACCGCTTGTTCGGGTGGCGGCCGAACCGCGGCCCTGGCAAAGAATATCCTTCGATCGGGCAAAGTGGACGGTCGCGTTCACCGTCAGGAAGCAAGGGGCGTAGCCGAGCTTCTCGATCAGCGCCAATTCGTGGTTGATGGTCGCTCGCACGCTATCGGGCACGCCTTCCGGATAGCGCTGAGCGGCGCCCTCCCAGGTGAGCTTCGCCAGCGTCTCCTGCGGGGTGAGCGCTGGATCGTCACGCTCCTCGGGATATTGGTAGGCGAGCTCGTCGAGACTGAAGCGACACCGATCGGCGATCTGCAGCGTTCTGGCGAGCGCCTCGGGATATCGGCTGAACAGCCGATGCATCTCCTCGGTGGCTTGATGTAGCGATCGGCATGGCGCTCGCGACGATCGCCGAGGGCGTCGATGGTGACGTTGTGGCGGATGCAGGTCACCACGTCTTGCAGGATCCGGCGGCCCGGCTCGTGAAACAGCACATCGTTCGTCACCGCGGTCGCCACGCGCATCTGCGCGGCCAGGTTCGACAGCTCGTGAAGCCGGAGCTGGTCGTTCGGCCGGCGGCGCAGCGTCAGCGCCAGATAGGCGCGATCGCCGAAGGCGTCACGCAGGCGCCGCAGACGGAAGGCGCACTCGTCGTCCGCCAAGCCTGGGACGAGGACCACGACGAGGCCTTCACCGTAGGCAACGAGATCCGGCCACTCGAGATGGCACTTGGCCTTGCCGGCGCGCTGCTTCCCGAGCGAGAGCAGCCGGCACAGGCGCGAATAGGACGGCCGGTCGGTCGGGTAGACGAGCACTGAGGTGCCATCGGCAAGGTCGAGCCGGCAGCCGACGACGAGGCGCACGCCCGTGCTCTTGGCGGCCTCATGGGCTCGGACGATCCCGGCCAACGAGTTGCGATCGACGACGGCGAGCGCCTCGATCCCAGCGAGCGCGGCCTGGGAGAAGAGCTCCTCGCAAGAAGAGGCGCCTCGCAGGAAGCTGAAATGCGAGGTGACCTGGAGCTCGGCATAGCGGGGCCCGCTCATCCAAACACCCCATGCAGAAACCAGCGATGCGAGCCAGTGGCGGCGTCCTCGCCGTCACCCGCGCGGTAGAGCCAGTAGCGCTCGCCGGCGTCGTCCTCGACGCGGAAGTAGTCACGTACGGCGACCAGCTCGGCATCGCGCTTCCACCATTCGCCAAAGACGCGTTCGGGACCGTCGGCTTTACGCGCCGGCGCACACCGCGCCAGGTGAAGGACACCGGCGGGTGATCGGGCAGAAGCGCTACGGTCTCGACTGGCTCGGGGTGGGCCAGCAGGCGGGATGGCCGCGGCCAGTGGCCGGGCCAGCTCGCCCCCGTATCGGCCGCCGTCGCTGGAATGCGGCAGACCGAGCGCTCGGGCACATCGCTCGCGACCGGGGCGAGGCGATAGATCGCGCGCTCACCGACGCGGTTCATCAGCGTGTCGATCAGGTCAGAGACGTCAGGTGCGCCTTCCTCGACAAGCGAGCTGACGGTCTGCTTGTGCTCGAGCGGTTCGGCGAGCGTGGCGCAGAGCGTCACCACCTCGATGCCGAAGCCGGGCGAGATCGTCTCGAGCTTGTCGCAGAGAAGCCGCGTCAGCCGTTTGACGTCGCGAACCGGCGTCGCTGTGCCAATGCGAACCGCCTGGGACCGATTGTCGACGCGGTGGCAGATGAGATCGAGGCGGCGGGCGCCGAGCCCCCGTTCTTCCAGCAGCTCACAGAGCTGGACCACCAGCTTGCCGATATAGCGCGCGATAGTCTCGGGCGCGCCGATCGGCTCTGCGAAGGCTCGACGAACCTCGATGAGATCGGCCGGCCGGATCGGCTCGATCGGTTCGGCGGTATCGCCAAGCGCCTGGTCGATCCGGCGGCCGATCTCGGGCCCGAAGCGCAGCGTCAGTGGCGCACGCGGCAGCGCCAGGAGATCGCCGATCCGCTCGAAGCCGAGCGTTCGCAGCCCGTCAGCGATCGATGCGGCGATCCGAAGAGCGCTCAGCGGAAAGGATTCGAGGATGGATTGGCCATGTCCGGGCGGCGCGATGATCGTCGGTCGAGCGGCGTATCGGGCGAGTGCGTGCGCCGCGCCCCAGCTGTCGGCGATCGCTGCGCGGGCCGTGACGCCGGACATGGCGAGGCGTCCGATCAGCCCGTCCAGCATCGCCGTCTCGCCGCCGTGGAGATGGTCGGCGCCGGTCGAGTCGATGACGATCCCGTCCGGAGGATCTGGTGCAACGATGGGAGCAAAACGCAGGAGCCAGATGGCGAGCCTATCGAGCGCCTCCGCGTCGGCTGACGGATCGGCGTCCTGGACGATCAGGCCCGGCACCAGCACCTGCGCTTTCGTGACGGGCATGCCTGGCCGCAGGCCGGCGGCTAGAGCGGCGGCGTCCGCCGCCAGCACCACCCGCCTGTTCCCATCGCGGCCTATCAGGACGAGCGGCGCCTCAGGCGGAGGCGCCGCGTCGCCAGCCTTCCGCCGCAGCCGGTCGGTGGACCAGCTCGGCAGGGACAGCGAGACGACCCGTGTCATCACACGCCTCCAACTCGAAATCTGCACTTTCGCCGGCACGCGCGCGGATCAGTTCGACCAGCCACCGGTGGCGTCCGAGGCCCGGGACGGGCAGCGGCGTCGATGGGAGCAGCGAGATGCGCCAGCGGGTCATGGCCGCCGTCGGCTGTCCGAAATCGATCGCCTCCGTCTGCCGTCGCCAACGCCGCAACGCGATTCCGATCGAGCCGCCGCCCTCCGCAGCCAGTTGCAGGCGGCGCGAAGCCGTCATGGAAAGCCGGGCCACCTCACCGAGGACTGCTCCGAGCCCGCCGTGCCGCAGGCCTTCTTCCATGCAGGCGAGCACGGTCTTGTCGTCCCCGGCCTCGACATAGATCACCCGGCCGGCCGCCAGCCCCGCCTGGGCGATTGCGGGAGCAAAGAGGTCAGGCCGCGTATGCACCAGAGGATCTTGCCCTTGGTGCGGGCGGCGACGCCTGCGCTGAAGAGCGCGGCGGCGGCGCCATCGATTGCGCCATTACCGCCACCGGCCACCTCGTGCAGCGCGCCACGCGCGAGGCCGCCGCCGGGGAGTCGCGCGTCGAGCGCGGCAATTCCGAACGGAAGAACCGACTTCACGCGCCGGCTTCGGCCTTCGATCTTCTCGATCTGCGCGCGCAATGACTCGATGGCGGGCTCCGGCCGCACGTTCGTACTTGACCTCCGGGCGTAGGTTGATCAGCATGTTCCTGATATGTTCTATCATTGGCCGCCTGGAGTCAAGGAGGTCGCTTCCCAGTAAGAACGTGCCGACCCCACGCGCTCCAGCTGGGTGAAACAGCGCGCTGAAGGGGTTCGAAACCGGAATTAGCAGCGGACAATTCCCGGCCGTTCCTACCGGCGGGATTTGCCTTCGCGTAATGTTCGGTCCACAAAAATCCTGAGGGGATGGGAGCCCGAAGGTCATTTCCAGCTTTCGCTTCGTTCATTGCGCGGACCTGCATATCGATGCCTGCTCAGGTCGTTGGCGCTGCGAAGCCCGGAGCTCGCGGATCTGGTCGCGAACGCCACGCGAAAGGCATTTGTCGCAACCGTCGATCTCTGCCTGCACGAAAAGGTCGACGCACTCCTGATTTCGGCCGACCTCTACGACGGCGACCAGACCTCCATGAAGACCGCCGGCTTCATCGCCGCGCAGCTCCGTCGACTGCATGACGCCGGCATCCTCACCTTTGGTACACGAGCAGGCAAGCCGATAGCGGCTGCCGGAACGGTGATGTTCGGCATTGGTCTTCTCCAGCGATGTTGATGGCGTGTCGGTTACTGGCGCGAAAGCGCTCGCAGGCTGTCCTCGTCACGGACCTTCACGCCAGCGACCAGCTTGGCGAGGACGCTTTCGGCCACTGTTCGCGGGTGACTGTGTGGGTGCTGTAGGCCTTGTTGTCGCTCAGCAGCCAGAGCGTGCCGTTTCCGGCGGGCTGGCAGCGGTGAACCACTGCAGCTCGCATGACGTCGATTAGATAGAGCCCTTCGCCGATGCGATCGGAAGAGAGGGTTGCGAGGAGCATTATTAACCTGCTAGGCATGCCTTCTGTGATTTTTATCATCACTCATGCTTGCACTTCAGTCAAGCGTAAAGTGATTATTATAATCACTATTGGAATTGTGGGGGAGTTCAAGTGCTTACGACCGGACATCAGCTTAAGGCGGCGCGCGCTCTGGTCGGGGTGGAGCAGGCCGACCTCGCCGAGCGCTCTGGCGTCGCTGTGACGACGATCCGCAAGATGGAGTGGAAGGGTGCGGAAACGCTGACCAGTGGGCTGGATACGATTAAACGCGTGCAGACCTCGCTAGAGGCGGCCGGCGTAGAGTTTCTAAACCATGGCCAGCCAGGCGTCAGGCTAGCGAAGCGTACGGATGGTCCAAGGGCGTCGCCAGCTCATGTGGAAGCCCAGGCCGTCGAGGCTCGCTCGCAAGCTGCAAGTGCAGCGGACGACGCTATGACAGGCATGGACGCGACCAAGCAGGAAAAGGCCGAGCGACGCGGCGCGCTCACGGGCGAACCAGCAATGGTGGAGAAGGCGCGCGACAAGGGGCGCGCCCGGAAGTGAACCAGGTTCTCATGAGGATTGAATGAACAACGATCGAACGACCCGCCGCCCCACCAGTGCGCGCGAAAGCGCGGAGGCCTTGTTCAAGGCTCCGGCTCCAGTGACGCCCGCGCCAGTCTCAAAGCGCGCTGTCGTGCCTGGCGCCAAGGAAGTGGTCACGCTTCGGATCGATAGCGAGGTGCTCGCCCACTTCCAAGACGGTGGCCCTGGCTGGCAGGACCGCATCAACGCTGTTCTCCGCAAGGCATTGCCGGCCCCGGCAGACGAGGGCCTCGGGCCAGATGAACTAAACTCGTCAAACGACGGCTGAGATTCGGCGCAAAGGCCACCGCTGACGTGCTGCGCCGTTTCGGAATGCAGTTCAAGATGGATGGCCTTGCGCCGCGCCGTCTGAGCCGCGCGATCGGTGAGGCTGAGTTCGGCGCGACACAGTTTTCGTCAATCATCGGCAGTTCGGCGCGAAGGTCCTCGGGGCGGTTCGGCAACCGCATAGCGGTACGCTGGAGGAGCCGGAAAGCGTATCGCCAGTACGGTTTCCTGCGCATGCGCCCCAGGGACTTTCATTCAAAAATTCCGATCCCATCTGTTGAAAAGGCAGAAATCGAAGGACCGGATTACGCATGTCGTGCGATTGCGAGCGGCTCGCCGAAGCGATCTATCGAGAGATCGAAAAGCAGCTCCCCGAACGTGGCGGCGGCGATGACAATCATGACCTGCAAGCGGTCTTAATCGATGGCCAATTGGATCTTCTAAGAATTGCGACCTCCCTCACGAGGCGGTTTTGCGTGCTCGCTGATAATCATGAAACAATTATCGCTGAGAGTTCGGCATCACATCGCGATTTTGGACTTAAGGTGCGCCTCTAATTCTCGCTAGAGTGGCGGCTCTCATCGGGTCACCAACGCAATGCGGGCATTACCGCCCGTTTTATTTCCATCGGTCGGCAACCATTCGATTTGGCGGCAGTTCTTCGTTGTTAGGCTAACGAAAGCGCGCATGACAAAGACTGTCCTTGTCGTCGAAGACGAGCTCATCATCCGGATGAGTACGGCAGCCGTCATCGAGGACGCCGGATATGTCGTCATCGAGGCTTCCAACGCCGATGAGGCAATCACCCTGCTGGAAACCCGGCCGGAGATACGCGTTGTGTTCTCGGATATCGAGATGCCAGGATCGATGAACGGCCTGAAGCTCATCCATGCAGTTCGCCAGCGGTGGCCTCCGGCGGTCCTGATCCTGGCATCGGGGCGCGTCTCGCCGCTTGTAGCCGACATGCCGGAAAAGACCGTGTTTCTCAGGAAGCCCTACGCCGAAGACGACCTCTTAAGAGTCTTGGCCGAGGTCGATTAAGCCGCCAGCTTGCCGGCCTTGAGCCGCAGGGTCGCTATTAAGCCTTCCTCTGCCCAGTCGTATTCGATTGAGCCACCAAGCTGGCCTGAGACGCCGCGCTCTACCAAGCGGCTGCCGTAGCCTGTGCCGCCGGTTCCCTTTTGGACCCGCGGTCCACCGCGCTCAGCCCACACGATCCTGATATCGTCGCCCTCGGAGCTGCCCGAGATATCGAGCGTTCCGGCCTCGGCCGACAGTGCCCCGTACTTGAGAGAGTTGGTCGCGAGCTCATGCATGACAAGGGCGAGCGTTGTAGCCGCCCCCTCGCCGACGCCCATGCGAGGCACCGCAACGCGGATGCGCCCGCTGAAGGCGCCCGTGTCCTCGTAGGGCGAGAGCAGGATTGATAGGAGGTCACCCAGCAGCGCGGCCTTGCCCTGGTGACCTGGGAGCGGACGAACCAGGTCGTGGGCACGACCCAGCGACGTCAGCCGAGCGGTCAGCTCTACGGCCATCTCCTTGGCCGTTGTCGTCGATCGGGAAGAGATCTGCGTTAGCCCCGAGGCGATAGCCAGCAGGTTCTTGACTCGATGGCTCATCTCGCCGGCGAGGAGTTCATGGCCTTCCTCAGCCTGCTTGCGCCCGGTCACGTCAAGGAAAATGCCGTAGGCGAGGTTTTCCTGCGCCACGCCGTCGTCCCCGATGCCGCGGGCCGAGACCCAGCGGATGTCATCGCCGATGATCAAGCGGAAATCGATCTCGTAAGCGCCGACGATGGCGCGGGTCGCCGTGAACGCCGCCCTGACCCGATCCCGGTCGGCCGGGTGGATGCGTGCCGACAGGTCCTCGAACTTGACGCTGTCGCGCCAATCCAAGGCCCAAAGCTCGAAACCGCGGTCGTCCATAGCGAACGCGTCGGTCTCGACGTTCCACGACCACAGGGCAACGCCCGCGGCGCTGATGGCTCGACGCAGCGCTGTCGCGCTCCACGCGTTCGGGTTAGATGCGGGCACGAGGGGAGTTCCTACGGGGATGGATCAGGAAGACTGTCCTCACTATCGGATATGTGCGCCCTCCACTATGTCATAAAAGGGCGCTCGCCAACGTCGGCATCGGTCCCGGTTGCTTGGCTCCCGATGGTATTGGGCTGCCCGGAGTTGCCGTGCAGATGTCAGCAAAGGGTCGAGAGCGGCATCTGGCGGGCCGATATGCGGCGGCCTCGCATCCTCAAGGCTCGTCCCGGGCTGCCTCCGAAGAATGGATGAGCGCCTGAAGCTTTGTGTCGTAGTCCATTGCCATCGCCAGCAAGGTGCCGGTCAAATCTAAATCGGCGGTGGCGCTGGCCAGGCGACGGCACCTTGCCGCTGCAGCGCGGAGAAAAGCGATCTGCTCGGCCGCCGTCGCATTGGAAGGGAGATCAGGCTCGTTCATAGCGGCAGCTCCTCAGAGCGCTCAACGTTAACCGGCCACCGGCGTTCCTAAACTGAGGAGAGAATCTAATACGCGGTCGGAACAGCCCTTGCCCGCCGGTAGTTTTGAGCTCTGATGCATTAGGTGATCGCGATGAGTGAGGAACCTGAGAAGACTGGCGGAGTCACCAGGGAACGTGCGGAATCCGCCCCGGCGATCCAACCTGCAGTCTTCCGGGACGAGGACGGCAATCGTTACACTGTGATCGCCTACCGGCCGTACCCCTTCCTAGGGATCACCGACTACGCGCTTGATGACGGCACAGCGGTGAAGTGCATCGACGAGCACAATTTCGAGATTGAACCAACAGGCCGAAGGATCACCCGATCTGACGGATGAACCTCGCCGGATCCTCGGAGTAGACGCCGCCTGAGGCTTTGCACAGAGGAGCGTAAAATGGGGCACCGCTACGCAGTTGGAGACCAGGTTCGCCTTGCGTTTGGTTTCTACGACCATGATGCAGTCGGCTTGTATGAGGTCACGCGCCTGCTGCCGTTTCAAACTGACGGCGAGCCCCAGTATCGCGTGAGAGGTAGCGATGACCGGGAACGGGTTATCGGGGAATCGCAAATCAGTGACGCAGCGCCGAACGGAAACCGACCCGCCGAGCCGCGTAGTCCCCGCATTCCCATCACCGAGGCTTTCAACCGTCTAATTGGTAAAAAGGAGTAAGATGGGGCGTAGGAGGAACATGCGCAGGCGGCTTAAGCAACCGCTTTTGCTAAGCGACGCGGACCGATCAACTGCCATTGCAGCTGCGTCCATCTGGCTTTTTTATGTAACCTCCAGTCTTAGCGATATTGATTGACAATCGTGATAGCCGCGCTTAGGTTGATGTTCGTCGATATTTGTTGGTCGGTCGTTGTTATTTTCGCGCTTTGGCGCGGTTCTGATAATCTCCCCCTTTCGAAATCGTTCTGAATTCGCCGAGCACCCTGTTCGGCGAACGACAGGTCTTGCCAAAAGGAGGGTTTTTCATGACCACCGGCACAGTGAAATGGTTCAATTCCACCAAGGGTTTCGGCTTCATTCAGCCTGACGACGGCAGCCAGGATGTGTTCGTTCACATCTCTGCAGTCGAGCGTGCTGGCATGCGCGACCTCCAGGAGGGCCAGAAGCTCGGCTTCGAGGTCGCTCGGGACAACCGTTCCGGCAAGATGGCCGCCGAGCAGCTTCAGACGGCGTGATCGAACTCTCGTCGGTGATGACCACGGATGTACTGGCATTGCCGACAGCAGTTCCCGGGAGGCCAAGCTCAATGCTTGGCCTTTTTTTATGTCCTTGGCGCATGCCGCACTAGATGGGATTTGGAATGGCTGAGCAATCGACACAGCGCATCAGCGCTGAGAACAATTTCATGAAGACCCAGACCCAGTCGCTCGCGCGGAATCGGATCACCTCTGAGCTCGACAGCATTGCTCATCAACGCGATGTGAACATGGCCAGGCAGAGGTATCAGCGTCTGGAGAAGGAGGCGGCGGAAAGACAAGCGGCGTCGGTAGCGGCGCCGAAGAAGCGAAAGAAGCCAGTTCTATAAGCTTATGCCGCGCTACTTCTTCGATATTTTCGATGGCGAGTCTGACTGCGTCGATATCGGAGGCCGTGAGTTGCAGGATGAAGCGGCTGCTCGCACTCTAGCTTTGCAGACTTTAGCTGATATCGCCAAAGTAGATATTCTCCGCGGCGGTGAAGCTCGGATCACTGTCCGCGTGCGGCGCAACAGCGTGACATTATACAGCGCGACGATGACCCTCGGTGAGCAATGGATACGCCTCGATTCGTAAAAGCGCGGGCACCGATCCTGCAGTCGATACGAAGATCGAAACTTCAACGTGCACCGAGGCAAATCTCGTCATACGCCTCCCAGTGCCCGCTGGCGGAGCTGGAAGCGAACACAGCGCAGGCTAGTTAGTTTAGGCCGAGGGTACGACCAGACAATGATCCGCCGAACTCGGTGGCAATGGCGGCGTTGATCGTCGCGCAGTTCGTCGTCGGGGCTTACGGATTACTCTCGGGCGCTTGGCGCTGATACGGCGGCTACGAGTCGAGCCGCATCCACTGATCTGCAAGAGCTATCGATGCGCTGTAGATGGGCGCGTCATTGCGCCGAACTCTCACCGTGATTAGAGCCTCGCCGCCGCGAGGTAGGGTCTCGTGCGCGATGTCGGCCAAGGTTTGGAGAGCGAGATTGCGCGCGGCCGCTTCGTCAGCCAATTCCTGACCGACCAGATCGACCCGTTCGAACACGCCGTTGAATACGTCGAAAAAGTAACGCTGCATTTCCAGCAAACGAGCCGAACGTGGGCGTGTTCCCGGACGCGGAATAGGCCACGCTGGTCTGCTCCCAATGGCCCATCAGAACAGGTCGCCTTGCGCCGGCGGCTTGACCGCTGGGAACAGCGCAGGATCCGTCGGATCATCCTTCTTCACGCCACGTGCGACTATCGATAGCGAGCCGTTGGGCAACGGGCGCTGCTGCAGCGCCACCGCCTCGCCGTCGAGGATGAAGCTGCCGGCGTCGAGCTCTTCCGCTTCGGCCGCGATCGATGGGAAGCGATGCGTCCAGTCATGGCCCCCGCGGGTGATGACGCGCACACCCTTCGCATCGCGGTGAACCGCCAGGCGACATCGCTCCAGCGTTCCGCCATGCCAATTCGTTCAATCATAGGGTCAACTCCATCTATTCGGTCCGCGGCCGATTTCCCGGGGTCGGTTCGCCGGCGCTGATCGCCTCTATGACGCACATCGGGACGACGCCATATCGCCGCGATGCGCCAGGAGCCGACGTTGAGCGACCGTCCGGAAGCGGACATCAGCACTGAGCCGATCAGAGTTCTCCTAACTCACGCTTGCGAGTATCTTTCGAGGGCGATGTTGCTGATCTAAGCTCTGACCCCCGCGCGAGCAGCAGCGCCAACGCCGCTGCACCAGAGAGCGAGTAAAAACCGCCTACTCACTAAACGTCCTGCCCGCTCCATCATTACGGCAAATCCCTCTGGAGCAGCAGCGCAGCTGGCCAGGCAGGGCGGACAGTTGGCCGCGCATGGCACCAAGCCTCGTCCATTGCCGGACGCCTGCCCATCTGGCTCACGGAAGGCATAGGCGCTGATGGGCGCGGCGCACCAAGTAACAGAGCCGAAAGAGCATTGTTCCGCCAAAATTGCGTGGCGCTGCTGACAGCTGACAGCTCAAGGGATCGTGCGGACCGCGCTGGTCTCTAGGCACGAGCCCGCAGTTAAACGCCTACACCAAAGGAACAGATCGACACTCCCTTTGTTGGGTGGTGATGCTCGGCATTGCGGGCAGGTCGTCAGCCTCCGACGCGCGGTGGGGTTTTCTCAACCCGGTTTGGAAGGATGACGCATGCGTGCACTTTGTTGGCATGGAAAGGGTGACGTGCGGGTAGACACCGTGCCTGACCCGCAGCTTCAGCATCCCCGCGATGCGATCATCAAGATCACCTGCTGCGCGATCTGCGGCTCTGACCTGCATCTCCTGGACGGCTACCAGCCGACGATGGAAAGTGGCGATATTCTCGGACACGAGAATATGGGCGAGGTCGTAGAGCTAGGCTCAGAGGTGACCAACCTGCGCATCGGTGACCGCGTCGTCGTGCCCTTCACCATCAGCTGCGGCGATTGCTGGTTCTGCAAGAAGGGCTTGTTTTCAGCCTGCGACCGGACCAATCCGAACGCCAAGATGGCGGCGGAGGCCATGGGCCAATCGCCAGCTGGTCTCTTCGGTTTCAGCCATATGATGGGCGGCTACAGCGGCGGCCAGGCCGAGTATCTGCGCGTGCCGATGGCCGATGTCGGGCCGATCAAGGTGCCCGATAGCGTCAGCGACGAGCAGGCGCTGTTTCTGTCCGACATTTTTCCGACGGGGTACATGGCCGCCGAAAACGCCCAGATCCAGGACGGCGATTTCGTTGCGGTCTGGGGCTGCGGACCGGTCGGTCAGTTCGCGATCCGCTCGGCCTTCATGCTCGGCGCCGGCCGCGTCATCGCGATCGACGAAGTACCGGAGCGGCTGGCAATGGCTGAAGCCGGTGGCGCGGAGACAATCGATTTCTCGAAGACCGATGTCTACGACCAGCTCATGGCCCTGACCAATGGCCGCGGGCCCGACAGCTGCATCGACGCGGTCGGCTGCGAGGCTTCCGGACACGGTGCGGCAGATGCCATTCTCGACAAGGTGAAGGCTGCAACGTTCCTCGCCACCGATCGCATGCATGTGCTTCGGGAGGCCATCATGTGCTGCCGCAAAGGCGGCACCATCTCGATCCCGGGCGTCTATGTCGGCATGGCCGACAAGCTTCCGATCGGCGCAGCCATGAACAAGGGCCTGACCTTCAAAATGGGTCAGACCCACGTCCAGGCCTACACAAAACCATTGCTTGAGAAGATCGAAGCAGGGCTGATCGACCCCAGCTTCGTCGTCACGCATCCGGCCAGTCTCGAAGACGCGCCTGCGATGTACAAAAAATTCCGCGACAAGGAGGACGGCGTCATCAAAGTCGTCTTGCGGCCATAGGCGGGCTTTCGCCCGCACACTCCAAATCGGCTGGGGCCAATGAGGAGGTGATAATGTTCCTACGTGTCGATAAACTTCAGATAGACATCCCTGCGCCCAAGAAGAAAGACCAGAACGCCGCAGCTGCGCTCCAGGAATTGCTCGGAGGAAAGTACGGCGAGATGTCGACCCTCGGGAACTACATGTTCCAGAGCTTCAATTTTCGCAGCAAGGACAAGTTGCGTCCCTTCTACAATCTCGTGGCGAGCATTACGGCCGAGGAGCTCGGGCATGTCGAGCTGGTCAGCAACGGCGTTGCCATGCTCAACAACGGGCCTGACAAGCCTGACGGGGACGAGGGCGACGGCGGCGACATCACCAACGCGCCTTACAATGCGATGCAGGATATCCGGTTGGCGACGGCGTTCCTCTCAAACGCTGGCGGGGCGACTCCCGTCAACGCCAATGGCGCTTCCTGGAACAACGACTTCATCACGACCACCGGCAACGTGGTGACCGACCTGCTGCACAATTTTCATCTCGAATGCGGCGCTCGCCTCCACAAGCTTCGGGTCTACGAGACACTGACCGATCCGGTTGGCCGCGAGGTGTGCGGCTACCTGCTGGTCCGGGGCTCGGTTCACGCCCATGCCTACGCGCTGGCGCTGAAGCAGATCACTGGCGTCGAGATCGAAAAGATGCTGCCGACCCCGAACATCAATCTCGACAAGATTCCTGAATCCCAGAAATATCTCGCCGAAGGCTCGCACCGGCGCCTCTACACATTCAGCCCTTCGGACTACAAGGAAATGTCCGGCATCTGGGGTAACGGCGAGACCGCCCTGCCGGGTGACCCGCCGGGAGAGCTCGAGGTCGTCGAAGGCATGCCGGATGGCGGCAAGATTCATCAGCTCACTGGCGTTCCATCGGCATTCACCCCGGACTATGCGCCTGAGGAAATGTTCGAGATCGCGACGAAGCTTTACAAGGCCTCTCGGTAACCCGGCGGCCCGGGGTGCTCAGCGCGGGAGCAATGAGCACCCCGGGCAACTCACGTCATGCCCCCACCCAAGAGGTCACATCACGGATGTCCAAGATGTTCTTCGATCTGTCGATGCTCGCCTTTGAATCGCAGCACGCGATCTGGCTGCGCACGATCAAGCTGTGCGCCGGTGGGACCGCTGGTGATCGGGAAGCCAGGCTGATGGTGGACGAAAAGGTGTCAGCTGCGATGCAAGCCACCGGCAAGTTGATGGCTGGCGCCCATCCCGGCTCTGTCGTCAAAGCTTACCGGCGCAAGGTGCGCGCTAACGTGCGGCGGTTGTCAAAGCCGTAGCAAGCTTGAGCGGTGGTCCCTATTGCAACCGCGCCGCGTCGTCCTGCTGCGCTTCCTCCCAGGCATATCGGGCACCATTTTACCGAGTCGTCAGCCCGTGGCGTACCCTCGGGATAATTGGCGAGGCCCGTCACAGTTGCCGCCTAATACTGCTCCAGCGAGCTGATTGTATTTGGTCATGGCTGCGGATGCGGGAGATCCTGTTTCAGCCGATAGGCATTGACCGCATCGATCGGGCCGACTCTTTCAGCTTTTTTATCCGAGCCGGCAGGCGCGACGGACAACTTGGTAATCCGCGCCTCTGCGGCGACGCAATCCTCGGAATTCGGAAAGGCGCATCCGCCGAAGCCGACCTCTGGGATGCGGGCATGTTTGTCCTCGCTGGCGGGGTGTGTCTGAGCGTAACCTTTCGCGCGGGCCTGTGTTACGTCCCTGAACGGTTCGGGCAATGCGGAGGACGGGCGCGACGGCACGCCGCTCGCCGCAATTCGCGGTCAAGCCGGAGCTAACTTCTTGAAGGCCGACCTTGAGCCGATGGAGGAGATTCTACGAGAGAGAACGAACTGATTGTGATCCGCGTCAAGATCAGATCGAGCAACCCCCAACGGTATGCACGTCCTCCAGCTCCTCATCATGAAACATGTCCCGATCGAATTCTCGTTTCGATCTTGTTAGCGACCAGGATTAGATCGTCCTTCGTCAAACCGACCTCATCGAGCGTTGCCGTCGGTTCCAACTTTCACGCTCCACCAGCCCTTCGTCGGCGATGATATCAAGGAGCCGATCCAGAAGCGCAGCCTCAGCAAACGCCAGCTTTGACATGACGATCCTCGTAAGCGTTGGCTTGCTGAAAGCCCCTTAGATGCCGAAGCGGCCCCGCGCCGAAGCACGGGGCCACTCTGAGCTATTCGATCACTTGGACGATCCTGCGGGTTCCCGGCTCGACCAGCACTGTCCGGTTATTCACCACCGTGTAGCGATACCCTTTGACGCCGTACTCTGCGGGCACCTCGCGATAGGTCACACCTCGCTCGGGCAGCACCGCTCCGACGCGCACTTCGTCCGAGTAAGTGTAGGAGGGAACTCGCTGCTCGGTGACATAGGTTCTGAAGCGCGGCGTATTGTCCCCGATAATCCCGCCGACGACGGCTCCACCCACGCCACCAACGACGGCGCCTACCGGTCCCCCGACGACCGCGCCACCGACCGCGCCAGCGGCTGCACCGCCGGCCGCGCCACCTTGGGCACCAGAGGGATTGCCTTGAGCGGACGCCACCATCGGAGACATCACGACAGCGGCTACAAGAACGAGCTTCCTCATCAGTCGACCTCCACGTTAACCCCCAGACGGTGCCGACAACTTAGAATCTTTGTAAAAAGTTCCCTGGCTCCCGATGATGGCCTATTCGCATCTCGCCGGCAGGCCGAACGGGCCACCGCTGAGCTTCACGAGCAGTTCACCGCGACGCTCGGTTGCGATCTGCGCAATCCGGTGGCGGGCTTTGCTGGAGCGATAGATTGTATCGGAACAACCCGCACAGGCACTCGTTTTTCTGCCGCGTGACCATTTCCGGCGCGTCTGCGGGAGAACTTCTATGCACGGCATCATCTACATCGTCGGCCTCATCGTCGTCGTTCTGGCCATCCTTTCGTTTCTCGGCCTCCGCTAGGAGTTGATGTCATGGCAATGGACACAACGGATGTGGTTGTCGCCGCACCAGGCGCCGGCAATAGCTCATCTTATCTCGACTGGAGCCCTATCTTTGGCGGCGCTGTGATAGCTGCTGCAATCACCACCGTCATGGCGGCATTCGGCTCTGCCATAGGTCTTTCGATGGTCTCCGCTGACACCTCTCGCTCTTCCGGTCTGACTGCATTAGCGGTTGCGGCCGGGCTCTGGGCGCTTTGGGTGACGATTTCTGCCTGTGCGGCAGGCGGCTATTTGGCTGGGCGGATGCGCCGGCCGAGCCTCGATGCCACTGTCCATGAACGCCATGTGAGAGATGGCGCGCACGGACTGGTCGTCTGGGCTGCAGGTGCGCTGCTTGTTGCGATGCTTACCAGCTCGGCTCTAACCGGCGCTGCCAAAACCGCCGTTACCGGGGCGACGGCCGCCGCGACTGGCGCGGGCGCGCTGATCACCCAGCAGGCCGATCCACTTGCCTCGGCGCTCGACTCGGTGATGCGTTCTTCGGGGACCGAACCGGTCTCGGCCGCGGAACGTGAGGAGGCATCTCGCATTCTGGTCCGCAGTCTGGCGAGCGGCGCGCTCGATCCCACTGACCGCACCTACATCGCAAACGGGCTCGCAGCGCGCGCGAACGTCTCGAAGCAAGATGCCGAAAAGCGCATCGACGATGCCTATGCGAAGCTTAACCAGGCAAAGGAAACGGCGAAGCAAGCCGCCGAACGCGCTCGCCGAATTGCCGTCATAACCGCATTCCTGACCGCAGCCGCGCTCTTGGCTGGGGCTGCAGTAGCGTGGTTTGCAGCTGTCCTCGGCGGCAAACATCGCGACGAGGAGACAGATCTGAGCGCGCTATTTGGATCGCGCTAGTCCGAGCCATCGCTGGCGTGCAAAACACGCCAGCGTGATATTTGCTTACCAGGCCAGCAAACACGAAAAAGGCCTGCCGACGGCAGAGGCCGACGGTGATTGGACAACCCACCCACTAGCAGCGCGGCTCCGCGAAGCACGGTTGTCTCAAGCATCGCGCGTCTAGCGCGCGAGGCATTATTCAAAAAGCTATTGCAACTCAAAAAGCTTCGGGCAGTTCAAGGACGTGCGGATTCTGGCCACAACAGTCGCTAAGTTCCGTCAGACGTTGCGGCCAGCGGAGCATGAGCCGGGTCAGTCCGCGCCTCTGAGCCGAGTTCATCACCGTCTCCAGCCGCCCGCGTTGGAAGCAGCGCTTTCGGTATAGCGAACCGCTTCGAGAGCGGCGGAAGGATCAAAAGCCAGGGCCCCGTTTAGGTGATCGTTCATCACGCCTCATCACCCCAGATTCACCCGCAGGTGGAATGCTGTTGGAGGGGGTAGTCGTTGGGGACATCGGGCAATCGTGCTGCAGCTCCAAAACATAATCCTTGAAATGATCGCCAAAGGGGAGGCCCTTGAAGCGACGACGGATCGGCTTTGCCGTGAGATCGAAAGGCATCTGCCGGGCGTCTGGTGTTCCGTTTTGCGGGTGGAGCGCAACGGTCTTCTATATCCGCTTGCGGGGCCGAGCTTTCCCGCCGCGTATACCGCGTTGTTGGAAGGCTTGATGATCGGTCCGCAGGTCGGCTCCTGCGGTAGCGCCGCCTATCTCGGGGCAGGGGTGGCGGTGACCGATATCGCATCCGACCCCCGCTGGGCCGACTTCAAGGATCCGGTTCTGGCCTTGGGGCTCAGCGCTTGCTGGTCCTCCCCGATCCAGGCCGCCGACGGCACGGTGCTAGGCACCTTTGCCTTCTATTTTCCGGAGAGGCGGGGGCCTACATTACAAGAGCGAGAAGTGGTCGCCTCCTGCGCCTCTCTGTGCGCCATAGCTCTGGAACGCCATCAGCGCGTAATCGAGCGTGAGCGCCGCGCCTTCGTCGACGCCCTGACGGACCTGCCGAACCGGGCGGGGTTCGATGTGGCGTTGGAGCGTCTGCCCTGTGCCGAGCCGGGTGCCTGGGCACTGCTGGCCCTCGACCTCGACAATCTCAAGACCATTAACGACACGTTCGGACACGCAACCGGGGACGCTCTGCTGCAAACGATTGCATCGCGCGTCAGCGCCACGGTGGCGCCGGACCGCGTATTTCGAATGGGGGGCGATGAGTTCGCCGTCATTCTTCAGGGAGCGGAGGCTCTTGCCGACATCGAGCGTGTGGTCCAACGCATTCGCGAAGCCCTGGCCGTGCCCGCCGAATGCAGCGGGCACATGATCCTGCCGCGAGCCACGATCGGCGGTGCGGTGCTGTCGCCAGAGGACGCCGACGCGATGAGCGTCCGAGAGCACGCCGACTATGCCCTCTATGATGCCAAGGACAATGGCCGCGGCGGCTTCGTACTGTACTCTCCTGGGATCGGTAGCGCGATCGAGACCCGCATTGAGGTCATCCGGGATGTCGGCGCCGCCTTGCGCGAAGGCAGGATCGACGCGTTCTACCAGCCTATCGTGCGGCTCGATACCCGCGAGATCGTCGGGCTGGAAGCACTCTGCCGCCTGCGCAAGCAAAGCGGCGAGATCGTATCGGCGGCTGCTTTTCATCACGCCACGTCCGACGTCGGCGTGGCCTCGCAGCTGACAGAACGCATGATGGCGATCGTCGCCGCCGATGCGCGTTCCTGGCTTGAGCGAGGCATTCCCCTTCAGCACGTGGGCATCAACATAACCTCGGCGGACTTCCACAGCGGCACGCTGTACGCACGTCTCGAAGCTGCTTTCGGGCGCGAGAACGTTCCATTGGAACACATCATCCTCGAGGTAACGGAATCGGTTTACCTCGGGGACCGCGATCCGGTCGTAGCGCGCGAAATCAAAGCCTTGCGCGGCCATGGCCTGCGGGTTGCCCTAGACGATTTCGGCACCGGCTTCGCCTCTCTCACGCATCTGCTTACGGTGCCTGTCGATATTATCAAGATTGACAAGGCGTTCATCGACCGCCTTGCCAAGGGCGACCCGAGCCTGGCGATCGTTGAAGGCCTGGTCGACATCGCACGCAAGCTCGATATCAGGATTATAGCCGAGGGCATCGAGGGAGAGGCCCAGGCAAACCTTCTGGCCGATATCGGCTGCAGGTTGGGACAAGGCTACCTGTTCTCGCCAGCGGTGCCCCGCGACATTGCATCCGAGCTGATGAGGCATTTTGGGCAGTCACTTGACGGCGAGATACGCAAGCAGATGACGTGGCGCGCGGCGGATAAAGAATTCGCAGCCTAAACGCTTTTGCCCCGGATGAGCTATGGCGCCCTCGGCTCAACCGGCGGGCATTACCAAATGCCCTCGCGATCGGCCGGACGTCTCCTCGTCGATCGCGCAGAGTGAGCTGGAGGCGCTGCGCCTTTTACAGGCGGCCCTACGGCCTGCTGCTGGCAGTCGAACAAAGCAGATGCTTCTGACGATCACGCGAACTCGGGGTTGGCGCGAGCAGCTTGCTCTGAGGGCTTAGGGTACGGCTAGGCCTCCGCGGCACGGGGCCGGGATTTCATCTCCCGACATAGGCAGCGAGTTCGTCAGGTGTCCCTTGCGGAAAGGCTTCCTTCAACAAGTCAAGGAATGCAGAGACGCGCGCGCTCAGTAGCCGACGCGTTGGATAAAGGGCCCACAGGGCGATTTCCGGCCCTTCCACGTCGCCCCAATGCACGAGCGTGCCGTCGGCGAGATCGTGACTGACGAGCGAGACGGGAAGACGCCCGGCGCCAACGCCCATTCGAACGGCATCCCGAACCATCACGAGCGATGAAAGGCTCAGGATCGGATTGACCGCGAACTTCGATTTACCCGCCGGTGTCGTCACGTTCCAAGCTTCGCCTTGGCGGGCCGGCCCGCGGACGACGGCCGGCACGGTTGATCCACTTGCCGGCGGCGCCATGTCCGAGCTTGCCACGACCACCAGGCGATCGTGAAGGAAGACGCGTCCGACAAGGCTTTCATCCGGTTCCGGGTTGACCCGTATCACCAGATCATAGGCTTCCTCGACCATGTCGACGGAACGGTCCTCGGTCGTGATCTCGAGACGGACCTCCGGATACTTTAGGGCAAATCTTGCAGCCAGCCTGCCCATCGCAGTCTGAGAAAACAGCAGAGGCGCACTGATGCGCAGCCTCCCTCTAGGACTCTGACCGCCTGATGCGATCGCCGCGGCCGTCTCGTCAAGTTCGGTGAGCAACTGAGCGGTCCGCTCGAACAGCGCCCGCCCTTCCTCGGTCAGCTTCAATGCGCGCGCGCTCCGCTCGAACAAGCGGAGGTCGAGGCCTGCCTCCAGGTCCGCGACGCGGCGAGACAGCGTTGCCTTCGGGCGCCCTGCGGCGCGTGAGGCTTTTCCGAAGCCGCCGTGGCGGGCGACGAGATTGAAATCGGCGAGGGCGAGAAGATCCATGCGTTCCACCAGTGAGACAGTCTGTCTATTTATAACATCTAGTCTACGGAATGTTGAACGCTAAATTCAATCCCAGTTAAACAATTCAACCCCGGAGAAATACCATGACTATTCTTGTAACCGGCGCGACCGGCAATGTCGGCCGCAACGTCGTAGAACAACTCGTGAAGCGTGGCACCGATGTCCGCGCTTTGGTCCGCGATCCCGCCAAGGCCAAATTCCCCGCCGGCGTCAACGTCGTCCAAGGCGACCTTCTCGACGTCGACTCGCTGCGCAGCGCCATGTCCGGCGTCTCCACCCTGTTCCTGCTCAATGGGGTTGTCGCCGACGAATACACGCAGGCGCTAATCGCTCTCAATATCGCCCGCGAGGCGAGGATCGAGCGGATCGTCTATCTCTCGGTGATCCACAGCGACGTTTACGTCAACGTGCCCCATTTCGCGGGCAAGTTCGGCGTCGAGCGCATGATCGAGGGGATGGGCCTGAACGCCACGGTCCTGCGGCCCGCCTACTACATGGACAACGAGATCACGATCAAGGATGTGGTAACCGGCTACGGCATCTATCCTATGCCAATCGGCGACAAGGGCCTGGCGATGATCGACGCGCGCGATGTCGGCGAGATCGCCGCGATCGAGTTGATCCGCCGCGAGTCGGCCACGCCGCTCCCGCTCAAACGTATCAACCTGGTCGGTCCGGACACGCTGACCGGCGCGGATGCCGCCGCCGTATGGACTGAGGTTCTTGGCCGCAAGATCGCCTACCCGGGCGATGACACCGCCGGCTTCGAGCAGAATCTGCGCCAGTTCATGCCGAGCTGGATGGCCTTCGACATGCGTCTGATGGCCGAGCGCTTCCTGACCGACGGCATGCTGCCCGAGACCGGAGACGTCGATCGCCTGACCACGCTTCTGGGCCGGCCTCTGCGCTCCTACCGCGACTACGTCGCGCAGATCGCCGGCTGACATCCGCCATTCGAACCACACGGACAAGGACCATCGTCATGATCTATTCAACCGCCACCGTCCCGGTGAACCCGGAAGGCGAACCCAAGCTCACCCACGAGCAGGTCTGGAAGGGCCTGGAGCTAAAGGCCCGCGACGCGCGCCTGTTCCTTCCCCCCGGCCTCTGCACCCGCTGCGACGTCACGGAGGAGAGCGCGACCCACTTCGTGCGCGACGCCACGATCGCCGGCACTGATCTGCGCGAGATCATCACGCTGGAGCTGCAACGCAAGGTGACCTTCTTCCAGGCCACTGGCCCGCGTGAAGGCGCGATCGTCAACGAGCTGTTCGAGGATGAAGCGGGCGAGCTCCAGCTGAAATTCTACTGCTACCTCGGCCTGCGGGGCAAGGAGCCGAACGGCCCCGAGGAACAGGCGGAGCAGGCGCAGTTCGACAGCGACAAGGGCTACAAGGCCGCCCTGCTGTCCACCCTGAAGCGAACCCGCGAGCTGCTCGCCGAGGGCAAGCTCTGATCCTCATGAGCACTGATCCCGACCGGCGTGCAGGTTTGTTAGCCCATCCAGCCTCCATTGCCGATCGGCATTTCAGAGTGGTGCGCGCTTCGGAGGCCGGCAGGATGGCAGCAAAATAGGAGACCGTGGAACGTTTTGCCCCACCGACCAGTTCGCTACGGAGGTACATACAGACATTGGCGAGCGCGAAGAAAGGAGAGGTCCATGCACCATGCTTTGACGCCTCTGACGCTTCGCGCCGTGCACATCTGCATCAACATGCAAAGAGTGTTTTCGGACGAGGGTCTGTGGTCAACGCCCTGGCTGCCCAATGTCCTGCCGCAGTGTGTGGCTCTTGCCAAGCATCGGCCCGACGCGACGATTTTTACCCGCTTCGTCACGCCGCCAACGCCGGAGACGGCGAAGAGGCGCCTGGAGAGCATTCTATCGCCGCTTGCCCGAGACGACACTCGAGCATCGATCCTGCCTTGCTGGAGCTCGTTCCCAAACTTGCGCGCTTCGCACCTCCCGCTCCGGTCATTGACAAGCCCGTCTATTGTGCGTTCGCGGGCCGCAAGCCTTGTGGCCCACCTGCGCGAGCGCGACGTTGAAACGGTGATTTTGACCGGAGCAGAAACCGATGTCTGCGTGCTGTCATCCGCATTAGGAGCGGTCGATCACGGCTTCCACGTGATCGTCGCGAAAGACGCTGTCTGCAGTTTTTCCGATACCGGGCATGATGCCCTGCTCTCTTTGTTCGAGCAGCGCTTCAGCCAACAGATCACTGTCCTGGAGACAGCACAGATTCTCGAAGAATGGCGCACATGAACTCTGAGCTCGATTGCCTCATAATCGGCGGCGGCCCCGCAGGACTTACGGCAGCGATTTACCTAGCCCGGTTTAATTTGCGCGTGAGTGCTGATCGATAATGGCCACAGTCGAGCGCTCCTGATTCCTGAAAGCCATAACCTCTCGGGATTTCCAGAAGGGATCTCCGGTCGCGATTATCTTTCACTGTTGCGCGAGCATGCCCGCTTCTATGGCGCTGCCCTGATCCAAGGGCGGATCGAGGATCTTCAGAAAACGCCTGAGGGATTCGCGGCGCATTCAACGAATACTTCTTTTGCGGCGCGCTCCGTTCTTCTGGCGACCGGTGTTACCAACAAGCGTCCCGATATCGATGATGACACTCACGCCAAAGCACTTGGCCGCGGTCATCTGCGATATTGCCCGGTCTGCGACGGGTATGAGGTATCCGGTCAGAACGTTGCGGTCATCGGCACCGGCGACAGGGCCGTCTGCGAAGCCGAGTTCCTGCGCTCCTATACCGAGCGCGTAACGATCATATCGAATACAGCCGACGACTTTGACGATGATCTGCGGCGCCGCCTTGGGCGGATTAATGCTGCCATCCGGCTCGGCCCCATCACTGCGATCAATCTTCGCGAAAACGGTCTTGAAGTGGCGACCGCAGACGAAAGCGAAATCTACGATGCCGTCTATCCGGCACTTGGCTCTTCCATTCATTCAAGGCTCGCAAAGATCCTGGGCGCCAGCGCCTCGGACGATGGGTGCATCAAAGTCGATCGCCACCAGCGCACGGCTGTAAAACAGCTCTATGCAGCCGGAGATGTCGTCTACGGCCTGGATCAAATCAGCGTCTGTAACGGGCAGGCCGCGATCGCCGCCGTGACCCTCAGGAACGATCTCGGCGAGGAGCGACCACTCTTATGGCCCCTGTCGTCAGGGGCACGCTCTCGCGGATCATGATGTTGGTGATCTCCCAGGAGCGACCATGAAGAGCGTCGAAATCTATATTCCGATGAACAGCAATGACGGAACGCCGTTTTCCGAGAGCATGTTCACGGGCATCGAACGCGAACTGACTGAGAAATTTGGCGGTGTGACGGCTCACAAGCGCACGCCGGCGCAAGGCCGCTGCAAAGTGGCAATGACACCCAGAGCGACGAGATCGAGATCTTCGAAGTGGTTGTGGACGCCCTGGACAAGGAATGGTGGAGTGGGTTCCGGTGCACGCTTGAAGAAAAACTCAATCAAGAACAAATCCTGATCACCGCCCGCGACATCGAAATCCTGCAGTTGCAAAAAGGCGGTGACGTTTCCGCCACCGCCTTTTGCGTCTCAATACCTTACGCTGCCTTTGAGGATCTCGCAGCCGTGCCGGACTTCGCCTTCTGGTTGGCCGCAGCGTCGGCAAGCGCGGTCAGCGCTTCATCCGTCGGGATTCCTCATTGAGCGCAGTCGCGTCTGCTGTGACGTGGTCGACGTGAGCCCTGGTTCTTGCCTTCCGAAACACACGCGATCGATTGAAGTTCACCCTGCACCTTTCCATTCTCGAGTTGGCCTGGATGCCTGCCAAGCACGCCGTCGAAGCCTCACCGTCCCTCATCGCCGAATGGCCGCTGTCATCGTCGGCAATACTTAGCTCGTCGGTCAGGCTGAAGGGGATCGAGCGGGAGATCCGACGCCGGCTGCCGTGGAAGACGAGGAAGAGCCTTCTAGCTACAGCCGGCCGTATCATGCTGCGCATGGCCGGGACCGAGCAGGATGACGCGCACAGACGACGACGAATGATCGCGGTGTCCTACCGCGCCGCAGCCCCGCTCGTCCTTTTCGCATCTCTCCGGCAGAGAGGTCTCGCCCTGGTCTACTAAGTGGGCCAGGCAATGCGCGGCTGCGCCTGCGCATGGGGTTAACGACGTCAAACCCCGTTGGTACAATCAAAGCTTGAGACACATCTTCTCAACATCAAGATGAACAGGCGTTAATACTGCTGAACGTAGTAATTATGAATGACTATTCATGGAACCTGCGATCTGGACGACCGTTTAGAACTGCGGCGGGGGCCACGCACGGAGACGATCCATGATTAAGAACCTCGTTGTTATCGCCGCGCTCGCCATTGTCCCGGCGACGGCGTTCTCGCAGTCCAACTCGGGCGCAGCCGGGGGCGCTGCCGCCGGTGCAGGTACTGGTGCCGTCGGAGGGGCAATCGTCGGTGGGCCCGCTGGTGCAGCTGTAGGTGCGGTCGGTGGCGCTGCAGTCGGCGCGGTGGTCGGCGGTATCACCGCGGATCAGCGGACCGAGTTTCGCACCTATGTGAGGGAGCAAAAGGTGCCTTCGGTCACATATCGGGAAAAGGTCATAGTCGGCGCAACGTTGCCGACGACGGTGACCTACCACGATGTGCCCGCCCGCTACGGCAAGACCGAGTATCGCTACACGGTCATCAATGACCAGACCGTCCTGGTCGAGCCCAAGTCGCGCAAGATCGTTCAGATCATCGAATGACCAAAGGTCGGAGCCCATCCCAAGCTGGGTGGGTTCCGAACGTTTCGCCCACGGCAGAAAGGAAGACGGTATGTTTCGGACAATTCTATTGGCTGCCGGCATCGCATCGGCAGCACTTCTCACCGCCCCCGCGCAATCCCAGGTTCGGATCGAAACGCGCATTGACCGCCTCGGCTACGACGGCCCTAGATATCGAGAACGGCGAGGGTATGACGAGCGCCGAGTGGTGCGGAGCCGCTACCGTGATTGTCGGATGGTGGAAAAGCGCCGAGTCAACCGGTTTGGTGAGGTCGTCATCAGGCGCATGCGCATCTGCGGCTAAGCAACCGGCGTGGTGTAGCGGGTCGCCTTAGTCGGCCGCCCGCTACATTCACTAGTTCCGGCGATATGGAGCAGCGCCATGCTCGACTGCAGGCAGGCTTTACGCCAAGCATTCAAGCGCTTTGAGCGGGAGGTGCCTCTCTGGGCCGGGTCAGCGCTAAGATGGCTCCGTCACCCGGCCTCCCGATGGGTCCGATACCTGCTGGCTTACTTCTGATGGTTGGTGGCGTCTTTGCAATTCTGCCTGGCCTGGGCATTTGGATGTTGCCCCTCGGCCTCTTCCTGCTGGCCGCCGATATTCCATTTCTCCAACATCCCATGGCGCGGTTAACATTATTTGGAGCTGACCGATGGGCTCGGTTGCGACAATGGCTCCGTCGGAAATGAGCGAGCTTTTACTGGGCACCCTTCGAGCATTCTTGGCCGCCTTGGCAGCTTCCGACCTCATGTCCTCGGCCGACTCGCCTCGAAACTTGAGCGAGGCCTGGTAGACGACCTCATCCGCCTCATTCTTCACCAAGACCTTCATCTCGCGGTGCGTCCCGTCCGGCAACTGCTCCTGCGCAATATCGGCAAGCGCCCGCCGCGCCTCGTCGGCGGCAACTTTGTCGCTCGCGAGCTCAACGCGTTAGTTGCCATCGTCGAGTTGCGCTTCGTCATCGTTCGAGACGTGATATTTCGGCATGTCGCACTCCGTGAAATCCTGACCTTAGGTTCAACAGAACAATGGCCCGGGCTTTTGCGTAGGCCCGGGTCCGCCGTCAGACAGGGGACAATCTGCGATCATGCCAACACATGCGCATCTGCGGCTACCCTCCGAAGCTCAGATGATCATCGAGCCCTTGTAAGGGTCTGCATTCTAATCGAAGCGCGTCCAGCCCTCCTAGCGATACTGAGCAACGCGCGCATTCTGACCAATTGGAGTTGCACCGTCTAGAACGGCTTCACCGCAGCGGCCTGCTCATCAGCGGCTTTGACCGAGACCACCGTGCCACCACGGCGCCCGCGTTGCGGTGAGCAGCTATCCGCATTTACGCCGGGTTCCTAATGCTCTTTAGATCTGCGATCTCGCAAGGCTTGAAATCCAGTCTGAAAACTTCTCGTTTGCCGCGCGATTTTGCCAGTCTGAGAAGGTGTAAGGCTTGGAAGCAGCGGCGTCCTTGTCGAACAAGGCAATCTGGATGCTCGCGAACCGCTGATCGAATAGATTGATGTTGGCCTCGTCGTTGAGCCTCAACGCTCGGTCATCGATATTCGTCGAACCGACTGAGGTCCAAACGTCGTCGACGACCACCAGCTTGCAATGGAAGAACGTGGGCTGAAATTCGCTAATTTTTACACCTGCCTCAAGCAAATTACCCCAAAGATGCCGAGAAGCTTTCCTGACGAGGCGCGCATCAGTCTGAGGTCCGGGGACGATAATCTGGACGTCCACGCCGCGCCTGCGAGCCTCCAGGAGCTGCCGCCTGGTTAGGTCATCAGGGACGAAATACGGCGTGGCAATCCGGATGCTCTTCTGGGCTGAGGCAAGCGCCGTCATCAGCATTAGGTGCATGACATTGCGCTGATGAGTCGAGCTGATGACAACCTGCGTTGTGTGATCGCCTGTCGGCTGGAGTGTCGGAAAGAAGCGATCGCCCAGCAGCAGTTCGCCCGTCGCCTCAATCCAATGTTCGGCGAAAGCCGCCTGGAGTTCTGCGGTGGCCGGCCCTTCCAACCTATAATGATTATCTCGCCATTCGTTCGGCGAACGCGCATCACCATTCCATTCATCGGCGATGCCGACACCGCCGGTGAAGCCCACGCGCCCATCGACGATCAGCAGTTTCCGGTGGGTGCGGTTATTCACTCGGTCGAGGGTGTACCAAGTGACGGGGCGGAACCGAACAACCTCGACGCCAGCCTCCTGCATCCGCTTGATCAGGCCCTCGTCCATCGGGAGGCTGCCGACCCAGTCGAGCAGAACCTTCACGCTGAGGCCCTTGCGGGCTTTGATCGAGAGCGCGTCCGCGAATTCGTTGGCGATGGCGCCGCGCCAATAGATGTAAGTTTCAAAGGTGATCGTTTGCCGCGCTTCTCGGATTGCGCGCAGCATCGTGGGGAATATCTGGGCGCCGTTCACGAGTGTCTCGACGCGGTTCCCCGGAATGTAGCTGGATCCGAAGAGCGCCCCCATGGATGTCTTCAACTGACGATCCGAGGAAGCCAAATTGTGCGGAAGCGGTTGCCGCAGCTCTTGCGGCTCGGGCAATAAGTTGCCGACAACTACATAACCCAGGGCGCCGATAGCAGCCGAAACCAGGCTAATGACGAGTGGATGGCGTCGAAAATTCATCTGCACGGGATTAGGCTAGGGCGTGAGGTTGCAGAGACGAGCGCATAGAGAATCGTACGTTTCTGGTCACGTCGGAGCCCCCTTCGCCGCGAATTTCAGACAGACCCTGCAGATGCCTCGGAGAGAAGTTTCCACAGCATCGGCCAGCGACGGGCCTTTATCGTCTGTTTTGGGATCCGAAACTTGCGACAGCTGCCCAAGAACAAGGATCGCCAAGGGCATGTGACGGCGAAGGCGCCTGAGGGCATACTTCATGTGGGCAGCGCTCTGCGGGCCGATATAACAAAGGCAAATCAAGGCGGGATCGCGTTCAGCAAGTTGCACCATGCCCGAGGTCAATAAGGTGTTTGGCGGCAAGGCCTCCGCTGCCAGCCCGTGCTTTTCCAAGATCTGGCTCAGCATGAGAGCAGCCGCCTCGTCGAGCTGTGACCTTGCGCCGATACAGACAACGCGATCTCGGCCCGTGAACGTCTCGCCGAGTTCCGCCGCGGCGAGAACCGGCAGATCGGAAGTGCCTTCACTCTCATCTGTCTGTTCAACGGCGGCCTCTGTCTCCGCATCTGCTGTGGCAACGTTGAGTGCCGGTCGGGTGTCGTCATGGTCGGACAGGTCCTCAACGACCTCCCGCACTGTCACAAGAATCTGATTTCGACGAGCGGCATCGAGAACGCCACGCGCCTCATCGGCTGCAGCGAGCCGCAACCCCTCGAGCGCGACCTCGTCGTAATAAGCGGAGAGCGAGCGCTCCTTCAGCACCTCCTCAGCCTTGTCGGCTGCTTCCGCCGGATCACCAGCAAGGATGCGTTGATAGAAGATCTCCGGGGCCGACAGCGGAGGCCGATCCCCGAGCATGACGTCTAGAAATTCCAGTCTTTCGACATGTCGGCCTAGTACCACAAGGCAAACGGTCAATGGCGTGGCCAGAACGAGGCCGATGGGCCCCCATAACCAGGTCCAGAATGTCGCTGCGACCACGATGGCGACAGGCGATAGTCCGGTAGAGCGGCCATAGGCCAACGGTTCGATGACATGCCCCACAAGCGGTTCTGTAATTAGGAACAATCCGGCTGTCAGCGCGAGCATCATCCACCCAGGATCGACCGATGCAGCGATCACCATCGGGAAGACGGCGGAAAGCACCGCCCCGAGATAAGGTATGAAGCGCAGGATCGCCGCCAGAATGCCCCATAGCAGCGAACTGGGAACGCCGATGACCCAAAGGCCGCAACCGATCACCACTCCAAACCCTGCGTTGACAATGAGTTGGGTGAGAAACAGTCGGCTCAAGCGCCTGGCGGCATCATCGAACGCGGCCGTGGTCTTCTGCAGGTCGTAGGTACCTGTCAACCGGATGAACCGATTTCGAAGATCCTCGCGCTTCAGAAGGATGAAGACCACGAAGATCAGAACGATGCCCGTGGTGGTCAGAGGGTGAAGTAGCGGCGACAAAAATGCCTGCAGAGTTTCGATTGCGCCCGGCTCGGGCTGGTGAACTTCGACCGGAATTGGACGCCCCTCTCGAGAACGGCCGGCTACCTCACTCGAAGGAGGAAATTCTGCCTCGGGGCGGTCAAGTTCCTTGCTCAGGTCTTGCAGAATATCCGCTGCCCGGCTCAGGACTCCGCTTCCCGCTTCAGAGCCCTTCAACGCGGCGATCTTTGCGCGCATCGTGCTTTGATATGTCGGCAGCTGACCAGCTAATTGGGTCGCTTGGCCAACCATAGCCATCGTCAAGGTAGCCAAGGTCGCGAAGGCGATCAGGACAACCGTGAAAACCGCCAGAGCTCGCGGAATACGTAGCTTTTGCAACCCTTTGACCAGCGGTGCCAGAACGAAACTGAACAGGATGGCAAGCGCTACCGGCACGAAAACCTCGCGTCCGAAATACAGCGCGGCAATGATGAAAGCGCCGATAGCGACACTGGCAACCCTATCAGTTGACGACTTCGTTGCTGGATTTGGCATGACGGAGGGAGGATCGATCGCGGGCATCGTTCAGTGTCCTTCGATCGCAACGCCGGCTTTGAGCTGCCGATTGATAAGCACCTCACGATGCAGGCAGATAACGAGTTCGATTGCGTCGCGTGACGGCGAGCCTCTTTAGAACATTGATAAGGTATCAGGGTTCCGGGGTAAGCCTTTCCGCCGCTCATTAAATCGCAGGCAGCAAGCCGCTCGCAGAGAATGCCACCGCTTTAGCCTTGACCGCACCGGCCCGAGCGCATTTCGGCACGTCGAACGCGCTGGGCCAATGCGTGTACAACTCCGCTCGGTCATAAAGCCGCCACTAGGCGACGTGCCGGCGCGCCAGAAACTGCTGTTCGAATTCTGCTGCTGGAAGTGGCCGGCCGAAATAGTAGCCCTGCCCTTCGTCGCATCCCATGCCCTTGAGGCAATTGGCGGTTTCGCCATCCTCGATACCTTCAGCGATGACCGACAGGCCGAGCGAACGGCCGAGGTCGATCGTCGCGCGGACAATGGCGGCATCGCCGCTGTCATTCAGCAGGTGGCGCACGAAGGTCTGGTCGACCTTCAGCGTGTCGAGCGGGAACGTCTTGAGGTAGCTCAGGCTGCCATAGCCGGTTCCGAAATCGTCGAAGGCGATCTTGACGCCGCGCGCCCGGATCTCCCGGAACGTCCTCTGGGCGTTTTCGGCATCCTCGATCAGAATGTCTTCCGTTACTTCCAGTTCGAGCAATTCCGGGGCGAGCCCGGTTTCTTCGAGCAGCGCAGCGATTGTGTCCTGCAAATCGCTGCCTTGCAGCTGCGAGGGCGACAGGTTCACGCCGACACGGATCGGCGTGCCCGCCTTCTGCCATTGCCGGGACTGTCGGCAGGCCGTGGCCAAAACCCAATTCGCAACCGCATCTGACAGGGGAGAGTTGTTGAGAACCGGGATGAATTGCCCTGGCGGTATCATGCCCCGCCCGGGATGGCGCCAGCGGATCAAGGCCTCAGCCCCGATCACGCTCTGATCCGACAGCTGCAATTGCGGTTGATAGAACAGCTCGAACTCACTTCTCTCGAAGGCGAGGCGAAGCTCGGCTTCGAGCGTCAGTCGTGAGGCGATCCTGTCCCGCATGGAAGCTGTGAAGCTGACCGGCCCCTCGTCGTGGGTCGTTTTTGCCGCTTCCAGCGCAAGATGGGCGTTGCCAATCAGATGATCCGCGCTCCAGCCCGGTTCAGCGAGGGCGTAGCCGATGCGCACCGCCACACGCTGGCGCCATTCGCCGAAGACGAGCGCCGCGGCCCCGAAATCACGCGCGACGTCATCCGCCACTGCCGCAGCGAATTCCTTCGGTACGATCAGGGCAAATTCGTCATCAGCAAAGCGTGCAATTTCGGTGTTCAGAGGCACCAACGCGCGCAGCCTCTCGGCGAAAGCGACGAGGACCTGGTCGCCGAATTCACGACCGTGGATGTCGCTGTAATGGTGAAATCGGTCGATGCCAATCAGCAGCACCGCCAATGCGGGAGTCTCGCTTTTGTCCCACTCCGCAGAGAGACGCTGACCGAATGCGTGTCGATTAAGCAACCCTGTCAGGTCGTCGTGCTCGGCCAGGTATCGAATCCGCTCGCGCTCGCGCTGCTTGACGGTGATGTCGCGCAGGACGATGCCGAATTGCAGGCCGTCGGCGCCTTGCCAGCTAGAGACGCTTGCCTCCAAGGCGAAGCGCTCGCCGCTACGCCTGAGGCCGACGAGGTCCAGAATGTGATCGACAGCAGCCTCCGTCGCCGCGGCATCCCGCAGGCGGGCAAGCTGTGCCGGTGCTAGATCGCCAGGATCGGCCAAGCAGGCGGTGAAAGGCCTGCCAATCGCATCAGCCTCCGGATAGCCAAAAATTCTTGATGCGCCCGGATTCCAGAAGACGATGCGCCCCTGATCATCGAGGCAAGCGAGCCCATCGCCAAGGGACATCGCAATCCGTTGGAAGCGCCGCTCGGCGATTCCGCGCAGCAGCCCACGCAAGTCGATCTCATGAAGTGCGATGGCGATCAGATAGGCACTGAGTAGGAGGTGCCAGATGCTTGTGTCCACAATGATCGGCCACTGCGCCTGGATGATGAGCGCGCCGACCTCCAGTGAGGCCGCCGTCCACAGCACGATCGCGACACGTGTTTTTGCGCTGGCTCGCCGGCACAGCACAACCATTCCCCCAAGAATGGCGAGAATTCCGACGACCGAAAGCGGCAGGCCGGTGGGTTGCAGGTCGCGGCCCTGTAGCAGCGACTCAGCGGCCAGCAATTGCAGCATGGAGCCCGGGATGACGCGGCCGTTGGGGATGTTGAAACGGTCGCCCAACTCGACGGCCGTTCCAGCGACGATGACCTTGCGTCCCTTGAGCTGTGCCAGCGCCTGTGGCTCGCGATCGAGCACCGCAGTGTAGGATACAGCCGGAATCGTATCGGTTCTGATACTGAAATCGATGTGGAACGATGGACCCTGCTCGTCATGTCGAGCGACCAGCAAGGCGCCGAACGAGGGCAGGAACTCCCCACCAATGCGTGCGCCAAGGCCATAGCGACGAACCAGCCCATCCCTCTCGGGCAGGACATTGACCACGGCCGGCCAGCTGTGAGCGGCGAATTCCGGCAAGGGCCGGTTCACATGCAATGTCACCCCGCGGCTGAGGTCGCCGGCTCGCTGTTGAAAGGTCGCCAGCACGATGGAGCCGCCCGCTTTCGCCAACGCCTGCGCAAATGCCGCGTCATCCACCGGATGGGAGCGGGCGCTAAAGTCGATGTCGAAAAAGATCTCGGTCGCGCCGGCTGCATCAAGTTGCTCGATCAGCTTGGCATGATGGTGGCGCGGCCATGGCCATACACCGATCCGCACCAACGAAGGCGCATCGATCTCGACCAACGCGATGCTTTCGCTGGCCGGGCGCTTTGGCCAGAGAAAGCGCTTGTCGCTGATGAGATCTGCGAGAGCCGTCGGCAAGCCAACCAGCCAGGCTAGTGCAAGCAACCCGAATGCAATGAGGTGGGGCCGATACAAAGTCACTTGTCTGCCACCCTGCCGGGTATTGAGGTAAGCGTCGTCCAACGCTAACGCAGAAAAGCTGACAATTCCGTCAAGGATCAGCGCCGCGCAATTCCGCCGCCATTCCCGTTACCATTTCCACCGGCGTTACCGTTGCCGTTCCCGCCGGCGTTGCCGTTGCCGTTCCCGCCGGCGTTGCCGTTGCCGTTCCCGCCGGCGTTGCCGTTGCCGTTCCCGCCGGCGTTGCCGTTGCCGTTCCCGCCGGCGTTGCCGTTGCCGTTCCCGCCGGCGTTGCCGTTGCCGTTCCCGCCGGCGTTGCCGTTGCCGTTCCCGCCGGCGTTGCCGTTGCCGTTCCCACCGGCATTGCCGTTGCCGTTCCCACCGGCATTGCCGTTGCCATTCCCACCGGCATTGCCGTTGCCATTCCCGCCCGAAATGCCGTGGCCGATCCCGACGACTTTCGTTGTGCCGTTGCCGCCACCCTTACCGGAGACGCCCGCGCCGCTGGCGTTACTGTTCGCCTGGCCATTGGCATTCGAAGCTTTCGTACTGTCCGATTTGACATCCGGATTTCCGGCCCGCTGGCCGTTGTTGGTGGTTCCGGCTGGCGAAAGCTCTCCGGTCGACCAGAATGTGGCTTGCCCGCGTCCGTATGCGGCAGCTCCGTCGCCCGGGTTGCGTGCCAAACCCTTGGTCGCCGCATGAACGTTGACCTGGGTCTCGCCCATTGTCGCGCCGATGCGCACCGTTCCACCACTGACGGGTACGGCTTTGCCCGAACCTTCGCCGCCACCGGCCCGGCCAGCTCCGGCAGGCGGTGGCAAGCCGTCGCGCGGAACGGAAATGGGGCGGATCGAGGGCGAGCGCGGCGCTCCTTGCTGGGTCGGATTGAATTGTCCGGTGCCCGAGAGCTTGAGGCCAACTGCTCCGCTTCCTGCGACGCTGGCGGCCTGCCCGGGCTGGACCAGCACGAACTGGCCCGAGCGGAAATCAGAAACCTGGACCTGACCGCGTTGAACATCGACCTTGGCAATGCCCGAAGTCACGGTGACACGAAACTGCGTGCCCTTGACGACGGCTGCCAGGAAGGGGGTTTCGACCTCAAAGTGCTGGACATTGCGCTTTTCCACATCGAGCAGAATCGATCCTGCCTGCTGCAGGATCGTCGAACGGCCCGAGCCCGCTGTCACCGGCACGGCGACCTGCGAATTGGCAGAGATGAGCATGCTCTCTGCCCCGCGTACCAAGAGGACGCGGCCATTGCGCCCGGTCCGGATCGTGTCGCCCGGCTTGAGCGTCGTGGCCTGGCCGAGCGACACCTGCTGCACGCCCGAACCAGCAATCCAGGCGTCACCCGAGACCTTGCTGACCTGCCAGATATTGTCTTGGGCCAGCAGCTGAGTTGGGCTGGACGCAAGTAAAAGGGCCCACAGGCCCGCAGCGAGAAGGATGCGGGTCGCTCGCAGCATGGGTGGGCGGTCTCCGTTCTGGAGGTCGTGAAAAGCCGGCTATACCGCGTTCTAGCAGGCAGTTCTGAATGGTGGCTTAGCGTGACGTTCAGAAACGGAAGTACCCATTAAGCTTCGATTAACTACGTCTGTTTACCGTTTTTTCAGGCGGAGAAGACCGGGCAGAAGCCCAACAGGCGGATGCATGTTCGAGATGGCTTGGCGGCGAGCGGGTGGGCTATCCAATGGTAGTCTGCGGGCGGCGATATTCCTGCTCTTCAGTTGCGCGCCGGCCTTGATCGGACCAGCGGACGCCCAGAGCGACCGCCGCCCGGCGCCGCCCATCCAGCCGATCGATCAGGGCTTCGAGCAGCGGCGCGTCGAGCGGTTGCAGGAAACGCGGAACGAGATTTCCGTTCCCCCTGCCAGATCCGCGCCCGATCAACCGGGTGGCGAAGAACGGGCGTTGTTCACGCTTGCGACAGTGAGGATCGAAGGCGACAGCCCGCTCGCCTCCGGCGATATTGACGTCGCCTATCAGGACAGGCTCGGCAAGCCGATCTCGCAAGTAGGTCTCGTCACTCTCGCAGGCGAGATCAGCAAGCTCCATCGCGACGCCGGCTATCACCTGACACGCGCGATCATTCCGCCTCAGGACATCAAGGGCGGCATCGTCTCCATCAGGATCATTACTGGCACTATCGCTGAGCTTGTGGTGCAGGGCGACGAGGCGAATCGCTTCGGCACACGCCGCATGCTGGCGCCCATTACCGAGGAGACGCCGGCCAGACTGGCGACGCTCGAGCGTCAACTCCTGCTCGTCAACGACCTGCCGGGCGTGCGTGTCAAGGACACCACGCTGGAGGAGATCGGCAGCGGCACCGGACGGTTCCGTCTGACCGTGATCCTCGACAGCTGGAGCGTCTTCGTCGCGGCAGGCATCGACAATGGCGCCTCCAATGCCGTCGGCCCATGGCAGGCCTATTTTGGCGCTGCGCTGAATTCGCTGCTCATCCCCGGTGACACGCTCGCGGTGAATCTGTCGTCCGTGCCTGGCTCGACGCAGGAGCTCCGCTACGGCCGCATTTCCTATGATGCGCCGCTCGGTTGGGATTGGATGCGAGTCGGCGTCTCGGCGTCGCGCAGCGTCGTCTGGCCCGGCGATCTGCGCCGTTTCGACCGCGTTCGGTCCGATGCCGAAAACCTGGAGGCCCGCGCGACGGTCGTCGCGCTGCAGACCCAGCGACAGTCGCTCTCGCTGACTGCCAGTTTCGGCATCAGCAACATCGTCGAGGAGGGCGTTTTCGGTATCAATTATCGCGACCGCCTGCGGATCGCGAGCTTGACGGCCGATTATCGCCTCCGCGACGACTGGCACGGCACGGCCTACGCCACGCTGGGCCTGCGCAGGGGCTTGGGCATCGACGGCGCCTCACGCCGGTACGATCCGCGGCTTTCGCGCTTCGACGGCTCGGGCGACTTCTACGTGGTACAAGGCGCACTCACGCGCTATCAGGGTTTGGGCGACAACTGGTCGATGAAGCTTGCTGCGTCCGGTCAGGTCAGCTCCGAGGCATTGCTGATTTCGCAGCAATTTTATCTTGGCGGCGGCGCCTTCGGGCGCGCTTTCCAAAGCGGCTGGCTCGCCGGCGACAACGGCATCGCCGGCTCGGCCGAGCTGCGCTACGACTACCGGCCCGGCCTATCCTTCCTCAAGAACGTGCAGCTTTTCGGTTTCGTCGAGGGCGGAGCAGTCCGCAGCTATGCGGCGCCGAGGGACGTCGTGCAGTCGCTCTCCGCGGCGGGCGGTGGCGTGCGCCTGCAGCTCAACGATTTGGTCGAGGCTGGCATCACCGTCGCTGCGCCGCTGAGCTACAACTCTCCCAGCAGAGGCGGTCGTGGCGCGACCGTCTTGTTCTCGCTCGCGACGACGCTGCGGACTTGTCCCGAGCGGGGCGAATGGCGCTGCGGGTAAGCTGCGGTCGATCACTCAGGAGGCCAAGCTGTCGGCCGCGAACCCTAGGAGACGCATCTTGATCGCTGAATCGCCAGAAAGCCGACATTGGTGACGTCAGCTATGGGCCAGGCCAAGACACGACCTCGCTCCCGGCCCGAATGCGAACTTCAAAACGCCGCATGAACAAAACCGAAGCTGGCCCATAGCCGACATCTAGAATGTCCGCTCCTCTAATCGGGCAGCAGGGTCAAGCTCGGATTGCACCTCTATGCCGGGGTCTCGTTCACGCGGGTCACGCTTCTCTTCGCAGTCTGGTGGCTTCTGTCGAGCGAAGCCGCTGCACGCATGCATCGGATTGGGTCTGGAGAGCCTCGCTTGTGGACGCGCTTTGAAGCGCAGCAGACATCTTCGGCTTCATCCATTCCTTCGTCCGCGTGGGACGATCCCGGCCAGGATCGCTGAGAGCTGTGGTCAGGTCATGCCGCAGCCTCCGATCCCAGTCGGAAGTCGGTACCATCGGCCCACATACGATGGAGCACGACGGCAATCTTGCGCGCCACCGCGACAATGGCGCGCCGGCGACCCTTCGTCTTCATCAGCCGCACACCCCAGGCCTTGAGACTCGACCAGGTGATCGAGCGCATCAACATGGCGTTTGCGGCCGCGTAGAGCGCAGCGCGAACGTCGACGTCTCCGGCATGGGAGATCCGACCTGGATTGTCCGTCTCGCCGGACTGGAAGCGTCGAGGTGTCAGCCCAAAGTGAGCCCCGACCGTCCGCGAGCTCTTGAAGCGAGCAGGATCGTCCACGGCAGCCTTGAAGCTGAGGGCGGTGATCTCGCCAACGCCCGGCACGGTCATGAAGCGCCGACAGATCGTATCTTCGCGGGCGGCTCGCTTCACCCGCCGATCAAGCTCGGTGAAGGTCTCGAAGAGCATCGCCCGCGCCTCCAGCATCGGCAGAAGCGCTTGGCTGAGTGCAGGATCGGTCTCGATCGTCTCACGTACAGCGGCATCAAAAGCGCCCCGGGACAATCGGAGAGGCAGCACGACGCCGAAGATGCGCAACAGGCCGCGGATCTCGTTCTCAAGGTCGATGCACTTTCGCTGCATCACCTTGCGGCTCGTCAGCAGCGCTCGCATGTGGTGGCTCTCGACGCTCTTCACATGCACTCGGCTATACCACCCCGACCGGAGAATCTGGGCGATGCCGCGGGCGTCATGCTTGTCCGTCTTGTTCCGCATGGCCGAAAGCGCAGCCGCGACCTGACGCGCTTCCATGCAGACGACGTTGTAGCCAGCCTCCGTCAGTCCGTAGGTGATGGGCTGTGTCAGCGCGCCGGCCTCAAACCCGACCTGATGGATCGGCTGACCAAATCCCGCAAGGCAAAGAAGGACATCGGGCACGGCCGAGCGCACCGAGCGCTCTAGGCAAATCTTCCCGTCATAGTCGATGATGCAGATCGCCACCGAGCGCAACGACACATCCAGCGCAGCGTAGAACATCGCGTCTCCCTCCCTCTTGGATCTGCCGAGATCCTAATGGGAGCTTGAACCCTCGCGGGTCCGCCCGATTACGCATGCTTGTGGGTAGGTCACCCTGGAGTGCCTGCGAGCCCGAGGCGGCGAAGGCAATGCTATTTGCTCCGCCTCGTACGATGCTTGCCAGCAGCGGCCAATCGCTGTCGCTTGGCTCAGAAGCTGACTCTCAACTGGGCCGTACCGCCAGTGCGGCGAGTGTTTGCCGCGAGCTCGGAGTCGATGCGCATGCCAAGGCTCACGCTGGGGCTGAGCTGAGCCGACAGCGAGGCCCGCGAACACACCGGCGACGCGCTTGCCTAACGCGCTGAAAGACGCGCCGACGCCTTTTCCATTGCGCTCGCACGGTCTTCCATCTGTTTAAATAGGCGGTATGCCTGCGAGTTCTGACGCTTGAGCTGCTGCTCAAAGCGTTTGTTTTCGCCTCCAAAATGAGAGTGAGTTTTTCTGCGTCTACTGCCATAAAAATACCTTGCCCCGATGAGTAGAATCATCGAGTTGATTGAGATTGATCACGTATTCAAAGTGAGAAAAAGAAATGTTAGAAGATGATCAGGGATTTGCCGAACTCACGGCTCACATCGTGTCCGCCTTTGTGGCGAATAATTCGGTTCAGGCCACTGATTTAGCTGGGCTGATCGCCGCTACGCATGCAGCGCTAACCGGCCTCGGGCAAGCTCAGGCGCCTGCACCAGAAGAGAAGACTATGCCTGCGGTGTCGATCAAAAAGTCGATCACGCCGGATCATCTGATTTGCCTCGAGGATGGCAAAAAGTTCAAGTCACTGAAGCGGCATTTGCGAACGGCGTTCGACATCACGCCTGATCAATATCGCGCGAAATGGGGTCTGCCCCACGATTACCCCATGGTCGCGCCAGCCTATGCTGAGGCTCGCTCGCAACTAGCAAAGAAGATGGGTCTCGGCCAGCAGCGCCGGAAGACCGCGCCTGCAGCGGCCAAGCGGGGTCGCGCTAAGGCGTAAGGGTAGGCGACATGGCGGCCGGTTGATTTTTGACTGGCTCGCCGCCGGCACCGCTATCGCCGACGAGAGCGTCATACCGCCGGCGGTGACAATGATGTCGCCCTTATCGCCGTCGACAACCGAGCCAGGTGGGCCTTGTTCGCCGCGGGGTATAACGAAATCGAAGATCGCCGGGTCAGACGTACCGACGTTTGTGACTCCGGCGTCGGAACCCGGCAGGCTCGTTGTGACGTCGCCCACAGCAATGGTGGCCGCTGCGCCAGTCGCGCCGAGGTCACCACGCAGAATGGTAATGTCGAGAACGGCGTTTTCAGGTGAGCCCGTATTGTCGATGATGACGTCTGTGCCTGGCGCGCCCGTATCGAAATCGCCAATCTCAATGGTACCAGCGGCGCCAGTAGCGCCCGTGTTCCCCTTCGGCAGGCCCAGTTTGAGCACCTGATTGGGCGCCGAGCCGGTGAGGGAAGCAGTCGCCTCCTCACTAGTCTCAAGCGTGTCTACGTCGCCAATGGTAAGCACATTTGCAGGCCCGGTGGTCCGACGCCGCCAGTCGCAGTCACTATAGGGCAGGATAGACCCGGCGCGTCTGGCAGCGCCGCAAAAGACTGCCACGTGCTCCCGGAACAAAGGCCCGCTAGCCGCGTTCACACGCGCCCAGGGAGGCTGTCATGTTGGTAAGTCCGGGTACTGTCGGCGTCCTAATCAGGGTCGCAGTTGTCGTCGTGCTGGGAGCGGGTGTCGCGCTGCCGCTGATCTTGATGCGCTAGGCGACTGTTTCGAATCTTCCGCGAATATTTGCGTTCGCGCTGAGCATCCGGCCTCAGCCCTGTGCTCGCATTGCGGCATGGCTTTTGACAAGGCTTCGGCCCGATTTTTGCGCTTTCCTGAGCCGCTATGCCTATGTCGGCCCAATCTGAAACATTGTGTACCGCGTGGGGCCTCATGCCGTTGAAACGCAATAGAGTACGTTCCATTTCGAGCTATGACGAATGCACCGTCCACCTCCTAAGTGCATTTTTCTGCGTGACTGGACAGACCAGTAAAGACAAGCAGTTGCGTAAAGCAATCGAGGCAGCGCTCCAAGCTGCCACGCCCCCTTCCAATGTGATCCAGTTCCCCCGCGATATGCGGCGCTGAGAGGCGTTCCTCGCGCGCTTGCGCGCACGCGAGGCAAAAAACTGAGTTAGCATTCGTACTCGAGGATGGCACCGGGCCCAATGGACGAGGCCGCCAGAGATCGACCTATCATTGAGGATGATCTGCCCTAAATGGACATGGACACGCCCGGTACATCCTGAGTGTGCCGGTCAAAGTCATCGAGCGGAGGGCGGCATGAGCAACGTCATCCCGCTCCACACCCGGCACCTCGAAATCGACGCCGGAGTTATCTCCGGCTTCGAAAATCCAGCGGACATCCGCCAGGATCTTTTCATGATCCTGCTCGTCGAGGCGGACGGTGCCTACTCGATGCTCTGGGGCGGCAGGAGCCGCGCATCATGCGGTTCGATCAGGCGGCACAGGACGCTTTTCGCGAATGGATGGAGAGCATTCAGAGGGAGGCTCGCTCCCGGTCTCTCCCATCCGCCGCCCTAAAGAGCCATATCTTCGAGTATTCGTCTCGTGAGTAATCGGACGGCTGACGGCGCGGCAAGCGACAGGTACGGGGCGAGGAAGTTCATGACGGACAAGAGCGGCTCGGAGACGCTGCGCAACGCCAGACGCCATGCGTGGAGCAGGCTCAATAACCAGAAGGTGGGCGCCTACGCCGAATATTTTTTCAAGATGGAATTCACGATGGCCGGCTTCCAGGTCTACTCGACCGGAGGTCGATGACCGGGGCATTGATTTCGTCGTGCGTCGCGAGCGCGGGCCTTTCCGAGAAATTCAGATCAAATCGGCACGGATTGATCCACTGAAGCCGAGTTCCTACGTTTTTATGCAAAAGACCAAATTCGATATTCGCCCCGATCTGCTGCTTGGCTTAGCCTTGTTCTGCGAAGGCCGGGAACCTGATCTGTTCTAGTGCCGTCCGAGATCGATGACTACAAATTTGAGCAGACGATCGAACTGCAGCCCTCCCGCCGGCCAATCGCTATGCCATGACTCGGCCGTAGCGGCTGGGGGCTTGGTGTTCATGCAGGCTAGGGCGTAGCGGCGAGCGCCGATGAGTCTCGGCGGCACGCGTAGGACGCGATGGCTGCTGAGCCGGAACCTGCAACGGCCGATTTGGTTGAATCGTAGAGGGAGGCGACGAAAATGAACCAGATTCTGAAAGTCTGCCGACTAGGCAATGATTGGGCCATGAAGGACGCGACCGGCTCTTTCTATTGCCGCTCCCCCAACCTCGACGAGGTGAAGGCTTACGCCGAGAAATGGGCCATGCGACTGGGCGGTCGAGTTGTCGTACGGGATGAGCAGGGCGAAGAGAAAGGGACTGCCGGACGGCATCAGCATTAACTCGCACTTCACCACGATCCGCGGCATTTGCCTCAAATGCGTTGCTCTCGTGGAACGGCCTTCCGCTTCGGCGATTGTACCGCCACGAGGGAGAGGTCAATGCTGTATCGCGTTCCATTGGAAATCTGGATCTGCGTTGCGATTTCGTCGAATGCGGCGCTTGCCCTAGGAATGCTTTGGAAGCCGATCGGGCTTCATTGATGAACGGGCTCGCTAGCTACTCGCCGCAATTCTGCGCCAGCTGCTGCGCTCCTGAGTTTGATTGAACCGCCGGAAATCGAACTACAGGCCTATGCCTGTTCAGCCTTTCTCGAGCCGACCCGGGGATGGACACGAGAGGCCCTGCGCACTCGGACGCAGACAATTGCCGCCGTCATGGTCGCGGCACCTGCCAAGCCAGCACCGAGAGCGAGCCCGCGGGCGTGCGGCTCGCATTAAAAGCACATGCGCGTATTGCGACCTCACTTCCGGCGGGGCCGAGACCACACCAGGCCGCTTGCTTACGATACGCGCGGCTACAACGCAGCTAGCCGCCACCGCGAGCAGTCCGCCCGCTATCATCAGGCTGGCCGCAATTGGACCGTAGCGAAACATCAGCGCCACGTATCCGGCGTTAAGAGCGTAGCCGAGCGCGAAGACCGTGATCAGCGCACTCGCAGCCATAAAGACATAGGTGATTGCGGCGCGCTTTAGAGCCGCCGTCGCCCGTACGGCGAAAAAGGCAAGCAGGCCTCCCACAACCTATTTCGCTGCCCAGAAGCCGAAAACGACGCCGGCGGCCGCCGCCCATCCGAGGGCCCGCATAGGGCGTGCCCGGACTTCGTCCATGATGAGTTGCTGGAGTTCGCTCACGCGCTCTGTCGCTGCCTCGGTCATCACGTCCGTGTCCACACCATATGCCTTGAGGCGGTCCGAGGCACGGTCATGGGGGAGCCGCCTTCGGCTTTCTGCGACATCGCTTTGAACCCATTTTCCATAGCTAGTATCCTCTCGATCGCCTGCCATGGTGCTCTGCCGGTGTTCGGCTGTGCCCCTCGATGTCGTTCAAACGGCGTACCCGGGGTGCTGTTCCGGCTGCCTTAAACAAATCGAACCAGGGGAGGGTGCGGGGCGGGCAATCGGGTCTAGGACGCGATCGCCAGAGCGACGGCGATGGCAAGCAGCAATGGGCCCATCCAGTTGAAGTGACCAGTCAGCGTCGTAACCCAAGGGGGCCGGGTGGCGGCATTGCCGGGCAACGACAGGTAACCGAGACCGATGGCCGTCATCCATAGGCCTGCGCAAAACATGATGAACTCGTCGATATAGGCTGCGATCATCACTGTTGCCTTCGGTACGAGGGCGTGTCCCTTCACCAGTCGGAAACGTCCGAGTCCGATTTATGGCGCCTTATGCTAGGTCCGCAAAGGGGCTCCAGGCAGTCCTGCTGTCGAACTCGACGCTTGATCCGCGAGGCAAATGGCGAGGCTAAAAGAACTCATCAATGTCGCGTTCGATCTCAAAAGCGAGCGCGCGGTACTCTTCCGCACGCGTCTGTCCTTCTGGCGACCCCGATTTCGCCCAGTAGTTCGCCGCCCCGCATGCGGTCTCGTAAGCTTCGGATAGTTCGAGGAAACGCGTATCCTGGCCGCATCTGTCTTTGAGCTCCATCCGACGCTGCGGCCAACGGAGCATGAGCCGGGCCAGTCCGCGCCTCTGCGTTTGGTTCATTTGCAACCTCTTGCCGCCCGGGTGGCGGACGACGTCGATTGTCGGGAAGTCGACATGAACCAGAGGCGACGATTTCCAGCAGGCGGGTGGCGGCGCTCTAAGCAGGCCGTCGGAACTGCAACGTGGGTCGCGAGCTCAACCGATCTATCAACGTTCGGCCTGGAACACTGGGCGCATCGTCGGCTCCAAAGCTACCGCTAAAGCCGCCGACCCCGCAGGCCAAGGTATTCTAGGAGATCCGCGCGGTGAAGACAGCCGAGGGCAGGCCGATCAGCCTGATGGTCAAGCCGGCCGGCTCGCTCTGCTCCAGGGCCCGGCCAAATGGGCCGGCGCCGACGCCAGGGCGCTGATCACGGCCGCGATCGGCCGGCGCTGAGCTTCAGTAGGCAACGACCGTCCATTCGATAGCGCCCTTCTCGAAATATGGGCTGACATTATAGGTCAGGATGCCTTTGCCGCTACCGGCGTCCTGACTGCCGCTGCCTCCGAACTTGCCCTCCGAATTTCGGCGAAGACCGGTCAGCGTGATCAAGACCTGGAAGTACTCCTCTTCTCCGGCCTTGTGCGATGCGCGCGGCGTTTTCGACCCGATCAGCATCGTGGCAGGCGATTCGGACTTCCACTCCCAGTACAGGTATTCCTTGCTGTCGCTGGTGAAGCTGATCTTGCGTTCCTCCGTGCTGTCCCTTGCGTGCAGCCAACGTCCGAAAGCCGATGTTCCGGACTTCTCCCGCTTGTCCGTGAGCCCCAGTATTGCCCAGGCGCTGCCTTGTTCGATCATGATCCTATGCGCCCTCAGCATGACGGACTCTCCTGAGTGAGTTCGGAAAAGGCGACGACAACATCGGCATGGCGAGCGTGGCCCGCACTGGCACACACCCACAAACATCATCGGATCGCTCCGGGAATGGCACGAGCGATGAGAAAGCTGGGGAAGCGGCGCCCATCGCACCGGCTCAGGTCGCTTCGAGCACCATGTTGAGCGGCGTCTCTGCAGCGCGGCGCACCTGATTGAACCCGCCGGAGCGGATCACCGCGGCGATCCGCTTCTCGCCCGCCTGGGCGCCAAGCGCGAGGCCGGTCTCCTGCGCCAGCGATGTCGGAACGCAGATCATCGTCGACGCGGAGTAGTAGATGCGCCCGACCGGATTGATGTTGTCGTCGAGTGCGTCGCCCGCCATTGGCTCGACCACCATCCATGTGCCGCCGGCTTTCAGCGCTTTGCGGATATGCGACGCGGCGCCTTGCGGATCGCCCATGTCGTGAAGGCAGTCGAAGCAGGTGATCAGGTCGAGGTCGCGGCCGCCGAAGTCCTGCGCGCGGCCGACCTCGAATGTCAGATTGGTCAGCCCGTGCGATCGCGCATGCGCGGTGGCGGCTGCGATCGACGCGGGGTGGAAATCGTATCCAGTGAAGTGTGATTTCGGGAACGCCTGCGCCATCAGGATGGTCGAGAGCCCGTGGCCGCAGCCGACATCGGCGACCGTCGCGCCGGCCTTCAGCCTGTCGACGACGCCGTCGAGCGCCGGCAGCCAATCCTGCACGAGGGCGTTGACGTAACCCGGACGGAACAGCCGCGCCACCGCGCAGAACATGCAGCCCGCCTGCTCGCCCCAGGCGACGCCGCGTCCGGTCTTGAACGCCGCCTGCACCTTCGGCTGGTTCTCGACCATCGCCGCCGCCGTATCGAACGCACCGATCAGGTGGACCGGGCTGTCGGGCTCCGCGAAGATGAAGGACTGCTCCGGCGTCAGCGAGAATGTCCCGCCTTCGTGGCGCACATAGCCGGAGGCCGCCTGGGCCGACAGCCACTCGCGCACATAGCGGCTGGCGCATCCGGCTGCGCTCGCAAGCTCGTCGGCGGTGGCCGGGCCGATCTCCTTCAGCGTCCTGTAGAGACCGAGCGCGTCACCGATCCGGACCAGGGGCACGCTGACCGCTCCGCCGATGTCGCCGAGCACGCGGCCGACGAGTTCGTTAAGGGTGGCTTCGTTGAACTGGGTCATGGCGGGTCCTCCTCCCCTTTGGCCGGCAGGCTTGAAGGATGAGGCCAATCTTGGTCGCCGCGCATGAGGCGGCAGTCCCGCGCGGGCGGGGAAATGCGACCAACCGGAAGGACAAATGTCCCAAGCTCGGCGTCAATCGGTCGGTGGCTGCTCGCTGCCGAGTGCCAGGACGATCGCCTGGGACCGACTATGCACGCCGAGCTTGCTGAAGATCACCGACAACTGGTTGCGCACCGTCTTGGCACTCTTGCCGAGCCTCTGCGCGATCGCCCGGTTGTCGAGCCCCTCTGCGATGAGCTTCAGGATCGCCGTTTCGGCGGCCGTCAGGCCGGCCTGAACGATGGCGCGTGGCTGTGCGGGCTTGTCCCAGCCGAGGAAGGCGGCAAGCTCGGCATGAAACACCGCCCAGGCCGGCTCGTCCGGCAGCAGCACATGGTTCTTGCTCTCGAGCGGCACGAAGCGCGCGCCAGGGATCGCGGCCGCGAGCTTGCAGCCCTCGCTGAACGGCACGCGCATGTCGCCGCGGCAGTGGAGTATCAAGGTTGGGACGCTGATTTTCCTGGAGAGTTCGGCCACATCGATCCCCTGCATATTGCTAAGCAGTTGAGCGGCGACGTCCGCGCTCGCGGTAACGCGCTCGAGATCACCCCACCAGCGATGTTGTTCGGGTGTTCCGTCGGGGATGAAGAGATTGGTGAAGAACTGGCAGAATGCCGGATTGTCGCGCCCCCACCCGATGCGGATGAAATTTACCAGCGTCTCGGCCTCCAGTCGTTCGGCCTCCGTATGCGCGCGAACCCTTCCGCCTTGACCATACGCGTTGAGCAGAACCAGATGCGAGACGCGTTCGGGATGACGAAGTGCATAGGCGACCGCGAGCGCGCCGCCCTGCGAGAGACCGAGAAGCACGAAGCGCGGTTCGTCGATCGACTCCGCCACGGCATCCAGGTCCGCGTTCCACGCCTCGATCGAAAGATCGGCGACATACCGCTCGGACAGGCCGCTGCCGCGCGGATCGTATCTCACGAAACGGCTTCGAGCGGAAAGCGCCTGAAGCCAGGGGCGCCAGACCGGGCTTTCGAGGTCGTAGTCGACGTGGCTCAGCCAGTGCGCCGCGCGCAGAATCACCGGTCCTTCCCCGCATGATGCGACTGCGATGCGGGTGCCGTCGTCAGACGTGCAGAACCGTATGCTCTGGCTAAGCTTCATAGCCGGAGGATATCGCAGTCGGATGGGAGGCGACAGGATGGTCCGGTGGCTGTTCAGCCGGTTTACGCTGCAATACGGGAAACCGGATCGTGGCTTTTCGGCCCGCCGACATGGTCCGCTTCCTGACATCGTCTCAACGTCCGCAACTGGCGCGAGGCGAGCGCTACGTCCCGCAACATTTGATAGAATCATCCCGGATGCGGCATCCCAAGAGGGGGATCTGCCATGGATATCCAAGCGCAGAACCAACTGCCTCATCAGGCGTGGAACCTCGGGCACATTATCGGACCGAAACCACCTCTGAAGCCAAAGCATATCTGGGCGATACGCACCCGACTACAGCACGAGGGGCGCGTGCGTGATCTCGCCATGTTCAATCTCGCGATCGACAGCAAGCTACGGGGATGCGATCTGGTTCGTCTTCGCGTTGGCGATGTCGTCCTCGGAGGCACCGTTCGCCTACGAACGGCGATCGTTCAACAGAAGACCGGGCGGCCAGTGCCGTTTGAACTAACCGACTCCGCCCGCGAGGCACTCACGGCGTGGCTGAAAAGAGAGGCCCTCGTGAAGAGGGTTGGCTCTTCCCGAGCCGTAGCCGGCATGGCGATCACATCACACCGCGCCAGTACGGCCGTCTCCTCGACACCTGGGTGGCTCTAATCGGATTGGATCCCGCGCTCTATGGAACTCACAGTCTCCGCCGAACGAACGTCGCGCTGATCTATAAGCGCACCGGCAATCTGCGCGCCTGTCAGCTCCTTCTCGGCCATACAAAGCTGGAGAGCACCGTGCGCTACCTCGGCATCGAGGTTGACGATGCGCTTCTCCTTTCGGAGCAAACGGACCTATGACACTGGGCACGGCGGGCACCCGCCGTGCCATTTTCTCCGTTCGGCCAACGGCGCAATTGGGTCGGAAGCGGACAATTACCGACCATTTCAATACGTGCTAACGAGGCATGGCAGGCCACACAGCGGAGTTGCGAACGCTCATGACTAATTCGCCAATGAACTGGCTCACCACTGTGGTGCGTCCGAAAGTTCGCTCTCTATTGCGAAGGCAAGCTCCAGACACTCTTTGGATTAATCCCCTCCAGATTAGAAACTCAGCGGACCCACATCGCGCGGGTTGAGCGAGGAAGCTTTGTCATTCGTCCTATCTTGGATCGTCGTCTTTTACGTCCTGCCATTCCTCGTAATTACCGCTATGCCCCGCGGGCGCTCGCTGAGTATTTCCGTTCTGGTCGGGACGGTCGCACTAGCGTTGCTCTGGGCCAACCACCTGCGGCACCGATTTGATGAAGGGAGCAATGGCTTCGCGTCAGCAATGGGGGAATTCGCACTGCACATGCTGACCGCTAGCGTCGCTGCATCCATCATCGGCCGTGCCATCACTCTCGGGTGGCGAGGCCACCTTGGTGCTTGGCGTTCTGCTGCCATCCTGGCTGGCTGCTTTCTGGCGGAACCGATTTGGTTCTATGGGGTCGCTTTCTGAGGCTCCCCAAAGACCACAATGGGTCGAGAGCCGACGATATGAACGGCCAAGCCGCTACAGATTGAGCGAGACGCACCTCGGGGTGTCGCACTTCATGCCTCCCACAAGCGGTGCGCGATATTGATATCTCACAGTCCCGCTGCATATCGGGCACGGCGCCTGAGAAGAGAAGGGTTGGTAGTCGCGTTCGCGCTGAAACTGCTTCATCAATTCATTGACAGGAGCCATCAGCGCGTCGAGGCGCTTCAGAACCTCTGGATCATGTATCGCGCTGGGCGAAGCCTTGAGCTCAGCCCCTAAGCCGTCCCAAAGTGCCTTCAGGTTTTCAGTCATCTCGTTCGTTTAACACTGAAGCAGCAGTAGGGAAATTGCTTCCCTAGGGCACCATCACGCGTCAGCAATGGGTCGGGAACAGAAGTCATGCCACCGCTCGGCAATGTCTGCTCCCGGGCAATGGCCCAATGTCCGGAGGTGCGCCGAACGGCCGGATTGGCTGACACCGATCTATACGCGGCCAAATTCGTCGCCATCACCGCTATAGATCGCGCGAATGCCGGTTGCTCTTCTGCCGCCTCCCAAGCGCAATCCCGCGCGCACTCGGTACCGATCCGCGTGTACTCTTTCAGAGCCTACGACCCGCTGTCGCTGGCTATTGCGACAGACGATCCAGCGCCTCCAGGTTTGTGGCGATCAGAGAAGCTGCGCGCTGGTAGAGGCTGAAGTTCGTGAAGGCTATGGCGGCTGCCGCGTGGTCATGAAGAAGTCGAAGCACGCTAGCCGCTCGTCCTCTTCTCGCTTGAACCGGCAGTCTTCCATCTTGGTGGCGGTGCCTTATTTCGCTTTGGGTGCCGGCGGCATCAGCGCATCGTAGCAGTCGAGGCGTCCTTTCGTGCCCGGCTCGCGAGCACCGCAGGCCTGGAGCCTGCAGGAACTAGCGCATCAGCTCTGGACGCAGAGAAACCAAAAGCCAAAGCGGCGACCGCGGCGAGAATCCAAATTCGCAATCTTGCCTCCCTGCTCATTGTCGATAGAGGGCACGCGGGATGGGCAGAGTCGATCCAAACGCCGCCCGGATGGGCGCTCTGGACGACATGACCAGAGCTGCCGAACGCGTATGTGTCGGCTGGCTGCGAGCGTCGGCCGTCGTCGGCGTACCACGAGATCATGAATTGACCGGTGCAACAGCCGCAACGCTTGATCACCTAAACGAAATCCAAAGTCTTAACCGCGCGCGAAGGACGATAACCGTCTGATTATGAACGCTTATTCATGGAACTAGCGATGTTTCCTGCAGTTTAGATGCGACTGAGGGGCATTTTGTCCACGAATGGGAGAAGTACCATGATCAAAAATCTTGTTCTGATCGCCGCGCTCGCCGTCGCTCCGGCTGCCGCGTTTGCGCAGACGAATTCCGGCGCGGCCGGTGGCGCCGCCGGCGGCGCGGCGACTGGTGCTGTTGGCGGCGCGATCGTCGGCGGTCCGGCTGGCGCCGCAGTTGGTGCTGTCGGTGGTGCTGCGGCGGGCGCGATTGTTGGCGGTATCTCCGCTGATCATCGCACGGAGTTCCGCACCTATGTGAAGGAGCAGAAGGTGCCTTCCGTCGCGTACCGCGAGAAGGTGGTCGTCGGCGCGACTTTGCCTGAGACGGTCACGTATCGCGAGGTTCCTGCGAAGTACGGCAAGACCGAATATCGCTACACGGTGGTCAATGACCAGACCGTGCTGGTTGAGCCCAAGACCCGCAAGATCGTTCAGATCATAGAGTAATCAATCGGAGCCCATCTCATCCGAGATGGGCTCCTTTTGCTGCCTATCCGGGAGGTGCGAGCGTTCGCCTCCCGCCATTGCCAGGCTGAACGCCGCGGAACCAGCCACCCTCTATGCGGATTGTGCAGCCGTCTCCGATAGCCAGTCTGAGATCGACGACTCGCCCCACTGGCACCCGCCCGGCTTTTTTACTGCACCGGGGTCGGCACGCCCAGCATGATGCAGCAGGCCAATCCCATAGCCGCCAGCGCTGCGAGATAGAGCAGAGTCTCTGGTTTCATGGTCGACCGGGGTGTTAGAGTGGGTGGAACGGCCCCACGCGAGGATCGTTCCGTCCGGTGCACTCTGGTACATTCCGGGCGTGACAATGGATGCCGTGGCCAATGGGGGAGACGTGCCATTCTCATCACTCAGCGATCCGGCTGACCTTGCGCGGGCCGGCGCGGCGCTCGACCTTGCGTGGGACGTAATTAGAGCGACGCTGCCCGACGCACGCCGCGATCGAGAGCGAACTCGACTAGCCCAGATCGTCGCCAGCCTGGCGACCATTGCGAAAGACGAAGACGATCTGGCCCGGCGCGCAATCGAGCGATTCCGAGAAACAGTATGAAGCTTTGCGTTTCCGCGCTCGCGAGCGGGGCGAGGCGACGGCAGGCCTGCAACCCTGTGGATAATAGGGGCGGCCTGGCTCTGGGACTAGGCTTCCTCAGGCTATGCGATTTAGATTTCCGGCGCGGTGGTGTTCCGCCAAGCCGAGATCCACGGAATGCTGACATCTCAGCGTCCGCTTGCAAGTCGGGTATTGCGCCCCGGCCCGTCCATTATCACGGCCCCGCTGGCACCCGCCGGCGGGGCTTTTTCTTTCAGCCTGCCTGCTACGCTGAGCGCGGCGTCCCACCAGCGCCATGCCTCTCGCCGGTGCAGTCGCTCCCCCAACGCACATCGGCGAGAGGCTGTCTCGACGTCCCGCGGGCATCCGCCGGCGGGGCTTTTTTTGTCTATGGCGTTGTCGGAACCAGACCGTGAGCTGCGCGTTCACACGATCGCAAACTTCGCTTTGGTGGCGTCAGATGCGACCTCTCACAGTGATATCGGCAGTAGTGTTTATCGGAGGAATTTCCACTGTGGCTGCGGCTCCCTATCCCCCTGATGGCTGGGCGGGCGAAGCGCTATGGGTTGTCCTCGCCTGCTCGGCCTTGCTCACCATTCTTGCTCTGGAGGCCGACCTTGGCTGAGCGCCGTGATACCCGAAGACCGATGACGTTTTCTGCCCTGGCAGACCCTATCGACATTGCCCGAGCGCATGCTGCCGTGGAGACGGCGTGGCAAAGCCTCGAAGCGAGACGATTCAGCCCTTCGGACGTCGAGCGAGAAGCTTTGCGCGATATCGTGGCGAGCCATGTCTGCCTGGCTGCCAATGACCACGACCTCGTCCGGCGCTCGATCTCAGGATTTCTCACAAGCCGGCGTCGTGCCTGAAACTACGAAAGGCGCACTTCCCCGCCGGCTCGCGCCGGCCGGGCTTAGTTCCGCACGGCGTGCATTCCGTTTTTGGCGCTCCCCAACCCAGCGCCATGCCTCTCGCCGGTGCAGTGCTCCCCCGCGCACATCGGCGAGAGGCAGTCAGCTCAGATCCTCATGCTCGTACTTGCACCGGCGATGTTTCAGGACATCTTGCGTCCCGAGGAGTACTTGTCTGAATAATCGCTTTGCTTTACGCGCCGGTCGTCGGCGTCTTCAACGGGCCCCTCTTTGGGGCGCTTCTTCGCCGGTGTGCTCTTTTTGGAGCCAGCTTTCGGCGCGTTCGGGCTGCGGCTTGTTTCCTTACTCATGTTGACCTCCACCCGGCTAACTGATGGGGGCTCAACTGTCGGGCCGCAGGAGCGTTCCGCGTGGGCGGCGCGGGCCTCCCTGATTCTTGTATCCAACTCGCCGGCGATCGCCTGGCCCCGTAAGGGCTGCCCTCCTTGGGCGTTTCTCCCTAGACTTGGCCCGGTCTCGCTCGCGCGGGGCCGGGCCTTTTCGTTTCAACCGAAGCGTCGTAGAAACCCGGTGAGCCGCGCTAGAGCCTCTTGCCATGCTTGCAAGGAGGCCCCATCGCCTTCACGCCGATAGCGTTGTCCCGCGGCGTCGGTCTCATTCTCGAGCCGCTTTTTCTCGACCTCGTATGAACTCGTCCCAGACTTCGACATGGCCGTTCTCCAATGCGCCATGACGGCGCGAAGGAAGGCTAGGCTGGCAGGAAATTGGGTGCACCGCACACGTCGCGTTGACTAGTTCGCGCGCTGTCGCAGGATCTGCTCCATCCGCTCAAGGTCGGCCTTCAAGGAGTTAGCGCCGGCCTGACCGCGGATAGTCGCAAGGGGCCTGCCGTCACGGCCATCCTCCGGATTGCCCGAGCCGTTCAGGAAGCGCAGCCGTCTCGGCAGAGTCATGGCGAGCAGAGTGTCGACCTCACACTGACGCGCCCATTCGTTCGACCAAGTCGAGACCTCGCGACCGGCAAGATGCGAAAGACATGCGATGCTGTAGCGCGATGGGATGTCATGTCCGTTTGTCGTCGTCGGTTCGTGTCACCCGGTACACCACAACGAAGTAGGCCACTAGGATTGCGATGACGGCGCCGATGGTCGCAAGCGTGCGCATAGTCGTTTCCACGGCTGCAAATACTCCTATCGAAACGATGCGACCCCGATGGCGCCAAGGATTGCGGCAATGAGAACCCCCAAATCAAGAGCGCGAGCATCAGGGACACCGCGTCAGCTGCTTGCCCGTCGCTTCAATTTCGAACAGGCAATCGTCGATGAAGCGGACCGGCGTGCCGTCTTCAAGCTCGTACCGCGTGACGTTCAAATCTGGGAACGGCCGATAGACGACGACGGTGTAGCGGTTGCCGTCTTGGTCCTGGCAGAACTCGCGATAGAGCTTCAGATGGGCTGGATTGAGGTGAGCCGCGACCTTGGCATTTAGCCCGGATCGCTTCGGCTGGGTACGCATGACAACCTCCAACGCAACTGACGGAGGCTCAACCGCCAGGCGTCCTTGACGTTCCACCTACTGCGTCGTCACCAAATTCGCCTGCTGCGCATCAGCTTCGATCAGCAGGGTCTGCAATCGAGCAACCGTCACTGCCGGCAGCTTGAGCTCAAGGTCGTTCAGCTCGCCATCCATGGTGAATCGCAGAATGGCTCCCTCGGTCGGATTATCGCTCACGGTTATGCTCGCGATATCGACTACTTGAAAAAGCAGAGCGGGTTTCCTCGTCATGGCCTTCTCCAATGGCCTGGACTGTTAAAGGTAAGCCCGGCCTTATTCAGGCCGGGCAAGAGCGACTTAGGCGCGTCCCTGCGGACCTTCCTTGTAGGACGCTGTGAACGCGCCGGCGTCTGGTGCCAAGATGTCATACTTCTCGGCTAGCGTTACGAAGATGCCGCGGACGGTCTCCGCCTCGACATCACCGCGCATGGCTGCGAGGCAAGCCTTTATTGCGAAATGATGGGCAGGGTCGCGCTTGCTGGGCGGCCAGTCGACCAAAAACATGTAGGCCTCCATGACCGACGAGATTGCCGCTGGATGACCTAGCCCGACCAGGATCACGACGGGTCGTTCGAAGTGGTCTGAATCTTTTGACAGCAAGCCCCCGCTTTGGCGGCGAAGAGGGGATTTTTCCATAGCCATATCCTCCTAAAAGCAACATGGATCCGGGAATTTGCCCTCATTTTCTCTGAGGACGGCGTCTGATTTTGGTATTCATTCGCCACTTCGCAAGCCTCTGCGTCCTGTCCTTTTTTTGAATCTTTTCCTGGCTCAGGAACGACGCTCTTCCGCTAACGTTGAGTCGCCAGTTCAGTTGCGTTCGGTGGTGTTGAGTATGGCGAGGCAGCCGCGTCGCGTCTTGAAGGCTATGCCTGCCGGTGACGCGCTCCAGAGCGCGCCAGTCAAAGCGCGTCGCGGCGCTGCCAGTCCCGATCTTTTCACCGACCCGATGCCGGCGCGGATGGAGCCTTGCCTCGCTCTCCTGCAAGCGAAGGCGCCGACCGGAGCCAACTGGGCCTTCGAGGTGAAGTGGGACGGCTACCGCCTGGCTGTTCACCGCGATGCGAAGGGTGTGCGCGTCATCGCCCGCGGGGGCCATGACTGGACGCATCGCTTCCCATCGATCGCGGCCGAAGCGGCAGAGCTCGACGCCGGCAGCTTCATCCTCGACGGCGAGGCGGTGGTCCTCGACGAATCCGGTCGGGCGGATTTCGGCTTACTGCAGCAGGCGCTCGGCGGCCGGGGCGGCAAAGCAAAGGCCGAACGTGCGATGCTCTTCGCCTTCGACCTGCTCTACCTCGACGGGCATGACCTGACGCGGATGGCGCTGAGCGAGCGGCGCGACATGCTGGAGGATCTTCTTGCCGGCGAAACCGGGATGATCCGGCTGAGCGAAGAAGTCGAGGCTGACGGCGCGGCCTTCCTCGCTGAAGCCTGCCGGATGGGCCTTGAGGGCATAATCGCCAAGCGCCGGGATGCACCCTATCGCCCCGGCCGTGGCGGCGACTGGCTCAAGATCAAGTGCATCCAGTCCGACACCTTCCTGATCATCGGCTATGAGCCCTCCAGCGTGGCGCTGGGCGGGATCGGCCGACTGCTGCTGGCGGGCCACGGCAACTATGGCCTGACCTATGTCGGCAGCGTCGGCACGGGCTTCACGCACACCAGCGCCACAGCGCTTCGCAAGCAGCTCGATCGGATCACGGCCGGTTCTCCGCCGGCCCGCGGCCTCAGCCGCAAGGGCGTCGTCTGGGTAAAGCCGAAGCTCGCTGCCGAGATCGCCTATCGCGGCTGGACGCATGACGAGAAGCTGCGCCACGCCTCGTTCAAGGGCCTGCGCGAGACGGCGGACGAGGCGACGGTCTATAGGCTGGGCTAGCCGCCAAGACTGTTGAAAATGCAACATACCGAACAAAAGAAGGTATACCCCGCGCTGGTTCGCTAGCGCGCGAAGATGGTTCGTGTTCAAATGTTTGAGTAGTGGCCTTTGGTAGCGATTCTAGCAACGTGGGCTTGCGTGCAAGCCGCCAAGGGCAGCTTCTTCCATGGACGTATTCACGATGGTGATTGTCGCCTGCGTAGTGGGTGAGCCCACCTGTTTGTCAACGCATATCAGTGAGATGAGCTTCGTTAGTAATGAAGCCTGCGAGGCTCGCATCGACGATATCGTGGGAGCGATGACCAAGGACTTTGCAAAGCGCCTGGAGTTGAAGGGGCGTCAGGTCAGCTACGACGTTTCCTGCATGAATAGGGTGCAGCTCGCCCAAAAATTTGGAATTACGCAGTCCGACACTTAGGGCCGCCCGCGCAACAAAGAGGTCGAGTTCCGACCTCTTTGCCGTGAGTTTCGCTCGTCGCGATATTACTCAATGATCTGGACGATCTTGCGCGAGCTCGGCTCGACCAGGACCGTCTTGTCGTTGACGACCGCGTAGCGGTACTGAGTTACACCGACATCGGCCGGCAGGGTTTGCAGCGTAACCGAGGCCGGCAGAGCCGTTCCAACGGTAACCGACTCGGTCACCTTCATGGAGGCGGGCTTCTCCTTGACCACGTAGGCTCGGACCTTGCTCTGTTGCTCGGTCGTGATCGTTGTGGTGGTCGTGGTTGACGTCTGGGCGAACGCCACCGCCGGAGCTAGGGCGAGAGCGGCTGCAAGAATGATCTTCTTCATGGTGGCCTCCTTGGCAATCCCCCACGGACGCCGCAACTTAGAGGCATTATAAAAGTTCCCCGAGGCTCGCTTTTTTTGCGGCAGGGCGGTCAATGCCGCATGCTGCACACTTATTTGCGAGCGTTGGCCGCCTGCGCGCAACGTCCGGTCGGCTTGACTCTCTCCATGCGCCGTTCTCATTATGTTCTCATACTTGAGGACGCGGAACATGTCAGCCGAGCCATTGCCGGAGCGCGGCGAATTGGAGTGGGAGCTCGTCGAACTGATCGACGCGCATGGTAGCGAGCGCGCAGCCCTGCGGGTGACTTACGAGATGTTGAAGAACGTGCTCGCCGACGCCGACCGATCGGTTTCGAGGGGCTTCATTCGAGGCGTGTTCTCAGAGGGCGCCAGGCCGCCGCGCGAGGTCACCACTGATGCATGACGCCCATGGAACCGCCGAACGAAGACACTTCGCTGATCGACTTTCCCTGGGTGGTCGTGCGCTTCCGCTGCCACTTCTGTGCCCGCAGCAAGGACGCACGCCTGGCCGGGCTCGCCTGGCTCTACGGCGAGCAGGCGACGCTGAAGTGGCTGCTGGCCGAGTTCCGGAAGCCGTGCGCATGGAACCCCGCCAACTTGGAGCGCAAGCCGCAGAAGTACGGACGGAAGTGTGGCGCCTACCTCACGGACATCGGCCGCACCTCGCCGCCGGATCTGCCGCCGAGCATGTCCGGCCTGACCGTGATCGAAGGAGGCAAGGATGATCAGCTGGGAACAGAATCAACGCCCGGTCCGAAGCGCCGCAGAATCGGTGGCAACTAGGCAGCTCGCCATTTCGAAGCTGACAGTTGCTGCGCAAGCCGCCCGAAAGACTGGCGAGCCCCAGCCGGTGGAGGACGTCGAATTCCATACCTCGTCGGACGACGACGGATGGCTCTGGCCCACACTGGCCGAGCAATACAAATGCGACTTCGCGGGACCTTACGGCGACTTCACCAGTTCGCGTGGCCATTTCCTCGTGACGCCGCGGAAGGAAGGCCCGCGCCCGTTGTGGAAGAACGTCATCGTCTACGATACCAAGGTCGATGGCGTGCAACTGGTGCGAGCGACGATCGAGGCCTGGCTCGACGTCAGATGGCATCCGAAGCGGATCGTTGAGCGGCCAAACCTCGATCTCTTAGAAGTCCGCCTGCAGACGCACGAGACGACACACGAGTTGGTGGAAGCACATGGCGGCTTGCACTTGCGCGCCGGGGCCCTGGGCGAACCGAGCTCGCGCACGGATTTCTTCGTCGGTGCCCTATTCGATCCGAAGCTTCTGCGGCTCCGGTATGAGCCTGAGGTCGCTGCAGAGCCCGAGTTCGCCTTCTTGTGAGATTCTGAGTGCGTCACTAGCATCCGGCTCATGTGCAATCTTTATAGCCACACCCGTAACGTAGAGGCGATGCGCAAGCTGTTCGCGCCGTTCAACGACGGCGGACCGAACTACGCCAACCTGCCGCCGATGCCCAACATTAATCCCGACCGGCCTGCACCGATCATTCGGAACAACGAGGCAGGGCCAGAGCTGGCCATGGTCCGCTGGGGCATGCCGTCTTCTCGCAAAGCTCTGTACGACGCCGCAAGCGAGCGTGCCGAGAACCTGCGGGCGAAGGGCAAGCCGGTGGATTTTGAGGAGCTGTTGCGTCTGGAGCCGGACCGGGGAACGACGAATATTCGTCGCACCGACAGCAAGCATTGGCTGCGCTGGCTCGGCGTCCAGAACCGGTGCCTCGTGCCGTTCACGAGCTTCAGTGAGTTCAACAAATTTGAGGGCGGCGACGTCTGGTTCGCCTTCGGAGAAGAGCGTCCCACCGCGATGTTTGCCGGGATCTGGTGCTCTCAATGGACCAGCGTCCGCAAGATCAAGGATGGCGAAGAGACCCTCGACCTGTTCGGGTTTCTCACGACTGACCCGAACGCCGATGTTCGCACGATCCACCCCAAGGCCATGCCGGTGATCCTGACGACCCCGGAGGAGTGTGAGACGTGGATGACAGCGCCCTGGGATCAGGCGAAGGCGCTGCAGCAGCGCCCGTTGCCCAACGGCTCGCTATCGATAGTCGCACGTGGTGAAGAAGGATGATCCGACGGATCCTGCGCTGTTCCCAGCGGTCAAGCCGCCGGCGCAAGGCGACCTGTTCTGATGGGCCATTGGGAGCAGACCAGCGTGGCCTATTCCGCGTCCGGGAACACGCCCACGTTCGGCTCGTTTGCTGGCAATGCAGCGTTACTTTTTCGACGTATTCAACGGCGTGTTCGAACGGGTCGATCTGGTCGGTCAGGAATTGGCTGACGAAGCGGCCGCGCGCGATCTTGCTCTCCAAACCTTGGCCGACATCGCGCACGAGGCCATCCCGCTCGGCGGCGAGGCGCTGATCACCGTGAGAGTTCGACGCGATGGCGTACCCATCTACAGCGCGTCGTTAGCTCTTGCAGATCAGTGGATGCGGCTCGACTCGTAAGCCCCGGACCGTATCAGCGCCAGGCCCCCGATAGCCATCCGTAGATCCCAACTACGAACAGCGCGACGATAAGAACCGCCATCGTGATCGAGTTCGGGCGGATCATTGCTTCGGCAGCCGCTTCGCTTGCTCTAGACTGGCGCGCGCGAGCATTGCCTCCAGCTCCGCCACAACCGTCGGCGGCAAGGCAAAGGCCGAACGTGCCATGCTCTTCGCCTTCGACCTTCGCCGAGCTTTCAGCTTTAGATTGACCGACGTCCGCCAGGGTGGCCCTTTGTCGTCGGCCGATCGCACGAGCTGAGCCGAGGACCGGAATGGATAAACGTCAGCATCTCGAAAAGATGGTCCGCAAGCTCGAGACAATCTCCCCGCTTTCGCCAGAAGATAAAGAGCTGCTCTTCGGACTTCTTGTCAGCGAGCGTCAATTCGAAGCCTACCAAGACGTCGTCAGTGAAGGTGAGCGGACCAAGCAATGCTGTTTGGTCATTGAAGGGCTTATTTGCCGCTATAAACTTGTCGCTGATGGCGGACGGCAGATCCTGTCGCTGCACATTCCAGGCGATATCCCCGACCTTCATTCCCTCCACATCGAAGAGATGGATCACAGTCTGGGAACTTTGACACCCGCGACGGTCGGTTTCATCCCGCATGACGCGATCCGCGGCATTACGCGCGCATCATATCGGGTGTCGGAAGCATTCTGGCGAGAGGCCCTCATCGATGCGGCCGCCTTTCGCGAGTGGATGGTCGGCATCGGCAGGCGCTCTGCCACTAGCCGCATCGCACACTTCGTGTGCGAATTCGTCACGAAGATGAAGGCGATAGGCCGCTCCGATGGAGTGGTCTGCGCCCTGCCGATGACCCAGCCGGAAATGGCGGACGCCCTTGGCCTGTCGACCGTTCACATCAATAAGAAGCTGCGTGAGTTACGCCAAGCGAAGCTCGTCCGTATCCGGGCCAATCGCATTACGATTCTGGACTGGGACGGACTGTGCGAGCTTGGCGAGTTCGACCCGCGCTATCTTCACCTGCGCGAATAGCTTCCGAGGGGGAACCTGAAGCGTGTCGCGGCATTCTGATGGAATGGCGCGCTACTTTTTCCATACTCACGATGGCGATACGACCGATTTCGACGATGAAGGCGTCGAGTTGACTGACAATGAGAGCGCCAAGGCCGCAGCGAAAGAACTCTTGGCGGCCTTGAGTCGCGATAAGCTTCCAAATGGCGACCATATGTCGCTTGCTGTGATCGTTCGAGATGGTTCAGGCATGGAAATCTATGTTGCCACCCTCAAGCTGGATGTCGACTAAGCCGAAAAGAGACGCCGCGAGCCCGCTTTGAGCCCCCGTCTACACTCTTCTGATCACCACCCCGCCCGCGGCCTCAGCCAGACCGCGATCCATGCGACGAACGCCGTCACGATCAGCGCGGCGAGGAGGATGCTGTTCGGTCGGCTCATCCCGCCAGCCTATCGCTTCTCCTTACCGGTGGCGAGGCGGGAGCAGGCGGTGCTTTGCACGGTCAGTCAGGGATTTCGGGCTCGTGGAGCATTTCATGGATCAACTCCGCCGCCTTCTCCGTCGAGATTGTCCTGACACCGGAGCTTGCAAGCCGATCGAACATTTTTGCCACCGCCGCGATAGCGTCGTGCTCGGCAGCTGAGAATGCCAAAGTGGCCTGAGCCAAGGCCTTGTCTCGGTTGGCAAGAACAATCGCAGTCGATGACGAATGCAGCGTCGTCGTGAACCCCTCGATGAGTTCCCTGGCCCGTTCTTCGGGCGTGTATCTCGATGGGGAACTACTTTGTGTCACTCTGACGCAACCCAATGACTCGACCAAGCTGCTGTTCAATGTCCGTGCCATTGTTGGCGACGTGGCCGGGCTGGCGGCGTGAGCTGCATCGCCGTGGCAATGCGGCACTCGCCGCGGCTGGCTGGGTGGGCTCTTTAGCGTTAGGGATAAGGTCGCCTCCGCGGGGCACGAACCGGGGCAGTAAATACGACTGACGCGCCTCATCGTGGACGGACGATCGCGTTGTCGGCTCCGATCCGATTGCTAAATTGGTGTGGAGGCTACGCCCTTGCCCGGCAATAGAACGTCCGATGACTGACAACGAAGACGAGATCGCGCTTTACGACTCCATCGAACGGGCGATTGCCAATGTTCGTGCAGCTCTCGACGCAATCGATCAAGCCTGGATCCGTGTCACCGCCGAACGACCAATCCGACGCCAGCCGCATTGGCCGCGCTCGACATGGCCGACGAGATGCTGACCGTGGCCCAGGAAGATCTGGCGCGCGCAAAGATAGCGCTAGCGGTCCACATGCTCCGTACGCATCAGTAAAAACAGATGCGGCGGAACTTGTGCCCGCCGCATCATTGGTTGGGCTAGCCTAGCTCGCCTTGACCGTAATCTTTTTCACCTGAGTCAGCGCCTCTTGTGTCTTCGGAAGCGTTACGGTTAGGACGCCATTTTTGAATTGGGCGCTGACCTTGTCCGTGTCGACGCCGCCCGGCAACGGGATCGAGCGGTAGAACGAACCATAAGCGCGTTCCGAGAGGTGATAGCCTCGATCGCTTTCCTCGCGTTCACTCGTCTTCTCGCCTTTGACGGTGAGGGCATTGTTGGTGAGCGAAATATCGATCTCACTCTGGTCGATGCCCGGAAGTTCAATCGAGATCTCCAGTGCGCTTCCCGTCTCGGTAACGTCGGCTTTGGGCCCGTCAGGAGCCCAGCGTCCGAAAACCCCGAACGGCTGATCGAACCGCTTCCAGAAATCATCGAAAATCCGGTTCACATCACGCTGGAGGGAGAAGACAGGGTTGTCCTCCTCCCGCTTCGCGATTTCGCTCCCCTTGTTGCTACCCCAGGGGATCAGGTCTCTGATTGGCATCGTCAACCTCCTTGTGGTGCATGGGCCTAAGCCGTCTTCAGCTCGATCTTGCGAGCCTTGGCCGGCGCTGCCTTGGGCAAGACCAGGCGCAGGACGCCATCCTTCTGCGACGCCTCGATGCCATCGCGGTCGATGTCCTCAGACAGCGTGAAAACGCGCTCATAGTCTCCCGCGCCATACTCGGCGTAGATCTGGCGATAGCTTTCGCGCAGCTGGTTGGCGGCGTAACCGCGGATCGCCAACGTTCGCTTCTCGAGCGTGATATCAACTCCGTCCGAAGCGACCCCGGGCATATCGACGAGAAGAGCCACCTGGTCCGTTGTCTCGTAGATGTCGGCGCGCGGCACGAATACTTGGCGCGAGCGGGTCGGTTCACTGCCGTCAAGCTTGCTCGGAACCTGCCGGTCGGTTGTCTGCAGTTCTTGAGCCATGTTTGCCTCCACTCATCCCTTGATCTGGATTTTCCTGGGCCGGTCCGCCTCCGGTCGATGCAGCTCGACTTCGAGCAGCCCGTTGGCAAAGCGCGCCTCCACCTGTTCCGAGTCGACGCGGAACGGCAGCTGGATCGTCCGGGAGAATCGTCCGCTGGGGCGCTCGCGGCGATGCCAGACGGAAGTCTCGTCCTGCGACTTGCGCTCGCCCTTCAATGTCAGCGTATTCTCACGCACGGTCAGATCGACATCGTCGGGAGCGATCCCAGGCAGCTCTGCAGTCACCGCGACGCTGTTTTCGCTAAGCCAAAGATTGACTGGCGGAAACTCCTGAGCGGCGTTGGTCCTCAGACCACCCAGGCGCTGGTTCATCTCCTGTTGCATGCGCCGCATTTCCAGAAATGGGTCGAACCCGATGCGGCCAAAGTCCGATAACAGCATGTCATCCTCCATCGCTTCATGACTCGGCATGATGCCGCGCGCACCTGCGCGCTCCGGAGGCGTATCGATCAGTGGCAGGCGAGATGAAGCGATCCGGGCAAATGCCGAGCCGGTCGATCGCATGAACTCGCGAAGCGCGAGTAGGAGGAGTTTGAGCAAACACCGGACCACATCCTCCTTACGAAGCGACATGAGCCGAACTCGGTCCACTCGTGAGTCGGACCGTCGTTCCCGCGCCAGGATCCGATAGCGGCATCCGGCGACAACGAATTAGGAAGGGCAAAATTGGGTTTCAAGGGGTGATCGATCGCTCGAAGCCGGCCGCGCCGGCGTCACGCGCTTGCAGCCTCAGGCGGGCAACCTCACATCTCTGGCGGTCGAGAATGCGGAGGTGAAAATGCGGTTCTCATCACTGGATCCGATTGATCTTGCTCGGGCGCAGGCCGCTTTGGAGACCGCGTGGCGTGCCGTCAGGCCAAGCGTCAATCCATGCCGAAAGAGAAAAGTTGGCGCAGGTCGTGGCCGACTTGGCGCGCATCGCCGAGGATGAAGATGCATGGCGCTTCGCGCCCTTCACCGGTACCGGCATCCATCGCAAAGACGCTCGGACGGGCCGGCGCGAACGAGAGTCGGCTAGCCCCGCGATCGGACTTCAAATTGACTGCGCGGCCCTCTTGAACCAGGCCAGCATATTCCCAGATTTTTGGTCGGGAAGCTCTTCGCGCTGAAAGGAGTCATTGGGAGAGCCTGCGATGCCAAAGCCGAATGTTCCAGTTCCGTTTGCCTCAACCGCATGCGGCGACGCGACGATCGATCGGTTGCTGCGGCCGCTGCTTTTACCGAAGGCCGCGCGATGTCCTCGAGGATCGGGCTTTGACCCCGGGAGAGAGACGAGCGATCTTGTCCTCCTGGGCCTCCGATGCCTGCGCGGTCACCTCATGCCCGCAGTTGAGGCATCCTGATTTTGCCGCCGAGCCGGTCTCATTCGACGAGGTCATGGACGCGCTTATCAGACTCGATCGTGGTGACAGCCCAGATCGCGAGGTCGTAAGCCTGTCGCGCGGCTCCCAGACTCTGTCGGCCTCACGGGAGGACATGGCGATGACAACATTCCACTGCTTGGCCGGGGAGCATCACGATGAAGCTCGATGAGTTTAAGCGGCCAATCATCGTGCTGACCGCCTTCGGGCTGCCAACCGTGATCTCCTCCGCGATGGAAGCATACCTCTTCTTGGCAGATTGGCCCGCGGGACGACGTGATCCAGCCCACAGCTTTGCCATGAAGGCCTGTCAGGCGGCTGTGCGCGGCGACATCGAGGCGGAGACGGCACGCGGCGTTTTTGCCGCATTTGCCGAGAAGCAGGATATCCTGGCTCCGGATGTCGCCTTCATTTCGCGCGGGCGTCGGGCGGGCCCGCAGAATTTCGCGTGAACGCGATCAGGAAGCAGTCCACCGGACTGCTTCCCTTCAATGCAGCTGGAATTCGCCGTTTATCGCGCTGAGATCGGCAGGCCCGATCAGATCCTTGTGCGTTACGGTGATGCGAAAGAGCTTGCCGTCGAGCTTGGCTTCCCAGAAGGCCAGAAACTTGTTGAGCTGCGGAAAGCGCGGCGCCAGGTCGTAGTCCTGCCAGACATATTCCTGGAGAATCGAAGGATGATCCGGCAAGCGATAAAGAATGCCGGCAGTGGTCAGCCCGTAGCCCTCGATCTCGCGGGCAAAATCGCGTGAAACCATTCCTTTCAAGCTCCATGATCGCACTGCGCAAGGGCAGCGCATGTCCAACGCTTCCGCTCGGCAGAAGTTGCATTTGCGCTGCCTTATCAGCCTGTTAGCACTCGATTAAAAAAGTGCTGCCAGCCTCTTGAAGGCGAAAATGCGGCAAACCAAATCATCGCACGGGCAGGTGCCTTAAGGGCGCGCGGAACCTCGCCGCGAGACCCGTACGGGCTGCCCATTGACATTGTGACTGAAATGGAAATGGAGGAACTCATGCAGTTTCGGCCACTGCACGACCGCGTCGTCGTCAAGCGCATCGACGCCGAGGCGAAGTCGAAAGGCGGGATCATCATCCCCGATACGGCCAAGGAGAAGCCGCAGGAGGGCGAGATCGTCGCTGTCGGGCCCGGCGGCCGCGACGAGCACGGCACGCTTGTCCCACTCGATGTGAAGGTCGGTGACCGCGTGCTGTTCGGCAAATGGTCCGGCACCGAGATCAAGATAGAAGGCGAAGATCTCCTGATCATGAAGGAGAGCGACATCATGGGCGTGGTCGAAGCGGCCGCGACCCTCAAGCAGGCCGCCTGACGGGGCCCTTTTTCTGAACCATCAACCTGAAACCTCAAGTCTGAAGGAGTGAGGAATCATGGCTGCGAAGGACGTGAAGTTTTCGCAGGACGCGCGCGAGCGGATGCTGCGCGGCGTCGACACGTTGGCGAACGCGGTCAAGGTCACGCTGGGGCCCAAGGGCCGCAACGTCGTGATCGAGAAGTCGTTCGGCGCTCCGCGCATCACCAAGGACGGCGTCACCGTCGCCAAGGAAATCGAGCTTGCCGACAAGTTCGAGAACATGGGCGCCCAGATGGTGCGCGAAGTCGCCTCGAAGCAGAACGACGCCGCCGGCGACGGCACCACAACCGCTACGGTTCTCGCCCAGGCCATCGTCCGCGAGGGGGCCAAGGCGGTCGCTGCCGGCATCAACCCTATGGACCTCAAGCGCGGGATCGATCTTGCCGTTGAAGCGGTGACCAAGTCGCTGGGTGAGCATTCGAAGAAGATCACCAACCCGGACGAGATTGCGCAGGTCGGCACGATCTCGGCGAACGGCGACCGCACCATTGGCGCGATGATCGCCGAGGCGATGAAGAAGGTTGGCAATGAGGGCGTCATCACGGTCGAGGAGGCCAAGACCGCCGAGACCGAGCTCGACGTGGTTGAGGGCATGCAGTTCGACCGCGGCTACCTCTCGCCGTATTTCGTCACCAACTCCGAGAAGATGATCGCGGAGCTGGAAGACGCCTACGTCCTGATCCACGAGAAGAAGCTCACCGGCCTGCAGACCATGCTGCCACTGCTGGAAGCCGTGGTTCAGACCGGCAAGCCGCTTCTGATCGTCGCCGAGGACGTTGAGGGTGAGGCTCTTGCGACGCTCGTCGTCAACAAGCTCCGCGGCGGTCTCAAGGTCGCGGCCGTCAAGGCTCCGGGCTTCGGCGATCGCCGCAAGGCCATGCTCGAGGATATCGCCATCCTCACCGGCGGCACGGCGGTCAGCGAGGATCTCGGCATCAAGCTGGAGAATGTCACGCTCAACATGCTCGGCCGCGCCAAGAAGGTGCGCATCGAAAAGGAGACCACCACGATCGTTGATGGCGCCGGTTCCAAGACGGAGATCGAGGCCCGCGTCGGGCAGATCAAGGCGCAGATCGAGGAGACCACCTCGGATTACGACCGCGAGAAGCTGCAGGAGCGTCTGGCCAAGCTCGCCGGCGGCGTCGCGGTGATCCGCGTCGGCGGCGCAACCGAGGTCGAGGTCAAGGAGAAGAAGGACCGCGTCGACGATGCCCTGAACGCCACCCGCGCTGCGGTGGAAGAAGGCATCCTGCCGGGCGGCGGCATCGCTCTGCTGAGGGCGACCAAGACGCTGGAAGGCTTGACGCCCGCGAATGACGACCAGAAGACCGGCGTCGAGATTGTCCGGAAAGCAATTGCCGCTCCGGCCAAGCAGATCGTCGAGAATGCCGGCGATGACGGCGCCGTGATCGTCGGCAAGCTGCTGGAGGCGAGCGATTACAACCAGGGCTACGATGCTCAGACTGGAACCTACGGCGATCTGGTCAAGGCCGGCATCATCGACCCGACCAAGGTCGTGCGCACGGCGATCCAGGACGCGGCTTCGGTCGCTGGCCTGCTGATCACCACCGAGGCGATGATCGCCGAGCTTCCGAAGAAGGACGCCGCGCCGGCCATGCCTGGCGGTGGCATGGACTACTGACGCACTACGGGCGCCGCGGCTTCGCGGCGCCCTTTCTCGGTGTTCCAAGCTCCGCGGCTCGCTCGTTCAACGTGGCTCGCGCCGCATCACAATGAGCCCAGGCGAGGACAGACCAATAGTACTACGCATTCAGCTAATGGATATTAGGCATTCGACATGACCGATGGGCTGCAGGATTGTAAGGAAGTATCAGCCACCGACCGATTCAAAGCTCTCATTGCCAATGCGGACAGCGCGACATACGGGCTTAAGGAAAATCTTTTGGCCGTCATGACACGTGACGGATCGGCAACATGGCAGACGGTCGCCGCTCATGTAGAGGCACAGTTGCAAGACGCTGGTGAGTTCACCACCGCGCGATTGAATGCCATTCTCGCGTTGATCAGGATGCTATCCAGCAGACGAACGTCGGGAAGCGAATGATCGGCTGGACAACAGAGCTTTACTCAGAGGTCGAGCCGTTGGCCACGCCGTCACCACTTCCGGCGATAGCTGAATAACTCATCGATGCAGATAGCTGACTGGACACGCGGCCGTGAGCTTTTTCATTCTGTGCGGAACCCCCTTGCTGCACCATCTATCCGAGAAAACAAAATGACTACGACCGCCACACCCGAGCACCGCAGCTTCGAAGCCGACGTCTCCCGCCTGCTGCACATGATGGTGCATGCAGTCTATTCCGATCGGGACGTATTTCTGCGTGAGCTGATCTCGAACGCCGCCGACGCCTGCGAAAAACTGCGCTACGAGGCAATCGCCCAGCCTGAGTTGCTCGGCGAAGAGCCTAAGCTCGCAATCGCCATCGCGGCGGACGTCGAGGCAGGCCGGCTCGTCATCTCCGATAACGGCATCGGCATGAGCCGCGAGGAGATGGTCGAGGCGCTCGGCACTATCGCCCGTTCCGGCACACGCAACTTCATGGAGCGGATCAAAGCCGCCGAGGGTAAGGACAGCGCACAGTTCATCGGGCAGTTCGGCGTCGGCTTCTACTCCGCCTTTATGGTCGCTAGCCAGGTCGACGTCGTCAGTCGCCGCGCCGGCAGCGACGAGGCCTGGACTTGGTCTTCGGACGGCAAGGGCGAATTCACGGTGGCGCCAGTTGCATTGGAAGAGGCTCCCGCGCGCGGCACGCGGGTGACGCTCTTTCTGATGGATGACGCGAAGAGCTATGCCGAGCGCTGGACGCTGGAGCGCATCGTCAAGGAGCAGTCCCGCCATGTGCCGGTCCCGATCGTGCTCGTCGAGAAGCCGGGGGCGGAGCCGGCCACACTCGCTGACGGCGCCGCGCTCTGGACCAAGCCGAAGAGCGATATCTCGAAGGAGGAATACGCCGATTTCTATCGCAGCGTCGCGGGGCAATATGACGAGCCGGCTGCGACGATCCATTTCCATGCCGAGGGTCGGCATGACTACACCGCCCTCGCCTTCGTGCCAGGCGCACGCCCGCTCGATCTCTTCGACGCCGACCGCAAGGGGCGGATCAAGCTCTACGTGAAGCGCGTTTTCATCACCGACGAAGCCGAATTGATGCCGCGCTATCTGCGCTTCGTTCGCGGCATGGTCGACACCGCCGACCTGCCGCTCAACGTCTCCCGCGAGATGATCCAGGAGAGCCCGCTGCTAGGCGCGATCAAGAAGGGCCTCACCAATCGGATTCTATCCGATCTCGCAAAACTCGCCGAGCAGGATGCCGCGGCCTTCGCGACGATCTGGGAGAATTTCGGCGCGGTCATCAAGGAAGGGCTCTATGAGGATTTCGAGCGCCGCGCGCAGCTTCTTGACCTCGCCCGCTTTCGGACGACCGCTTCTGGTGAAGGCTGGAGGAGCCTGAAGGACTACGTCGCGGCCCTGAAGGCGAACCAGACTGCGATCTATTATATCGTCGGCGACGATGCCGGCCGGATCGCCAACTCGCCGCAGCTCGAAGGCTTTCGCGCACGCGGCATCGAGGTGCTGCTGCTGTCCGATCCGGTCGACGGTTTCTGGGTCTCGGCCGCACCTGACTTCGAGGGCAAGCCGTTCAAGTCGGTGACGCAGGGTACCGCCGATCTCGGTCTCATCCCGCTGCTGGACGGCGCGGCGTCTCCCTCAGCTGAGACGAGCGAGGAAGTCGGCGCTCTGCTTGCATCGATGAAGGAAGCCCTGGCGAACGAGGTTGCGGATATCCGAGCCTCGGATCGGCTCAATGAAAGCGCCGTATGCCTTGTGGCGTCCGACAAGGGACCCGATCGCCAGTTCGAGCGCCTGCTCAATGCTGCCGGCCGCCTCGACAGCGCGGCTAAGCCGATCCTGGAGGTCAACCCGCGTCATGCAGTGGTCGCGGCTCTCGCCGCTGCCGCGGATGGCGCGCTGCGCAACGACGTCGCACACCTCCTCCTCGATACCGCCCGCATCTTGGACGGCGAACGCCCGGTAGACGCGAACGCATTTGCCGAAAGGCTAAACCGGCTGGTGACGAAAAGCTTCGGCGGTGGATGAGGGGCGAACCAAGGAAACGCGTTGCCCATGCGCGCTGGTCATGAAGCCTCCCGCGCACCCCGTTCGCTGAGCTTTAAATGTCCGGTTCTAGGCCGGTTCTGAATGTCCGGTTGTGGCGCAACGCGGTTGAGATAACCGCCCCGGTTCGGTTCGCTGGGTATTGGCTGCTGCGCTCGTTAAGCTAGTGTGCACGTTCGCGTGCACGCTGCGGGGGGCGGTATTGGACGATCAGAACGGGTGGATTGAAGGCAGGCTTGCCGCCGCTGTAACGGAAGCGACGAGCGAAGCTCACGTGTTTCCGGCTGCAGTCGTCGTCGAGTTGCGCAAGCTGCTGTGGGGCCCCCTCCAGGAACCTCGGAAGCCAGCCGTGCTGGACGAGTTCGCCACAACACTCCGGGGCGCCGCAGCCAGAATAGACCTAGAGCTCAACGGTATACGACTCCACCGGCGGTAAGGTTGAATGCCGATGCAGCGCTCTTCAGTGGCGGCCGGAATAAGGGGCCTCCGCTGCGGGAATGGAGAGCCATAGAGGTCAGTCGCAGCCAAGGACTTCTAGTTGATCCTTGCCGGTGACGGAGAGCCGCCACAGAAAGTGCTTCCCAATCTCGGCCGGGGGGATGATGCCAACACCATTCCAGGTCGGATCGACATTTTTGACCTCAGATCCACGTTCGCGTCGTAGGTGAGATGCTTGCCGCGCTTCGGCAAAGCGCAGAGAGCGTTGCTCCGAAAGGTCAAGGTTATCCTGGCCGGGCAACTAGCGCCCACGAGCAGCGCCGATCTGCACGCGGCCGCGCGGCCGACGAGCCGATTTCTGCAGCGCGGTGCCGTCATCGCCGAGATGGTGAATTCGCAGAGCAGGGCGCTCCGGCAGTTTGACGGTCAATTCGAGCTTACCCCCACGGCTTCCACATAGCTGCGAAGCGTCGAGAGATACATGTCGGTCTGCTTCTCAATCTTAGAGACCGAAGGCTGCTTGATGTTAAGCGCGGAGGCGATGTCGGCCTGGGCCTTTCCGGCTATCTGGCGCAACTCGCGCAGGCCTTCGACCTCCTGCTTGAGCTCCCGATAGCGCACATCAATTGCGGCCTGCTCTTCCTGAGGTAGCGTCGCGATGAAGTCGTTCAGGTTCCGGCCCATCTCACTTTCCCTTCTTTACGGACTTCAGGCTTTCCAGATGCCCGGAAAACCGCGAATCCGCTCTTGAGATCAGCTTCCTATAGAATCGCTTCTGGCTTTCGCCCGACTTGTCTCCCCGCCACCAGCAAGATTGCTCTTCGTTCAGGATCGAAAGCGAAGGCTGCGCGCCATTCGCCATCGGCCGCTTCGAACCGCAGCTCCTTCATATTGGCGTGGCTCGACCCCTTGAGTGTATCGGCATGCGGCCGGCCAAGCTGTGGGCCGTAGTCCGACAGCAGCTTGGCGACCGCGAGCAATGCCTCGCGGACATCGCGCTCAAAGGCCAGAATCTCGCCCTGGAAGGCCGGATGGATTTGGACTTCCCACTCCATATAGCCTCTGGGCTATGTTCGGTCAATGGGAAGGACGCGCGGAGCGGCCGGCGATGCGGTGGTCGCGCGCCGGCAGCTATCGGCCCATGCATCGAGATCATCGACCGCGTAGCGGACCCATTTTCCGAACTTATGGAAGATGGGTCCGCCGCCGAGCGAGCGGTAGCATTCGAGCGTGTGCGCTTCGAGAGCGAGGTAGCGGGCAGCCGCCTCGGTATCGACGAACCGGATCGGTCCAGCGTCATCGACGAACCTGGCGCGACGCAGGATATCCGCCGTAGGCCACCGGCGCCGCTGGTTGGCGTCCTTACGCATGGCTCGCCTCCTTTGGTTCGTCGCGCTTGGTGCCAGGAGGGATGGCGCGGTTGTCGCCGGAGCGATGACGGAAGGGCCGATATGTTCCCAGCTTGGTGCGGGAGCTATACTGACCGTCGTCATAGCCGAGGGGTTTGCCGGTCGCGGTCAACACCGGCTCGATCGCCTCGACCTCGGGCGCCACCGAAGGCACGTCCACAACCGGTGCCGGCGTGGAGATCGGAGGCGGGGTCACCGGCTGACCACCGAGCAACGCCTGCCGCCGTTGGTTCACCGCTTCCGCCGCAGCTCGCACCGGGTCGTCCTCCGTGTGGACGTATTTCATGAACATTGTCACCGTCTTGTGGGCGGTGAGCGCCATGCCGACCTTTACCGGGATGCCGGAGTTGGCGATGTCAGTCGCCGAGCGATGCCGGATGCCATGCGTTCCGATATGAGGAAGCCCCGCACGCTCAAGGATGCGCCGCCAGCCCTGGTAATAGGTGTGCTTCGACATCGGCAGGTTGGGATCGAAGACGGACGGGCAGACGAACGGCGATTCCTCAAGGAGCGGCGCGGTCTCGAAGAGCCGCTGCGCTTCCGCACTCATGGGCTTGGACATGCCACCGGTCTTGCTGTCGGGCCAGACGACGCGCCGATTATCGTAATCGATCCACGACCATTCGAGCTGGAGGATCTCCGACATCCGCGCGGCGAATTCGAACTGCAGGCGGATGGCCAACAGGATGAACGGATGCTCAAGCCCCTCCGCCTCCGCGAGCGCGAGGTACGCGAAGAGCTTCTTCAGCTCGCCGTCGGTGATCAGCCGGGTCTTTCCCCGTTCCGGGAACTTCGGGACGTGGCGGCACGGGTTCGACCCGTCAGGGCGCATGCCCCAGACCTCGGCCATGTTGAACATCTTCCGCACGGCCGCGAGGACGCGGTTCGCGTTCGTCGGCTTCTTCGCCATCTTCTTCATCAGGTTCGAAATGTCGGCGCGGGTGACGTCGGGCACCTTCAGTTGGCCGAGCGCAGGGATGATGTAACGCTTGCCATAGCCGCGGTTCGACTCGACCGTGGACGGCTTATTGCGGGTCTCCGAGTAGTCGGTGATAAAACGGTCGAAGAGATCCTTGACCGTGGGCGCCTGTCGGGCCGTCGCCCGCTCGGCGCTGGGGTCGACGCCGCGGCGAACTTCGGCCAGCCAGTCCTGGGCGATCCCCGGGCTTGTTCGACGGTGATCTCACCATAGCGGCCGATAGCGGGTTTTCGGCGCTGTCCGTTGTGGGCGACATAGGCGACCATGAAAATCTTGCGGCCGGCCGGCGTGACCTTGACAAGGAACCCGGGTATCGCCGTATCCCGGAGTTCGTACTCGCGCTCCTGCGGGGTTGCGGCGTCGACAGCGGTCTTTGTGAGCTTGATTTTGGGCATTCCTAACCTCCGTTGAGGTCGGATTTCAGGTGCAACATAGGTGCACCTAGAAAGCCAACCGTAGCGTACGTCCGGCTAGGCATGTGTGATCCGAGAACCGAAAAAAGCTAGTGCTGACAATCGGTTATCGGGAAAACGGATACTGCCGGATACACAAAGGATAGGGCATCTGGGGTCTCTCAAAATCGAGTTCCGCAAGGAGTGCTGGTTCGATTCCGGCCAGGGGCACCAAACATCGCGCTCGATGCGCCGGCATCTCTTTCAGCCACTGTTTCTCCCAGCTCGGCTCGGAAAGCAGCCCCACCTCCATCGATCGAGGCGGGACGAGACGCCGAGCAAAAAAAAAGGGGCGCCGCAGCACCCCTTGATCGCATCTCGGGTGATCGTCCGGTCTGTGCGCGCTCAGATCACGCGGCGCGGGTCGAGCGCATCGCGCAGGCCGTCGCCGATGAAGTTGATCGACAGCACGGTCAGGAAGATCGCTGCGCCCGGGAACAGCGCCCAGTGCGGAGCGGTATCCAGATGGTCCTTGGCGTCGAAGAGCAGGCGCCCCCAGGTCGGGATATCCGGCGGGAAGCCGAGACCGAGGAAGGACAGCGTCGATTCCGCGATGATCGCCGAGGAGACCTCGATCGTCGAGGCGACGATGACCGGGCCGACCGCGTTGGGCAGGATATGGCGCGTCATCTGGCGGAACTTGGTGGCGCCCTGGGCCTTGGCGGCCTCGACGAATTCCTTCTCGCGCAGCGACAGGAACTGCGCCCGCACCAGCCGGGCGACCGGCATCCAGCGCAGGCCGCCGATGACGACGACGATCAGGATGAAAACGCCGCCCTCGACGCCGAAGACCGCCTTCAGCTGCTCGCGGAACAGGTAGATGATGAGCAGCAGCAGCGGCAGCTGCGGCAGCGACAGGAAGAGGTCCGTCACCCACATCAGTGCTGGGTCGGCGATCTTGCGCGACATGCCGGCCGAGGCGCCGATGACGACGCCGACGATCGTCGCGACCACCATCGCGGCGAGGCCGACGGCGAGCGAGATGCGCCCGCCATACATCATCCGCGCCAGGATATCCTGGCCGAGATCGTCGGTGCCGAACGGATGAGCCAGCGACGGGCCCTGGAGCTGGGCGGAGAAGTCGATGTCATTGATCGGGATCGGCCAGAGCCATGGGCCGACGACGACGCCGAAGATCAGCATAGCCAGGATGACGGTGCTTGCCATCGCGAGGCGATGGCGGCGGAAGCGCCGCCAGGTTTCGCGACCGGGCGAGACCGATACGTTTCCCGCGGCGGCGGCCACGGCCGGATCAGCCGAAGGAGATGCGAGGGTCGAGCCAGCCATAGAGCAAATCCGCGATGAGGTTGAAAAGGACGACCAGGCAGGCGAAGACGAAGGTGACGGCCATGATCACGGGCGTGTCGTTGGCGAGGATCGCGTCGATCAGCAGCGAGCCGATGCCGGGAATCCGGAAGATCTGTTCGGTGACGATGGCGCCGCCGAAGACCGCCGGCATCTGCAGGGCGACTAGGGTGACGACCGGGATCAGCGCATTGCGGGTGATGTGCCGCAGCGTGACGGTCTTCTCGCCGAGCCCCTTGGCGCGTGCCGTGGTGACGTAGTCGAGTCGGATCACGTCGAGCACGGCCGAGCGGACATAGCGCGTATAGGACGCGGCCTGAAACAGGCCGAGCACGGTGATCGGCATGATCGCCTGGCGGAACATCTCCCAGTACCAGCGCCAGCCGCTCGCGGCGATGTCGGAGCGGTAGACGAAGGGGAACCAGTCAAGCTTGATCGAGAACAGCAGGATCAGCAGCAGGCCGGTGAAGAAGGTCGGCAGCGAGAAGCCGACGAAGGCGAGCGTGTTGGCGATCTGGTCGAAGACCGAATAGGGCCGCGTCGCCGCGTAGATCCCGACCGGCAGCGCAATGCACAGCGCCAGGATCTGCGAGGTGCCGACGACGAAGAGTGTGGTCGGCACACGCTGCAGGATCAGGGTGTCGACATTGATGCGGCTGGCGAAGGAGAAGCCCCAGTCGCCCTGCACCATCGCGGAGAGCCAGCGCAGATAGCGCACCATGATCGGGTCGTTGAGACCGAAGCTGGCACGCAGGGCCTCGCGCACCTCGGGCGGGACATTCGGATTCGTCGCCATCTCCGAGAATGGATCGCCCGGCGCCATCGCCAGGACCGTGAACAGGATCAGGCTGATGCCGAGCAGGCTCGGAATGGCGATCAGCAATCGCCGCAGAAGATAAGTCGCCATCTGGAATTCCCGTGAAGCGGGGTGTCGCCGGAGCATGCCGCGCGAGCTGATGGCGATAAGACACCATTGGCCGAGGCGGTTGGAGCGGAAGCGGCAGAGGGCCGCTCGCGGACGGTATCAGTCGTCCGCGAGCGGTTTAGCCTGCGTCAGCTGCGATACCAGGCGGCCACGTTCCAGGTGTCGACGTCCCAGCCGCTGTGATCGTGCATCAGGTTGGTCACCGAGGCGGCGACACGGGTGCGCGAGAGCAGTGGCAGGATGACGTTGGCTTCACAGAAGATCTCGTCGACCTTGATCAGCAGCGCAGCGCGCTTGGCCGGATCGAGCTCCTTCTGGGCAGCCTTGTAGGCCTCGTCGGCCGCCGGGTCCGAATAGCGCGAGACGTTCCGGCCCAGCCATTTGTTCTCCTTGTTGGCGATCTCCCAGGAGGTGAACTGGTTGAGGAAGCGCTCCGGATCGGGCTGCGGCTGGGTGGTCGTGTACATCTCGATGTCGACATAGAGCTTGGTGTAGGTGTCGGGGTTCGCCACGTCGGAGGAGAAGAACACCGACGCCGTGACCGACTTCAGCTCGAGGTCGATGCCGGCCTTCTGGCAAGCCTGCTTGATGATCGCCTGCGTCTTCTGGCGCGGGGCGTTGATCGAGGTCTGGTAGACGTATTTGAGCTTCTTGCCGTCCTTCTCGCGGATGCCGTCGGCGCCGCGCTTGTAGCCGGCGTCGTCGAGGATCTTGTTGGCCTTGTCGACGTTGAACTCGTATTTCAGCTTCTGCGATCTGAACTGCTTGGGCTCGTTGACGAAGCTCGCCGTCGCGGTGCCGCCGCGGCCATAGATGAACTTCTGGATCGAGTCGCGGTCGATCAGCAGATTGAACGCCTGGCGCACCTTGGGGTCCGACAGGGTCGGATGCTTGGTCTTGATGCTGGAACGCTCGCCGTCGACCTCGGTCCACGGGTCGGTGGTATTGAGGATGATGAACTCGATATCGCCCGACGGAACCGCGCTGATCTTGCCGCGGCCGCCGGTCTCCATGCGCTTCAGGACTTCGTCCTCGACCTGCAGGTTCCAGGCATAGTCGAACTCGCCGGTCTGCAGCACGGCACGGGCGGCCGAGACCGCGTCGCCGCCGCCCTTGACCTCGATCGTGTCGAAATGCGGCTGGTTCTTGACGTGGTAGTCCTCGTTGCGTGTGCCGGTGAGGATGTCGCCCGGCTTGAAGTCGGCGAACTTGTACGGGCCGGTGCCGACCGGCTTCAGATTGGCCGGGGCCTCACGCGACTTGGCGCCCTTGTACTCGCCGAAATGGTGCTTCGGCAGGATCTGGCCGACGACGCCGACGAAGGGATCGGCCCAGAATGGGGTCGCTTCCTTGAAGATGACCTTGACCGTGTGGTCGTCGACCTTCTCGACCTTGATGTTGGTGTAGGAGCCGGTGGTGTAGGCGGCGGTCGCCGGATCGGCGGCGTATTCCCAGGTGAAGACGACGTCGTCGGCGGTGAAGGGCTTGCCGTCATGCCATTTGACGCCCTGCTTCAGCTTCCAGGTCACCACCTTGCCGTCTTCGGAGAGCCCGCCATTGGCCCGGGTCGGAACCTCGGCGGCGAGCTGAGGCGTGAGGTTGCCTTCCTTGTCCCAGCCGGCGAGCGGCTCGAAGAAGATGCGGCCGGCGATCTGATCCTTGGTGCCGCTGGCGAAATGCGGGTTGAGCAGCGTCGGCGCCTGCCAGAGCAGGATCTTGAGAGGCCCGCCGCCGCCGGCCTTGGTCGGCTTGTAGGCCAGCGAGGCCTGCGCCATGGCGACGTCGTTCCAGGCCAGAATCTGCGAGGCGATCGGCGCGGTGATGCCGACGGCAGCCAATCGCTGAATGAAGGCGCGCCGCGAAACAGCACCGTCCTTCACGCCCGCAACCAGCTCGCGCAACTTGTGTTCATCCATCGTTGATCCCCACTGCTGATGTCGATCGGTCTGATCCGAACGAGGCCTTCGCCTCTTTTTTCTTCGTCAGGGGCGGCAGCAAGACATGTGCCACAAAAAGCGTCAACAGGGGTCGTGAAGCATCGCCGCCTTTACGTGGCCGCCAAGGGGTCGGGACGCTCCCTCAACATCGCTGGTCGGCCGCCCTAAAATCGCCGCCCCGCCCCCGCTCTGTCTTGCCTCATGAGTCGGTCCTTTCCGGCAGTCGAGGAGACAGAACATGAGGGCACACGCCATCATCGTCGCGGCCAGCATTCTCGGGTTCGTTCCGGCATCCGCCGAGGAGCTTCCGCAGCGCAAGGCCGGATTGTGGGAGACCAAATCGAAGGGCGCCGAGGGCGAGACTGTCGCCAAGCAATGTGTCGGTCCAGGAACGGACCGCGCCATGCTGGGCGGCATGACCGGTGGTGCCTGTTCGAAAGTCGAGGTCAAGAAGACCGCGACCGGCTATGCCGTCGCGACGGAGTGCACGATCGGCCAGGTCAATGCGGTCGGCAACAGCCTTGTCACCGGCGATTTCCAGGCGACCGTCCGCACTGAAGGCACCACCAAGCTCACCGGCATGCCCGGACAGCCCGGGCCGGTCGAGCGCAAGCTCGTGGTCGAGGCCAAGCGCGTCGGCGATTGCGGGCCGGGTCAGAAGCCGGGCGACATCATCCTGCCTGACGGCAGGGTGATCTCGATGCCGGGGGCGGGTGCCAAGCAATAGCCGCGGTGTCGGCTCAGCCGCATTCACCAGCAATCACGCTCGGACTGCCTCGCTGCCTCAAAGGCGGTTTGACTGAGCACTCGCGGGCAGGCGAACTGGCCACTTGTGATAGCGCGAGCGATCGCGCTCATCCACCACCGATATCCGATGCTCTCATTCGTTTGCATGATGTCGGCAGCTTTGATCAGGTGCCAATTTATTTCACTCGCACATACATGATTGGCGAGCCCATTTCGCCATCGTGTAGTTGACGGATCAGGCCTTATTCGAAGTTGCGGTATTGCGCACACTGCGCCCGTCGAGAAACACTTCCCGTAGACTAAGCTCGCCAGCATTTTGGCGTTCTGAGTTCGATGGTCGGCCCTCAGATCAAATCAAAACTCCAATCGAATCAGATGGCGGCAGATCCAAGCCCGGATGTCAAAAATAGACTTAAACAATGCCTAGAGAGTGATAAATTCAATATTGGATCGCATAGTCAGTCGAATAAAACGCTGTCTGCTACAATCTTGATATTGCAGCGATCCCTCAACGTCATCAGGGACAAGTTCCGCTGGGGCGTTGGCCCCGATGGGACAACGCCGGGAATGCCCCGATGCCCCGAGACGGGCATTTATGACGAAGGCACTAAGGCAGCAGTCAAATGGTACAAGGAGTTCAATCAGATCCTGCGGCCGCACCAGAAAACGGCTGACACAATCATTGGACGCATGACCATCACTCAGATCGACAACGATCTGTTGGCCAGCGTACCGAAGCCCAAGCCGAACCCGTCTCCGAATCCTAGCGCGGGCGGCTGGACGTTCAGTGTTCCAACACTTCCTCTAATCGTGAAGAAGGGAGATCATCAGGCGGACAAGGATGATCTGAGCACGGCTGAAACGGACGCTTCCGCCACGAAGAAGGCGCATCGCGTCATCTGGCTCATGACGACACATAATCCGCCTAAGGGGCCAGCTGAGTATGAGCGGTTGTGGAAAGGAACCGCCGGTATCGGCGGCAGCAATGCAGCGGAAATGGCGCAGTTCCAGATCGATAACTCGTCATCACCGCCTCAGCTGGAAGGCGATCGCATTTTCGGCGAGGGGCATTTCTGGTCGACGCGGATGAAGAAGGATAAGGGCCTCATCAAGCCTCACGAAAAGCTCGTCGGAGAAGTGACACGTGTCATCTCCGAAATGGCCGATCACCAGCGAAAATTTGCTGACATCTCGGCTCTTCGCATCGGATCGCAGCCCTCGACGCTTGAACGACATGCGGTGATCATCGATTTCAGTTTCAAGAACGACAAGGAGCGCGTGTTCGGTGGCCCGATGGCCTTCGGTTTCGGAGCGATTCAAGGGCTCAGAGTCAATCTGATCGAATTCGTCGGACAACCTGATGGCACCTACAAGGGAATCCTGCAGTATGAGGTGTTCGATCACTATGGCGCCGATAGCCATGATTGGATTGATCATGGTCAGGCCGCGCAGTATCTGCTGCAGCGGGGGCTGATCGACGGGCAGGACAAGACAAAGTACCGCCCGTTTGTGTCGAAGATCATTGCTAACATGCCATTCGAAGGGGATGTCCGAATGGCGATTAAGCAGGCTGCGGTGCCGCATCTTCAACTTCGCGAGTTGAGAAAGGCGCTGGCTTATCGTGCCCGGCTTCTCCCCGGCGGCAGGGCGCGCATCTAGCGTGGCAGGCCGGAACTCTTCTGCCGCGAAGCTGGCCATCGCGAAGGTGCGAGCGGCTCCGCTCAGCCCGGTTCTCCCGCAATCACGCCCTTGCGGAACAGGAAGCAGCCATAGGGGCGGGGGTCGCCGACCTGCACCACGGCGAAGGCCTGCTTCGCCGCTTCGTAGAAGGCAAAGCGCTCGATACCGGCCAGCGGTTCGGTGCGGCCAAGCGCGCGGTCGAGTTCGGCCTGGACCTGGCCCTGGACGTCCGGGATCGCGGCGGCATCGTCGACCACCAGCATGCGCCGAGCCGGCTGCGACTCGAACTCGTCGATCGGCAGCACCGAGAGGATGGCGCGCGCCGCCCGCGCCATGGAAAGACCCGGCAGGCGCACCAGCCGACCGCTCGTGGTGGCGCGCGCGATCTTTTCCGCCGGATGATTGGCGTCGACGAGGGCAAGGTCGTCGCCATGGCCCATGGCGGCGAGCACCCAGAGCAGGTCGGCGGACAGGACCGGGTCGATATCCTTGAGCATGTCACTGACGTCCGCGCTGCGAGAGGTAGAGTTTTGCGGCATTGCCGCCAAAGACGGCAGCGCGTTGCGCCTCGGTGAGGCCGGCGAGGAGAATTTCGGCAGTCTCGAGCCATTGTGCATAGGAGGCACGCAGCGTCACCACCGGCCAGTCGCTGCCGAAGATCAGCCGCTCCGGCCCGAAGACGGCGAGGAGATGCTCGACGACCGGCCGAAGCGCCTCCAGCGTCCAGTCCGGGCCAGCTTCGGTGGCGAGGCCGGAGAGCTTGCAGGTGAGGCCCGGATGGGCGGCGAGCGCCGACATACCGTCCCGCCAGCCAGTAAGATCGCCGGCGATGAGGTCAGGCTTGGCGCCATGGTCGATAACGCAGGCGAAGTCCGGCTGACGCTCAAGGACCGTCAGCATCGGCGCGATGTGGCGCGGCTTCAACAGCGCGTCGAAGACGAGGTGGTGCGCCGTCATCGCTTCGAACGCCGGGGCCAACGCGGATTGTGCCAGCCAGTTATCGTCGGCGATGTCCTGCACCATTGGCCGTAGGCCAACGAGCAACGGATCGCTGGCGAGGGCAGCGATCCGTTCGGCGATATCGGGCGCGTCGAAATCGGCCCAGCCGACGACGCCGGCAACGAAGGGCGTCCTTGCGGCGATATCGAGCAGGAAGGCGGTCTCGGCCTCAGTCGGTGCGGCCTGGACCAGGATGGTGCGGTCAATACCGTGCTGCGTCAGCAGGGGAGCAAGGTCGGCAGGGCCGAAATCGCGATGAATCGGGCCTAGCGCCGGCGTCAGCCAGCCATAATCGCCGCGGGCGAGGCTCCAGAAATGCTGATGGGCGTCGATGCGCATGGCGTCAACCTGGAACCGGGACATCGGCGCCGAGCAGACCCTCGGCCTTCAATTCCGTCCAGAGCGCAGCCGGAACCTTGGCCGCGAGCTCGGCCACCTGATCCTCGACCTCTTCCGGCTTGACGGCGCCCATCACCAGGCTCGCCACCGCCGGGTGGCCGAGCGGGAATTGCAGGGCAGCGCGCCGCAGCGGCACGCCATGACGGGTGCAGACCGCTTCGATCGCCGCGACGCGGGCGAGGATATCGGGCGGCGCCGGCTGGTAATTGTACTTGGCGCCAGTGACCGGCCCAGTGGCGAGGATGCCGGAGTTGAAGACGCCGCCCAGCATCAGGCCGATGCCCTTCTTCTGCGCCAGCGGCATGAAGGAGGCGAGCCCCGGTTGCTCCAGCAGGGAGTAGCGCCCGGCCAGCAGCATGGTGTCGAAATCGCCGGCATTGGCGAAGCGCTCGCACATCTCGGCTTCGTTGACGCCGACCCCGATCGCCTTGACCGCGCCGGCCGAGCGCAGCCTGTCGAGCGCCCGATAGGCGCCGGCCATCGCCTCGGAAAAGCGGGTCTCGATCTGGTCGGACCCGTGCGTCCAGACGTCGACATCGTGGATCAGGACCACGTCGATGTGGTCGACGCCGAGGCGCAACGCCGACTGCTCGAGCGAGCGCATGGTGCCATCGTAGGAATAGTCGAAGCGAAGTCCGTGCGGTAGGCCGCCGAGATAGCCCGAGCCGTCGCCGCGACCGGCGAAGGGCTCGGCGACGCGGCCGACCTTGGTCGAGATCACCACGTCCTTGCGCCCCGAGCGGCGCAGAGCCGCCCCGATGCGATGCTCGGAGAGGCCATGACCATAAAGCGGCGAGGTATCGATGAGATTGACCCCGGCTGCGAGCGCCGCCTCGACGGTCGCGACAGCGCCCGCCTCGTCGAGACGGGCGAAGAGATCACCGAGCGGTGCGCCGCCGAAGCCGAGCGTCGTGACCTCGAGACCGGAGCGGCCGAGGGGGCGGGAAGCAAGCGTGGAAGTCGTCATCGGGGGCCCGGTACTCGGTCGCGTTGCATCACTATGTGCACGCCAACATGTCAGCTTGCAACCGTCTTCGATCCGCACTAGCCTGCGCTCCATTCCCGCGGCTTGGCAATGGAGAGCCTGCTTGCCGGAACGGGATCAAGACGGCCGGCAACGGCCGCATCAGTCCAGGGAGGACGTCCATGACCGATATTCTCAAGCCGACGCGGCGTGGCCTGCTGCGCGGCGCCGCCGCGCTCGGCGCGACCGGCGCGATCGCCTCGCCTTTGGTGCTGCGCGAGGCACGCGCCCAGGCCGCCTTCAACTGGAAGCGCTTCTCGGGCCAGTCGATCGATGTGCTCCTGGTCAAGAATCCGCGCTCCGACCTGATGCAGGCGGCCGAGAAGGAATTCACCGAGCTCACCGGCATCAAGGTCTCGGCCGAGCAGGTGCCGGAGCAGCAGCAGCGCCAGAAGGCGGTGATCGAGTTCGCCTCGGGCAAGCCGAGCTTCGACGTCAGCGGCATCTCGCTGCATGTGCAGAAGCGCATGGCCGCCAAGGGCAAGTGGTTCGAGGACCTGCGGCCCTATATCGCCGACGTCTCGCTGACCGCACCTGATTTCGACTTCGCCGATTTCGGCGCCGGCCCGGTCGCCTATGCCCGCCAGGCCGATGGCGCGCTGGATACCATCCCGTTCTTCGTCGATTACTGGATGGTCTACTACAATAAGGAGCTCTTCGACGCGAAGGGCGTGGCCTATCCCAAGACGATGGAGGAGATGGCGACCGTCGCGGCCAAGCTGCACGATCCGGCCAAGGGCATCGCCGGCTTCGTCTCGCGTGGCCTGAAGAACGCCAACGTCCCGGTCTGGGCCAGCCTCGTGCTCGGCCAGGGTATCGAGACGACCTCGCCGGATGGCAAGCTGCTGACCGACACGCCGGAAGCGATCTGGGCGGGCGAGCTCTACAAGAAGCTCAACAAGGAATCCGGTCCGGTCGGCCAGGTCGGCTTCAACTGGAACGAGTGCCAGACCACCTTCATGCAGGGCCGGGCCGCGATGTGGCTCGACGGCATCGGCTTTGCGACGCCGCTGGAGGACCCGTCCAAGTCGCGCATTGTCGGCAAGGTCGGCTACGGCGTCACACCGCCGGGACCGAAGGCGCACCATGCCGGCATGTTCGCCGACGGCATGGGCATCTCGCGCGGCTCGCAGAAGAAGCAGGCGGCCTGGCTCTATCTGCAGTTCATGACCAACAAGGCCAATCAGATTGCGATGCTGAAGGCCGGCGCCGGCGCGCCCGGCCGCGCCTCGGCCTATCTCGACAAGGACACGATCGCCCAGTCGAAGTTCGGCGCGCAGTATTTCGAGTGCCTGCTGAACTCGGCCAAGATCGCCCGCGCCGCGCTGCCGCAGATCGTCCCGGTCACCGAGTTCCGCGACGTCTTCGGGGTGGCGCTGACCAATGCGATCGGCGGCGCCGATGTCGCGGCCGAATTGAAGAAGGCGACGGAAGCCTTCGCGCCGGTGCTGGTCAAGAGCGAGCAGGGCTGAGGGCTGACCGGCTAGTCACGAGAAGCGTCATGGTCGGGCTTGTCCCGACCATCCACGTCTTCGCGTCGCTAGTCGAAGGCGGTGTCCAAGACGTGGGTGCTCGCCACAAGGGCGAGCATGACAGGTGAGTTTCCAGAGCAACAGATGACCAGCACCACCTTGCCAGCCAGCAGCCTTGCGGCCCCGAAGCAGATCCCTGCGGGGGGTTCGGCGGATTTCACGCCGCGCTATTGGCTGTTCTCCCTGCCGGCGGTGCTGATCATCGCTGGCGTGATCGTCTTCCCCTGGCTGTTCACGCTCTACATGTCGAGCCAGGACTGGAAGATCGGCGGCGGGCCGGAATTCGTCGGCCTGCAGAATTTCGCTGAGCTCTTCCGCGATGCGCGCTTCATCGAATCGATGGGGCACACCTTCTATTTCACCGTGCTCGCCGTCGTGCTGCCGATCCTGTTCGGCACGGCTGCGGCGCTGGTCTTCCATCGCGAGTTCCCGTTCCGCGGCCTGCTGCGCACCATCTTCGTGATGCCGATGATGGCGACGCCCGTCGCCGTCGCGCTGGTCTGGACGATGATGTTCCACCCCCAGCTCGGCGTGCTGAACTACCTGCTCTCGCTCGTCGGGATCGGCCCGCAGGCCTGGGTCTATTCGCCGAATACCGTGATCCCGACGCTGATCCTGGTCGAGGTCTGGCACTGGACCCCGCTGGTGATGCTGATCGTGCTCGGCGGATTGGCCGGTCTGCCGCGCGAGCCTTACGAATCCGCGCTGATCGACGGTGCCAATGCCTGGCACATGTTCCGCCACATCACGCTGCCGCTGGTCTGGCCCTTCATCATGGTCGCGATCGTGATCCGCACCATCGATGCGCTGAAGGCCTTCGACACGATCTTCGTGATCACCCAGGGCGGGCCGGGGACGGCGTCCGAGACGCTCAACATCTTCCTCTATCTGCAGGCCTTCCAGTTCTACAAGATCGGCTACGCCTCCGCCGTCGTGGTGATCTTCTTCGTGATCATCATCATGCTGTCGCTGCTGCTGCTCTATGCGCGCCAGAAGTCGAAGTGGAACGCGTGATGAAGCGGCTCCTCTCCAAGCTCGGCTTCTACGCCTCGGTCTTCGTGCTGGTCTCGCCGGCGGTGCTGGTCTTCCTCTGGATGATCTCGCTCTCGTTCAAGAACGAGCTCGACAACACCGCCTTCCCACCGGTGTTCATCCCGAGCCCGCCGACGCTGGCGAACTATGTCGACGTCTTCGCCAAGAATAACTTCGCGCTCTATCTCTGGAATTCCATCCTGGTCACGGGCGGTGCGGTGCTGATCGGCCTCGCCGTCGGCGTGCCGGCCGGCTACGGGATCGCGCGCGGCAAGGCGCACAAGTTCGCCATCCTGATCCTGGTCGCGCGGATGACGCCGGCACTGTCCTATCTGATCCCGCTCTTCCTGCTGTTCCAGATCACCGGGCTGGTCGGCACGGTGACGGCGCTGGTGATCACCCATCTCGTCATCACCATCCCGATCATCGTCTGGATCATGATCGGGTATTTCGAGAACGTGCCGATGGAGCTGGAGGACGCTGCCCGGATCGACGGCGCCACGACCTGGCAGGCCTTCCGCCATGTCGCGCTGCCGCTGGCCCGGCCCGGCATCGTCGTCGGCGGCATCCTCGCCTTCATCTTCTCCTGGAACAACTTCATCTTCTCGGTCGTGCTCGGCGGCAAGGCGAGCCGGACGCTGCCCTCGGCCGTCTACAATTCGCTGACCTTCGAGCAGATCTCCTGGGGCCCGCTCGCGGCCGCCGCCCTGCTCGTCACGCTTCCCGTCCTGCTGCTGACCGTCCTCGCCCAGCGCGAGATCGTCGCCGGCCTCTCCGCCGGAGGGTTGAAGGATGGCTGACATCGCCTGCCCAACCTCTCAGTCGAACATCTCACGGAAAGACGCTTCGCAATGGCTCTGAACCCCAACCGCTTCGGCCTCTCCTGCGCCATCACCACGCCGATGCGGGAAGGCGGCGCCGTCGACCTGCCGCGGCTCGTCCACCATGCCAAGCATGTGCTGGCCAATGGCTGCGATAGCGTCACGCTGTTCGGCACGACCGGCGAGGGCGCGGCGCTCGGCAGCCCGGCTCGCACCGCCATGCTCGGTGCTTTGGTCGGCGCCGGCATCGACCCGGCCAAGCAGATCTATGCCGGCGTCGCCGCCGCCTCGCTGCACGAGGCGGTCGATCAGGCGCAGACGGCGCTCAATGTCGGTGCCAAGGGCCTGCTGGTCGCGCCGCCCTTCTACTTCAAGGGTGTCAGCGACGAGGGCCTCTATGCCTGGTTCTCGCAGTTCTTCGAGAAGCTCGGGGCTTCCGCCCGCAACACCATCCTCTACCACATCCCCTCGGTGACCGCGGTCGACATCTCTGTCGGGCTGGTCGAGCGACTGAAGAAGGCGTTTCCGGGTGTCGTCACCGGCGTCAAGGATTCCTCCTGCGACTACCCGACGACCGAGGCCTTCCTGAAGGCGCATGGCGAGCTCGCCATCCTGGTCGGCGACGAGCGCCTGCTCGGCCGAGCCGTTCGTGCCGGCGCGCAGGGCTCGATCTGCGGTGCTGCCAACCTCGTGCCGCATCTGCTGCGCCCGATCGTCTACGAGGGCGCCGAGGATGCCACGGTGAACGCGCTGGTCGACGAGATCTGCTCCTATCCGGTGCTGCCGGCGGTGAAGGCGCTGGTCGGCCATCTCCATGGCGATGCCGGCTATGGCCCGATGCGGGCGCCGCTGGTTGCGCTCGACGAGGGCCAGCGCAAGGCGCTGTTCGCCGCCTTCGACCGGATCACCCGAGCGAAAGCCGCCTGAAGGAGGACGCGATGAGCCAGCCCGATCCGGACCGCGACGGCGAGCCGCTGAAGCTCAGGGAGCGGGCCTATGCCAGCTTCACCGAGCGGCTGCTCGCCCGCGAGATCCGGCCGGGCCAGTTCGTCACCCAGCGCGAGCTCGTCGCGATGACGGGCTTCCCGCTCGGCGCGATCCGCGAGCTGATCCCGCGGCTAGAGGCGGAGGGACTGATCAAGACCGTGCCGCAGCGCGGCATGCAGGTCGCCCATGTCGACCTCAACCTGATCCGCAACGCCTTCCAGTTCCGCCTCTTCCTCGAGAAGGAGGCGACGGCGGCCTATACCAGGAACGCGACCGACGCCGAGATCGCCGAGCAGCGCGAGCGGCACGAGGCGATCATCCGCCGGGCCGAGGCCGGCGGCGACGAGACGTTGATCGAGGATGCCGAGGATGTCGACCGGCTGATGCACGAGATGATCATCGATCATCTCGACAACGACATCGTCAGCCAGGCCTTCCGCGTCACCTGGCTGAAGATAAGGCTGATCCGGCAATACGAGACGCGCATCCAGAACCACATCCTGATCCCGGTGATGCAGGACCATCTCAAGATCATCACGGCGATCGAGGCGCGCGATCCGGAAGCGGCCGCAGCGGAGATGAGCGCGCACATCAACAACGCCCGAACCCGGGCGATGAGCTACTGACCACGATCAGGCGCCGATCGAGACAAAGGCGCTGGAACAGCGAGCCGGAAAACCGGCCGCGCAGGGAGGAGAACGACGATGATCAAGCTGACGAAACGCGCCTTTCTCGCGGGCTCCGCTACGGTCGGCGCCACGATAGCGATGCCGAGCGTGCTGCGGGCGCAGGCGACGGTGATGCGCTGGGGCGAGATGCTGCCGACCACCCATCCGCAGGTGCAGATGGTCGATCGCATCGCCAAGGAGGTAAAGGAGAAGACCTCGGGCCGCGTCGACATCCAGTCCTTTCCGGCCGGCCAGCTCGGCTCCGGCAAGGACATGATGGAATCGGTCGCTTCGGGCGCGCTGACCATGACGACCGACGGCGCCGCCGCGCTCGGCTCGTTCCTGCCGCAGCTCTCGGTGGTCGAGGCGCCCTATCTCTGGCGCGACCCGGCCCATATGAGCAAGGTGGCCAAGGCGCCGGTCTTCACCCAGATGAACGAGGAGCTGATCAAGAAGCGCGGCCTGCGCATGGCGGCGGTGACCTATTACGGCAAGCGCCACCTGACCACCGGCTCGAAGGCGGTGAAGAGCGCCGCAGACGTCGCCGGCCTGAAGCTGCGCGTGCCGCCGGTCGACACCTTCCGCGCCATGGTCGAGGCCTGGGGCGCCAAGGCGACGCCGGTCAACTTCAACGAGCTCTATCTGGCGCTGAGCCAGGGCGCGGTCGATGGCCAGGAAAACCCGCTGCCGACCATCCACAGCGCCAAATTGCAGGAGGTGCAGAAGCACCTCATCCTCACCGGCCACATCATCACGCCGCGCCTCATCGTCATCAACCAGGACTTCTGGAAGGGGCTGAAGGACGCTGACCGGACAGTCCTCGAAGCCGCGATCGCCAACGGTGTCGCCTGGCAGGATGCGGAACTCACAAGCCAGGAGGGCAGCCTGGTCGCGACCCTGAAGGCCGCGGGGATGAGCGTCACGGAACCGGACCTCGAAAGCTTCAGCAAGCCGGTGCTCGCCACGCTGCCCAAGCAGTTCGAGAGCAAATGGGGCAAGGGCACCTGGGACGCGCTCGCGGCGCTGTGAGCGACCTGTCGCTTCACCGTCATGGTCGGGCTTGTCCCGACCATCCACGTCTTCGCGTAGCTGATCGAACGCGATGTTCAAGACGTGGATGCTCGCCACAAGGGCGAGCATGACGGCGCGCCTCCCTTTCGAATGGCATCAAGGCTGAGGTCGGTCATTCCGTGAAATCCCTCGTCACTCTCACAGATCGCCTCGTGCGCGCCGCCGCGGTCGGCTTGTTATTGGCGTTGCTAATCGCCGTGCTGCTCGGCGTCGCCTCGCGCCAGCTCAACGCTCCGCTCGCGTGGACCGACGAGCTCGCGCAGTACCTCCTCGTCTGGACCGGCTTCGTCGGCTGGATCATAGCGGCGAGGCGGCGCTCGCATATCCGGATCACGGTCTTCGCCGACCTCCTGCCAAAATCGGCGGGGCGACTGCTCGAAATCGTGACGCAAGCCGCGATCATCCTCTTCGCCGCGATTCTGGTCCGCTACTCTTTCGGCCTGATCGAGCGGACCTGGGATGTCGAATCGATCGCGCTGCCGGTTTCGAGCGCGGCGCTTTACGTCGTGATGCCGCTAGCTGGCCTCGCGCTGATCCTGCAGGCACTGGCCGAGATCGGCGACGTACTCGCCGGCCGCAAGATCGAGACTGCCGAGCCGGGGACGCAGCCGCTATGAGCACCTTGATGCTGCAGATCCTGCCGGTCTGGTTCATCGCCCTGCTGATGGGCGTGCCCCTCTTCGTCTCGATGGGCCTGGCCGCGGTTGCCTTCGCCTTCTTTGGCGGCTTCCCGCTCGGGATCGTGCCGCAGAAGATCGCGCAATCGGCCAACTCCTTCCCGCTGCTGGCGGCGCCCCTCTTCATCCTGATGGGCAACATCATGAATTCGGCGGGGATCACCGACCGGATCTTCGCCTTCGCCACAGCCTGCGTCGGCTGGCTGCGCGGCGGGCTCTGCCACGCCAACATCCTCGCCAGCGTGATCTTCGCCGGCATGTCGGGCTCGGCGGTGGCCGATGCCGGCGGCGTCGGCACGCTCGAGATCAAGGCGATGCAGGACGAGGGTTACGACGCCGAGACGGCGGCAGCGATCACGGCCGCCTCCGCCACGATCGGGCCGATCATCCCGCCCTCGCTGCCGATGGTGATCTATGGCGTCTCTGCCGATGTCTCGATCGGCGGGCTCTTCCTTGCCGGCGTCATCCCGGGCCTGCTGATGGCGGGCGCGCTGATGGCGATGGTGGTCTATATCGCCAGGAAGCGCGATCTGCCGCGCCATCCTTTCCCCGGCGCGGCACAGCTCTGGGTCGCCTACAAGGAAGCGCATTGGGCGCTGATGACGCCGGTGATCCTGTTCGGCGGGATGATGGCCGGTATTTTCACCCCGACGGAGGCCGCGGCGGTCGCGACCGCCTATGCGATCGTGCTCGGCCTCTTCGTCTATCGGAGCTTCTCGCTCAACGACCTGCCCGAGTTGGTGGTGCAGACGGTCGAGACCACCGGTGTCGTGCTGGCGCTGGTGATGACAGCCGCGGCACTCGGCTGGTGCCTGTCGATCTCGCGCATCCCGCAGACGGTCGGGCCGATGCTGGTCGACCTCGCCGGCAACCCGTTGATGTTCCTCCTAATCGTCAATCTGCTGCTGCTCTTCGTCGGCTGCTTCATGGAAGCGCTGGCGGCGATGCTGATCCTGATCCCGATCCTGACACCCGCAGCGGCGCAGTTCGGCATCGACCCGATCCAGTTCGGCCTGATCTTCGTGCTCAACCTGATGATCGGCACGATCACGCCGCCGGTCGGGGTCGTGCTCTTCGTCACCTCGAAGATCGCCAAGATCTCGTTCGAGGCGATGTCGCGCGCGATCGTGCCCTGGCTGATCCCGCTGCTCGCGGTGCTGGCCGCGATCACGCTGTGGCCGCCGCTGACGACCTGGCTGCCGAACCTCGTGCTCGGCAGATAGCGCGAGCTCACACCGTCCGCGTCACCTTCGAGAGGTGGGGCGGACGATCGGGGTCGAGGCCGCGACTCTCTGCCAGCGCCGCGACAGCGCCGTAGAAGGCGCGAACCTGTGCCAGCGGCAGCAATGCCGCTGGCAGGTCTGGTGGTAGTGGCAGGTTCTCTTCTGAGCCGGCACCACTGCCGGCATAGCGCAGATCGGCGCCGAGGCCGGTGAAGGCGGTAGCCGCGGCGCAAACGCTCTCGCTGCCTTCATCGCCCGGATCGAGCGCCAGCGCCGGGAAGCCGGGCCCGACCAGTGCCAGCGGTCCGTGCAGCACCTCGGCGGCGCTGAAGGCCTCGGCATGGATGCGGCACGTTTCCTTGAACTTGAGCGCGATCTCCTGGGCGATGCCGAAACTAAGGCCCCGGCCGATCACATAGAGGCTGCGAGCCTCGCGCCAGGACAGCAGGGCCGGCTTCCAGTCGCAGCATCCGGCGGCGTCGAGCACCTCGGGCGCCTGCGTCAGGGCAGAGGACAAGGCTTCGTCCCGTGCCCATTCCGCTGTCAGATGCAAGAAGGCGAGGCAGGTGGCGAGGAAGCTCTTGGTCGCGGCGACGCTGCGTTCGGGCCCCGCTCGTAGCGGCACGAGCATGTCGACCATGCCGGCGAGGGGGGACGTCTCGTCGTTGACGAAGCCGACTACGAATGCCCCGGCCCGCTTCGCAGCCTCGGTCAGCAGCAGCGCATCGGGGCTGCGGCCCGACTGCGAGACGGCGATGAACAGGGCGCGAGAGAGGTCGAGTTCGCCGCCATAGACCGAAGCGAGGCTCGGTCCCAGCGAAGCGACGGGCAGGCCGAGCGCCCGCTCGATCAGGTATTTGCCATAGGTCGCGGCATGGTCGGAGGAACCGCGGGCGCAGGTCGCGACGAAAGCCGGCCGCTTGATGCGCAGGCGCTGGACGAGATCGGCGATGATCGCGCCATTCTCGGTGAATTGGCGGCGTGCGACAGCGGCGGCTTCCGCCGCCTCGCAAGTGAGCAGGGCGTCAGCCATGGCGGCGCAAGGGCCCTTCGAGCAATTGATCGGCGATGAGAGCGACCTGGCGCGGGTCCAGCTTGCGGCCGGCGCCGCCGACACTCTGGACGGAGAGCGTACCACAGGCGATGCCTTGGGCGAGGGCGCGTTCGGGCATCCTCCCGGCGAGCCAAGCTGAGAGGAAGCCGGCGTTGAAGGCGTCACCTGCGCCGGTCGTGTCGAGCACCGCCTGGCAGGGTGCGGCGGGAAGCGTAAGGCGCTCATTGCCCTGATAGAGGCGGGCACCGGCGCCGCCATCCTTGATCGCCACCAGCGAAAAATGCCGGGCGAGCCGCCGGCCTGCCTCGTCGAGATCATCACAGGCCGCGATCGCGCGGGCTTCGGATGCATTCGGCAGGAAGACATCGACGCCGGTGCAGCGCGCGACGAGGTCGGGCGAGCGGATCAGCGTGTCGTCCCAGCTCGGATCGAGCGAGACGCTGAGGCCATGATGCCTGGCGTCGGTCACCAGAGGCGGGATCTCGGCCAGCGTCGCGAATTCGGCGATATGGAGGTGGCAGGCGCGGACATCGCCGAGCGCAGCGGGAAGCGTCGCCGGACGAGCGGAGCCGGCGCGCCGGGAGAGGAAGGCGCGCTCGCCGTCCCGCACCATGGCGACAGTGAGCTGCGGCCCGGCATCGACGGCACGCTCCAGAAAGGCGAGATCGACGCCGCTGCCCTCAAGCGCGGGCAGAAGCGATTGTGAGAACGGGTCTTCGCCAAGACGTGCAAGCAAAGCGGCAGCACGGCCGAGCCCGACGAGATGGGCGGCGGTGATGAAGCCGCCGCCGCCCGGCACGACCGCGACCTCATCGGCGAAGCGTTCCTCGCCGAGGCGCGGCATCGCGTCCAGCCCGCGGAAAACGAGATCGCAATAGAGTCGGCCGGTGCTCAGCACGAGCCCGTCCGGCCGAGATAGCCGGGAGGTCACAAGGCGCGCTCGCTCTTGGCGTCGAACAGGCGCAAGCCTGAGGCCGGGGCGCCGAGCCTGACGGCGCTGCCGACGGCGGGCGGGTGCTTGGCCGAAGCCGAGGCGAGCAGCAGCCCGCCTTCAGCCTCGACATGCACGAAGGTCTCCGGTCCGAGCGGCTCGACGACCGCGACCGTGCCGGAGAGGACGAGGTCGGCGCCTTCGCCTTGCTCCAGCACGCGCAGCTCCTGTGGCCGGACGCCGACGAGGATGTCGGCCGGCAGTGCGCCGGACCAGGGGAGTGGGGTTTCACCGAGCTGCAGCGTGCTGCGGCCAGCCTCCGCCGTCGCCTTTGCGGGAACGATGTTCATCGTCGGCGAGCCGATGAAGCGGGCGGTGAAGACATCCGTCGGCTTCTCGTAGAGCTCCATCGGCGCGCCGACCTGGAGGATATGGCCGTCGCGCATCACCACGATCCGGTCGGCGAGCGTCATCGCCTCGACCTGGTCGTGGGTGACGAAGACGATGGTGGTGCCAAGCCGCTGGTGCAGGCGCTTGATCTCGAGCCGCATCTGCGCGCGGAGCTGTGCGTCGAGATTGGAAAGCGGCTCGTCGAACAGGAATACGGCGGGATCGCGGACCATGGCGCGGCCGATGGCGACACGCTGGCGCTGGCCGCCCGAAAGCGCCGAAGGGCGGCGCTCCAGCAGCGGCGTCAGGCCCAGTACCTCGCCGACCTCCTCGACGCGCTTGCGCTTAGCGGCCTTGTCGAGCCCGGAGGTGTAGAGGCCGAAAGCAATGTTCTCGGCGACGCTCATATGCGGGTAGATGGCATAGTTCTGGAACACCATGGCGATGTTCCGCTCTTTCGGCTCGAGCCGGTTTACGACCTGGCCGCCGATCGAGATCGTGCCGTCGTTGATGTCCTCGAGCCCAGCGATCATGCGCAAGGTCGTCGACTTGCCGCAGCCGGAGGGGCCGACGAAGACGACGAACTCGCCATCCTCGATCGTCAGGTCGATGCCGTGTACGACCTGCGTCGCGCCATAGCGCTTGACCAGCTTGTCGATCGCGATCCCGGCCATCAGGCGGCTCCTGCGAGAGCGGTGAAGGCGGTATCGAGCTCGCGGCGCGCGACTTCTTCGCGCTTGGCGATAATGCTGGCGGCGTCTTCGGCTGCGGTAAGCTCGGCGCGATAGAAGGCGAGCGCTTCGCCCAGTGCCTTGGGACCCGGTCCGCCGAAGCGCTCGCGCAGGGCGACGAAGTTCTCGGGCGAGACGGCGGTAGCGAAGTCCTCGCGCGTCAGGGTCGGTTCGCGGCTGGCAACGTGGCGGAAGGCTTCGGCGAAGGGCTCGTAGCCATCGCGCGGCAGGTCGCCATCTCTGGCGACGACGGCGCGCGCCACCGCCGAGGCGACTTCATGGGCGGCGCGGAAGGAGAGGTTTTCTTTGCGTACCAGCGTATCGGCGAGTTCGGTGATGGTGATGCAGGAACGCCGGATGGTCTCGGCGACACGGCGGCTGTCGACCGAGAGCGCCGGCAACAACGCTGCGAGGAGATCGAGCACGCGCCCACCGCTCTCGAAGCTCTGGTAGCCGGCTTCCTGGGTCTCGCCCTCTGAGTCGTTCATGTCGGTGAACGGCGTGTTGTGGACGACGTCGCGCACGAGCCGGGCGCGGCTCACCGTTTGCGAGGCGAGATGGCGCAGATGCTCGATCGGCACCGGATTGCGCTTCTGCGGCATGATCGAGGAGATCTGCACGAAGGCATTGGGCACATAGATCTGGCCGACCTCGAAGGCGGTCCAGAACTGCAGATCCTGAATCAGCCGGCCGAGATGCAGGAAGACCAGCTCGACCGCGCTGAAGACGCCGGTGACGTAATCAACCGCAGCGATGCAGCCATAGGAGTTCTGCAAGGGCGCCTTGAAGCCGAGCAGATGCGCGGTGCGATGGCGGTCGAGCGGGAAGCCCGAGGTGGTGATCGCGGCGGCGCCGAGCGGGCAGAGATCGAGAAGCTCGCGCGCCTGCACCACGCGCTGATGGTCGCGCAGCATCACCTCGATCGCGGCCGAGAGGTAATGGCCGAGCGTCGAGGGCTGGGCCGGCTGGCCGTGGGTATAGGCGACGATCAGCGTCGCCTTCTCCCGCTCCGCCAGCGTCAGCGCAGCGCCGATCAGGGCGCGCAGCTGGCTGGCGAGCTTGTCGAGCCGGGGCTTCAGCGCCAGCTTGAACAGGGTGTGCTCGATGTCGTTGCGCGAGCGGCCGGTGTGCAGCCGGCCATTGTCGTCGGCTTTCAGGCGTTTGCGCAGCTCCGCTTCGACCAGGAAGAAATAATCCTCGACCTCGCCGGTATAGGTCAGCGTCGCCGGGTCGATCTCGCGCTCGATCTCGCTCAGGGCACGTGCGATGCCGGACGCCGTCTCGCGCGACAGGATGCCGGTCTCGGCCAGCATGACGAGATGGGCGCGGTCGACGGCGCGGAAGCCCTCGACATGATGGGTCTTCACCGCGTCGAAGAGCGGGCGCAGCACCGTCTCCTTGTAGACCGGATCGGGGAAGACGGTGCTGTCGCTGGTGCGCGGATCGGTGTGGGCGGTCATCGCATTCATCCCTTGAGCCCGGCGAGCACGACGCCGCGGACGATGTAGCGCTGGAGCAGCAGGAAGACGGCGAGCGTCGGGATCGTCGCCAGCGCCGCCCCAGTCATGATCAGCTCCCACTGGATCTGCGATTCGACCGCGAAGGAGGCGAGCCCGACCGGGAGCGTGTAGAGTTCCTTGCTCGTCGTGACGATCAGCGGCCAGATGAAGGCCGTCCAGTTGCTGAGGAAGGTGAAAATCGCCAGCGCCGACAGCGCCGGCGTCACCAGCGGCAAAGCGATGCGCCAGAAGATCGCGAACTCGTTGAGCCCGTCGACGCGCGCCGCCTCGAGGAAGTCGTTCGGCACCGTCTCGAAGAACTGCTTCATCAGGAAGGTGCCGAAGGCGGTCATCATGCCCGGGAACATGATGCCCCAGTAGCTGTCGAGCCAGCCGAAGTTCTTCGCCATGACGTACCAGGGAATGACCAGCATCTCGGTCGGGATCATCAGGGTCGAGAGGATCGCCAGGAAGACGAGATAGCGGCCGCGGAACTGGAACTTGGCGAGGGTGTAGCCGACCAGGCTGTCGAAGAAGACGTTCGACAGGGTGACGATGGTCGCGATCGCCAGCGAGTTCCAGAACCAGCGCAGGAAGCGCCCGTCCGAGAGCACGGTCTTGTAGTTGTCGAGCGTCGGCGCCGCCGGGATCAGCCGAAGATCGTAGATGTCGGCCGAGTCCTTTAACGAGGTCGAGAACATGAAGAGCAGCGGCGTCAGCATCAACAGGCCGCCGGCGAGCAGCAGCAGCCAGACGAAGACGCGGCCTGGCGCGAAGCGATGGGTGAGGGTGGTGCCGGTCATCAGCGATCCCTCAGCAGGCGCAGCTGCAGCAGCGAGACGCAGAGCAGCACGAGGAAGAGCACGACCGTCTGCGCCGCCGCATAGCCCATGTCGAAGGAGGAGAACGCGGTCTGATAGATCATTAGCACCAGCGGCTTGGTCGCGTTGAGCGGGCCGCCGGGATCGCCGCTGGTCATGTTGTAGACCTGGTCGAAGATGCGCAGGAAGCCGATCGAGGAGAAGACGACGAGGAAGATGATCGTCGGCTTGAGCAAGGGCAGGGTGATCTTTCTGAGGATGGCAAAGTCGGAGACGCCGTCGATCCGCGCCGCCTCGTAATAGGTCGTCGGGATGGCCCGCAGGCCGGCGAGGAAGATCACCACCTGGAAGCCGAGCCCGGCCCAGATCGCCGGCGCCAGCACGGCCGGCAGCGCCTGTGTCGTCGAGCGCAGGAAGGGCTGCTGCGAGAAGCCGAAGGAAGAGATGACGTCGTTGATCAGGCCGATCGGCACCGGCTGGTAGAACCAGCGCCAGACCCAGGCCATCGCCGTCGCCGTGGTCAGGAAGGGCAGGAAGTACAGCGCCCGGATGAAGCCGTGCATGAAGCGGACGCGGTCGAGATGGTAGGCGATGGTGAAGGCGAGGACGAGGCTGAGCGGCGTGCCGATGATCAGATAGAGGAAGGTGTTGCGGAACACCTGCCAGAACACCGGATCGGCCATGAGTCGCCTGAAGTTCGCCAGCCCGACGAAGGACGGCGAGTTCATCAGGTTCCAGTTCGTGGTCGAGATCACGAAAGCCTCGACCGTCGGGTAGAAGCGGATCAGCCCATAGAACAGGATCGGCACGGCAAGGAAGCCCCAGGCCCAGACCACCTGCTTCTGCTGCAAGGTGAGGCCCTGCCAGAGGCGCCCGCCGGAGCGAGCGACTTCGGTATTGGCGGTCATGGCGCGTCCTGCCGTGTCGGAATGGCTTTCAGGCAGCCGTGATCACTTCTTGTAGAAGCGGTCGAGGATTGCCTGCTCGGCCTTGGCCGCTTCGGCGAGCGAGGCCTTGGCGTCCTGGTTCTGGATGAACACCCGGTTGGCCATGTCGAGGCCGACCTGGCGCTGCGCCAGCTCGTCGACGAAGACCGTCGCCTGCGAATAGTTCAGCGCCTTGAGGAACGGGCCATAGATCGGGTGGCTAAGGTTCTTCTCGGTCTCGGCCGCCGCCTTGCGGGCGGGAAGCTCGCCGACCATGTCGAGCCAAACCTGCATCGCTTCCGGCGAGGTCGTGAAGGCCATGAACTTCTTGGCGGCTTCGAGCTTGGCGCCGGTCGGCTTGCCGGTGATGGCGTTGACCCAGTAGCTGGCGAAGTTCGAGCGCTTGCCGTCGGCGCTCGCAGGCAGCTCGGTCACGCCCCATTCGAAGTTCTTGATGCCGCCGAAGGCGCCGAGGCGGAAGGAGCCGTCGACCGTCATCGCGGCACGGCCGGCGCGGAAGGCGGCCTGGCCCTCATCCATGAAGCCGGCCTGGCCGACCTTGTGGACGCGCTGCAGGTCGGCATACCAGTTCAGCGCCTTGGCGCCGGCCTCGCTGTCATAAGCGATGGTCTTGTTGTCGTCGGAATAGGGCTTGCCGCCCATCTGGCGCAGCAGCACCTCGCGCCACCAGTGCAGGTCCTGGCCGGGCATGTCGATCACCGCGCCGGCCGAGAGCATATTGCCGGTGGCGTCGCGCTTCACCGTCTTCTTGGCGACTTCGAGATACTCGTCGAGCGTCTGCGGCGGCTTGTTCGGGTCGAGCCCGGCCTCCTGGAACAGCTTCTTGTTGTAGAACAGCGCGAGCGTGCGGACCGCGGTCGGCAGGCCGTAATACTCGCCGCCGCGCTTCATCGTCTGGACGATCGGGTAGAATTCCTTCTCGATCACGTCGTGCGGGAAGGCGTCGCGCGGCAGCGGCTGGATGAACTTGGCGCCGACAAAATTGTCGAGCCAGCCATAATAGAGCTGCACGACGTCCGGCCCCTGGCCGGCCGGGACGGCGGCGGCGATCTTGGTCTGGTAGTCGGCATAGGGGAAGGTCGTGTGCTTGACCTTGATGCCGGGATTGGCGGCCTCGAAGCGCTTGATCAACTCGTTCATCGCCTTGATGCGGGCGTCGAACACATATTGCCAGTACTCGATCTCGACCGCCTGGGCGCGCGCGCCGGCAATGGCGCCGACCGACATCAACACACCCAGAACCAGTCCGCGAAAGCCGCGCATGGGTCTTCCTCCCCGTCTCGTTGCGACGTCCGCCCGCATGCTCGCTCCCGGCTGCCGGACGTTCGGCAGGCATGCTTTCCCGCAGCTCGCCCGCTGTCAATAGATTAATTCACTTGAGTTTGATTAATGGCCGTCGCAGCTTGTGCAGACAGGACGGGCCGACCCACCATGCCGCACCGCAAGCCTCCAGCCGCGCAGAGCGTTGCCCTCGGCGCCAATCCCGAACGGGCACGCCACCATAACCGGCGCGTCGTGCTCGAGACGCTACGCCAGCATGGCCGGCTCGGCCGCTCCGACATCGCCAATCTGACGCGGCTGACGGCGCAGGCGGTCTCAAACATCGTCGCCGAATTGCTGGAAGAGGGCTTCCTGATCGAGCTGGGCCGCCGGCGCACGGCGCGCGGCCAGCCGCCGGTCGAGTTCGCGCTGAACGCCGATGGCGGCGTGAGCGCCGGCATGGAGATCGCCGCCGACCACATCACCACCGTGCTGGTCGACCTCACCGGCGAGATCAGGGCAGAGCGCGTCGTGCCTTTGCCGGATATCTCGGTCGAAGCGGTGCAGGCGCTGGCGGCGGCCGAGCTCAAGCGGGCGCGGGCAACAAGAGGCCTGCCGGAGCGCCTGCTCGGCTGCGGCGTGGTCATGCCCGGTCCATTTGATTTCGAAGGGACGATCACCGTCGGCTCGACGGCGCTGCCCGGCTGGACGGGGCGCGATGTGACGGCGCTGATGAGCGCTGCGCTGGCGACATCCGTGACGGTCGAGAACGATGCGACGGCGGCGGCCGTCGGCGAGCATCTCTACGGCATCGGCCGCAACCTCCGGCATTTCTGCCTGGTCTATTTCGGGCTCGGGCTCGGCCTCGGTTTGATGCTCGGTGGCGAACCTTATCGCGGTGCCTTCGGCAATGCCGGCGAACTCGGCCATGTCCCGGTGGTGCCGCAGGGCTTGCCTTGCGTCTGCGGCCGGCAGGGTTGTCTCGAAAGCTATGTCTCGCCCTCGGCGCTGCAGGAAACGCTGCGCCAGGCGGGGATCACGCAAGTCGACGCGGCCAGCATCGCCGGGCTTCATGCTGGAGGACATCCGGCTGTGCTCGGCTGGATCGCTCAGGCCGGGCCGCTGCTCGCGCCGGTGCTCGCCATGCTGGAGAACCTGTTCGACCCGGAGACGATCATCCTGGGAGGTGGGCTGCCGGACAGCGTCATCGATGCCCTGATCGCGACGGCCGAGCCATTGCCGCTATCCGTCGCCAGGCGCGATGGGCGAGCCGTTCCGCGCCTCCAGCGTGGCACGACCGGTCAGCTCACGGCGGCACTCGGCGCTGCGGCGTTGCCCTTGCTCGATGCGATCGCGCCGAGGCTGGTGCGGAATGCTGCCATGGCCGAGGCTGCCGTACCGAGTACCGCTGCTGCGTCATAGGCCGACCACCGCGATGTCGCAGACGTGACGAGCTGCGGGCTGCGCCGGCCCGGTTTTTCCGCTAACGCTCAGTCAGGCGAGTCGTTTGCCCGGGACCGATCGAACCGTCGCGCCTTTCGGGGATTGATCTTGGCAAGGCTCTTGCTAACGAGCCGGGGCGAACGATTGGAGATGCCGGCTCGATGCTAGAGTTCGAAGGGCGCGGCCTGCGCCGGATCCGGGCGCTGCGCCCACCGCAGATGTCGAGCTGGACGCGCGAGGCCGTCGGACAGCAGGCGCTTGCAAGCGCACCACCGGCTGCGGAATTGCGGGTTGCCTCCTACAACATCCACAAGGCCGTGGGGCGTGATCGCCGTTTCGATCCGGACCGGATCATCGAGGTGCTCCGGCAGATCGATGCCGACGTGGTGGCGCTGCAGGAGGCCGACCAACGCTTCGGCGAGCGCTCCGGCCTGCTCGACCTCGCCCGCCTCGAACGCCGCACGGGATTGAAGCCGGTGCCGGTCCAGAGCGCCTGGCAGGGCCATGGCTGGCACGGCAATGTCGTGCTCTTCCGCGATGGGGTGGTTACGGCGACGCGGCAGCTCGTCCTGCCCGGCGTCGAGCCGCGCGGTGCGCTGATCGTCGATTTGACCATCTCCCGCGCGCCGATCCGCGTGGTCGCGGCGCATCTCGGTCTGCTGCGCCGTTCGCGCTCGCGTCAGGTCGAGGCGCTGATCGCCGCCTCCAAGCCGACGGATGGACGGCCGATTTTCCTGATGGGCGATCTGAACGAGTGGCGGATCGGCAAGAAGTCGACGCTGCATGGATTGGCGCCGAAATTCGGGCCGCTGCAGGCCGCGATCCCGAGCTTTCCCTCGCGTTTCCCGATCTGGGCGCTCGACCGCATCGTCGCCTACCCGGCCGAGACCATCACCCAGGTCGAGTTGCACGACACCGCATTGTCGCGGCTGGCCTCCGACCACCTACCGATCAAGGCGGTGGTGCACCTGCCGGGTGAGGACCGCCAGGCGCATTGACCTCGTGCATCCGGCGAGCTTGCCGGCCGGTCCGTGTTTGGCTCTCCTGAGGGAAAGCCAGATGATTTGCCGGGCGGGGAGGCGAGACGAGATGCAGCTGGACGAAGCCGCCTATCTGGCGGGATTGCATGCGCTCTGGGACAAGGCCTGGCCGGCGGGTATCCCGCGCCGCCCGCAATATCCGCTCGGCGAGATCGCGATCAGCGAGCATTTGCGCGAATGGGCGAGGCGGCAACCCGACAAGCCGGCCTGCATCTTCTACGGCCGGGAGATCAGCTATGCCGAGCTCGACCGGCTGAGCGACCGCTTCGCCGCATTGCTTCAAGGCCATGGCGTTCGGACCGGCGACCGGGTCGCCGTTTTCCTGCCGAACTGCCCGCAGTTCATGATCGCCTTCTTCGGTATCCTGAAGCTTGGTTGCGTGCATGTGCCGGTCAACCCGCTCTTCCGTGAGGCGGAGCTCGCCTATGAGCTCAACGATACCGGCGCGGAGGTGGTCGTCTGCCTCGACGCGCTGCTGCCGATCCTGCGCAAGGTCCGCGACGAAACGGCCGTGAAGAGCGTCCTCGTCACCGGTTTTGCCGATTTCATGCCGGCTGAGCCGAGTTTTCCCGCCCCGGCGGCGGTGCTGCAGCCGCGCGAGCCGGCGGGCGACGATGAGATCGAGTTGATGCCGGCGCTGGAGGCCGTCACCGGGCCGGCGCCTGTCGTTGCCGTGGACCTCGATGCGGTGGCGGCGCTGAACTATACCGGCGGTACCACTGGCATGCCGAAGGGCTGCGTCCATACGCAAGCCGACATGCTCTACACCGCTGCTACCTCCCTTTCGACGAGCTTCGCGCTGACGCCGGGCGATGTCGTCGTCAACTTCGTGCCGATCTTCTGGATCGCCGGCGAGGATACCGGCCTGCTCTTCCCGATCGTCGCTGGCGCCACCGTCGTGCTGATGGCGCGCTGGGACGTGGTTGGCTTCATGGCCGCCGTCGAGCGCTACCGAGGGAGCTTCTCCTATCTCCTCGTCGACAACACGGTCGAGGTGCTGGAGCATCCGCGCCGGGACGAGTTCAACCTCTCCTCGCTCCGGACCGTGCGCGTCTCGTCCTTCGTCAAGAAGCTGAACCCGGATTTCCGCCAGCGCTGGCGCGAGCTCACCGGCGGCACGATGATCGAAGCCGCCTGGGGCATGACCGAGACGCACACGATGGATACCTTCTCCGTCGGCATGGAGCAGGATGATTTTGACCTGACCTCGCAGCCCGTCTTCGTCGGCCTGCCGCAGGCCGGCACAGAGTTCAAGATCTGCGATTTCGAGACTGGAGCGCTGAAGCCGCTCGGCGAGGAAGGCGAGATCTGCATGCGCTCGCCGTCGCTGATGAAAGGCTACTGGAACAAGCCGGAGGCGACCACTGATGCGATCCGCGGCGGCTTCCTTCACACCGGCGATATCGGCGTGATCGATACCGAGGGCTATCTGCATTTCCTCGGCCGGCGCAAGGAAATGCTAAAGGTCAAGGGCATGAGCGTCTTCCCGGCCGAGATCGAGGCCCTGCTCGGCCAGCATCCGGCAATCGCCGGCTCGGGCGTGATCGGGCGCGAGGATGCCGAGCGCGGCCAGGTGCCGGTCGCCTATATCTGCCTCAACCCGGCCGCAGCCGTGCAGCCGGATGAGGCTGCGCTGACCGCCTGGTGCAGGGAGCGGATGGCTGGCTACAAGGTGCCCGAGATCAGGATCGTGCCGGCTTTGCCGATGACGGCGACCGGCAAGGTCAAGAAGGACGAACTGCGCAAGCTCTGAGCGTGAGAAGCGCGCCGATTGCAGGGCTGGCTTGAGGCATCCTCAAGTGACGCTCCGGCGCGCGCGTGCCACGATGACACGACCCTCGACGCCGACTGGATCTTGCCGATGACCGCCGAACCGCAACGCACCCGCGCCTATCGCACCCAGAACTGGAGCCTGGCCAAGCCTTCGGCGCGGGGGCGCAATGGCGTCGTCGTCTCGCAGAACCACGAGGCTGCGGCCGCCGGCGCGGCGATCCTGGAAGCCGGCGGGAATGCGGCTGATGCCGCGGTCGCGGCTGCCTTTGCGCTGGCTGCGGTCGAGCCCTGGAATAGCGGGCTCGGCGGCATCGGCTTCGGCGTCGTGCTCAAGGCCGGCGAGAGCAGGGCGCAGGTCGTCGATTTCGGTCCGGTCGCGCCGCGCCGCGCCGATCCGGCCGATTATCCGCTGACCGGCGAGATGAAGCTCGACCTCTTCGCCTGGCCGGGCGTGGTTGACGACCGCAACATTCACGGGCCGCTCTCCTTCTGCATCCCGTCCTCGGTCGCCGGGTACGCGAAGCTGAAAGAGGCGTTCGGGACCAGCATGCCGGTTGCCGAACTACTCGCGCCTGCGATTGCGCTGGCCAAGCGCGGACTGGCGCAGGACTGGTACACGACGCTGAAGATCGCCTCCTCGGCCTCGGTGCTGCGGCTTTACGAGGAGAGCGCCCGCATCTACCTGCCGGATGGCCTGCCGCCGGTGCCGCCCTATCAGGGCGTGCCGGGTTTCAGGAAGCTCGGCAATCTCGGCCCGACGCTCGAGCATCTCGCCCGGGCCGGGCTCGACGATTTCTATCGCGGCGATCTTGCCACGCGATTGGCGGCCGACATTGCCGCTGCCGGCGGCGTGGTCGATGCGCACGATCTGGCGGATTGCCGGGCGAGCGTGCGCGAGGCGCCGGTGATCGACTGGCGCGGCACGCATCATATCCACACGGCCGGCGGGCTGACGGCAGCGCCGACCCTGCAGGCGGTGGTCGAGGGCATGGCTTCAAGCCCGCCGCCGGAGGGTGGACCGGACTCAGCCTGGTTCGCGAGGCTCTCGCAGGTAATGCGCGAGGCCTATGCCAGTCGCCTCGAAGGGCTCGGTGCGGCGCAGATGGCGAAAGAGTCGGCCGAGACCTGCACCACGCATCTCACCGTGGTCGATGGCGAGGGCACGATCGTCGCGCTGACGACGACGCTGCTGTCGTCGATGGGCAGCCGTTTCGTCCTGCCCGAGACCGGCGTGCTGATGAACAACGGCATGATGTGGTTCGACCCACGCCCGGGCAGCGCCAATGCGATCGCGCCCGGCGCGCGCCCGCTCTGCAACATGTGCCCGGTGGTGGTGACGCCGGCCGATGGCGGCTTCCCGCGCTATGGCGCCGGTGCCTCGGGCGGGCGGCGCATCCTCGCCAGCGTCTATCAGGTGCTGGCCTTCACGCTCGACAGCGGCATGAGCCTCGATGATGCCGCGCACCAGCCACGCATTGATGTCTCCGGGCCCGACGGCACCAGCGCCGATGCGCGCCTGCCGGATGGCACGCTCGATGTGCTGGCGGTTGCGGGCCCGCTGACGGTGGTCGAGCACGGCGTGCTGCCGCTCAACTTCGCCTGCCCGAACATGGTACGGACCGGGCAGGACGGACAGGAAGGGATCAGCGATGCCGCCTCGCCTTGGTCGGCGGCTGTGGCGGCATCGTAGGGTTCGTCATGCTCGGGCTTGACCCGAGCATCTCAGGCCGGAGGAGGCTCGGTTTAGTGCCTTCTGGTCATGAGATTCTCGGGTCTGCGCTTCGCTTCGCCCGAGAATGACGGCGAGGCGTTATCCCCGCTTCAGCCCCCACGGATAGGGCGCCGAGCCCGGCAGCATGCCGGTCAGGTTCTTGCGGTAGGCTGTCTTGATGACGAACTGGCCGAGCGGGATGGTGCCGCATTCTTCCAGCGCCAGCCGGCCGAGCGTCACCGCCGCCTTTTTCTGCGCCGCCTCGTCCGGTGCGTAGAGCCACTCCTCGGCCAGTTCCTCGGCCTTGGCATTGGTCCACCAGCCGAACCAGCCCTTCTCGCCGGGGCCGCGCACAAGGTTGGACAGAGCCGGGTTGCCCCAGCCGACCGCTGCGCCAGTGGTGTGGAAGATGCTCCAGCCACCCTTCTCGACCGGCTCGCGGCTGTTGCGGCGCTGGATCACCGTGCCCCAGTCGCTCGCCATCATCTCGACATTCATGCCGATAGACTTCAGCAACTCGTAGGTGACGTCGCCGAGCGGGCCGATATCGGGGAAGTCGGTCGGGTTGATGATGACGACCTTCTCGCCGTTGTAGCCGGACTCCTTCAGCGCCGCCTTGGCCTTGTCGACGCTCTGCGGCATCAGGTCCTCGAGCTCGCCGGTGTAGTAGGGCGTGCCGCGCCACCACAGGTTCCGGCAGACCTGCCAGGTCGTGGTGTCGTCGCCCTGGGAGGCCCGCATATAGTCTTCCTGGTTGACCGCGAGGCGGACGGCGGCGCGCACCTTCGGATTGTTGAAGGGCGGCTGGAGATGGTTCAGCCGCATGATCGAGCCGCGGCCGTTCTTGTCGATGACCTCGCGGGTGATGTCGGGGCTTTTCGCGAGCAGGGGCTGGAGGTCGGCGAGCGGGCGCTCCCACCAGTCGATCTCGCCCTTGGTCAGCGCGGCGGCGGCGGTCGCTGGATCAGGCAGGATCGGCCATTCGATGCGCTTGAAATGCGCGACCTTGCCGCCGGCATTGCGGCTCGGCGCCTCGCTGCGCGGCTTGTAGGCCTCGTTCTTCTCGTAGACGACGCGGCTGCCCGAGACGTATTCGCTGGCGACGAACTTGTAGGGACCCGAGCCGACCATCTCGGTCACCTGCTTGGTCGCGTCGGTCTTGGCCAGGCGCTCCGGCATGATGAAGGGCGGGTTGTCGGCCTTGGCCATGCAGTCGAGCATCATCGGGAAGGGCCGGGTCAGCTTGATCTCCATGGTGCGCTCATCCGGCGCGCCCCAGGCTTCGACCGCTTTCAGCAGCAATTGGCCGTAAGGATCGCGCTGGCCCCAGCGCTTCAGGCTCTCGATGCAATCGGCCGGGCGGACTGGCTGGCCGTCATGGAAGGCGAGGCCTTCGCGGAGCTTGATCTTCCAGGTCTTGCCGTCAGCCGAGATCTCGTGGCTCTCGGCCATTTGCGGCTGCGGCTTCAGGTCGAGATCGCCGCCATATAGGGTGTCGTAGACGTAATAGCCGTGATTGTTGGTGACGGTCGCGGTTGTCCAGATCGGATCGAGCGAGGTGAGATTGGCTTGAGGCGCCATCTTGAGCACGTTCGGGCTCGGCGCTTGCGCCAAGGCTTCGCGGGCCAGTGTTGGAGCGAACAGGGCGGCGGCTGCCGTGCCCTGCAGGAACTGACGACGCTTCATATGGTCTCTCCCCTTTTATGATTGGTCTTTAGTGGTCGGCGAACCTTGATCGTGACGTTGCGTGCAGTTCGGAACGGTCGTGAGCCGGGTAGAGCATTTCCGCGTTTCTCCGAATCGCTGGAATGCTCTACCTCTTTGTTTTATCGCATTTTCTTCACGCGAACCGGTACCCACTTCGCTCGAAAATGCTCTAGTCGAAGCCGAGAAAATTCGGGCTGTCCTTGAGCTTCGGGGCCTTCTTGAGCCCGGCGATGTCGGGCACGGGCCGCGCCGTCAGCGGATCGCCCGCCAAGAGTGACTCGAGCGCTGCCGCGACGGCAAGCACCTTGGCGTCGCCGCCGCGCGGGCCGACGATCTGCAGGCCGAAGGGCAGGCCGTTGCGGTCGAGCCCGACCGGCAGCGAAATCGCGGGATGGCCGACGATCGTCACTGCGTAAGCCATGGCGAGCCAGTGGAAATAGGTCCGCGTCGGTTTGCCATCGATCTCGGCGGGATAGAGCTCCGACCAGGGGCGCGGGCTCAGCGTCATCGCGGGCGAAAGGATGACGTCGTAGCGGTCGAAGAAGCGCTGCCACTCATGGTAGAGCACGGTTTGCTGCTTCAGCGCCCGGGTAATGTCGAGCGCGCCATAGCGCAGGCCTTCCTCGACATTGGCGCGGACATTGGGGCCGACCTTGTCGGGCGTGTCGCGCACCCGCTCATATTGCCCGGCGAGGAAGTTGACGGCGCGCAGCACCTCGAAGCTCTCATCGGTGCCGGCGCAATCGGGCGTCGCCTCATCTGCCTGGCCGAAGACCTTGCTGAAGCGGCCCACCTTGTCGGCAAAGATCTCACGGATGTGCTTCTCGGTCGGGGCGAAGCCGAAATCCGGGGTGAGGGCCACCTTGAGCGAAGCGAGATCGCAGTGGTCCGGCCGGGCGAAGTCCTCGGGCCGCCTGACCCGCTTGCCATGGATCGTGGTCGCCAGCGGATCGACGCCGTCGTCGCTCACCATGGTGGAGAGCAGCAGGCAGAGATCGGGCACTGTGCGCGCCATCGGGCCGAGCACCGAAAGCGGATTCCAGCCGAGCGCGCGCTTGTCGCTCGGCACCAGCCCCGGCGATGGCCGGAAGCCGACGATGCCGTTGAAGGCGGCCGGATTGCGCAGCGAGCCGCCGGTGTCCGAGCCGGTGGCGATCGGCACCATATTGGTCGCGAGCGCGACGCCGGAGCCGCCGGAGGAACCGGCGGCCGAGCGCGAGGGATCGAACGGGTTGCCGGTGACGCCGTAGACAGCGTTACGGGTATTGGCGCCGGCACCCCATTCGGGCGTGTTGGTCTTGCCGACGATGACGGCGCCGGCCTTGCGCACCGAGGCGACGATGCCCTGGTCCTTTGTCGGCACATGGTCGGCAAAGAGCGGGCTGCCATAGGTGGTGCGCAAGCCCGCGACGTCCTCGAGATCCTTGATGCCGATCGGCAGGCCGTGCAGTGCCGGCAGATCATCGCCGCGCATGGTGGCCGCGTCGGCCGCCTTCGCCGTTGCCCGCGCCCGCTCGTCGTCGCGCGCCACCATGGCGTTGACAGCAGGGTCGACCGCATCGATCCGGGCGAGACAGCTTTCGAGCAGTTCGGTGGCGGAGAGCTTCTTCTCGCCGATCAGGCGGCGGGCGGTGACGGCGTCGAGATTGCAGGGTTCGGTCACGGCAGAAGGCTCCGGCAGTCAGCGCGGGCCCATCTCGGTCCGCCCTGCCAGTCGAAGCGGCCTGAGCCGCCACGTCAACCCTCGCCGGGTTGAGTGCCGGCCTGCGTTCGCCTCAGATGTGCAGTGCGTGGCCGAGCGCTTTGAGCGCCGATTCCTGGAAGGCCTCGCCCAATGTCGGATGGGCGTGGATCGTGCCGGCGATGTCCTCGAGCCTCGCACCCATCTCGATGGCGAGGCCGAAGGCGGCGGAAAGCTCCGAGACTCCCTGCCCGACCGCCTGGATGCCGAGGACGAGATGGTTGTCAGCCCGGGCAACGACGCGGACAAAGCCGGCCTCGCCATGGCGGGTCATGGCGCGGCCATTGGCCTGGAAGGGGAACTGGCCGATCTTGGTCTCGAAACCAGCGGCCTTGGCCTCCGACGGCGAGAGGCCGGCCGAGACGATCTCGGGATCGGTGAAGCAGATCGCCGGGATGCAGGCCTTGTCCCAGACCCGCGGCTCGCCGGCGACGATCTCCGCGACCATCTCGCCCTGCGCCATGGCGCGATGGGCCAGCATCGGCTCGCCGGTGACGTCGCCGATGGCGTAGATGCCGCGCATCGAGGTCTCGCAGCGCTCGCCGATGCGGATGAAGCGGCCGTCCATATCGAGCACGAGCTCATCGAGGCCGAGCTTGCTCGTCGCAGGCGCACGGCCGACGGTGACCAGGATCTTGTCGGCCGGCAGTTCGCGTTCCTTGCCGTCGGCGGTCTCGATGCGCAGGCCGTCGCCCTTGGCGGTTGGGCCGAGCGCCTTGGCGCCCAGGAGTACCTCGACATTCAGCGCCGAGAGACTCTTGGCGACGGGCGCGGTCAGTTCGGCATCGTAGAGGGGCAGGATCTTGTCCTGCGCCTCGACCACGGTGACCTTGCTGCCGAGCTTGGCGAAGGCGGTGCCGAGCTCGAGCCCGATATAGCCGCCGCCGACCACGACGAGGCGCTTCGGCAATTCAGTCAGCGCGAGTGCGCCGGTGGAGGAGATGACGTTGCCGCCGAAAGGCAGGAAAGGCAGCTCGACGGGGAGCGAGCCGGTCGCGATCACGATCGTCTCGGCCTTGATGATCTTGGGGCCGGTCTCGGTCTCGACCGCGACGGTCTTGCCGTCGCGGAAGCGGGCCTGGCCGTGGACGATCTTGACCTTGGCCTTGCGCAGCAGGCCGGCGACGCCGTTGTTGAGGCGCTGGACGATTCCGTCTTTCCAGGCGACGGCTTGCTTCAGGTCGAGCTTCGGCTCGGCGGCGGTCAGGCCGAAGGGCGTCTTGCCGGCGGCGGCATGGGCGGCCTTCTCGAACTCCTCGGCGACATGGATCATCGCCTTGGAGGGGATGCAGCCGACATTGAGGCAGCTGCCGCCGAGCTTGCCGCTCTCGACGATGACGGTGTCGATGCCGAGCTGGCCGGCGCGGATGGCGCAGACATAGCCGCCGGGACCGGCGCCGATGACGAGCAGCTTGCAGGTGATCTCGGTCATGGCTTTCTCCCGCCGCTCACATGTCCACGAACAGCGTCGCCGGCGTCTCCAGCAGCTCTTTCAGCCGCTGCACGAAGACCGCCGCGTCCCAGCCGTCGATGACGCGGTGGTCGAAGCTGGAGGAGAGGTTCATCATCTTGCGCGGCACGAAGGTGGTGCCGTCCCAGATTGGCCTGATCATCATCTTGTTGACGCCGACGATCGCGACTTCGGGATGGTTGATCACCGGGGTGGTGGCGATGCCACCGAGCGCGCCGAGCGAGGTGATGGTGATGGTCGAGCCGGTGAGCTCGTCGCGTGTCGCCGAGCCGTCGCGGGCGCGTTCGGCAAGGCGTGAGAGCTCGATGGCGCAGCCCCAGAGATCGCGCGCTTCGGCATGCTTGACCACCGGCACCATCAGGCCGGAGGGAGCCTGCGTCGCGATGCCGATATGGATTCCGGCATGCTGGTGCACGATGCCGGCCTCGTCGTCATAGAGCGCGTTGAGGCCAGGCTGCTCGCCGAGCGCCTTGACCATCGCCCGCATCAGGAAGGGCAGCAGCGTCAGCTTCGGCCGCTCGGCGGTCGGCTTCTTGTTGAGCGCGGCGCGCAAATCTTCCAGCGCGGAGACGTCGACCTCTTCGACGATGGTGATGTGCGGAATGCGCGATTTCGACAGCGCCATCTTCTCGGCGATGCGACGGCGCAGGCCGACCACTTTGACGTCGGTGATCGCGGTCTTGGCGACGAGTCCGCCCTTGGCCGGAGCCTCAGGGCCGCGCTGGATGAAGGCGTCGATGTCCTCATGGATGACGCGGCCGGCCGGGCCAGAGCCCTGGACCTGGCGCAGATCGATACCGGCCTCGCGCGCCTTCAGCCTGACGGCAGGAGAAGCGAGCGGCTTCTCGCCGACCGGGCGGCGCGGTGCCGGCGTGGTGGCGATGGGGGCCGAGCGCGCAGGAGCAGCGGGCTTCGGCGTCGGCAGCTGCTTGGGAGCGGGCTCCGGAGCTGCCGCCGGCGTGGCCGGGGCAGCCGCTGCAACGGGCTTTTCCTTCGGCGGCTCGACAGGCGCCTCCGCCTCGGCCGGCTCTTCGCTCGCGGTCCCGCCTGAGACCTTCAGCTTCACCAACGCCGAGCCGATCGCGACGGTGTCGCCGATCTCGGCGCCGACCCAGGTGACCTCGCCCTCGACCGGCGAGGGGATTTCCACCGTCGCCTTGTCGGTCATCACTGCGGCGATTAGATCGTCCTCGCGGACGATGTCGCCGACCTTGACGTGCCACTCGACCAGCTCCGCCTCGGCGATCCCCTCGCCGACATCGGGCAGCTTGATGATGCGCTCGGCCATCAGCGGCTCTCCATGATGTCGCGCAGCGCGGCGCCGACGCGGCCCGGGCCGGGGAAATAGGCCCATTCCTGGGCGTGCGGATAAGGCGTATCCCAGCCGGTGACGCGCACGACCGGCGCCTCCAGATGATAGAAGCAGTGCTGCTGCACCAGCGCGGCCAGCTCCGCACCAAAGCCTGAGGTCAGCGTCGCCTCGTGCAGAACGATGCAGCGGCCGGTCTTCGAGACCGAGGCGACAATCGCGTCGAGATCGAGCGGCAGCAAAGTGCGCAGGTCGATGATCTCGGCGTCGATGCCGGTCTCCTCGGTGGCCGCCTGCGCGACATGAACCATGGTGCCGTAGGTGACGATGGTGACGGCTGAACCCTCGCGGCGAATCGCGGCCTTGCCGAGCGGGATGGTGTAATGTCCCTCGTCGACCTCGCCGAGCTCATGCTTCGACCAGGGCGTGACCGGGCGGTCGTGATGACCGTCGAAGGGGCCGTTATAGAGCCGCTTCGGCTCGAGGAAGATCACCGGATCGGGATCCTCGATCGCCGCGATCAGCAGGCCCTTGGCGTCGCGTGGATTGGACGGCACCACCGTCTTCAGCCCGGCGACATGGGTGAACAGGGCTTCCGGGCTCTGGCTGTGGGTCTGGCCGCCGAAGATGCCGCCGCCGGTCGGCATGCGGATCACCATCGGGCAGGTGAAATCGCCGGCCGAGCGATAGCGCAGGCGCGCTGCCTCGGAGACGATCTGGTCGTAGGCCGGGTACATGTAGTCGGCGAACTGGATCTCGACGCAGGGGCGCAGGCCATAGGCCGCCATGCCGATCGCGGTGCCGACGATGCCGAGCTCGCTGATCGGCGCGTCGAAGCAGCGGTTGACGCCGTATTTCTGCTGGAGGCCATGGGTGCAGCGGAAGACGCCGCCAAAGAAGCCGACATCCTCGCCATAGACGACGACATTGTCGTCGCGGCCTATCGAGACGTCGAGGGCCGAGCGGATCGCCTCGATCATGGTCATGCGGGCCATGGTTCAGACTCCGATCTGCTGGCGCTGGCGGCGCAGATGCGGCGGCAGCTCGGCATAGACGTCCTCGAACATGTCCCGCGAGGAGGGCTTGCCGCCGGCATGCAGCGTGCCGAAGCTCTCGGCTTCCTTCTGCGCGGCGATCACGGTCGCCAGGATCTCGGCCTCGGTCTGCTTGTGGCGCTCCTCCGACCAGGCGCCGATGCCGATCAGGTGCTGCTTCAGCCGGACGATGGGGTCGCCGAGCGGCCAGTCGTCGGATTCATGCTTGGGCCGGTAGGCGGAGGGGTCGTCCGAGGTCGAATGCGCGCCGGCGCGATAGGTGACGTATTCGACCAGCGTCGGGCCGAGATTGCGGCGGGCCCGCTCGATCGCCCATTGCGCCACGGCATACGTCGCGAGGTAGTCGTTGCCGTCGACGCGCAGCGCCGGGATGCCGAAGCCGAGGCCGCGGGCCGCAAAGGTGCCGGAGCCGCCCCGCGCAATGCCCTGGAAGGTCGAGATCGCCCACTGGTTGTTGACGACGTTGAGGACGACTGGCGCCTTGTAGGTCGAGGCGAAGACGAGGGCGGCGTGGAAATCGGATTCCGCCGTCGAGCCGTCGCCGACCCAGGCGGCCGCGATCTTGTTGTCGCCCTTGATCGCCGAGGCCATCGCCCAGCCGACGGCCTGGACGTATTGGGTGGTGAGGTTGCCGGAGATCGAGAAGAAGCCGTTCTCCTTCGAGGAGTACATCACCGGCAGCTGCCGGCCCTTCATCGGGTCGCGCTCGTTCGAGTAGATCTGGCACATCATCTCGACGAGCGGGTAGTCGTGCGCGATCAGGAGCCCGGCCTGGCGATAGGTCGGGAAATTCATGTCGCCCTTGCCGAGCGCGATGCGGAAGGCGCAGCTCACGGCCTCCTCGCCGGTGTGCTGCATGTAGAACGAGGTCTTGCCCTGGCGCTGGGCCATCTGCATGCGCGCATCGAAGGCGCGCAGCGTCAGCATGTGGCGCAGGCCGCGGATGAGGTCGTCCTTGGAGAGATCGGGCACCCAGGGACCGACCGCCTCGCCCTCGCGGTCGAGCACGCGGATGATCGAATAGGCGAGGTCGCGGATCTCGCGCGGATCGACATCGACTGGCGGGCGCTGAACCGAACCCGCTTTTGGGATCACGACATGCGAGAAATCGGGCTTCTCACCGGGGCGACTGGCCGGAACGGGGACGTGGAACCGAAGCGGTGAGGGGTCTGTCATGTCCGCGCTCCCTAGGCTCTCGCTTTGCCCAGCATTCCGCCATGCGGCCATTGCCGCAAGGCATGTCTGCGGGGGCGTCTGTCGAGCCGCCGTCGTTATTCGGGCATGTTAGGGTGGTGCATCGTCGATTTCTTGCCGAAGTAGCCTTGAGATTTGGCTTTGGTCGGAGGATTATTCTGCCATCTCGACATTTGGCGGAAAATTCAATCGATGGCAGTCAAAGCGCGGCGCGGCGAGGAGATCGACCAGATCGACCGGCGCATCCTCTCGGCGTTGAACGAGGATGGCCGACTGACGATCAACGCCTTGGCAGAGAAGGTCGGGCTTTCGCCCTCGCCATGCTGGACGCGAGTGAAGCGGCTCGAGGAGAACGGCGCTATCGAGAAGTATGTCGCGGTGCTGAACCACCGGGCGCTCGGGCTCGACAATGTCGTCTTCATCGAGATCACGCTCGACAAGCATGACGACAAGCTGCTCGACAGCTTCGGCGAAGCGCTGGCGCGGATTCCCGAGGTGGTCGAAGCCTATCTCGTCACCGGCGACTACGACTACCTGGTCAAGGCCGTGGTCAGCGGCACCGAGCACTATGAGCGCTTCCTGCGCCAGAAGATCTACCGCCTGCCCGGAATGCGGCAGTCGCGCACGACCTTCGGCCTGCGCGCGCTGAAGCGGGCGATCTCGGTCGACCCGCTGCAGATCGCGCCGGTGTGAGGGGGCGTAGACCCCTCCCCTTGTGGGGAGGGGCAGGGGTGGGGGGCGAAAAGTCGGAACGAATTCGCCGGGAAATGGACCGGTCCGCTCCTGCGAGCAGCCTTGTACCTCGTCGTTCGCCCCCATCCCCAACCCTTCCCCACAAGGGGGAAGGGAGGAACTTACGCCGGCACCGAGATCGCCATGCCGTCGCGCTGCGGGTCGGCGCCGCCGGTGGCGAGCCCATCCTCGATCTTGACGCCGTGGAGCGCGGCGAAGGGATAGCTCTGGGCCGAGCGCTTGACGTCGTAGCCATCAGACTTGAGCTCGGCCTCGACGCTGCGGCGGATGCGGTTTGAGATGTCGATCGTGTTCGAGACACCCATGACGCGCGGCGCCGCCACCGCCTCCAGCATCGACATCTTGAAATCGATGACGTTCATGATGCCCTGCGCCATCGCCGGGGCGATATAGCTGCCGCCCGGTGCGCCCATGACGATGAAGGGTTTGTCGCCCTTGAAGACGATGGTCGGCGCCGCCGACGATGAGCGGCGCTTGCCCGGCGCGATCGAGCCGGCGCGGCCGGGGCGCGGATCGAAGCGGCTCATCGTGCCGTTATAGATGAAGCCGAGGCCCTCGGTGATCGCGCCCGACGGGCTGCCGAGCGTATGGGTCAGGGCGACGGCGTTGCCATGGCGATCGACCACGGTGACATGGGTGGTCTCGCGTTGGGAGGAGCGTTCCAGCCGTTTCACATCGGCCCGCTCGCCGCGGCGGATGCTGTCGGCCTGTTCTGCCGCGTGCTCCTTCGAGATCAGGCGCTCGACGGGGACATCGACATAGGCGGGGTCGCCCATGAACTGGTCCTTGTCGATGGTCATGCGCTTCATCGCCTCGGCGAGCAGGCGGACATGATCAGCGCCGCCATGGCTGAGCGCGCCAATGTCGAAGGGCTCCAGCATATTGAGGATTTGCAGCATCGACATGCCGCTCGCCGGCGGCGGCGAGGTCGAGATGCGGTGGCCGCGATAGGAGCCCCAGATTGGTTCGGCGACGGAGAGCTCGTAGCGGGCGAGGTCCTCGCGCGAGATCAGCCCGCCATGCCCCGCGAAGTCGGCGCCGATCTCCTCGGCGAGTTCGCCATGGTAGAACAGGTCGGCGCCGCCCTTGGCGAGACGTTCCAGGGTATTCGCCATGTCGGTGTTGACGATCACGTCGCCGGGGCGCTTGGCGCTGCCGTCGGGGCGGAAATAGAGGCGCTTGCCGGTCTCGCTGTAGCGCAGCTTGTCCGATGTGTTGACCTGGCCAGAGCCGCTCTGATCCTGCGTCCAGAACCAGTGCATGTGCGGGCGCACCAGCACGCCCTCGCGTGCCTGCCTGATCGCCGGCGCCATGACATCCGCCCAGTCCATCGTGCCGAAGCGCGAGAGCACATGGTCGTAGCCCCTGACGCTGCCGGGCGTGCAGACGGCGAGATGGCCGAACTCGTTGATGCCGCCTTCGAGCAGGAAGGCGAAGCCGTCGCGCGATTGGCCGCGCAATTTGTCGAGCCACATGTCCGGCTTCGCCGCATAGGAGGCGCGGGCGTAGAACTCGACGATCTCATGAATGCCCTTGCCGGGCATGTAAATCTGCATCGAGCCGAAGCCGCCAATGCCGGACATCAGCGGATCGACCACGCCTTGCATGAAAGCGCAGGCGATCGCCGCATCGATCGCATTGCCGCCGCGCTCCAGCACGGCCGCGCCGGCTTCGACCGCTTCCGGCTGCGGGGCGACGATCATTCCGTTCTTCATGCCGAAGGCCTCATTCTCGGTAGTCGCTCACGCCGGTTCGCCCAGCCGCCAGAACAGCCTGACACCGCCATCCGCCATGCTCTCCAGCCCGGGCACGGCCGAGAGCAGCTTGCGGGTGTAGTCGTGCTGCGGCGCGTCGAAGATCTGGTCGCGCGTGCCTTCCTCGACGATGCGGCCTTCATGCATCACGATGACGCGGTCCGAGACCTGCTCGACGACGCCGAGATCATGGCTGATGAACAGGCAGGAGAAGCCGTGCTTCCTCTGCAATTCCGCGAAGAGCTCCAGCACCTGCGCCCTGACGGTGACGTCGAGCGCCGAGACCGGCTCGTCGGCGATGACGAAGCTCGGCCGGCGGATGATGGCGCGGGCGATGGCGACGCGCTGGCGCTGGCCGCCGGAGAGTTCGTGCGGATAGCGCTCGGCAAAGCCGTCGCCGAGCCCGACCTCGCCCAGAACTTCGGCGAGCCGCGCTTTCCTGTCGGCAGCGCTCATGCCCTTCACCAGCCGCAGGGGTTCGCCGACGAGCTCGCCGATGGTCATGCGCGGGTCGAGCGAGGAATAGGGGTCCTGGAAGACCATCTGGCAATTCAGCCGATAGTCCCAATAGGCCGTCTCGCTCTTGTCGATCGGCTTGCCGTTGAACAGGATCGCGCCCTCGCTCGGCTTGATCAACCCGGCGATGGCGTGGCCGAGCGTGGTCTTGCCCGAGCCAGAGCCGCCGACCACCGAGACGACCTCGCCGGGCTTCACCGAGAGGCTGATGCCGTGCAGCGCCCGCTTGGGCTGCTCCTTGCGGAAGAAGCCCTGGCGGCCGCCATAGTCGACGACGAGGTCAGTGACCGCGACGAGTGGCGTCCCTGCCTCCGGCACCTCGCGCGCCGGCTCGCGATGCGGCATCGCCGCGAGCAGCTTGCGGGTATAGGGGTGCTGCGGGCGGGCGAGGATATCCTCGCTTTTCCCGTGCTCGACGACGTCGCCCTGGCACATCACGACGATGCGGCTGCAATAGCGCGCGACCATGCCGAGATCATGCGAGATCAGCAGCACGGCGGTGCCGTTCTCCTTGGTCAGGTCGACCATCAGTTCCATGACGTCGCGCTGGACGACGGCGTCTAGCGCGGTGGTCGGCTCGTCGGCGAGCAGCAGTGCCGGCTTCAGCAGCATCACCGAGGCCAGCATGATGCGCTGGCGCATGCCGCCGGAATACTGGTGCGGATAGGCGTTGAAGGCGCCTTCGGGGTCGCGGATGCCGACGCGGCGGAGCATGTCGAGGATGAGCTCGCGCCGGCCGGCAGCGTCGAGCTTGCAATGCAGTGCCAGCCCTTCCTCGAGCTGGCGCCCGATCAGCATGGAGGGGTTGAGCGAGGTCATCGGCTCCTGGAAGACCATGCCGACTTTGGCGCCGCGGATCGCCCGCAGGCGCTTTGGCGCCATGGTCGTGACCTCCTCGCCGTCGAAGCGGATCGAGCCGGAGATCAGGCGGACCGCCGGCGGGATGAAGCCCATCACGGCGCGGGCGGCGAGCGTCTTGCCCGAACCGGATTCGCCGACGATGCCGACGATCTCGCCGGGCGAGACGCAGAAGCTGACATCGTTGACGACGGTGCGGCCGCTCGCGCCGATCCTGAGCGTGAGGCCGTCGACCTCGAGCAGGGGTTTGGTGGAGGTCATCGCGCACCCCTCATCCGCGGGTCGAGCTTGTCGCGGAGCGCATCGCCGAGCAGGTTGATGCCAAGCAAGGTCAGCGAGATGCAGAGGCCCGGGAAGATGCCGAGCCAGACGGCCTGGCCGATATAGGGCCGCGAGCCTGCCAGCATGTTGCCCCAGGTCGGCGCCGGTGGCGGCACGCCGAGGCCGAGGAAGGAGAGCGAGCTCTCGGCCAGCAGCACCCAGCCGAACATCGAGGTTGCCAGCACGGTCAGCGGCGCGATGCAGTTCGGCAGGATGTGGCGCAGCATGGTGAAGGCCTCCGAATTGCCCATCACCCGCGAGGCCGAGATGAACTCGCGCTCGCGCAGCGAGAGCACGGTGCCGCGCACGATCCGGGCGACCGAGGGCGCATAGGCGATGCCGAGCGCGAGGATGATGCCGTATTTGTTGGCGCCGACCACGGCGAGCAGGCCGAGCGCCAGCAGGATGCCGGGGAAGGCTAGCAGCGCGTCGTTGAAGGCCATGATGGTGCGGTCGACCCAGCCGCGGACATAGCCCGAGAACAGGCCGATGACCGTGCCGAGCGACACCGCCAGCGCGACCGTCAGCAGGCTGATCCAGACTGATGTGGCGGCGCCCGCCATCAGCCGCGAAAGCACGTCGCGGCCGAACTCGTCGGTGCCGAGCCAGTGCATCGCCGAGGGTGCGGCGAGCTTGGCGCGGAAGGAGAGCCGCAGGGGATCGTAGGGCGTCCAGACGGAGCTGACGCTTGCGACGATGGCGAGGAAGCCGATCAGCGTGCCGCCGACCAAAGCGTTGGGAGCGGGGAGCTTCATTGCGCCGTCACCCTCGGATCGAAGATCGGATAGCAAAGGTCGATCACGAGATTGACCAGCACATAGGTGAAGGCGACGAAGAGCATGCAGCCCTGGATCACCGGATAGTCGCGGGCGAAGATCGAATCGACCAGAAGGCGGCCGAGACCGGGGATGGTGAAGACGGTCTCGACCACCGCGATGCCGCCGAGCAGGTTGCCGAGCACCAGGCCGATCAGCGTCCAGGTCGGGCCGAAGGCGTTCTTGAAGGCGTGGTTCCAGAGCACGGCGCTCTCGGTCAGGCCCTTGGCGCGAGCATGGGTGATGTAGTCGAGCCGGAGCACTTCGAGCGTCGAGGCGCGCGCCATGCGCAGGATCACGCCGATCTCATGCAGGAACAGCGTCATGATCGGCATAATGAGATAGAGGATGCCGGCCCACGGGCTCTCGGCGATCGAGACATAACCGACGACCGGCAGCCATTCGAGCTTGAGCCCGAAGAAGAGCAGCAGCAGCAGGCCGAGCCAGAAGGTCGGGATCGAAAGCAGCAGCGTCGCGACGGCGACGAGCGAGAGATCGAGCGAGGTGTCCTGCTTCCAGGCGGCGAGGACGCCGGCCGGCACGGCAACGAGGCTCGCGAGGGCGACCGCGACCAGCACGATCTGGGCCGAGATCCAGAAGCGCTGCAGGATCAGCGGCAGCACCGCCTGTTGCGAGTTGATCGACTGGCCGAGATCGCCCTTGAGCAGATTGCCGAACCAGATGCCGAACTGGACCGGCACGCTCTGGTCGAGGCCGAGCCGCGCCTGCAAATCGGCGATCGAGGCCGGGGTCGCCAGATCTCCAAGCATCAGCGAGGCCGGATCGCCCGGGATCAGCCGGATCAGGCCGAAGACCGCGACCGACACGATCAGCAGTGTCGGCACGGACATCAGAATGCGCGTCAGCGCAAAGCGCAGCATCGGCTTCCTCCCGGTGCGTAAGGGGCTTGCGCGGGGCTCAGTTCGCCAGCGTCACTTCCCACATGCGCAGCTTCGACTGCCACGGCTTGAAGCCCTGGACGCGCTTGGCATGGGCGATGATGTCGAGGCCGTTGAAGGCGAAGATCATCGGGACCTCGTCGATGACACGCTTGTGCAGTTCGTCGACGATTGTCTGGCGCTCGGCCCGGTCGGAGGTGACGTAGAGCTTGTCGATCTGCTTTTGCGCCTCCGGATTGTCCCAGGTCTTGCGCGGCTGCTTGTCCTTCGGTCCCGAGAACTGCTCGAAGGCGATTGCGGGGTCGAAACGGGCCGAGAAGGAGAAGGACTGCATCTGGTAGTTGCCCTTGTTGAAGCGGTCGAGCTGGGTCGCCCAGTCGAGCACTTCGATCTCGGCGTTGACGCCGACGGCCTGCAGCATCTGCTGCGCCACCACTGCGGCCGGGAAGCTCGGCACGACCGGGCGCTTGTTGGCAAGGATGACGATCTTCTCGCCCTTGTAGCCGGCCTCCTGCAGCAACTTCTTGGCGCGGGCCGCATCGTAGACATGGCCCTTCTTCTCGACCTCGCCGAAATAGCTCGAGCCGGAATAGATCGGCGAGGTGTTGGGCTTGCCGAGGTCGTTGTAGAAGGATGCGACGATCTCATCCATGTCGAGCGAGGCGGCGATCGCCTGGCGGACCTTCTGGTTGCCCATCACCGTGTCCTTGGTCTGGATCAGGAAGACATGGCGGACGGCGTTGGGCTCGACCGCGACGGCGAGCTTGGGGTTTTTCCGCAACTCGACGGCGTCGCTGGGCAGGATGTCGGCCATATCGAGCGCGCCGGAGAGCAGGCCAGCCTTCACCGTCGCCGGATCCTTGACGATCAGGAACTTGACCTCCTTGAGCAGCGGCCGCTTCGAGGCCGACATAGCCGTCGGCCTTGCCGCCTTCCTTCGGCGACTTGTAGCCCTCGAAGGCGGTCATGGTGAAATACTCGCCGCGCTTCCATTCGCCGAACTTGTAGGGGCCGGTGCCGATCGGCTTGTCCCAGGACCCGTCGGCCTTGACCGAATCCTTGTGCAGGATCGCGGTCATGGCGCAGTCGGTGCGGGCGAGCGTGTCGAGGAAGAGCGCGTTGGGCTTGTCGATCTGCATCACCACGGTGCGCGCGTCCAGCGCCGTCACGGACTCGACCTTGAGGCCGGAGCGACCGTCGAATTCCGAGGTGCAGCGCCAGTCGGTCTTGGCGTCCATGTAGCGGGTCCAGTTCCACAGCACGTCGGCCGAGGAGAGCTCGGCGCCGTTGTGGAACTTGACGCCCTGGCGCAGCGTGAAGGTGTAGGTCTTGCCGTCGGCGGAGAGGTCGACCTTCTCGGCGAGCAGTGGCGTCGCGACGCCGCCCTCATTGTAGCCGACGAGGCCCTCGACCAATTGCAGCGCGAAATCGTCGGTGTTGTCGTCGCGGTTGACGCCGGGATTGTTGCTGCGGATGTCGGCGGCGACCGCCACGGTGATGGACTGGGCCGCGGCAGGCACAGCGAAGGCGGCAGCGGCGATGAGGGCGGCGGCCGGCGCAAAAAGATACTTCATCTCGGTCCCCTGTCGTTTTTTCATTTGTCGTTGTGATCGTCAGGCCGCCGCGTCCGCGACGGTTCAATTGGCGAGGCTGACCTCCCAGAGCCGCGGCTTCCCGGCAACCCAGGGCGCGAAGCCGCTCAGCCGCTTGGAGACGGCAGACGTGTCGACCTGATTGTAGAGAAAGATCAGCGGCGCATCGGCCAGCATCAGCTTGTGCAGCTCGTCGAACAGCTTCTGGCGTTCACCTTCGTCGGCGGTGATGGTCGCCTTCTCGATCAATTCGTCGGCGCGCCGGCTGTCCCAGGCCTTTGAGGGGTAGGTGTCCTTGGGGCCGCTGAACTGGTTGTAACTCTGGGCCGGATCGATGCGGGCGGAATAGCTGAAGGACATCATCTGGTAGTTGCCCTTGCTGTAGCGGTCGAGCTGCGTCGCCCATTCCAGCACTTCGATCTCGCTGTTGATGCCGGCCGCCTGCAGCATGGCCTGTGCCATGATCGCGACCGGGAAGCTCGGCACGGTCGCGCGCTTGTTGGCGATCAGCTTGATCACCTGGCCCTTGTAGCCGGCCTCCGCGAGCAGCGTCTTCACGCGCGCCGGGTCGTGGCGGTAGCGCTGGCGCTGGACCTCGCTGTAATAGGGCGAGCTGACATAGACTGCGGAGTTGTTGGTGCTGCCGAGCTCGTTCGAGGCCTGGGCGACGATTTCGTCGAGATCGAGCGCAGCCGCGATCGCCTGGCGCATCCGGACATCGCCGAGCAGCGGATCGCGGCTCTGGAGGAGCAGCGCGTGCTTGGTCGCGCTGGGAGCGCTCAGCACCTGCAGGGTCGGGACCTTCCTCATCTCCGGCATATCGGCATCGGGAATGTCCGCGACATGCAGCGCGCCCGAGATCAGGCCGGCCTTGACGGTCGCGCCGTCGGCGATGGCAAGGAACTTGACCTCCGGCACCAGAGCGCGCTTGCGGCCGACATAGCCGTCGCGCTTGTCACCTGATGGTGAGACATAGCCGTCGAAACGCTTCAGCGAGATGAACTCGCCGCGGCGCCAGTCGTCGAGCATGAAGGGGCCGGTGCCGATCGGCCTGTCGAACGAGCCGTCGGGTTTCAGCGAGTCCTTGTGGATGACGGCGACCATGGCGCAGTCGGTCCGGGCCATGGTGTCGAGGAAGAGTGCGCTCGGCTTCTCCAGCGTCATCACGAAGGTCGCGGGGTCGGGCGCCGCGACGCTTGTCACCTTCATGCCGATGCGGCCGTCGAATTCGCTGCGGCAGCGCCAGTCGGTCTTGGGCTCCATATAGCGGGTCCAGTTCCATAGCACGTCGGCCGAGGTCAACTCGGCGCCGTTGTGGAACTTGACGCCCTTGCGCAGCGCGAAGGTGTAGGTCAGCCCGTCAGGCGAGACGGAGATTTTCTCCGCCAGCAGCGGCGCGACCGCGCCGTTCTCACGATAGCCGACCAGGCCCTCGACCATGTGCAGGACGACGGCGTCGGTGTTGTCGTCGCGGTTGACGCCCGGATTGGTCGAGCGAATGTCGGCATTGAGCGCGACATTGATCGTCTGCGCCGTGGCGGGGCTCGCGAGAGCGAGCAGAGCGAAGGCGGCGGCGAGCTGGCGTTTCATTGTCGGTCCCCTCGTTGTCCGTCTTCCGGATCCTGGCGGGTCAGGCTGCCTTGGACGCGCCGGTGCGGCGCTTGGCGAGCACGTCGGCGAGGAAATCTTCCACCCGCGGGACGGCTTTCAGACCGTCATGCGGCATGTTCGGCACCAGGTCGAAACGCACCGTGATGCCGTGCTCCTCGAAGTTCCGGCACAAGGTACCCAGCCGTTCCGGGCGGTTCGTGCCGGCATGGTTGGCATCCGGCATCCAGCTGGCGTTGCCGGGTTGGTGGGTGATCTCCCAGGTCTCGAGATCGGCCGCGCCGACGATCATCTGGACCGGAACCTGGCGCATCGCCTCGATATCGGGAGCGGTGCCGAAGAGCTCGGCCATGTTGCGGGTACCGACCCACCAGTCACGCGTCGGATCGAGCAGCGTCACCGAGCCCGGCGCGCCGATCGAGGCGGCCCAAAGCTTCTTCGGCTGCAGCATCAGGAAACGATGGGTGAAATGGCCGCCGCCGGAATAGCCGAACAAGGCGAAGCGGTCGAAGCGCAAGCCATAGGCCTGGGCGACTTCCTCGACCATCGACAGGAGGATGTGGTCGTAGCGGACCTCACCCTCGCGCATGTATTTGAAGCCGTTGCGGTTGCCGTCGCCCATCACGCCGATGGGGAAGAGCGGGGCGAGGATGATGCAGTTGTTCCAGCGGCCGAAGGCCTCGAAGGCGTCGCGATAGCCGGTGAAGCCGCGGCCGGTGCCGTGCATGGCGACGACAAGCTCGGGCGCCTGGCCGCCCTTGCCGAGGCTTTTCGGCACATAGAGGCAATAGCTGAAGCGCGGATCGGCCTTGCAGGCGGTGACCGGCGTCGGGCCGAGATCATAAAGCGCGCGGGCGATCGCTGCCGCATCGTCCTGCTTGGCGGGCTTTCCGACGGGAGCGGTCATGCGGCGTTTCCTGATTGGTTATAAGATTGGCGCCAATTTTGTTGCATGATATGGTTGATGCCGCAAGCCGGATTCGACAAGGGCAGTGCCGGCTGTGCGCGATGCTGGCGAACCAGTTCACAAGCATCGTTGAAATGCTCTAGAGACCCGTCATGGCTACCCGCCCCAAGACCCAGCGCGCCAAGGGCGAACTCGCCAACGAGATCGCCCGGGCGATCCATGTCCGCGCCTATCGGCCGGGCGAATGGCTGCGGCAGATCGATCTTGAGGAGGCCTTCCAGGCGACGCGCTTCGATGTCCGCGCCGCGCTCGACGAGCTTTCCGTGCGCAAGACAATCGAGCATGTGCCCAATCGCGGTTATCGGGTCACCGAGATCGACCTCGATACCTATCGCGCAATCCGCGACACCCGCATCATCCTCGAGAGCGCCGCTTCCCGCCTCGTGATCGGCAGGATGGACGACGAGACGATCGCCAGGCTTGATGTGCTCGCCCATGAGTTCAGCGAAGCGGTTCGGAGTGGGACGCGTCCGCAGCAGAGCGAGATCAACCGTGCCTTCCATAGCCTGATCTACGCCCATTGCGGCAATCCGGTGCTGGCGGAGACGATCTGGAGCCTGCGCGATCGTTCGCGCGGCTCGGCGGTGACGGTCTGGGCCTCGCATCAGGCCCTGCTCGCCAGTGACGCCGACCATCACGCCATGGTCGCAGCGATCCGGGTCGGGGACGGCGAGCGCCTGGCCGAGCTCACCGCCCATCACATCATCAAGGACCTCATCGAGGTCAACGGCGCGGCCTAGAACTCGCCTCGAAACTCTACTCCAGCGGCCATCTAGCGGCATTTTCTGCGCTTCCGGTGCTCACGGACCAATGTCCGCTGCGCTCCGGTTCTCGAAAACACCCCCATCTGGCGCGCCGGAGCGAGTTTCGAGACGAGTTCCTAATCGGCGACGGTGACTTCCCAGAGCCGGGGCTTCGATAAGATCGAGGACTTGTAGCCCTTGATCCGCTTGCCGTAGGCGCCGGCGTCGATGCCGTTATAGAGCATCACCATCGGCACTTCGGCGATGAAGCGCTGATGCAGTTCGTCGAACAGCTTCTGGCGCTCGGCCTTGTCCGAGACGACCATCGACTTGTCGAGCAGGGCCTGCGCCTCGGGATTGTCCCAGACCTTGCGCGGTTGGGTCGCCTTCGGGCCGGTCACCGATTCGAAGGAGAGCGCCGGATCGAGCCTTGCCGAATAGGGGAAGGCCTGGATCTGGTAATTGCCCTTGGAATAGCGGTCGAGCTGCGTCGCCCATTCGAGCACCTCGATCTGGACGTTGATGCCGGCCGCCTGCAGCATCTGCTGCGAGACCACGGCGGCATCGAAGCTCTGCGGGTAGCGCTTGTTCGCCAGCATCACCAAGGGCTCGCCCTTGTAGCCGGCTTCCTGGAGCAGCTTCTTGGCGGCGGCGAGGTCGTATTTATAGCCCTTGGCCTGGACAGCGTCGTAATAGGACGACAGCGACGGCACGATCGAATTGTTGCGCTTGCCGAGCCCGTCGGTGACCTGGGCGACCAGTTCCTCGGTGTCGAGCGCTGCGGCGATCGCCTGGCGCAGCTTGACGTTGCCGAGCAGGGGATCGCGGGTCTGCAGGAGGATGCCGACCAGGCCCATATTGGTCGTGATCGAGAGCTCGACGCGCGGGTCCTTCTTGAGCTCCTTGACCTCGGCATTGGCGACGTCGGGGACGATGTCGATGTCGCCACGCAGCAAGGCCGCCTTGGCGGTCGCGCCGTCGGGGATGACCATGAAGCGGACTTCGTCGACGAGCGGGCGCTTGCCGCCGGTATAGCCGTCCGGTGCGCCCGGCAGGCTGGCATAGGCCTCGTTGCGGCTGAGGCGGATGTATTCGCCGCGCTTCCATTCGGTCAGCTTGTAGGGGCCGGTGCCGACCGGCTTGTCGAAGGAACCGTCGGCCTTGACCGAATCCTTGTGCAGGATCGCGGTCATCGCGCAGTCGGTGCGGGCGATGTTGGCGAGGAAGAGCGAGCTCGGCTTGTCGAGCCTGAAGACGACGGTCGTCGGATCGGGCGCCGTGACTTCCTCGACCTTGGCGCGGCCGCGGCCGTCGAACTCCGACAGACAGCGCCAGTCGGTCTTTGGATCGATGTAGCGGTTCCAGCTCCAGACCACGTCGGCCGAGGTGAGTTCGGCGCCGTTATGGAACTTGATGCCCTTGCGCAGGGTGAAGGTGTAGCTCAGCCCGTCGGGCGAGACCGCGACCTTCTCGGCCAGCAGCGGCTTGACCTCGGAGTCCTCGCCATAGGCGACGAGGCCCTCGACGATGTGCAGGACGACCGAGTCGGTGTTGTCGTCGCGGTTGACGCCCGGATTGATGCTGCGGATGTCGGCGTTGAGGTGCACCCGTAGCGTCGCGGCTGCGGCCGGCACTATGGCTGCGGTCGCAAGGCCCAGTCCGGCAAGGGCGAGGGAAAGGCGGCGTCGGTTATGCATCGGCGGGTTCCCCTTGTCTTATGGTTTTGGCTTGAACGCTGTCGGTGCCGCCTTATTCGGCGGCTTGCGCCAGCGTCATCGGTTCGTCGGTGAGGCTGTAGCGGGTGAAGGTGCGGTTGAGGGCCGGCAGCGGCGCGACCTCCATCGTGCCCTTGGCCGGCTGCATGATCACCATCGAGACGGTCGCCGAGAGATTGCCGGTGTCGTTCAGGCGCGGCGGGCGGCAGACCGAATGCGGGGTGAGGAAATCGTCGAAGAAGGCCTGCTTCAGGTCGTCGACAGTGAGCTTGCGCCCGGCCTCGTTCAGCAGTTTCCGGACGCGCCAGTCGCGATAGAAGCTCTCCGGTACGCGCGGGGTGCCGGTATCGGTGATCTTGGTCAGCGCGACCTGCCCGACCCAATGATTGGCGTGCACGATCAGCCCATCTTCCGGATAGAGCGGGAAGGCGGCGTCGGGCGCGCACTCGAAGTCGATGCCGAAGCCGGCGACGGTCGAGAGCATCATATTATTCGAGCAGGCCTTGGGCGTCGTCGCGACCGCCTTGATGGCGTAGGCGAAATGCTCCTGCTCCAGCACCTTGCGGCGGATCAAGGCGAGCGGCACGCCGGCTTGCGTGAAATCGCGTTCGCTTTCGAGATAGTTGGCGGTGATCGAGATGCCGGCGGCATTCATGCCGCAGCGGGCAAGGCCGCCGGCCTCGACGAAGGTCAGGAAGTCTGGGCCGTCATCGCGGCGCACGCGCAGCACGATCGCCGTCTCGGCGCATTCGGCCTTCCAGTCCCAGTTCTGGCCGTGGATCAGTTCGCCCGAGGCGCTGCGCTCGGGCAGGATGATCGCGCCGGTGCAGCCATCGTCGAGCTCTTCCTCCGCCCCAACCGGCTTGCTCTTCTCCAGCTTCGCCTTGGCGATCACCTCGGTCCGGGCATTGATCATGATGACGTCTTCGAGGGCGACGCCGGCGCCGTCGGCGATGCCGCGCATCTCCTCGACATAGTGCGCGCCGAAGGCTTCGATCTCGCGGGCGAATTCGCCGATCAGGCGCGACTTGGCGGCCGTGTCATAGCCGAGATCGCCGAGCTGTCCGCCATAAAGCTCGATCGAGCGCTTGACGCGTTCGGGGACCGCCGCACCATGCTGGCGGCCGCGCTCATAGGGCGTGCCGGAGACATCGACGAAGGGAAAGGGCTCGACCATGGCCGGATCTCCGCGGGTTCGCGCTGGTGCTGTGTCTGACTATGATGTATTTCATTTCGAACTAAGACAATCAAGAGCCTTTCGATGACGACGCCGACACGATTGCAGCAGGAGATCGCCGAGCGGATACTCCGCATGGTCCGCGAGGACGGGCTCGAAGCGGGCGCCTGGCTCAACGAGAACAGCGCGGCGCGCCGCCTCAACGTCTCGCGCACGCCGGTGCGGGCTGCGATCGATCATCTGGCACGGCAGGGGCTGGTGCGCCGGCATCCGAACAAGGGCGTCGAGCTGCTCAGCACGCCCGAGGCGTCCAGCGATGGCGCTGCGACGGCCGACGCGACCGAGTTCGTCATGGTCAAGGTCGCGCAGGATCGCCATGGCGGGCGTCTGCCCGACGAGATCTCCGAGCTCGAATTGATGCGGCGCTATGATCTCGGCCGGCCGGAGGTGCAGCGCCTGATGGCGCGGCTCGCCGATCTCGACATGGTCGAGCGCAAGCGCGGCTATGGCTGGCGCTTCCTGCACGAGGCGCGCGATCAGTCGGCGCATGACGAGCGCTACCGCTTCCGCCTGCTGATCGAGCCGATGGTCTTCCTCGAGCCCGGCTTTTCGTTGGAACAGGGCTGGATCGACGAGATGCGAGCCCGGCACGAATTGACCCTGTCCCAGCCCTGGAAGGAAAGCTCGGCGATCGGCTTCTACGAGATGAACGCCGACTTCCACGAAGGACTGGCGGCGGCTTCAGGCAACCGTTTCATGCATTCGGCGGTGCGCCGGCAGAACCAGATGCGCCGGCTCTCCAATTACGATTGGACCTATGGCTATGAGCGCGTCGTGGTGAACAGCCGCGAGCATCTGCAAATGCTGGCGACGCTGGAGGCCGGCGACCTTCAGCTCGCCAGCGCGCTAATGCGCAGCCATCTCCAGCGCGCCATGCAATTGCGCCGTCCCGATGGGCTTGACTAAGACCACCTAGCACTCTTGCTATTGTCTTTTAGATTTAAGAAAGACATCATACGGTGATCGATAGCGAGGACCCGCCGATGACCGCGCACGCATTTGCCGCCGAAAGCCGCCGCGACAACGCTCCCGACGCGTTCTGGATGCCGTTCACGCCGATGCGGGCTTTCCGCCAGGCGCCGCTGCTGTTCGAGCGGGCCGAAGGCATGCATTACATCACCTCGGACGGACGACGCGTGCTCGACGGCATGGCCGGGCTCTGGTGCGTCAATGCCGGACACGGCCAGGCCAAGATCACCGAGGCGATCCGCGAAGCCGCTGGCCGGCTCGACTTCGTCTCCTCCTTCAAGATGAGCCACCCCGACGCGCAGGCCTATGCTGCCAGGCTCTGCGACTTCGCGCCGGAAGGCATCGACCATGTCTTCTTCGTCAATTCCGGCTCGGAGGCGGTCGATACCGCGCTGAAGATCGCGCGCGCCTATCACCAGGCTCGCGGCCAGGCCGGGCGCACCAAGCTGATCGGCCGGGCCAAGGGGTATCACGGCATGGGCTGGGGCGGGCTTTCGGTTTCCGGTATCGGCCGGCACAAGGCCGCCTTCGGGCCGCTCTTGCCCGATGTCGCGCATCTGCCCCTGCCTTATGACCGCGGCAGCATGGCCTTCTCGCGCGGCCGGCCGGAGGGTGGGCTCGCCGCGGCGGAGGCACTGGAGACCCTGCTGCAGATCCACGATCCCGCGACCGTGGCCGCTGTCATCGTCGAGCCCGTGACCGGCTCGGGCGGGGTCTATCCGCCGCCCAAGGGCTACCTCGAACGCCTGCGCGCGATCTGCGACAGGCACGGCATCCTGCTGATCTTCGACGAGGTCATCACCGGCTTCGGCCGGCTGGGCGCGCCGTTCGCGGCGCAGGCCTATGGCGTCAGGCCCGATCTGATGAGCTGCGCCAAGGGCATGACCAATGGCGCGGTGCCGATGGGCGGCGTGCTCGTCGCCGGCCACGTCTATGACGCCTTCATGGCCGGCCCGCCCGAGGCGATCGAGCTCTTCCACGGCTACACCTATTCGGCCCATCCGCTCGCCTGCGCCGCTGGTCTCGCGACGCTCGACGTCTTCGCCGAGCAGGACATCCTTGGGCAGCTCGGCAAGGTGCTGCCGCTCTGGGAGGAGCGGGCGCACCGGCTGAAGGGCTCAGCCCATGTCGTCGATATCCGCACCGCCGGCCTGCTCTGTGCGATCGACCTTGCGCCGCGACCGGGCGCGGATGGCGCGAGGGGCGGGGAGGCCAACACGCTTTGCCTCGATGCCGGCGTGCTGATCCGCAATGCCGGCGACACGCTGGTGCTGTCGCCGCCACTGGTGATCGCGCCCGCCGAGATCGAGACGATCTTCGCCGCGATCGAGCAGGCGCTGGGGCGGATCGACTAGGCGGGCCTCAGGCCCACTCGCCCTTGCGGAAGACCGCAACGCGGCTGCCGTCGGGCTCGACGCCGTCGATGTCGACCTCGCCGGAACCGATCATCCAGTCGATATGGATCAGGCTGCGATTGCCGCCCTGCGCCGCGATCTGCTCCGGCGTCAGCTTGGTGCCGTCGATGAAGCACTTCGAATAGCATTGGCCGAGCGCGATGTGGCAGGAGGCGTTTTCGTCGAAGAGCGTGTTGTAGAACAGGATGCCGCTCTGCGAGATCGGCGAGGAGTGCGGCACCAGCGCGACCTCGCCCAGACGGCGCGAGCCCTCGTCGGTGTCGAGCACCTTGTTCAGCACCTCTTCGCCACGGCTCGCCTTGGCCTCGACGATCGCCCCGGCCTCGAAGCGCACCTGGATATTGTCGATCAGCGTGCCCTGATAGGAGAGCGGCTTGGTCGAGGAGACGTGGCCGTCGACACGGCGGGCATGCGGGGTCGTGAAGACCTCCTCGGTCGGGATGTTGGCGTTGCAGGTGATGCCGTTCTTCGCGGTCGAGGCACCGCCCTGCCAGTCATGCCCGTCGGCGAGGCCGATGGTGAGATCGGTCCCCGGGCCGGTGAAATGCAGCGCGGAAAAGCGCTGGCCGTTCAGCCATTTCGTGCGCTGCGCCAGCGCCGCGTTGTGCTGCGCCCAGGCGGCGATCGGATCGTCGCGGTCGACGCGCGATGCCGCGAAGATCGCCTCGGCCAGCCGGGCGACCGCGACCTCCTCGGCATCATCGGGGAAAACCTGCTGGGCCCAGGCCGCGCCGGGATAGGAGACGATGTTCCAGTTGATGTCGAAATTGGCGATCTTCTCCAGCGCCGGCTGGTAGGCGATCGAATTCGCCTTGTTGGCGCGTGCGACCTTGGCCGGGTCCTGCTCGGCGAGCAGCATCGGATTGTCCCCGACGATGGCGAGGCGCGCGGTGTTGGCGGCGAAGGCCTTGCCGACGCCCTCATAGAGCCAGGACGGGGCGCGGTCGAAGCTGTCATCCTGGCCGAAGCGATAGCGCGCCAGCGTCACTGCCTCGTCCGAGAGAATCGGCGTGACCAGCCCGGCGCCGGCCTTGTAGGCGTGCTCGGCGATGCGCCGGACCAATGGCAGCGCCGCGACGGGGGCGGTCAGGAAGAGATCCTGGCCCGGCTGGAGATTGAGGCCGATCCGGATGGCGACCTCGGCCAGCCTGTCGAGCTTGGCGGCATCGATGCCGGAGACGTGCTTGTTCATGAGGGCCTCGTCGGATTTTGTTTTCGAGGCCGCATTGCTGGCGGAAATCCGGCGCGGGTCAACCACTCCGATGCGGGCGGTGCATTCGCTCAGCGCCGGGCGGGCCGGGTACGCCGGGCCCTGGAGCGGTCGCCGCGCCAGTCGGCGACCGACATGGTCGGCAGGTCGAAATAGTCGCGTGTCGTGGCATAGCCATGCCCGCCCATGCGGCCGATCGCATCGAGCGCGACCGGGTCGACATAGTGCTTCACCTTATCGACCGTATCGGCGCGGAAATGGGCATAGACGACCTCGCCCAGGATGATTTCGCGCGAATTGCCGATGCCGAGCGTGGTGTGGTGGCGGCATTCGAAAGCGGCCGGCGCCTGGCCGATCCAGGGACAAGGCACCTTGACGCCGGGCATGGCGGTCAGGCCGGCCTCGGCGAGTTCGTCGGTGCCGGGCTCGAACGGCACAGCGCAGGCGTTCATGCCGTCGAGTAGTGCGTCGGAGACGATGTTGACGGTGAAAGCGAGGCTCTCGCGGACATTGCGGCCGGTGTCCTTCTGCCCGCCGGTCTGGCGGTATTCGACGCCGAGCGCCAGGATCGCCGGGTCGGCCGAGAGGCAGTTGAAGAACGAGAACGGCGCGGCGTTGACGACGCCATTGGCGTCGATCGTCGTCACCAGGGCGATCGGGCGCGGCACCACAGCGCCGATCAGCAGCTTGTAGCGCTCGCGCGGGGTCAACGCAGCGAAGTCGAAGGTGACGATCTCGGCGGCGGCCGGCCGGTCCTGCGTCAGCGTCTGGGTCACGATGGGGTCAATCCTTCGCTCAAGGCATAGGGGGCGAGCACGTCGCGGATGTCGCGCTCGGCGCGCGGGGCCAGCAAAGCGCGTGTGACGACGGACTGGAGATGATGGTCCATCAGCGCGGCGGCGCGGGCGGCGTCACCAGCGCGCAGCGCCTCGATCAATTGGCGATGCTCGGAGACGGCGCATTCGGAAGAATGTGGCCGGCCGTAGATGGCGAGGATCAGCGAGCAGCGCGACGACGCTTCCTGGACATAGCGCAGAAGCAGCGCATTCCCGGTCATCTCGGCGAGCCGGATGTGGAACTCGCCGGAAAGACGGATCGATTCAGGCCCGTCCTGCCCATGCGCCTTCTCCTCGAGCCGGACATGGGCTTCGAGCTCGGCCGCCTGCGCTGCGGTCAGCCGCCCTGCCAAATTCTCGGCGACGAGCCGCTCCAGTCCGCGGCGGACATCGAAGACGTCGCGCGCCTCCTCGAGCGTCGGATAGGCGACATTGGCGCCGCGATTGGGCTTGAGCTCGACCAAGCCCTCGACGGCGAGCCGCCCGAAGGCCTCGCGTACCAAGGTGCGGCTGACGCCGAGCTGCTCGCCGATCGAATCCTCTGGGAGCTTCATGCCGGGCTTCAGTGCCTGCTCGATGATGGCACGCCGCAACGCCTTGTAGACCGCCTGCGCGCGCGGCACTGCCCCGCGTGTCCCGGTCTCCTTGCCATTGGTCATCGGCTTGTTCGCTATGGGTGGTCGGGCAGGGCGCGGCATCGATCGAGTTTCCGCTTGTCTTCAATAATCGCATACAATACGATCCTTCTGTCGTATGCAAGTATGCTCAATGATCGCACACAAGATGACGCGAAAAGCGCCACGATGATCACAGAGGTGGCAACTGAACGGCATTCCCCGGTGCGCAAGGCGGGCCGGCGGCAAGCAACAAAAGGGGAGAGTTCGATGAAGAAGGCCTGGTTGCTGGCGGCCGTCGCCGCGTTCGCATTGAATGGCGCAGTCGAAGCCAAGACGCTGAAATGGGGTTCGGCGCGTGAGATCGCCTCGCTCGATCCCTACTCGTATGGCGACACCTTCACGCTCTCGGTGCTGAATCACGTCTATGAGGGGCTGGTGCGTTATACCGGCGACCTCAAGATCGAACCGGCGCTGGCCGAGAGCTGGGAGACGGTCTCGCCGACGGTCTGGCGCTTCAAGCTGCGCCAGGGCGTCAAGTTTCATAACGGCAACCCGTTCACCGCCGACGACGTCATCACCTCGCTCGAGCGGGTGACACATGCGGACTCGCCGCTGAAGGGCAATCTGCCGGCCTACAAATCCTCGAAGAAGATCGACGACCTGACCGTCGAGATCGAGGTCAACGGACCCTATCCGCTGCTGCTCAACGATCTCACCAACATCTTCATCTTCGACAAGGAATGGCTGGTCGCGAACAATTCACTGCTCCCCACCGATTCCGGCAAGGGGGTGAAGGGCTACGCGACCGACAACGCCAACGGCACCGGCCCGTTCAAGGTCGAGAGCCGCCGCGCCGATTCCAAGACGGTCTATGCCAAGAACCCGAACTGGTGGGACAAGCCGCAGCACAACATCGACGTGATCGAGTTCCTGCCGATCGCCTCGGCCTCGACCCGCGTCGCGGCGATGCTCTCAGGCGAGATCGACTTCACCAATGTCGCGCCCCTGCAGGACCTGCCGCGCCTCACGGCCTCGACCGAGGTCAAGGTGCTGCAGACCAACGAGTTGCGCTCGGTCTTCTTCGCCTTCAACCTGACCGACAAGCTGGTCGAGAGCGACGTCAAGGACAAGAACCCGCTGAGGGATGTCCGGGTCCGCGAGGCGCTCTACCGCGCCATCGACATCGACGCGGTGCAGAAGCGGGCGATGCGCGGCCTCTCGCGCAACACCGGCGCGCTCGTCGCCCCGGCTATCCCCGGTTACGAACCGTCGCAGGACGAGCGCCTGCCCTTCGACCTCAACGGCGCCAAGAAGCTGCTCGCCGATGCCGGCTATCCGAACGGCTTCTCCTTCACGATGAACTGCCAGAGCGACTCCCTCGTCAACGAGGAGGAGTTCTGCCAGGCGGTGGCGGCGATGTGGTCCCGGGCGGGCCTGAAGCCGAACCTCAGCCTGGCGCCGCGCAGTCAGCAGACGCCGAAGCGGGTCAAGGGCGATTTCGACGTGATCTCCTTCGGCTGGGCCAACGAGCCGATGATCGACGCCTATTCGCTGCTGGTGCAGGTGCTGCGCTCGAAGAGCGGCACGGGCGGCGTATTCAACTGGGGCAATTGGGGCGATCCGCGCATCGACGCGCTGGTCGACAAGGCCGGCGTCGAGCTCGATACGCCAAAGCGCATCGAGATGATGAAGGAGGCGCTGAAGATCGCCAAGGCCGAGCATCTCTTCATCCCGCTGCACCAGCAGCCGATGGCCTGGGCGATGCGCAACACCATCGCCTCGACGGTCCAGGCCTCGGACAACAAGCCGAGGCTGTGGCTGACCATGATGAAGTGATCTCCCTGTCATTCCGGGGCGTGCCGCAGGCGCGAACCCGGAACCCACGACCGGGCGAGTGGCCGCGATTGCCGCTCTGACTCACGTCACCCAGTCGTGGGTTCCGGGTTCTTCGCTGCGCGAAGTCCCGGAATGACAGACTGGGTTCGCGCAGCTCAAGGGAGTCGAACGACGATGCCGGCCTTCCTCTTCAAGCGCTTCATCAATGCTGCCGGCGTCATGCTGGCGGTGGCTTTCCTCGCCTTCCTGACCTTCCGCTTCGTCGGCGATCCCGTCGAGTTGATGCTGAACGAGCAGGCGAGCCAGGCGCAGCGGGATGAACTGCGCGTCCGACTCGGGCTCGACAAGGGCTTTGTCCTGCAGTTCGCGACCTTCGTCGGCAATGCCGTGCGCGGTGATTTCGGCATCTCCTATCGCAACCAGCAGGAGGTGTTCACGCTGATCGCCGAGCGTTTCCCTGCGACTTTCGAGCTGGTGCTGGTCGCGACCTTCCTGTCATTGGCGGTCGGGATTCCGCTGGGGGTCTACACCGCGATCAAGCGCGACAGCCTGCTCGCCAAGGCCCTCCAATTCATCTCCGTGCTCGGCGTCTCGCTGCCGAGTTTCGCACTCGGCATCCTGTTCATCCTGGTCTTCTCGGTGAACCTGCAATGGCTGCCGGCCTTCGGCCGCGGCGAGGTCGTGCAGCTCGGCTGGTGGAGCACCGGGTTCCTGACCGCGTCTGGTCGCAAGGCGTTGATCCTGCCGGGCATCACGCTCTCGCTGTTCCAGATCACGCTGGTGATGCGGCTGGTGCGCGCCGAGATGCTGGAGACGATGCGGACCGACTTCATCCGCTTCGCCCGCGCCAGGGGCTTGCCTTCACGCGCCGTGCATTTCCGCCACGCGCTGCGCAACTGCCTGATGCCGGTGATCACGGTGACCGGCCTGCAGATCGGCAATCTGATCGCCTTCGCACTGGTGACCGAGACGGTGTTCCAGTGGCCGGGCATGGGCATGCTCTTCGTCCAGGCCGTCACCTTCGTCGATATCCCGGTGATGGCGGCTTACCTGATCGTCGTCTCCTTCATCTTCGTCTCGCTCAACACGCTGGTCGACCTGACCTATGCCTGGGTCGACCCGCGCTTACGCGACGATGCGCTTTCGGGAGGCGCCAATGCCCGCTGAAGCCGCCGCCAAGCCCGGGCGCCTGCGCCGCTTCCTCGACAGCGACGTCGGCTGGAGCTTCCGGCGCACGCCGGCGGCCTGGCTCTCGGCGCTGGTGCTAGCGATCCTGATCCTGACGGCCTTGTTCTGCCCGCTGATCGCACCGCAGAACCCGCACGACCTCGCGCAGATATTCATCGACAAGGCCGAGATCCCGCCGATCTGGTCGCAGGACGGTGAGTGGCCCTTCCTGCTCGGCACCGATCCGCAAGGGCGCGACGTCTTCTCCGCCATCCTCTACGGCACGCGGGTGTCGCTGATCATCGGCTTTTCGGCAGTGCTGGTCTCGATGGTGATCGGCGTCTCGCTCGGGCTGGTCTCCGGCTTCTATGGCGGGCGGATCGACAACCTCTTGATGCGGCTCGGCGACACCGTGCTGTCTATCCCGACGCTGCTGATGGCGATCCTGGTCTCGGCGATCTTCCGCGAGTTGCTGCCGCCGGCGCTGCGCGATCCCTTTGCCGCGGCGGTGCTCGTCGTCTCGATCGCGCTGACCAACTGGGTACAGTACGCCCGCACGGTTCGTGCCTCGACCATGGTCGAGCGGCGCAAGGAGTATGTGCTGGCGGCGCGCATCATCAAGGTTCCCGCCAGCCGGATCATGCGCCGACATATCCTGCCGAACACGCTGACGCCGGTGATGGTCGCGGCCACGCTCAATCTCGGCCTCGCCATCCTGTCGGAAGCGACCCTGTCCTTCCTCGGCGTCGGCATGCCGATCACCCAGCCCTCGCTCGGCACGCTGATCCGGATCGGCAACCAGTATTTGTTCTCCGGCTCCTGGTGGCTCGTCGTCTTCCCCTCGCTGCAGCTCGGCCTGATCGTCCTCTCGGTCAACCTGCTCGGCGACTGGCTGCGCGATGCGCTGAATCCGAAGCTGCGCTGACGACAAGAAACCAAGAGGATACGCCTGCGATGACCGCCTCCCTGCTGCTCCGCAATGTCCGCCCCTATGCCGGCAAGGCCGTCGATCTCCTGATCGAGAACGGCACGATCACGCAGGTCGGCGCGAATCTTGCCGCGCCGGCCGACATCGCGGTCGAGGACGGCAAGGGCGAGATCGTCATCCCCGGTTTGGTCGAGGCCCATACCCATCTCGACAAGAGCCTGCTCGGCCTACCCTGGTACACCAACGAGGTCGGCCCCAGGCTGCTCGACAAGATCGACAACGAGCGGATGAACAAGAGGCGGCTCGACATCGATCCCGCGCGCCAGTCCGCCCGCCAGAGCATCCTCTCCTCGCTCAAGGGCACGACCCATATCCGCAGCCATGTCGATGTCGACACCGAGCACGGGATGTGGGGCGTCGAGGGCGTGATGAAGACGCGCGATGCCTATCGCGACATCGTCGACATCGAACTCGTCGCCTTCCCGCAATCGGGCCTGCTGCGCCGGCCGGGCACGCTCGAATTGATGGACCAGGCGATGCAGGCCGGCTGCGAGATCGTCGGCGGGCTCGACCCCTGCACGATCGACCGCGATCCGAAGGGCCATCTCGACGCCGTCTTCGGGCTCTGCCAGCGCTATGGCAAGCCGCTCGACATCCACCTGCACGAGCCGGGCGAGGTCGGCGCCTTTTCGCTCGACATGATCATCGAGCGCACCCGCGCGCTCGGGATGACCGGCAAGGTCACGGTCAGCCACGCCTTCTGCCTCGGCACGCCCGACCCGGCCTTGATCGATCCCTTGATCGATCAACTCGCCGAGCTCGACATCGCGATCATGACGACCGCGCCGGCGAGCCGCCCGGCCCCGCCGGTGAAGAAGCTGCTGCAGGCCGGCGTGCGCGTCTGCTCGGGCTCCGACGGCATCCGTGACACCTGGAGCCCCTATGGCAATGGCGACATGCTGGAGCGGGCGATGTTCGTCGGGCTGCGCAACAACTTCCGCCGCGATGATGAGGTCAGGCTGGCGCTCGACGTCTGCACCACGCAAGGCGCCAGGGTGATGGAGATCGCAGGTTACGGGCTCGATGTCGGCTGTGTCGCCGACCTCGTCGTGCTGCCGACCGAGTCGATCGCCGAAGCCGTCGCGACCCGCCCGGCGCAGCGCCGCGTGATCAAGCGCGGCAAGATCGTCGCCCGCGACGGCGTCTCGATCAGGACCATGCCGTGACACTGCGAGCCGCCAAGCGACCTGAGGGTCGCATCCTCCTGACCGCCCGCTGGCTCGTCGGCCATAGCGGCGGGCGCCATCGTCTTTATGAGAACGGCGAGATCGTCTTCGAGGATGGAGAGGTCGTCTTCATCGGCCATCGTTTTCCCGGCGAGGTCGCCAGGCGGATCGACTATGGCAACGCGGTGATCGGGCCGGGTTTCGTCGATCTCGACGCGCTCTCCGATCTCGACACCACCATCCTCGCCTATGACAACCAGCCCGCCTGGAAGAAGGGCCGGGTCTGGCCGCGCAGCTATCTCGAAGCCGGCCCCTACGAGATGTATTCGCGCGAGGAGCTGGCCTTCCAGAAGAAGCACGCTTTCGCGACGCTGATCCGCAACGGCATCACCACGGCGCTGCCGATCGCCTCGCTGTTCTACCGGGCCTGGGGCGAGACGGTTCAGGAGTTCAAGGATGCGGCCGAAGCTGCCGCTTCGCTAGGCCTGCGCGCCTATCTCGGCCCCGGCTATCGCACCGGCAACCAGCTGGTCGACGCCGATGGGCGCATCGTCACCCATTACGACGAGCCGCGGGGCCTCGCCGAACTCGACGCCGCGATTGCCTTCTGCCGGGCGCATGAGGGCGCAGCTGGCGGGCTGATCCGCACCATGCTGGCGCCGGACCGGATCGAGACCTCGACTGCCGAGCTGCTGCAGCGCACTGCTGCAGCGGGGCGCGATCTCGACGTTCCCGTGCGGCTGCATTGCTGCCAGTCGAAGGTCGAATACGATCTCGTCCTCGCCCAGCATGGCATGAGTCCGCCGGAATGGCTGGAGAGTCTCGGCTTCCTCAACGAACGCTGCCTGCTCCCGCACGGCACGGTCGTTTCCGGCAGCCGCCTTGTCGAGCGGTCGGGCCGCGATCTCGAAATCATCCGCGATGCCGGCGCGGCGATCGTGCACTGCCCGCTGGTCTCCGGCCGGCATGGCAATGCCATCGACCATTTCGGCCGCTACCGCGCCATGGGCCTGAAGATCGGCATGGGGACCGACACGAGCCCGCCGGACATGATCATGAACCTGCAGGTCGGCATGATCCTGGCGCGGACCATGGCTGGCAACGCGACCGCTGTGCGCAGCGAGGACTATTACGACGCGGCCACCATCGGCGGTGCGGATGCACTCCGCCGGCCCGATCTCGGCCGGCTCCAGCCCGGCGCGCGCGCCGACATCACTGTCTTCGAACTCGACCGGCCCCATAGCGGCCAGGTGATCGACCCGATCCAGACCATGCTCCTCACCGGTCATGGCCGCGATGTCCAGACCGTGATCATCGACGGGCGTTTCGTCATGGAGGACCGCGTCATCCCAGGCATCGACGAGGCCGCCGACAATGCCCGTGCGCAAGAGCAGTTCGAGGGCGTGATGGCGCGCTATCCGCAGCGCACCTTCGGAAACCCGTCGATGAGCGAGATCTTCTCGTCGAGCTACGCGATCGAACGTAAGGGAGACGCTGCGTGAACGCCCAAACAGCGCTGCTCTCGGTCCGCGACCTGCGCATCGTCTTCGACGGGCGGCGCGGCCCGCTGACAGCGCTTGACGGCGTCTCCTTCGAGATCGCGCCGGGCGAAATCCTCGGTGTCGTCGGAGAGTCCGGCGCCGGTAAATCGCTGACCGGGACGGCGGTGATCGGCCTGCTCGATCCGCCGGGGCGTCTGGCCGGCGGCGAGATCAAGCTCTCCGGCCAGCGCATCGACAATCTGCCGGCCGAGGCGATGCGCAAGCTGCGCGGCCGCCGGATCGGCGCGATCTTCCAGGACCCGCTGACCTCGCTGCACCCACTCCTGACCGTCGGCGAGCAATTGATCGAGACGATCACCACGCATCTGCCGGTCGGCAAGGCGGAGGCGCGCAAGCGGGCGCTCGACCTGCTGAAGGAGGTCGGCATACCCGCCGCCGAAACGCGGATCGACCATTACCCGCACCAGTTCTCCGGCGGCATGCGCCAGCGCGTCGTCATCGCGCTCGCGCTTTGCGCCGAGCCGACATTGATCATCGCCGACGAGCCGACGACCGCGCTCGACGTCTCGATCCAGGCGCAGATCACCACCCTGTTGAAGCGGCTCTGCCGCGAGCACGGCACCGCGATCATGCTGGTCACCCACGATATGGGCGTGATCGCCGAAACGGCCGACCGCGTCGCGGTGATGTATGCCGGGCGCATCGTCGAAATCGGCCCGGTCGAGGAGGTGACGCGCCGGCCGCGGCATCCCTACACCGCCGGGCTGATGGCCTCGATCCCGAGCGTGCATCGCCGCAATGCGCAGCTCAACCAGATCGACGGCTCGATGCCGCGGCTGAACGCCATTCCCGCCGGCTGCGCCTTCAACCCGCGCTGCGGCTTCGCCACCGATCTCTGCCGGCAGACCAAGCCCGGCCTGCCGGTATCCGGCCATGCCGCCGCCTGTCATTTCCCGCTGCGGGAGATGGCTCATGACTGAGGCGAACACCATCCTCGAAGTCACATCGGCTTCCTGTCGCTTCGACGTTTCGGCTCCGGCCCTGTCGCGCCTGTTCTCGCACGAGCCGCGGCGCATCCTGCGCGCGGTCGAAAACGTCTCCTTCAGCGTGGCGCGCGGCACCACCTTCAGCATCGTCGGCGAATCCGGCTGCGGGAAGTCGACGCTGGCGCGCATGGTCGTCGGCCTGCAGAGGCCGACGCAGGGCCTGCTCGATTTCAAGGACATCAAGCGCGCCGACGGCACGGTCGGGCCGCCGCGGGTGCAGATGATCTTCCAGGATCCTTATGCCTCGCTCAATCCGCGCTGGCGCGTCGGCGACATCATCGCCGAGCCGATCCGCGAACTGAAGCTGCGCAAGGACGAGAACGAGACGGCCGCCCGCGTGGGCGACCTGCTGGAGATCGTCGGGTTGTCGCGGGCAGATGCGAGCCGTTTCCCGCACGAGTTCTCCGGCGGCCAGCGCCAGCGCATCTCGATCGCGCGGGCGCTGGCGACCGAGGCTGATTTCCTCGTCTGTGACGAGCCAACCTCGGCGCTCGACGTCTCCGTGCAGGCGCAGATCCTCAATCTGATGGTCCGCCTGCAGAAGGAGTTCGGGCTGACCTATCTCTTCATCAGCCACAACCTCTCGGTGGTCCGGCACATGTCCGACCATCTCGCCATCATGTATCTCGGCCGCTTCGTCGAGAGCGGACCGGCGGAAGAGGTCTTCGGCCGGCCGCGCCACCCCTATACGCGGCTGCTTCTCGACACGATCCCCGATGTCGAGAAGCCGAACCGCGAGCGCCGGCCGATGTCGGGCGAGGTGCCGAGCCCGATCGCACCACCGCCGGGCTGCGCCTTTCATCCGCGCTGCGTCCAGGCGGTCGAGCGCTGCCGTGTCGAGGCACCGGCCCTGCGTCGCGAAGGCGCGCTGGAGATCGCCTGTCACTTGGCTTGATGCGAGCTAGCAGGGAACCGCAACCGGCCCTCTCTCCCGGAACGGGGGAGAGATGGAGAGGGAGCCGGCGTGACATAGAACAACGTCGGCGGAATGCCCCCTCCCAACCCTCCCCCGTTCCGGGAGAGGGCTCCCGCGCAACCGGTAAGAACTGGGTTCATGGATTCCGGGCTCGCCCCTGCGCGGCGCCCCGGAAGGACGCAAAGGTTCAGCAGAAGTCGAAATCGACCCCTTCGTCGGCTTGGAGCACGTGCTCGTCATAGAGCCGGTCATAGCCGCGGCGCTTGACTGGGGACGGCTGCGGCAAGGCAGCCCGCCGGGCCTCAAGCTCGGCCGCATCGACCAGCAGGTCGAGCCGGCGCTCGGCGACGCTGAGCCTGATCCGGTCGCCATTACGGACGAGGGCAAGCGGGCCGCCGACCGCCGCCTCCGGCGCGACATGCAGCACGATCGCGCCATAGGCGGTGCCGGACATACGGGCGTCGGAGATGCGGACCATGTCCTTGACGCCTTTGGCCGCGAGCTTGCGCGGGATCGGTAGATAGCCGGCTTCCGGCATGGCGGCGGGGCTCTTCGGGCCGGCATGCTGCAGGACGAGGATGTCGTCCGGGCCGACATCGAGATCAGGATCGTCGATGCGGGCCGAGAGGTCTTCGAGCGAGGAGAACACGACGGCGCGGCCCTCATGCTCGAGCAGGCGCTTCTCGGCCGCAGCGCGCTTGACGATGGCGCCGCGGGGCGCGAGTGAGCCGAACACGGCGACGAGCCCGCCATCGGGATCGACCGGGTCTTCGCGCGAGCGGATGATCGTGCGGTCGAGCTGGTCGAGCAGAGGCTCGTCGATCAATTCGCCCAGCGTCCTGCCGGTGATCGTCAGGCAGTCGAGATGCAGCAGGTCGCGCAGCTCGCGGAGCACGGCCGGCACGCCGCCGCCGGCGAAGAAGTCCTCCATATAGTTGTTGCCGACCGGCTTGAGGTTGACCAGCACCGGCGTCTCGTCGGAGAGCCGGTTGAGGCGATTGAGATCGACCTTGATGCCGGCGCGACGGGCGATCGCGGTGAGATGCACCACCGCATTGGTCGAACCGGAGATCGCCAGCAGCACGCGCCAGGCATTCTCGATCGCCTGCTCGGTGACGATCTGGCGAGGCAGCAAGGTTTGCGTCCCGATCAGTTCGACCGCGCGCTTGCCGCTCGCCTCGGCGCAGCGCAAACGATCGGCATGGACAGCGGGGATCGCGGCCGAGCGCGGCAAAGCGAGCCCCAGCGTCTCGGCGATGCAGGCCATGGTCGAGGCGGTGCCCATCACGGCGCAGGTGCCGGCGGTGGTGGCGAGCCGCCCCTCGACGACGTCGATCTCTTCCCGGTCGATCTCGCCGGCGCGGAAGCGGGCCCAGAAGCGGCGGCAATCGGTGCAGGCGCCCAAGCGCTCGCCCTTGTGGCGGCCGGTCGACATCGGCCCGCCGACGAGCTGGACAGCCGGGACATTGGCCGAGAGCGCCGCCATTAACTGCGCCGGCACGGTCTTGTCGCAGCCGCCCATCAGCACGACGGCGTCGATCGGCTGGGCCCGGATCATCTCCTCCGTGCCCATCGCCATCAGGTTGCGGAACTTCAGGCTGGTCGGGTTGAGGAAGACCTCGCCGAGCGAGATCGTTGGAAACTCCACGGGGAGGCCACCGGCCATCAGCACGCCGCGCTTCACCGCGTCGAGCAATTCGGGGAAGTGGCGGTGGCAGTTATTGAAGCCGCTATAGGTGTTGGCGATGCCGACGATCGGCCGCGCCAGCGCCTCGTCGGAATAGCCCATCGAGCGGGCGAAGGAGCGGCGGAGATAGGCTGCGAACTGCGGGTCGCCATAATTGGTCAGCCCGCCGGCGATGCCGCGCCCCTTTGGCTTGTCGTCCGCCATGCCCGCTTCTCCCTGGATTTGTTCTGAGGAGAAGCTTGCCGGGATCGCCGGCGCTGTCGAGGCCGCCTGGTGCAGGGCGGCCTCGCGCCGGGTTCAGTAGCCGAGGGCGCAGCCGTCCTTGCGCGGGTCGGAGCCGCCGATCAGCGTGCCCTTCTCCCAGTCGATCCAGATCGCCTGGGCGCCGCCCATCGGCGATTTCGGCGGCTGCACGTCGAATCCGCGGGCTGTGAGCGCCGCGGCGACGCTGTCGCGCAGGCGGCTTTCGGTCTCGACCGTGTTCGTGCCGGGCAGCGGGAAGAGGCGTGGCAGGTCAATCGCTTCCTGCAAATCGAGGCCGTGGTCGAAGAGCTTGGCCAGGAAATGGGCGTGGCCCATCGCCTGGTAGTGCCCGCCCATCACGCCGAAAGGCATGACGACGCGGCCGTTCTCGGCGAGCATGCCGGGGATGATGGTGTGTATCGGCCGCTTGCGCGGGGCGATCGCGTTGGGGTGACCCTGCTTCAGCACGAAGCTCTGGCCGCGATTGTGGAAGAGCACGCCGGATTTCTTCGTCATCAGCCCGCTGCCATAGGGCGAGAAGATCGAGTTGATGAAGGAGACCGCGTTGCGGTCCTTGTCGACGACGCTGATGTAGACCGTGTCCTTGTGCTCGGCGCCGCCGGGGATGACGGGTAGCGGATCGAGCGCGCGGTCGGGATCGATCAGGCCGGCGAGCTCGTCGGCGAGCTTGTCGGATAGCAGATGCTCGACCGGCACCTGCGCCTTGCTGGGATCGGCGAGGAAACGGTCGCGGGCAGCGTAGGCGAGGCGGGTCGCCTCCAGCTCGATATGCAGGTTTTCGACCGCGAGCGGGCCGCCCTTGGGCTGGAAGCGTTCGAGGATCTTCATGATCAGCAGCGCGATCACGCCCTGCCCATTGGGCGGGCATTCATAGACCGTGCGGCCACGGAAGCTGGCGCTGATCGGCGCGACGTATTCGCCTTCGGCGCCGGCGAAATCATCGAGCGTATGCAAGCCGCCGGCAGCCTTGAGATAATCGACCATCTCCCGGGCGACATCGCCGCGATAGAAGGCGTCGCGGCCCTCGCGGCCGATCGCCTCAAAGGTCTCGGCCAGGGCCGGCTGCCGCTGCACGGTGCCGGCCGGCGGTGCCTGCCTGTCGACCAAGAAGGTCGCGGCGGCGTTGGCGTCCTGGATCAGCAGGTCGCGCTGGGCGGCGAGATCGTAGGCAACGCGCGGCGTCAGCGCGTAACCGTCGCGGGCATAGGCGATCGCCGGTGCGAAGATTTCGGCGAGCGGCAGACGGCCATGGTCCTTGTTGAGCCGGGTCCAGGCGTCGATCGCGCCCGGCACGGTGACGACATGCGGCGAATGCCGCTCCAGCGTGGCGATGCCGGCTTTCTCGTACCAATCCAGCGTCGCGGCGGCGGGTGCGCGGCCCGAGCCGTTATAGGCGATGACGTCGGTCGAGCCGCCGGGCGCATAGAGCACGAAGCAGTCGCCGCCGACGCCGGTCGAGCCGGCCTCGACCACGCATTGCACGGCGCAGGCGGCGATGGCAGCGTCGATGGCAGTGCCGCCGGCCTTCATGATGTCGAGCGCGGCAAGCGTCGAGGCGGGATGCGAGGTCGCGGCCATCGCATTGCGGCTGATGGCGAGGGAACGCCCGGGGAGCTCGAGGTCACGCATGGAAAGGCTTTCGTGGAAACCTGGCCGGCGTCGGTTGCCGGCCATCGGGGAAGGAAGCGAAGAGCGGTCAGCCCTTGCGGAGATTGGTGAAGACAGGGACGCCGTTGAGCATGCCCGTCAGGTTCTTGCGGTAGGCGACCGGCTGCAAATACTGGCCGGCCGGGACGTAAGGCACATCCTGCATCGCCTGCAGCTCGATCTCGCGGGCGATCGTTTTCTGCTCGGCCGGATCGCCGGCGGTCAGGAAGCGGGCGCGCAGCGCCTCGATCTGCGGGCTGTCGGGCCAGCCCGGGCTGCCCTTGGCGCCGTTGCCGCGTAAGGGCGAACTCGTCGCCGGCGAGCCGAGATCGAGCCCGGACCAGTAAGTGATGTAGCAGCTCCAGCCGCCTTGCTCGACCGGGCTGCGATTGCCGATGCGCTGCAGCACCGTGCCCCAGTCGGCTGCGACGAAGTCGACATTCACGCCGATCTTACTCAGCGCATCGGCGGCGACATCGCAGACCAGGGCGATGCGCGGCACATCCTGCGCTGCGAGGAACACGACTCGCTCGCCCTTGTAGCCTGCGGCAACGAGTTCCTGCTTGAGCTTGCCGAAATCCTTCGGGCCCTTCAGGGCCTTGGCCGCGACGTCGGACGCCATCGGCGAGTTGTTCGGGAAGAAGCCGATGCTGCCGCGCTCGACCTGGGGATCGCCGCCGCAGACCGCGTTCATGCAATCCTCCTGGTCGATCGCTTTCAGGATGACGCGGCGGATCGCCGGGTTGTTGAAGGGCGGTTGCAGATGGTTCAGGCGCAACTGGCCGGCCATGCCTGTCCGGTCCCTGACCTCGACGACGATGTTCGGGTCCTTCCGCAGCAGCGGCAGGAGATCGATGATCGGCTGCTCGACCCAGTCGACCGCCCCAGTCTGCAGCGCCGAAACCGCTGTCGCAGCATCGGGCATGACGACGAATTCGATACGGTCGAGATAGGGCGTGCGCGGGCCGGCGGTGAAGCTCGGCGTGCCGCTCGGGCGCGGAACGTAACCCTCGTGCCTTGCATAGACATGCCGTGCGCCGGCGATGCGCTCGGCGGTGACATAGCGATAGGGGCCGCTGCCGATCGCCTCCGGAATCTGCTTGAACGGGTCGGTCTGGGCGAGACGCTCGGGCATGATCGCAGCGACGAGGGCGCTCGGGCGGGCGAGTGCTGCCGGCAGATGCGGGAACGGCGCCTTGAGGCGGAAGACGATGGTGCGATCGTCCGGCGCCGAGAGCTCGTCGGTCGCGGCCATCAGCGCCTGGCCGAAGGTGTCGCGCACGCCCCAGCGCTTGATCGAGGCGACGGCGTCGCGCGCCAGCACCTTGCTGCCGTCATGGAAGACGAGGCCGGGCCGCAGCGTCAGCGTCCAGCGCTTGCCGTCATCCTCGACGAGATGGCCCTCGACCATTTGCGGCTGCGGCTGGAACTGGTCGTCGAGCCCGTAGAGCGTGTCCCAGACGAGCAGCGCATGGGTGCGGGTCGAATAGCCGTTGGTCCAGATCGGATCGATGATCGCGACGTCGGAATAGGGCACGAAGCGTAGGGTCTTGGCATCCTGCGCGCTGGCGAGATGCGGTGCTGCCGGCAGGAAGACCGTCGCGGCAGAGGCTTTCAGGAATTGGCGTCGATCCATCGTTAATCCCCTCGTTCTTTTGGTTGACCCTCGGGCGTCCTCGGGGCGCGGCATTCTGGCGAGCCGCTGCGTCGTTTGGTTCAGATCTGGGTGCTGGCCGGCAGGGACGCTGGAGCGCCTGCCGCCTGGCCACGGCTGCGCAGGAACTCGGCGAGACGCGGCGCGGTGCGCAGGACGTGATCGCGCATCACCGCCTCGGCATGCTCGGCGTCGCCGGTCCTGATCGCCTCGACGACCTCGTCCTGGCGCTCGGTGGCGTGAGCGGGCTGGGCGACGTGGTGGAGCCAGACGCGCATATAGGGCTCGACGGCGATATGCAGAGCCGCGATCTGGGCGATGAGCTTGGGCCGCCGGCTCAGGCCACAGATATAGGCGTGGAATTCCTGGTGCTTGCCGAGCCAGTCGGCGCCGCCGGCCGTGCCGGCGCGGTGCATGCGGACGACATGATCGTCGAGCTCGGCCAGCGCGGCTGCATCGAAGCGCGGCATGGCCAGGCGCACGGCCAGCCCTTCGAGCACCGAACGGATCTCGAAGAGCTCGTAGATCTCCTCGATGGTCAGGCCGGAGACGACGCAGCCGCGATTGGGACGGATGAGGACGAGCCCCTCATTGGCGAGGCGTTGGAAGGCCTCGCGCACCGGCATGCGGCTCATCGCGAGCTCGCGCGCGATCGTCTCGGGGATCAGCCGTTCGCTAGGCTGATAGCGGCCGCTGCGGATGTCCTGCAGGATGGCGCGATACGCCTCGTCCTGCGCGGTGGCGGCCATGCCTTTCGAGGCGAAGCTCATTCCGTTCCCCTGTGCGCCGCCGGTACCCGATCAGCAGCTTTGTATGAGTGTATCCACTATTACAAAGCGAGAAGCCGGCCGAGCGCAAGGGTTTCCTTGCGCCGGCGGAGAGTGGCTGCGTCGAGGGGTCAGAGCGCCGCGGCGTAGAACTCGAGATAGCGACGGGTGACCTCGTTCCAAGAATAGGAGGCGAGGTCCGAGAGGCGCGGGCGGGTGTTGCCGGGGAAGCGGACGAGATCGGCATGGGCCTGCTCGACGGCCGCCGCCGCTTCCTCCGAATCGGCGAAGTTGACGGTCCGGACGACGGGAAACTTGCTAGCGAGGCCTGCGAAGGCGGCATTGGGCTGCACGATCGGCACGAGTCCGGCGCTCATCGCCTCGACCAGAGCAAGCCCGAAGCCTTCGAATTCGGAGGCCGAGACGAAGAACGAGGCGCGGCTCATCACCTGCCGTGCCGCGGCGTCGTCCAGGCCGAGATGGAGCGTCACGTTCTGTTCCATGCCGGCACTGGCGATCGCCGTCCGCAGCGCCTCTTCGGTCCAGTCCGAGGTGACGCCGAGCATGTCGAGATGCCAGCCCGGTTCACGCTGCGCCAGCACCGCCATCATCGTGATCAGCCGGTCTGGGCGCTTGTTCTTGGAGAAGCGCCCGATGCTGACGAGGCGGCGCTGCGGCTCCGGGCTGGAGGCGCCGGCGAACTTATCGAGGTCGACGCCATTCTCGATCACCCGGACCTTGCCGGGCGCGATCCGTTCGAACATGCGCGCGTCGTTCGTGCTGCAGCCGGCGATGCCGCGATAGGCCTGCGCCGAGAGCCGGGTCGGGCCGTTGAACCAGAGCGTCTTCAGGCGGGCGAAGTCGCCGGTGTGGAAAAAGCCGCCATGGGTGGTGGCGACCAGCGGCTTGCGATGCAGCAGCCAGCCGAGGGCAAGCGCATCGAAGAAGAAGTCGACCGCGTGGACATGGACGAGGTCGGCATCACGCAGATGCGAAAACACCTGCGGCGCGAGCGGATAGCGCGTCGAGCCGCGGAAGGGGATACGGGTGACGGGTATGCCGTCGATGATTTCGTTCGCCTGCATGACGAGGTCCGGGCGCGAGAACAGGCGATCGAGCGTCACCACGGACGGACGTAGGCCAAGCGCGGCTTGCGCCCGGCAGAGATTGGCGACGACATCCTCGAGCCCGCCGCGATTGGGCAGGAACTGGCGCACGACATGGACGATGCGCGTGCCCACCGGCACTGCGGGCGCCGAGCGGTGGGAGAACGGGATGGTCACGGTTTGGCCTCCGGGCCGCAAATGGCAGTCGGCTTCTTCGCCTTGAAGCGCTGGGTCAGCAGCTTCATCTGCGGGCGCTCGCCGGCCGGGGTCGGATCCAGGTTGAAGATGTAATCCGCCGGCCACCAGGCCCCGGCGCCCCAGGCGGTCCAGCCCAGCCATTGCTGCGGGCTGGCGTCGAGCTTCGTCACCATCTGCCTGAGGGCCGTGAGGCATTCAGGGCGATTGGAGGCGGCGAACTCGCCGAGGAAGCCGCGGCGGCCATGTGTCTTGAGCCAGGCGGTGACGTCGTCGATCCCCTTCAGTGCACCGGCCGCGGCCGAGCATTCCGGGGCGCGGCCGGAATAGTCGGCGTCGAGATACTGATGGAAGTCGTAGGCGTAACGGTCGAGCGGATCGACGACGCCGAGCAGATCGCGGCCATTGTTGCCGACGGGCAGATCGGAGGTCCAGCTATGGGCGCCGCCGAAGGCGGTGCCGGTGACCAGCAAAAGCTGCTTTGCGCCGGCCTTGCGGATCGCGGCGATGGCAACGTTCTGGATCTTGGCCCAGTTTGCGCTGTTGATGTCGTAGGGCTCGTTCATCAGCGAGAAGACGAGCTTGGGACGGTCGCGGTAATGCTGCGCAAGCTTGCCCCAGATATCGGCCAGCGCTTCGGCTGGGAGCTCGGCCGAGCCGAGCTGTTTCTTGGCGTAATAGCCGTAATTATGCAGGTCGATGATGGGAACGAGCCCGGCCTCCTCGATCCGGCGGATCGTCTGGTCGAGATAGGCAAGCTCCATGATCTCCAGCGAGCCCTTCAGCTGCGGCTGGATGCGCTCCCAGCGGAAGGGCAGGCGGACGGCGCTCATGCCGAGCTTGCCGAGGCGCTGGATCGCCGCCTCGCTGGGATAGGTATAGTCGGTGTCGACCTTGCCCGGCAGATCGCCGAACTCGGCGCCTGACAGGTTGACGCCGCGCAGGCAAATTTCGGCTTGCGCGGGCAAGGCGGCGAGCACCGCCAGGACGAGAATGAGTGATCTCACGGCGCAACGATCCTGAGCAGCGCATCAAGCAGGCGGCGCCCGGCCGCAAGATGCGTAAAGTTGTGGTCGGCGTCGGCGAGCATGGTCAGCGAGGCGTTCGGATAGGCGGCGAGCCCCTTGCCCGCTTCGCCGAAATAGGTCTGGAGCTCGGCCAGGCCGACATCGCCATCGGCATAGAGCAGCGATAGTGCGACCTTGCGCTCGGCCAGCACGGCGAAATGGCGATGGCACTGGTGATGGAGCCGGCCATGCTTGGTCAATCGGCCGAGCACCGGTGCGAGCTTGACCGAAAACCGCTTGCGATAGCGGTAGATCAGATAGCGCCCGGCCGGTCCGACACGAAGCTTTCCGGTGAGCAGGCGGCGCAAACCGCCCTTGCGGGCCAGCGTCGCCCCGAGATCGCCGGCGCTGCGATGGGCATAGCGGATCGCATCCTCGACGCTTTCGTCGGGGTCCCAGACGAAGCGCTCATTGTTGACGATGATGAGGCGACGGATGCGCGCGTCGATGACGGCCGCGTGGAAGGCGGCGTAGGCGCCGCTGCAGCGCCCGATCAGGACCGGGGCGTCGAAACCGCGCGCCTGCATGGCATCGATGGCGAGGCGGACATCGTCGATCTGCGCTTGCGAATAGAGGATTTCCTCAGGCCCATCAGCAATCGCTCCGCTGTCGCCGACGCTGCTGGCGTCGAAGCGCAGCGAGGCGATGCCGCGCGCCGCGAAGGCGCGCGCCTGATGCACGCTGACCCGGGCCCAGCCGATATGATAGTCGCGGCCGGCATTGACGAAGATCACCGGCTCACGCGCGGCTTGCCCGAGCGGCTCGCAGAGCACGCCGAAGAGGCGCCCTTCGGGGCCAAAGCGGATCGGGCGCTCGACGAAGCCGTCGCCGAGCACGCCTTCCGCCGGGCCGGGCAACTGAGGCGTCCCGATGCCTGCGGGAGCAGAGCCTGCCGCCTCGGCGCGTTCCGCGATCCAGTCGACGATACCAGCGATCGTCGCCTTGGGCGGGCGGGCCGCGGTCGGGTCGGTGGTCAGCGTCTCGTAGCCTTCATAGACGCACTGCGTCACGGCAGCGCCGAGGCCGGTGAGAGCCTCTGCCAGAGCCGCATCGCCGCCATGGCCGGGCCGGGACAAGAGCAGGATCTGTTCGGACGGCGCTTGCGTAAGCGCGCTTGTTCCAAGCGTAGCGATCGCCGGCAGGCGGCTGGGCGCGATGCGCAGGCCTGCTACGGCGCAGCGTGTATCGTCGTCCGGGTCCGTGCCGATGCCGATCCGGTCCGAGACGATGCGCGTCCAGGCCGAGAGTTCGCGCAGATAGCGCTTGCCGTTGCCGACCGGCGCCATGAGGACGGTCGCCGCGATCGGCGCGAGATCTTCGGCGAGCCTGAGCGCCAGCGTTCCGCCGAGCCCCTGGCCGAGCAGGACAAGGCGCTCGCAGCCGCTGGAACGGCGCAGCAGCTCCGCGGCGACGCGGACCGTCTCGAACCAGTCGTCCAGCCCTTGCGGGTCGGCGGCTTCCTGGGCGTCGCCCTGGCCGGGATAGTCGAAGCGCAGACAGGCGATGCCCTTGTCCGCCAGCGCCTGCGCCAGGCTGCGCCAGGTCGCGCGCAGGCAGAGTTCCTCATAGCCGATGGCACCGAGCATCAGCACCGCGAACGGGGCGTGGCCGGTATGGAAGACGCCCACGCTGCGGCCGAAGGTCACCGGCATGCCGAAGGGCGACGGCGTCGTCGCCGACAGCTCGCTGGCCGGATCGATACGATAGGCTGCGGCGATCGTCATCGGCCGGCTCCCTCAGTGGCGCGGGCTGTCGGCAGCGGGGCTGCCTCGTCCGCGGGCGCGCCGCCGAAGAGGAAGGGCCGGATGAAGGCGGTGGCCATGTTGTCGATGCGCCATTTCCGCTTGATCCAATACCAGGCGGCGAGGCTCGAGGCGGTGCTGAAGATCAGGCCGGCGATGGCGATGCCCATTAGCCCGCCGACCCGCGCCAGCCCGTAGAGCAGGCCAAGGTAGAGCACGAACATGATCGCCCGCGCGATCAGGAAGAAGCGCTCGCCGCCGCCGATCATCAACAGCCAGGAGCCGGGGCCGAAGAAGGACAGCGAAACCGAGAGCACACAGAGCGCGGTCAGCACATCGGCATGCCGGACGAACTCCGGATTGAACAAATGCAGGATGAAGGGCGCGACGACGGCCAGCGCCAGCGCGCCCAAAAGCGAGATGCAGAAGCTCGCGAAGGAAAGCCGACCGATCAGCAACTGCGCGCCGGCCGTATCGGATTTCTGGAAGCGGGCGGCGATCATCGGAATGCCGACGGTGTCGATCGCCGCGAGCGGCAGCATCAGCAGCATGGCGATGCGCAGCGCCACGAAATAGAAGCCGGCTTCGTTCAGGCCGAGCAGGGCGCCGATCAGGATGGTCTCGAGATAGGCCGAGGCCGAGTTCAGGACGTTGTTGGCGATGAAGTAGCCGCTCTCGCGGCGCCAGTCCGCATGTGTCTGCGATGGCACCCGATCCTTCGCCTTGAACCAGCTCAGCCCCTCGTCGTGCAGGAAGCAGGCGCCCTGATAGAGCGTGGTCGCGGCGAGCAGGCCGGTGATGATCGCCATCGCCCCCGCGCCACCCGTCAGGATGCCGCCGAAGCCGGCGGCGGCAATGCACAGGATCGAGCTGCCGCGCCAGACGATCTCGCGCGGCACCAGCGACATGTTGATGCGGCCATGGATGCGAAAATAGTTCTGCAGGTATTCGCTGAGTGCGAAGATCGCGGCGAAGACGAAGGCGAGCCAGAGGTAATGGTAGGTCGACGGCAGCTCCTCGGCGAAGAGCCAGAGCGGCAGTGCCGCAGCCAGCAGCACGAAACAGCCGAGCGCGAGCCAGCGGGCGTTGACGCCAAGAAGCGCCTGGTTGAGCGGGTGGCCGCTCGCCTCGGTCCGGCGATAATGCTTGACCACGAGGATCTGCTGGCCGAGCACGGCGATCAGCCCGAGCGCGCTGCCGATCGAGAACAGGAAGACGTAGAGCCCGTATTCCTGCGTCGGCAGGAAATGGCTCGCGGCCAGCAGCACGAAAAAGCTCAGCAACGTGCTGCTGAAGCGTGAAGAGAAGGCAGGCAGGAAGCGACCCGCGCCGGTCCAGGCCAGTTCGAGCAGCGCCTTCATGGGCGCGCTTCCTGCGGTTGCAGCAGGGCGCCTTCGGCCGGTTTGCCGACAAGGCTGTCGAAGACGGTGCCATAGGCAGCGGCAATGCGATCCGGCGTGTAGCGGGCCGCCGCGGCGAGCGCGCCTGCCGATTGCGTCGCGACGAGTGTGCGGTCGCGGGCAAAGGCCATGATCGCCTCCGCCAGTGCGGCATCGTCGCCTGGCTCAAACAGGGCACCATTGAAGCCGGGCTGGATCGTTTCGGGGATGCCGCCGGATTTCGCGCCGATCACCGGGACGCCATGGGCGAAGGCCTCGATCACCACCCGGCCGAAGGGCTCGCGGAATAGCGAGGGGGCAGCCAGGATATCGATCTGCGGCAGGAACTCGTCCGGCTTGGTCCAGCCGAGGAAGCGGGTGTTATGGGCAGGGAAGCGGCCGGGCAGTGCCTGCGCGTACTCGCTCTGACCACTGCCGGCGATCAGGAATTCGACCGGCTCGCCTGCGAGCCGGTGAGCGGCCGCCGCCAGGGTGTCGAGGCCCTTGATCGGATCGTGGACACCGATGAAACCGACGCGCAGCGGGCGATGAGTGGATGGTGCGGTGCGAGGCAGGGCGCCGGGTACAGGCGCGATCGCGCCGGGGATCGGATGCGTGGTCGCGTTCGGGAAATAGCCGTGCTCGGTATGGCGGCCGATGATGAAGTTCGTCTCGCCAATGACCGCGTCCACGAAGCGCGAATTCACTTTCTTGCCATACGAAGTCGCTTGGCAGGACACGCAGGCACGGCCGCAATTGTCGCCATCGCGCCACATGCTGCCCTTCCAGCAGAGCAGGAAGGTGCTGCGCAGGATATGCGCGACCGGCACGCCGCAGCTCTTCGCCGCGGCCCAGGTCGCGACGTTGATGTTCTCGATCGAGTCGGTCAGCACGATGTCGGGCTGAAGGCGCCTGATCTCGCGACGCATGACCAGGAAGGCACGAGGGTTGAAATTCTCCAGCGCATGCCAGATCGCCTTCTTCCAGGCCGATCGCGGCAGCCGGTAGTTCCAGTCGATGTTGAGCGAGCGCAGGCGATGCACCGGCACACCTTCATAAACCTCGTGCCGGTCCTCGCCGGAGACGTTCACCACGGTCAGGTCATGGCCGGCGGCACGCAGCAGCTTGGCGACAATCATCGCCGAGATCGGCCCGCCACCGTCGATGAAGGGCGGGAAAGCTGCACAGGCCATCAGGATACGCATGCGGTCTGGACCTGTCCTCGTCACGGCGCGTTTGCTGAGCCGGCCTTTCCTTTTTTAGGGATACCCGGCACGAGCTAAGCAAACGTTGGCGTGGCCGGGGGATTTCTTCCTGTTGTAAACGGAGCGTGAACGGGATCGTGCGGATCGCGGCCGCAGAATCGAAAAGGGCTTCCGATACCGCCAACTTTCGTAAATATTGAACTATCATCGACCGCAGCAAAGCGAAATATTCCTTTTGCAGGCGCGTGGTTATTTAGTTAATTATCAAATATTCGTGACAACTAATATTTTGATAAAATTGTAATTAGTTTGTTACCGGAATATTAACCACAGCTCGACAGGATACGCGGTGGAATTCCAGCCGAGCCCGTCGGCGCATCCGGACGCGGATGTGCGCGGTATCGGGACGGGTCGAGGAGATTTGCGGTGCCGGCTGCGCTCGAGGCAGGTGGAAGAGACGACGCGCCCGCTCCGGGCCGGCTCTCTGCTGCCTTCAGCCTGCCTGAACTGCTCCAGCTGCTGCGCCGTCGCCGCTGGCTGGTGATCGCGAGCGCAGCCCTCTGCCTGCTGTTGGCGCTGGCCTATCTTTCGGTCCAGACCCCGATCTACCGGGCCACGGCCGAGCTTCTCGTCGATCCGCAGGCGTTGCAGGTCGTCGGCAAGGACATCGTGCGTACCGACACCTCGGCCTCGATCGATTTCGCCAATGTCGACAGCCAGGCGCTGGTGATGACCTCGACCGGCGTGCTGCGCCAAGTCATCGAGGATCTCGACCTCGAGAATGATCCCGCCTTCAGCCGCCCGCCCGGTCTGATCTCGCGGCTGCTCGGCCGGCTGGTGCAGCCGACGCCCGACCAGCGCATGGCGCAGATGGTCGATGCGCTCAAGAAGTCGATCGTGATCCAGCGCGTCGAGAACTCGCTGGTCTTCCGCATCATCGTCTCGCACCCGCAGGCCCAGAAAGCGGCCGATATCGCCAATGGGCTGGCGCTGGTCTATTTCCGCCAGGGCAATGACGGACGCCGCTCCGTGGTCGAGCGCGCCAACGTGACGCTGATCGACCAGATCTCCGGCCTGCGCACACAGCTCGATACGGCGGAGCGCGCCGTCCAGGGCTTCCGCAGCCAGCATGGCCTCGTCAGCACCGGCGAGGGCGGGCTCATCATCTCGCAGCAATTGCGCGACCTCTATGGCCAGATCAGCCAGGCCGAGGCCGAGTTCGCCCGCCAGCAGGCGCGGCGCGACCAGCTCGCCCGCTATCAAAACCGCGATCCGCTCTCCGACACGTTGCCGGAGGCGCTGACCTCGTCGGTCGTGACCTCGCTGCGGGGGCAATATGCCCAGAGCGCGCGTGAGGCGGCGAGCCTTGCCCAGACGCTCGCACCACAACATCCGCGCCTGATCGAGATTCGGGCCGAGCTGGCCGAGACGCGCCGGCTTCTCGCCGGGGAGCTGGTCCGCCTGCGTGCCACGGTGCAGGAAGGCTATCGCCAGGCCGAGGCCAATCTCGCCAATCTTAGGAAGCGGGCGACTGAGCTGACCAAATCGCAGGAGGTCAGCGGCGCCGCCCAGATCAAGCTGCGCCAGCTCGAAAGCGAGGCTGAAGCGGTGCGCGTGGTCTACAGCGCCTCGCTGCAGCGCGCCAAGGAGCTCGAGCAGCAGAAGCGGATCGAGACCAATAACTCGCGCATGCTGTCCGAGGCGGTCGCGCCTGCGGTCGCCAGTCAGCCGCCCGCCTTGCTGGTGATGGCGGCGGCGCTGCTCTTCGGCAGCTGCGCCGGGCTCGGGGCCGCCTATCTCATCGAATGGCTGCCGACGTCGCGGCTCCTGCCCCAGATGGTAAAGCCGCTTACGCCGGAAGCAGCCGGCCGGGCGATCGGCGTCGGCACAGTGGTGTCATTGCCTGCCGCCGCCGCTCGCCGCGAAGATGCGCTCGTTCCAGTGACACGGCTGTTGCAGAAGACGCTCGGCCAGCATCTGCCGGCTTCGGTGATGATCGCCGGCTCGGCCGACGACGCGACGCATGCGGCGCTGGCCGAGCATCTCGCCAACAGCCTCGCGGCACATGGCGAGAGCGTGCTGCTCTGCCAGGAGGGCACCGGCCGCGACATGAACATCCGCCGGATCGAGCCGGCCGGAACCACGCCGGCTCGGCCGGGACGGCGGCGCAACTTCATCATCATGCGGCAGGGTTCGCCGACCGACAGCAAGGCGAGCGCGAGACCGGACGCGATCGTCCTGACGGCCTCGCTTGCGGGCGAGACAACCCGCAGCCTCGTCGATCAGGCTGCGGCGGTGGACCCGGCCGGTGAACACATCGTCGCACTCATCGTTCCCGAGAGTGCCGGAGCCGGTGCGCGCGGCCTCGCGGCGCGCTGGCTTGGCCGGCCGGCGCAGGCGGCTGCGTGAACAGGCCGGCGGCCATGGCCGGTGGCGGCGAGCCGGGCCGGCCCTTCCCGACGCTGCCGATCGCGCTGTTGATCGGCGCGCTCACCTTCAACATGGCGTTGTGCTTCATCAACACCAACGTCATGGGCATCAACGATACCATGGTGATGGGCTGCGAGGTGGTGCTGGTCGCGGCCGCGCTCTATCTCGGCCTTGGCCGCAATGCCGCGCCCTATCTGCTGCTGGCGATCTTCCTGTCCTATGCTGTCCTGCTGATGGCGATGCGACCGCTGATCGACCCCAAGGCGGTGCGCGATTTCCTGATCCCGATCGCCTTCTACCTGCTCGGCAAGAGCTGCAACGATATACGACTGGCCGATCGCGCTGCCTTGCTCTGCGGGCTGATCGTCGTCGCCTTCGGCCTGTTCGAGTTCCTGGCGCTCGACGTCTACGTCTCCTATTTCAACATCATCAAATACTATGTCGCGCGCGGCACGGTGGCGCCGAGCGACGTCAGCAGCCAGACCGGCGCGCTCTTCGCCAGCGGCCTCAGACCCGATTCCCGCACGCTTCTGCCGTTCCTCGGACCGCACCGGGCGTCCTCGGTCTTCCTCGAACCGATTTCGACCGGCAATTTCGGTGCGATTTTGTATATCTGGGCGCTCAACCGGCCGGGCATGGCGAGGCGCTGGCTGACCATGGCCACGGGGCTGACCGCGATCGTCCTCAGCGACTCGCGCTTCGGAGCCAATGTCTGCATCGTCGCGACGGTCGCCTATCTGGTAGCGCCGCGCACGCCGCGCTTCATCTGGCTGGCTGCGCCCTTCGTCGCGCTGATCGGGCTGGCGATCTATGGCTTCGTCAGCGCCGAGGTGAACTGGCAGAACAATTTCATGGGCCGCATGCTCTGGACAGCGCGCCTCATCACCTCGCTTTCACCCGCAGCGGTCTGGGGCCTGTCGCCGGACAAGCCCTTCCTCTCCGATTCCGGCTACGCCTATTCGCTGAACCAGATTGGCCTGCTCGGCGTGATCGGCTTCTGGAGCTTGTTCATCTTCGCGCCGGAGCGATCGCCCCGCGCCTGGCGCTTCAAGGTCTGCGTCGCGACTTATATCTGCCTGCTGATGATCGTCAGCGACTCCGTCTACTCGATCAAGACGGCGGCGCTGCTCTGGTTCATGACGGGATCGAGCGACGCCGATGCAGGCGCCGAGCCCAAGCCGGCCAGCCAACGCGTTACGGCGCCGAACTATTCCACCGCCGCGGCAGGCTGAATGCTCGAAAAACCGAGTATTCGCGGCAATCTGCTGTTTACCACATCTGCGGACCGCGGCCTGCGAAATACATTCCGCAGTCTTTCTATGGCGGCCGCAAGGTAACTTTAAATTTTATGCGTTAGGCCTGACGCAACGAACGACACGGCGTCAAACCAACCGACCGAAGCCCCTCGACAGCTATCGCGAGCGCCCTGCGCGCCAACGTGTGCTGCGACGCGCCGAGGTCCGGTCGTCACAGGGCAGGACGAGAGATGAAGACCAGGATCCGCGAAATCCTCAAGACCACCGGCAAGCTGCCGGTCGACGTCGCCACGCTCGGCGATGAGGCCGATCTCTACAATGCTGGCCTCACCTCCTTCGGCACGGTCGAGCTGATGATGGCGCTCGAGGATGCCTTCGAGGTCGAATTCCCGGATAATATGATGAACCGGCGCAACTTCGCTTCGATCGCGGCGATCGAGGCAGCGATCCGCACCATTCAGAGCGAGCACGTCTGATGACGACGCTCGCTCGCCTCGCCGAAGCCGGCTACCAGCTCACCTCCGAGACATCAGGCGCCAGTGCCGAAGCGCAGAAGGCGATGGTCGCCACGGCGCGCAAGATCGCCAAGCTCGCGGCCGAGCATGCGGCGGATGTCGATGCGAAGTCGCGCTTCCCGCATGAGGTGTTCGAGGCGCTGAAGCAGGAGCGCCTGCTCGGCATCATGATCCCGGCGGCGCATGGCGGCGAGCAGGCGAGCCATTCGACGATCTCGGAGATCTGCGCGGTGCTGGCCCAGGGCTGCGCATCGAGCGCCATGATCTACGCAATGCACCAGATCAAGGTGTCGAGCCTGGTCGTGCATTGCGGTGACGATCCCTGGCACGGCTCCTTCATGGCCCGCATCGCCCGCGAGCAGCTCCTGCTTGCCTCGGCGACGACCGAGGGCGGCGGCGTCGGCGGCGACCTGCGCTCGTCGATCTGTGGCGTGGTGCGCGAGGGCGACGACTTCACCCTCGACAAGGAAGGCTGCCTGATCTCCTACGGCGCGCAGGCCGATGCGATCCTGATCACCTCCAGGCGCACGCCCGAGGCTCCGCCTTCCGACCAGGTCATGTCCGTCCTGACCAGCGACCAGTACCGGCTCGAGCGCAGCGCGGCCTGGGACACGATGGGCATGCGCGGCACCTGCTCTGACAACTTCACCTTCTCCGGCCGTGCCCCGGCCGCGCAGATCATCCCGGTGCCCTTCGCCGAGATCGCGGCCCAGTCGATGCTGCCCAACGCGCATCTGCTCTGGGCTTCGGTCTGGTACGGCATCGCGGCCGAGGCCGTCGCCCGCGCCGAGGGCTTCGTGCGCAGCGAAGCCCGCAAGCGCCCAGGGTCGACCCCGCCGAGCGCGCTGCGCCTCGCCGAGCTGCTCGCTCGCCTGCAGCAGTTCAAGGCGCTGGTCGTCGCCGGGCTCGATCGCTATGAGCGCGCCCGCAGCGATGCCGACGAGCTCTCCTCGATGGGCTTCGTCGTGGCGATGAACAGCATCAAGGTCGTGGCGTCCCAGAGCGTCGGCGAGATCGTGATGCAAGCCTTCCTGATCTGCGGCATCCAGGGCTATCGCAACGACAGCCCGGCGAGCCTGGCGCGGTTGATGCGTGATGCGCTCTCGGCGCCGATCATGATCAACAACGACCGTATCCTCGGAAACACCTCCAACCTGCTGGCCGTGTACAAGCACGACCCCAGCCTTTCCCGGTGATCCCATGTGCCAGAATTGCCCCCAGCCGCAGGGTTTCCTTGCGGAGCTGATCGATAACGGCCTGCTGATCGACACCGGTGTCGACGGGCTCTATGGCCGCAGCGGCCTGTTCGAGGAGGTCGTCGCGCAGTTCGACCTGCTGATCACCCGCTATGGCGGCAAGGACGGCGCCGAGGTCGCGCGCTTCCCGCCGGCGATGAGCCGCCACTCTTTCGAGAAGAGCGGCTATCTCAAGAGCTTTCCGCAGCTCGCCGGCACGGTGCATTCCTTCGACGGCGACGAGCGCGCCCATGCCGAATTGCTGCACAACGTCGCCGAGGGGCATGACTGGACCGGCGGCCAGAAGTCGACCGATGTCGTGCTGACGCCGGCCGCCTGCTACGTGCTCTATCCGGTCGTCGCCAAGCGCGGACCGCTGAAGCCGGATGGCGCGCTGTTCGACCTGCAATCCTACTGCTTCCGGCACGAGCCTTCGAAGGACCCGGCCCGGATGCAGCTCTTCCGGATGCGCGAATATGTCCGCTTCGGCACGCCCGAGCAGGTCACCGAGTTCCGGGCGCTCTGGCTGGACCGCGGCCAGGAGATGATGGCCTCGCTCGGCGTGCCCTTGCATGTCGACGTCGCCAACGACCCGTTCTTCGGCCGGGCTGGGCGCATGCTCGCCAACAACCAGCGCGACCAGCGCCTGAAGTTCGAGCTGCTGATCCCGATCGAGAGCGAGGAGAAGCCGACGGCCTGCCTCTCCTTCAACTACCATCAGGACCATTTCGGCACGACCTGGGGCATCGAGACCTCGGCCGGCGAGACTGCGCACACGGCTTGCGTCGGCTTCGGCATGGAACGTGTCGCGCTCGCCCTGTTCAAGCATCATGGCTACGACGTCGCGCGCTGGCCGGCTGCGGTCCGCAACGTGCTCTGGCCGTGAGTGCGATGACGGCCCAGCGAAAGATCGCCGAACCCGTGGCCATCGCGGGCCGGCTGCTGCCGGTCGATCCGTTGGCGTATGACCGGCATGCCATGCATGCCGGCGAGCGGCATTGGCCGCAGACCAATTGCTATGCCGATCTCTGGATCGAGATATTGCATGCGCTTGGGCTGGAGCCGGCTGCCGCCTTCGGCTTCACCGTCACGCAGGATTTCGAGGGCGACCAGTTCACCTTCTTCAAGCCGCCGCTCGACGATCTCGAAGCGCTCTACGGCCTCAAGGTGACCGAGCTGGCGCTCTATGACGATCTGATCGGCCATATCGAGCAGCAGATCGGGCTCGGCCGCCTCGTCCTGCTCGAGCTCGATTCCTTCTACATGCCCGACACCCGCGGCGTCTCCTATCGCGACAGCCACGGCAAGACGACGATCGCGGTGAACCGGCTCGACCGGGTCGCCCGCGAGCTCGACTATTTCCACAATGACGGGCTGCACCGCGCTGTGGGCGAGGATTTCGACGGGCTGTTCCGGCTGCTGCCGGGGCAGATGCGCGAGGACACGCTCTTCCCCTATGCTGAGATGGTGCGGTTGCCGCAGCGCCGGCCGGATGAAGCTGCCTTGCGCGCCACCGCGCTGAAGCTGCTCGCCCGCCATGTCGCGCGCCGGCCGCAGGACAATCCGGTCGCGGCCTTCCGCACCGTTGCGACCGCGCAGGCCGAGGCGCTGGCCGAGCGCCCGAGCGCGGCCTTCCATCACTATGCCTTCAACACGCTGCGCCAACTCGGTGCCAATTTCGAATTGCTCGCGAGCCATCTGTCCTGGCTCGGCCAGAGTGTGAACGGGCTCGATGTCGCGCGTGACGGCGCGCTGCGCATCGCCGAGGGCGCCAAGGTGGCACAGTTCCATCTCGCCAGGGCGATGAAGCAGAAGCGCTTCGAGCGTCTCGATGCGACGCTTGCCGGGCTCGTCGGCGAATACGATCAGGTCAGCGAAGTGCTCGGCCAGCGCTTTCCCGGCTGATCATGGCCCGCATCGTCGCGCGTACTGGGGAGCGGGTGGAGCCGCTCGAGGGTTGGTCCTGGCTCGCGACAGCGGCTTATGCCGCCGCGACGCCCGCTGATCTGCCGGAGGGCGGCGACTGGCGAGAGGCAGCAGTGCCCGGTACCGTTGCCGGCACGCTCCGCTCGCTCGGTCGGCTCGACGACGCCAGTGTCAATGCGATCGGCCAGCAGGATCACTGGTATCGCACGCGGCTGACCCAGCCGCTGAACGGACGCTTGCGCTTTGAGGGGCTGGCGACCGTCAGCGAGGTTTGGGTTGATGGCGTCAAGCGGGCGGAAAGCTCGTCAATGTTCGCGACCGTCGAACTCGGGGTCGATTGCCCGGCCGGGACCGAGATCGAGCTCTGCTTCCGTGCTTTGGCGCCGAAGTTCGCTGCCGCCCCGCGCCGCGCCCGCTGGCGGCCGACGATGATCCAGCCGAACGGCCTGCGCTGGTTCCGCACCAGCGCGCTCGGCTCGATGCCGGGCTGGTGTCCGCCCGGCCTGCCGACCGGACCTTATCGTCCGGTGCTACGGATCGAGAGCGAGGCGGCTGCACCGACGATCGACGCCGTTGATCTGCGCACGTCTTATGTGGATGGCGTCGGCATAGTCGCACTCACAGTTACGCTGGCTGAGGCCTCCGCCAAACGGCACGTAACAACCGGGAGCCCTCATCCTGAGGAGCCGCGCAGCGGCGTCTCGAAGGATGCCCCAGGTGATTCCGGAGCCTCTTCGACCATCCTTCGAGACGCCATTCCTGTCGGAATGGCTCCTCAGGATGAGGGCTGGAGGATTGGATCGGCCATCATTCGCTGCTGCGGCTGCGAGGCGACTCTGCAGGTGGACGGTGAAGGGCGGTTAGCCGGCACATTATCCTTGCCCGGCATCGCGCCCTGGTTCCCGCACACCCATGGCGAGCCGGCGCTGCACGATCTCACCCTCACGCTTGATGGTGAGATCATCGAACTCGGCCGTATCGGCTTCCGCTCGCTCGAGGTCGATCGCGGCGACGATGGCGAGGGCTTCGGCCTTGTCGTCAACGGCGTGCCGGTCTTCTGTCGCGGCGCCTGCTGGAGCAATGCCGATGTCGTGACGCTGGCCGGCGGCCGCGCAGCGTACGAGCCCTGGCTCCGGCTGGCGCGCGAGGCCGGCATGAACATGATCCGCCTGCCCGGCGTGATGAGCTATGAGGACGACGCCTTCTTCGCGCTCTGCGACGAGCTCGGCATCATGGTCTGGCAGGAGATGATGCTGGCCAACTTCGACTACCCGCAGGGCGATGCCGGCTTTCGCGCGGCGATCACAGCGGAAGTCGAGGCGCTGCTCGGGCGAACGCAGGGCTCGCCCTGCCTCGCCGTGCTCTGTGGCGGCAGCGAAGTCTTCCAGCAATCGGCGATGCTGGGCGCGCCGCCCGAGGCCTGGTCCGGCCCGGTCTTCGACGAGGTCCTGCCGGAGGCGGTCGCCCGTTTGCGGCCGGACATCGCTTATGTCCCGAACTCGCCCTCGGGCGGGCCGCTGCCCTTCGTCGCCGACAAGGGCGTGACGCATTATTACGGCGTCGGCGCCTATATGCGTGGCTTCGACGATGCCCGCCGGGCCAATGTGCGCTTCGCGGCCGAGAGCCTGGCCTTCGCCAATGTGCCGGAGGAGATCTCGCTGCGCGGTGGCAAGCCGCCGGCGATCACGCATCATCCCGACTGGAAGCGCGGCGTGCCGCGCGATGCCGGTGCCTCCTGGGATTTCGAGGATGTGCGCGATCATTATCTCGAACAGCTCTATGGGCTCGATCCGGCGTGTTTGCGGCGCGAGGATCCCGAGCGCTATTTCGCCTTGTCACGCGCCACCGTTGCCGAGGTGATGGAAGAAACCTTCGCCGAATGGCGCCGGCCCGGCTCGCCGACGCGCGGCGCGCTGGTCTGGCTGCTGCAGGATCTCCAGCCCGGCGCCGGCTGGGGCGTGATCGCCAGCGACGGCGAGCCTAAATCGGCCTGGCACGGGCTCGTCCGCGCCTTCCGCCCGGTCCAGCTCGCGCTCACCGATGAGGGCGTCAACGGGCTCGGCTTGCATGTCATCAACGAACGGCCCGAGCCGCTAGCCGCCACCGTCGAGCTAACCTGCTGGCGTGCTGGCGAGGTTGCTGTCGTTCAAGCGAAGCGCGACATCGCGCTCGGCCCGCGCTCGGCGGTGACGCTGTCGGCCTTCGAGCTGATCGGCCGTTTCTTCGATATCGCCTATGCCTATCGTTTCGGCCCGCCCGGCCATGACGTGACCTCGGCCGTGTTGCGCGATGCCGCGAGTGGCGAGGTGCTGGCGGAGGCATTCCATTTCCCGCTCGGGCGCGGCCATGAGCGGCACCAGTGCGGGCTTGTCGCGCAGCTGGAGCGCGAGGGCGAGAATTGGAGCCTCGTCCTCTCGACGCAGCGCTTCGCGCAATCGGTCGAGATCGTCGACCATGGCTGGCGACCGGAACAGAACTGGTTCCATCTGGCGCCGGGTGAACCGCGCCGTATCCGGCTGCGGCAGCGCCCGGGTGTCAGCGTTGCGCCGACTGGCGCTGTCCGTGCCGTCAATGCCACCGACTGTGTGAGTTACGCGAGCGGGTGAGAGCAAGCCGCGGCCGTCTACCCGCTTGGCGCGGGCCTGACCTTGTCCCGCGCCTGCCGCACGAGCGGTGACAGGACTGACGTATCCGTCTCGAAGCCGGCGCGGAAATCCTCGCGCATGCGCTTCGTCCAGAACTGGTTGATGTGATCGGCGATCGCGGCGATGGCCTCCTCGTCCGGGTAGGACTTGAAGAAATCGCCGATCTGGTTGGCCATGGAAGCGAGCTTGGCGAGGCTCTCGCCCGCATGATCCCGAGTCATCGCTTCGCTGCTCTCAGCGTCGATCATCTGGCTTCGCTCTCCACGGTGTCGGCCAGACGGCCGGCGAAGACGGTCGCGGAATCGGCGCGCGCGATGCAGACCAGCGTCAGGCCGAGTGTATTCGCCCGCTCGATCGCGAGCGAGGTCGGCGCCGAGATCGTGACCAGCGTGCCCGCGCCGAACATCGCCGCCTTCTCGACCATCTCGAAGGAGGCGCGGCTGGTGACCAGCACGAAGCCATCACTCGCATCATGGCCGGCGCGCAGGCGGGCACCAATCAGCTTGTCGAGCGCGTTGTGTCGCCCGACATCCTCGCGCACCGCCAGGATCGCGCCGTCGCGGTCGCACCAGGCGGCGGCATGGACCGAGCGTGTCAGCCGATGCAATGGCTGCTGGCGTTCGAGTGCTGACAGGGCTGTGCCGATTGCCGCAGGTGTGATCGGAATCGCCTGGGCCGCGCGTGCGTCGGCGGCCGGCAGGTCGGCTAATCCCTCGACGCCGCAGAGCCCGCATGAGGTGCGGCCCGAGAGATTGCGGCGGCGCGCCAGATGCTCGCGGAAGCGGCCGGGAGCCAGCTCGACGGTGACGACGATGCCATCCTGCTGCGGTGCAGTCGCGATCGACCTGATCTCGTCGACGTTGCGGACGATGCCCTCGGTCAGGCTGAAACCGGCGACGAAATCCTCGATGTCCGACGGCGTCGCCATCATCACCGCATAGGGCAGGTTGCCGTAGACGATGTTGATGGGCGACTCGACGGCGACCTCGGCGCTGACATCGGCTGCACGCTCGGCGGCGCCGAACCTGATGGTCCGGACCGCGACCGCATGGCTCGCCGGGGGCTGGGCGGGTGGGCTATTCCGCGGCATCGGGCAGGCGCCCCGCGATCAGGCGCAGCGAGATGTCCTCCTCGCGATTGCGCTCCTGCCACTGCGAGTAATAGTTCGTCCTGCGGACCTCGACCGCCGTGACCTTGTATTCCGGGCAGTTGGTCGCCCAATCGGAATAGTCGGTGGTGATGACGTTGGCGCCGGTCGAGGCGTGGTGGAAGGTGGTGTAGACCACGCCGGGCTGCATCCGCTCAGAGATCTCGGCGCGCAGCGAGATGTCGCCGGAGCGGCTGGCGAGCGCGACGAGGTCACCGTCCTTGATGCCGCGACTCTCGGCATCGAAGGGGTGGATCTCCAGCACGTCCTCGTCATGCCAGGCCTGGTTCTCGGTGCGCCTCGTCTGAGCGCCGACATTGTACTGCGAGAGGATGCGCCCGGTGGTCAGGATCAGCGGGAAACGCGGGCCGGTGCGCTCCTGCGTCGGCACGTATTCGGTGATCATGAACTTGCCTTTGCCGCGCACGAAGCGGTCGACATGCATCAGCGGCGTGCCGGTCGGAGCCTTGTCGTTGCAGGGCCACTGCACCGAGCCGAGCTCATCGAGCTTCTTGTAGCTGACGCCGGCAAAGGTCGGGGTCAGCAGGGCAACCTCATCCATGATCTCGCTCGGATGGCCGTAATTCATCTCGAGGCCGAGCGCCCGCGCCAAGTCGATTGTGACCTGGAACTCGGCCTTGCCGGAGAGCGGCGTCATCACCTGCCGGACGCGGTTGATGCGGCGCTCGGCATTGGTGAAGGTGCCGTCCTTCTCCAGGAAGGAGGAGCCCGGCAGGAAGACATGGGCATATTTCGCCGTCTCGTTCAGGAACAGGTCCTGGATGACGACGCATTCCATCGCGGCGAGGCCGGCCGTGACGTGCTGGGTGTTCCGGATCGGACTGGGCGATGTCCTCGCCCTGGACGTAGAGGCCCTTGAAATGGCCGCCGACCGCCTCGTCGAGCATGTTCGGGATGCGCAGGCCCTGCTCGGAATCGAGCGGCACGCCCCAGATCGTCTCGAAGATCTGCCTCGTGGCGTCGTCGGAGACATGGCGATAGCCGGTGAACTCGTGCGGGAACGAGCCCATGTCGCAGGAGCCCTGGACATTGTTCTGGCCGCGCAGCGGGTTCACGCCGACGCCTTCGCGGCCGATATTGCCGGTCGCCATGGCGATGTTGGCCATGCCCATCACCATGGTCGAGCCCTGGCTGTGCTCGGTGACGCCGAGCCCGTAGAAGATCGCGCCATTGCCGCCAGTGGCGTAGAGCCGGGCCGCTGCACGCAGATCAGCCGCCGACACGCCGGTGTACTGTTCGCTCGCCTCCGGCGAGTTGCGCTCTTCGGCGACGAACCGGGCCCAGACCTCGAAATCGCCGAGGTCGCAACGCTCGCGGACATAATCCTCGTCGATCAGTCCCTCGGTGACGATGACATGGGCGAGCGCGTTGACCAGCGCGACATTGGTGCCGGGCCTGAGCTGGAGATGGTACTGCGCCTTGATATGCGGCGACTTGACCATGTCGATCCGGCGCGGGTCGGCGACGATGACCTTGGCGCCCTGGCGGATGCGCTTCTTCATTCGCGAGGCGAAGACCGGGTGGCCGTCGGTCGGGTTGGCGCCGATGACCAGGATGACGTCGGCCTTCTCGACCGATTTGAAGTCCTGCGTGCCGGCCGAGGTGCCGAGCGTGGTCTTCAGGCCATAGCCGGTCGGCGAGTGGCAGACGCGAGCGCAGGTATCGACATTGTTGTTGCGGAAGCCGGCGCGCACCAGCTTTTGGACAAGGTAGACCTCCTCGTTGGTGCAGCGTGAGGAAGTGATGGCGCCGAGCGATTCCCGGCCGTATTTGGCCTGGATGCGCTTGAACTCGCTGGCGGCGTAGTTGATCGCCACCTCCCAGGAGACCTCACGCCAGGGATCGGTGATCTTCTCGCGGATCATCGGCTTGGTCATGCGGTCCTTATGGGTCGCATAACCCCAGGCGAAACGGCCCTTCACGCAGGAATGGCCTTCGTTCGCCTTGCCGTCCTTATAGGGCACCATGCGCACGACGCGGTCGCCCTGCATCTCCGCCTTGAACGAGCAGCCGACGCCGCAATAGGCGCAGGTCGTGACCTTGGAATGCTCGGGCTGGCCGAGCTCGATCACCTTGTTCTCCATCAGCGTCGCCGTCGGGCAGGCCTGCACGCAGGCGCCGCAGGAGACGCATTCCGAACCGAGGAAATCGGTCGGTCCCGCTGCGACGCGCGAGTCGAAGCCGCGGCCGGTGATCGTCAGCGCGAAGGTGCCCTGCACCTCGGCGCAGGCGCGAACGCAGCGATTGCAGACGATGCACTTGCTGGGATCGTAGGTGAAATAGGGGTTCGAGGTGTCCTTGGGCAGCCAGTTCTCGTTGGCGTAGCCTTCGGTGCTCGCCGGTTTGACGTGGTTCTCACCGTCATAGCCGTAGCGCACCTCGCGCAGGCCGACCGCACCTGCCATGTCCTGCAGTTCGCAGTCGCCATTGGCCGAGCAGGTCAGGCAGTCGAGCGGATGGTCGGAGATGTAGAGCTCCATCACGCCCTTGCGCAGGGCGGAGAGGTTCTCCGTTTGGGTGCGCACGATCATGCCGTCTTCCGCCGGCGTCGTGCAGGAAGCGGGCGTGCCGCGCCGTCCCTCGATCTCGACCAGGCAGAGTCGGCAGGAGCCGAAGGGTTCGAGCGAGTCGGTGGCGCAAAGCTTTGGGATCTTGGTGCCGACGCTCATCGCAGCGGCCATCACCGAGGTGCCGGCCGGGACCGTGACGCTCTCGCCGTCGATCGTCAGCGTCACCGTCTTCTCGGCGACCCGGATCGGCGTTCCGAAATCGATTTCCTTGATCAGGCTCATCGATGTCTCCTCACTCGGCCGCCAGCGGCAGGCGCTCGGCCGGCGGACGGTCGAAATCCTCGAAGAAATGGTTGAGCGCACTCATCACCGGCATCGGGGTGAGCCCGCCCATGGCGCAGAGCGAGGCGTCGGTCATCAGCTTGTTGAGATCGCGCAGCACGGCGAGGTTCTTCGGCCGCTCATGGCCGGCGATGATCTTGTCGACCAGCTCGACGCCGCGTGTCGCGCCGATCCGGCAGGGCGTGCACTTGCCGCAGCTCTCCTTGGCGCAGAACTCGAAGGCGAAGCGGGCTTGCCTGGCCATGTCGACGCTGTCGTCGAAGACGACGATGCCGCCATGGCCGAGCATCGCCTTGATGCCGGCCAGAGCCTCATAGTCCATCGGCGTATCGAGCTGCTGTGCCGTGAGATAGGCGCCGAGCGGCCCGCCGACCTGCACGGCCCGGATCGGCCGGCCCGACAGCGTGCCGCCGCCTATGTCCTCGATGATTTCGCGCAGCGAGATGCCGAAGGCGAGTTCGATCAGCCCGCCGCGCCTGACATTGCCGCCAAGCTGCACCGGCAGCGTGCCACGCGAGCGGCCCATGCCGTAATCGGCATAGGCCTTGGCGCCATGCGTCAGGATCCAGGGCACCGCGGCGAAGGAGAGTACGTTGTTGACGATGGTCGGCTTGCCGAACAGGCCCTGCAGTGCCGGGATCGGCGGCTTGGCTCGGACGATGGCGCGCTTGCCTTCCAGGCTCTCCAGCAGCGAGGTCTCCTCTCCGCAGATATAGGCGCCGGCTCCCAACCGAACCTCGAGCTCGAAGGCCTTGCCCGAGCCGAGCACGGAGGCGCCCAGCACGCCGGCATTGCGCGCCTTCAGGATCGCACGCTGCAGCGCCTTGTGGGCGTGCGGATATTCCGAACGCAGATAGATGTAGCCCCGGGTCGCGCCGACCGCGATTGCGGCGATCGCCATGCCCTCGATCAACAGGAAAGGGTCGCCCTCCATCAGCATCCGGTCGGCAAAAGTGCCGCTGTCGCCCTCATCGGCATTGCAGACGATGTATTTCTGTGTCGCGCCGGCGTCGTGGACGGTCTTCCATTTGATCCCGGTCGGGAAGCCGGCACCGCCGCGGCCGCGCAGGCCGGACGCCTTCACCTCCTCGACGATCTCAACGCCTGTGAGCGAGAGCGCCTTCTCCAGGCCCTTCAGCCCGTCATGGGCGCGGTAGTCGGCGAGCGAGAGTGGATCGGTCACGCCGACGCGCTCGAAAGTCAGGCGCTGCTGGCGTTTCAGCCAGTCGAGCTCATCGACCGGACCGAGGCGCAGGCCATGGGGCCCGCCATTCTGAAAGCCGGCCTCGAACAGCGTGGCGACGTCCTTGGCCGCGACCGGGCCATAGGCGATCCGGCCTTCCCCCGTCTCAACCTCGACCATCGGCTCGAGCCAGAGCATGCCGCGCGAGCCGTTTCGGATGAACTCGACGGCGATACCGCGCGCCTGTGCCTCCTTGGCGACGGCCTGTGCCACCACTTCGGCGCCGACCGAGAGCGCGGCGGCGTCGATCGGGACGTAGATGCGGATTGCCTCGCTCATTGCTGCGCTCCGCACAGAGCGGCAATCCGGTCGGCATCGACCCGCCCGACCAACTCGCCCTCGACCAGGGCCGAGGGGCCTAGCGCGCAATTGCCAAGGCAGTAGACGGTTTCGACCACCGCATCGTGGTGGCCATCGTGGCTGTCGACGACGATGCCGTGCTCGCGCGCGAGATCCTCGACCAGCGCCTCGCAGCCGAGCGCCTGGCAGGCCTCGGCGCGGCAGAGCTTGACGATGCGGCGCGGCGGCGGGGCGGTCCTGAAGTCGTGATAGAAGGAGATGGTGCCGTGCACATCGGCCCGCGACAGGTTGAGCGCCTCGGCGATCAGCGGCACGGCCTGCGGGTCGACATAGCCGAACTCCTCCTGCAGCGCGTGCAGGATCGGCAGGGTCGCCCCTTCGAGATGAGACAGGCCCGACACAATCGAGCGCGCCTCGTCCTGATCCCAGGCTGGGTAGTGGACCATCGTCCCTCCTCCATGCGGGCCGTTCGCCCGGCCTGCGCGTTTTGAAAGAGGATGGGGAAGTTTAGGATGATTTCAAATCGTTTGTTCCGACCATATGATAGCTATGGACTATCAAAAATCACTATCATGCTCAGCCAACTCCACTCGACGGTGCGATAACCTTCGCTTATTGGTACGGAGAACGGCCGCTCCTGGCGACTTCGATAGCTGCAAGCTATTTAACGATCGGGCGCCTCGGCAGGCTGGCGTCCTCCATGGCCCCGGACATCATCAAGAGGTTGCGGGCCAGCGGAGCGGCGGGGTGGCGGTCAGCCATGATCAGGCCGATCGTGCGCTTGGCGTCGGGCTCGATCAGTGGCAGCGCCTTGGTGCCGAGCGGGACGCCGAAGAACTCCAGCAATTGCGAGGAGACGATGCTGGAGACGCCCTGAATGCCGGCATGGGAGCACAGGTTAAAGATCGAATTGGTTTCGATCGCTGGCTTGGGCGAGTGTCCGACCGAGCGGAAGATGCCGTCGATGATACGCCGGTTCTGCATGTCGGCGGTGAGCAGGCAGAGCTTGAGCCCGGCGGCTTCGGCCCAGGGGATGGTCTCGCGCTCGCCGAGCGGCCCGTCCTCGCGCGTCAGCAGCACATAGGATTCCTGGTAGATCGGCTTGGAGACGACGCGTTCGAGCGGCTCGTTGTCGAGATAGGTCAGGCCGACATCGAGCTCGAAATTGTCGATACCTTCCTGGATCTCGGTCGAGGTCAGCGACAGCACGGTGAGCGAGGCGCCGGGATAGCGGGTCGAGAACGGTGCGGTGATATGGGCGATCATCGGCAGTGCGGTGGGGACGGCGCCAAGCCTGATCCGGCCGCTGACGCCCTCGCGCAGCTCCGCGATCGCGTCCTTCATCTGATCGGCCTCGGCGAGGATGCGCCGCGCATGCGCGAGCACGACCTCGCCTTCCCTGGTCAGTCCCTGGAAGCGCCGGCCGCGCTCGACGATCAGGATGCCGAGTTCTTCTTCGAGCTGGGCGATGGCGGCCGACAGTGTCGGCTGCGAGACATGGCAGGCCTCGGCCGCCTTGCGGAAATGCTTCTCGCGGGCAAGCGCGTCGAGATAGATGAGCTGGCGGATGATCATGGCCGCATCTCAGACGTTCCTGTCGGACGGCGCCAGCTCCGGCTCGACTCCCAATTCGTGCGGCGCGCCGCGGCCAGTCTTTCCAGATTCTGGAGGGTTCCGATAGACGCAACAAAAAGGGGCCGCGGAGGCGGCCCCTTCCTGAGGAATCTGCTGGCACTCAGTTGTGGTGCGGCAACACGCCTGCGCCGCGGCCCGGCTGGGCCTCCACGTCTTTCAAGTGGTCATGATAAGCGAGGTACTGGGCCTGCTCGGCGAGCGCGCGCTGGTTCTGGGCCTGCTCGTGCACGATGCTCTCGGCACCAAGCTCGGTGGCGTAAGCCATGGAGCTCGCCCCCGAAAGCAGAAGCGCCGCTGCGATGGTGATGGTCCTGCGTGAAAGCATGACAACCTCCTGTTTGATTTAGTCGCCCTGCGGATGAGCTAGTCAGCGCAGCGCGCTTTCCAACAGCGCTGCGACGATTGCGGGCTCACATTCCCGTTACGCACCGCGGCGGGCGCGATTGCCGCTCCCCGGTAGATTGAGCCGAACGCACGAGACCGTGCCCGCAAACAGGCTCACGCAAACAGAGTCGCCGGGTTCGGGGTGTACTTGGCGACCTTGTCGCGGTCGATGGTGACGCCGAGGCCCGGCAGGTCGGGGATCGTCAGCCAGCCTTCCGCATCGAGGTCGAAAGGCCTTGCGAGGATGCCGTCGACATAGGGGCTGCCGCCGATGAACTCGACGAGATCGGCATCGGGGAAGGCGGTCGCCATCTGCAGGTCGGCGGCGAGGCCGAGCGCCGTGTTCCAGCCATGGCCGACATATCTGATGCCGAGGTCGTAGGCCATCCAGGCGATGCGCCGCTGCTCGGAGATGCCGCCGACCTTGGTGACATCCGGCTGGACGATGTCGACGGCGCCGGTGGTCAGCCAGGGGATGAAGCTCTGGCGCCTTGTCAGCACCTCGCAGCCGGCGATCGGCACCGGCGAGGAGCGACGCAGTTCGCGGTAATCGTCGATCGCGTCCGGCCGGACCGGTTCTTCGAACCAGCCAACGTCGTAATCGGCGAGCATTTCGGCGGTGCGCTTGGCCCATTTCAGCCCATGCGGCCAGAGTGCGTCGCTGGCGCCGGCATCGACGAAGAGTTTGGAGCGCTCGCCGGCCGCTTCACGGGCGGCGCGCACGATCGCCTCGTCGAGCTTGGTGTCGAGGGCCCGGCCGAACGGACCCCAGCCAATCTTGAACGCGGTGAAGCCCTTGTCGCGATAGCTCGCGACGACGTCCCGCATCGCGTCGGGCTCCTCCATCAGGAGCGAGCAATAGGGCTGCACGCGCTCGCGATAGCGGCCGCCGAGCAGCCGTCCGACGCTGAGGCCGGTGGCCTGGCCGAGAATGTCCCAGAGCGCGATGTCGATGCCGCTGATCGTATGCGTCAGGGTACCGCCGCGGCCCATCCAGAAGGTGTTCTGGTGCAGCTTCTCGCTGACGAACTCGGGCGAGAGCGCGTCGGCGCTGAGGAAGAGCGGCTCCAGCACCTTGAGCCCGGCCTGGACGAGGCGTCCGTCCGTGAAGACGCTGCCATAGCCGGTGACGCCCTGGTCGGTGTGCACCGCGATCAGGGCATGGATCGAATCCTCCGGCCTGATCTCGGCGGACCAGCCACCCTTCGGGCTTTCGCCGAACAGCGGGGCGGCCTCGATGCGGGTGATCCGGAAGGGTGGCAGTCCGGCCGGCCGGTTGCCTACGCGCGTCTGCGGAAGAGCCTGATCGTTCACTGTGCATCCCTTTCCCTGCGGCGCCTGGCGACGATGGCCTCGTAGTCCATCGCGTGGTTCATCACGGTGATGTGCTCGTCGAGCGTGCGCTCGATCGCCTCGATGTCGCCGGCCTCGAACACGGCGAGCAGGTCGACATGCTCCTCGACCACGCCGGCCATCGGCTTGCCGAAGGTGGCGAGGCCGAAAATGATCGTGCATTGCGGCGCCAGCGTCTCCCAGAGGTCGAGGGTGACGCTGTTGCCGCCGAGCCGGCAGAGCGCGCGATGAAAGCGCGTATCGGCGACGGCGACGCCATAGGCGCTGCCTCGTGCCGCCATCAGCTCCATCTCGGCGACGGCGCTGCGCAATTCGTCGAGATGGCTACCGCGATTGCGCCCGGCGGCGACGGCGCGGGCGGTCGCGCTGGCCTCGAGCGCGATGCGCGCCTCGATCAGGTCGGAGACCCGCTCATTGGTGACCGGGCGCAGCCTGATGCCCTTATAGGCCTCGCTGACCACGACGCCCTGGCTTTCGAGCAGCCGCAAGGCCTCGCGTACCGGCACGCGGCTCACCCCCCAGCTTGCGGGCGAGCTCGACCTCGACGATGCGATCGCCCGGCAGGATCAACCCGGCGGCTCCGCCGGCGATGATCGCTTCGATGGTGTGGTCGACGAGGGTCTGCGGCTGGAGCGGCTGCCAATCCGGGGCAGGGCTTCCCATCCGATCCGGTGTCGCCGTCTCGGTGGCCCCCATGCGTTCGTCCGCCTCCGGCATGCAACTCTCTCTCGCTTGACACGTCGTATGATCGTATACAATCATACGAAAACAAGAGCAAGGAGGGGCTCCGCATGTCGTCCACAAGCCGGGTTCGCTGCGAGATCGATTTTGAAGCGAGCGGCCGTCAGGCCGGCTATCTGCGCGCGCCGCTCTCCCGCAACACCTCCGGCTGGGGCGTCGTCGAGATCCCGGTCGTCAGCGTCAAGAACGGTCCTGGCCCGACGATCCTGTTCACCGGCGGTGTTCATGGCGACGAGTACGAGGGCCCGATCGCGATCTCGCGGCTCGCCCGCAGCCTCGACCCGGCTGCGATCCAGGGCCGCGTCATTATGATCCCGGCGCTCAATATCCCGGCGGTGATGAACGACACGCGGCTCTCGCCGGTCGACAACCGCGACATGAACCGCTGCTTTCCAGGCAATCCGAAGGGCACCTTTTCGGAGATGCTTGCCCATTTCGTCGACGAGATGCTGCTGCCGCTGGTCGACATCTCCGTTGATCTCCACACGGCGGGGCACTCGGGCGATTCCGCGCTCTCGACCAACATGCATTACGTTGCCGACACCGCCTTGCGCGAGCGCACCATGGCGGCGGCTGCTGCCTTCGGCGCGCCCTACAATGTCGTGTTCTGGGGCGTCGACGAAGGCGCGACGCTGACCTCGTCGGTCGAGCGGCGCGGCATCCTCTCGCTCGGCACCGAGCTCGGTGGCTGGGGCCGCGTCAATGTCGAGGGCGTGCGCATCGCCGACCGGGCCTTGACCAATATCCTCAAGCATTTCGGGCTGATGGAGGGCGAGCCGGATACGCGCCAGCGCGACGGCTCTCCCGGGACGCGCCATATGATGGTGCGGGATTCAGCTGGCTACTCCTTCGCCCCTGCGGGCGGGCTGTTCGAGCCGCGCAATGTCGTCGGCGATGCCTGCCGCGCCGGCGAGCTCGCCGGATACCTGCATTTCGTCGAGGACATCGACCGCGCCCCGCTGGAGGTGCGCTACCGCCGCGACGGGCTGCTGTGGATGTCGGCGGGACCCGGCCGCGTGCAGCGCGGCGATGCCGTGGCCGTGCTGATGGAGGATTACGACGCACTGCGTGCCGCGGCCTGACTGTCTTCGTGCCTGACCATCAATCCGGAGGGATAAGAACATGGCAAAGCACCTCATTCTCAAAGCAGCTGTCATCGCGGCCGTCGCCCTGGGAGGGGCTCAAGGGGCGCTGGCGCAGCGCAAGGGCGGCGAGGTCACCATCGGCATCAGCCAGGCGCCGCCCTCGCTCGATGCCCAGATCACCTCGGCGCAGGCATCGCGCAACGTCACGCTGCACATCTTCGAGACACTTTATGCCCGCGACGAGAACGCCAAGCCGGTGCCCGAGTTGGCCGAAGGCGTCACGGTCTCGCCTGATGGCAAGAGCTATGTCTTCCCGATCCGTAAGGACGTGACCTTCCACAACGGCAAGAAGCTCGACGCTGCCGACGTCGTCGCCTCGCTCGAACGCTATCGCAAGATCGGCGCCTCGCCGGCGCTCGTCGCCGCGATCGACACGGTCAAGGCGAGCGGCGAGCACGAGGTCACGGTCACGCTGAAGCAGGCCCAGTCGACCTTCCTCGACAATCTGTCGTCGCCGCGCGCGCCGATCGCGATCTATCCGGCGAGCGAGGCCGCCAAGGAAGCCGGCAAGATCGAGGTGATCGGCACCGGTCCCTACAAGTTCGTCGAGTACAAGCCAGACAGCCATGTGAAGCTCACCCGCTATGACGGCTACGCGTCCAATCCGAAGGGCACCGGCCGCGACGGCTTCGCCGGCAAGAAGGAAGCCTTCCTCGACGCTGTGACCTTCCGCTTCATGCCCGAGGGCGGCGCCCGCACGGCGGCGCTCGAAGCAGGCCAGATCCAGTTCAACGAGACCGTCGACGGGCCGACGGCGAAGCGGCTCGGCACCGATGCGCGCTTTACCGTCCACAAGGTGGTTCCGTTCGGCCTGCAGGTGATCAAGTTCAACCAGGCGCAGCCGCCGGCCAACGACGTGAACTTCCGCCTCGCCGTGCAGGCGGCGCTCGACATGGAGGAGATCATGGCGATCTCCTATGCCGACATCTACCAGATGGACCCGAGTTGGCTCTATCCCGGCGCCGCCTTCCACTCCACGGTCGGCAGCGACAAATACAACAAGGCCGACCTGAAACTCGCCAAGGAACTGCTCGGAAAGTCCTCCTACAAGGGCGGCAAGGTCACCTTCATCGTCGACAACCTGCGCGCCAATGTCGACACCGCGACCGTGGTGCAGCAGAAGCTCAAGGAGATCGGGATCGAGGTCGAGATCGCGGTCTCGGACTGGCCGACCGTCTCCAAGATCGGCTTCACGCCGACGAACTGGACCTTCTGGACCCATGGCTTTGGCATCGAACCCTATGAGGGGCCGGGCTCGGTGATGGCGCCCTGGGTGAACGGCCTTTCGCAGCAGGCCAAGGACCCGGAGATCGACCGGATCGCCGCCGCCTTCAACGCCGAGCTGGACGAGGGCAAGCGCAAGGCGCTCTACGACGCCTTCCAGAAGCACATGTACGACGCTGCCGTTGCGATGAAAGCCGGCAATTACGGGCTCTTCCAGGCCTCGACTGCCAAGCTCAAGAACTTCAAGCCCTATCGCATCCCCCGGATGTGGGGCGTCTGGCTCGAGCCGTGAGCCCGAGCGGCTGAACCCAAGCCTGCGGGATCAAATCCCGTGGGCCACGCCTGCGGCTTTGGCTGCCGTCATTTCGTTGATTGAGGAGCGGCATGGGTAGCTTCCTGATCCGCCGTCTGGCGGGCTCCTTCGTCGTGCTCGCCCTGGTCTCGCTGATGTCCTTCGCGCTGATCTGGCTGGTGCCGGGCGATCCGGCGGCGGCCTTTCTCGACGCCTCGGCGACACCGGCGCAGATCGCCACGCTGCGCAGCGCGCTCGGGCTCGACCTGTCGCTGCCGCAGCAGATGATCGGCTGGTACGGGCGGATTCTCAGCGGCGATCTCGGCCAGTCGATCCTGCTCAACCGCTCCGTCAGCGCAGCGCTGACCGAGCGGCTTCCAGTGACGTTGGCGCTGGCGGCGCTGGCGCTCGCCTTCGCGGTGGTGGTCGGCGTCACCGCTGGCCTCATCGCCGCGGTCAACCATAACCGTTGGCCCGATCAGGCGGTGATGACGGCGGCACTGCTCGGTCTGTCGGTTCCGGATTTCTGGCTCGGCCTGGTGATGGTCCTGGTCTTCGCGGTCTCGCTCGGCTGGCTGCCGAGTGGCGGCTTCACCGCCTTCAGCCAATCGCCGGGCGAGTGGCTCCGCTGCATGATCCTGCCGGCACTGACGCTCGGGCTCGTCCAGGTCGGCTTCATCGCCCGGATGGCGCGCGCCTCGATGCTCGACACGCTCGGGCAGGACTATGTCCGCACCGCCGATGCCAAGGGCCTCGCGAAGCTGCGCGTCGTGCTGCGGCACGCCTTGCCCAACGCGCTGATCCCGATCCTGACCGTGATCGGCATTGTTTCGGGCGCGCTGCTCGGCGGCGCCGTCATCGTCGAGCAGGTCTTCTCGATCCCGGGGATTGGCCGCCTGATCGTCGGTGCCATCGCCGCGCGCGATTTTCCGGTGCTGCAAGGCGGACTTCTGTTCCTCGCGATCGTCTATCTCTCGATCAATCTCGTGGTCGACGTCCTCTACGCCGTCGTCGATCCGCGGGTGAGACTGGCATGAGCGCGGGCGAACCGCTCGTCGGCCGCGCCGCCTGGCGACGCCTGCTGCGCCACCGCTCTTTCATGATCGGGGGCGCACTGGTGCTCGCCATGGTGCTGGTCGCGCTCGCCGCCGAAATCCTCTCGCCCTTCGATCCACTGCGCAGCAATGTCCGCGCCCGGCTGGTGGCGCCGGACGCCCTTCACTGGTTCGGCACCGACCATTTTGGCCGCGACATCCTCTCGCGCGTGATGATCGGGGCCCGCATCTCGCTCGCCATCGGTGCACTCACCGCCATTCTCGCCGGCATCGTCGGCACGCTGAGCGGCGCGGTCGCCGGCTTCTTCCCGCGCCTCGACCAGCCGATCATGCGGGTGATGGACGCGCTGATGGCGTTCCCCTCGATCGTGCTCGCCATGGTGGTCTCGGCCGTGCTCGGCGCGTCGCTGACCAATGTCGTGATCGCTCTCGCGATCGCCACGACGCCGCACACTGCCCGGATCGTGCGCGCCTCCGTGCTGCTGGAACGGGAGCTGGACTATGTCTCGGCCGCGCGTTCGATCGGCGCCGGCGAACTGACCATCCTGTTCAAGCACGTGCTGCGCAACGCCGCCGGGCCCCTGATCGTGCGATTGACCTATGTCTTCGCTATCGCGGTGCTGGCCGAGGCGGCGCTGTCCTTCGTCGGCGCCGGGCCGCCGCCGCCGGCCGCCTCCTTCGGCTCGATCATCGCCCAGGGCCGCGACTTCATGCGCGAAGCGCCGTGGATCACGGTGTTCCCGGGCCTCGCCATCATCGTCTGCGTGCTCGGCCTCAACCTGCTCGGCGACGGCCTGCGCGACGTGCTCGATCCCCGCCTGAAATTCTGACCCGCCGGAGCCTGCGATGAAACGCATCCTGATCGCCGACTGCAAGCAGGAGATCTCGTCCTTCAACCCGCTGCCCTCGCACTACGACAACTTCCTGATCCGCCATGGCGAGGGGCTCTATGAGCAGCGTGGCAATAACCAGGAGCTTGGTGGCGCGCTCGCGGTGTTCGAGGCGAGGCCCGACATCGCGGTCGTGCCGACGATCTGCGCGCGCGCCGGCAGCGCCGGGCTGCTCTCGGCGGAGGGCTGGAAGAGGCTTTCCGAGGAGGTGCTGGCCGCGATCTTCGCCAGGCTCGACGGCATCGACGGCATCTATGTCTCGCTGCATGGCGCGATGGGCGCCGATGGCGAGCTCGATCCGGAAGGCTACCTGCTGGAGAAGCTGCGCGAGCGTGTAGGCCCGGAGATGCCGATCGTCATCTCGCTCGACCTGCACGGCATCCTGACCGACCGCATGCTGAGGCAGGTCGACGGCTTTGCAATCTACTGGACCTATCCGCATGTCGACTTCGCCGACACCGGGCGGCGCGCGGCCGAACTGCTGTTGAGGCTGATGGCTGGCGGCATCCGGCCGGTCGCGGCGCGCGTGGTCATTCCGGCGCTGGTCCGCGGCGACGAACTCATCACCAAGACCGGCTGCTATGGCGAACTGCTCGCCGAATGCCGCCGGCTGGAGGAGGAGGGCAGCGTGCTCGCCGCCGGCATCATGATCGGCAACCCCTTCACCGACGTGCCGGAATTGTGCTCGCAGGTGCTGATCCTCACAGATGGCGACGCAGCGAGTGCCGAGCGGGAGGCGACAAGACTGGCACAGGAGTTCTGGCCGCTGCGCTTCCGCATGCAGGGCAAGCTCGTGCCCCTGGACCGCGCCATCGCGCAGGCGCGCAGCATCGACGGGCCGGTGATCTTTACCGACGCGGCCGATGCGACCTCCTCAGGCGCCTCGGGCGACAGCAATGCGATCCTCGCCGGCCTTCGCGTGGCCCGCTACGGCAAGCGGGTGCTGGCCCAGATTGTCGACGCGCCGGCTGCGGCCGCGGCGCATGCGGCGGGAGTCGGGGCAAATCTCTCGCTGACGCTCGGCGGCTCGATCGACCCGGCGCGCTTTCCGCCGCTGCCGGTGACCGCGAGGGTCAAGCTGCTCTCGGACGGCGAAGCCGCGCTCGAGACGATGAAGGCGCCGCTCCGGGCCGGCCCGACCGCGGTGCTGACTTATGGCAACGTCACCGTCGTCGTGATGAGCCGCTCGGTCAGCCTGTTCGACCGGGCGATGTACTACGCCAACGGGCTTGATCCGGAGGATTTCGACCTGATCGTGGTGAAGTCGCCCCATACCGAATTCCACATGTTCGACCAGTGGTGCGCGCGCAACTTCAACGTCGACGCGCCCGGCGCGACCTCGGCGAACCTGAAAAGCCTCGGCCACCGCATCTGCGCCCGCCCCATCTATCCGCTCGACGACAACGTCACCTTCGCGCCCCGCGCGACGATCTACGACCTGTGAGGACTGCGCCCATGCCCAAAATCGAGGCTGTCGACTTCTTCTATCTCGCCATGCCCGTCGTCACCGACGAAGCCGATGGCAGCCAGGACGCGCTGCTGGTGCGCGTCGCCGCCGGCGGCCATGTTGGCTGGGGCGAATGCGAGGCGGCGCCACTGCCGTCGATTGCCGCCTTCATCTGCCCGATGTCGCACGGGGTCTGCCGGCCTGTCGCCGATTCCGTCCTCGGCCAGGCACTGGATGGCCCGGAGGATATTGCCCGCATCGCCGCCGCGGTCGCCTATAACTCGATGGACCTGCTGCAGGCGCCGCATACCTTCTCCGGCGTCGAGATGGCCTTGTGGGACATCCTTGGCAAATTGCGCTCCGAGCCGGTCTGGCGCCTGCTCGGCTATCGCCAGAGCCACCCCAAGACGCCCTATGCTTCCGTCCTGTTCGGTGACACGCCGCAGGAGACGCTGGAGCGTGCGCGGGATGCCAGGAAGCGGAGTTTCCGAGCCGCCAAGTTCGGCTGGGGGCCGATTGGCCGCGGCAGCGTCGAGGCCGATGCTGAGCATTTCGTCGCGGCGCGGGAAGGGCTCGGAGCGGATGGAATTCTCTTGGTCGATACCGGCCAGATCTTCATCGAGGACGTCGAGCGTGCGGCCGCCCGCTTGCCGGCGATGGAAAAGGCGGATGTCCGCTGGTTCGAGGAACCCTTCCACGCCAGTGCTCTCGAAGCCTATGGCGCGCTCGCCGGGCGCAGCCCCAAGGTGCGCCTCGCCGGTGGCGAAGGCGCCCACAATGAATCCATGGCCAAGCAGCTGATCGACTATGGCGGCATCGGCTACGTCCAGATCGATTGCGGGCGGATCGGCGGCATCGGTCCCTCGAAGGCGGTGGCGGACTATGCGGTGGCGAAGGGCGTGACCTTCGTCAACCACACCTTCACCTCGCATCTCGCCCTCTCGGCCTCGCTGCAGCCCTATGCCGGGCTCGCCGATCACGAGATCTGCGAGTATCCGGCGATGCCGAAGCCGCTCGCCACGGCGATCTCCGCCAATCATCTGGAGCGCGATGCGCAGGGGCAGGTCGCAGCGCCCGATGCGCCCGGCCTCGGCATCGAGGTCGCGACAACCGCGCTGCAGAGCTACCTGCAGGACGTCGAAATCACGGTCCAGGGCAAGCGGCTCTACAGCACGCCCAGCCTCTGAACGGCGCTTGACGATATAGCGCCGCCTTATAGGGTGGGCGCGATCGAGGTTCTCCGGGTTGCTTCCGGAGCTAAGAGGGAATTCGGTGAGGCGCCCCGCGCCAAAGCCGAGGCTGCCCCCGCAACTGTAAGCGGCGAGCTCTCCGTCCATCGTCCACTGGCGCTCCTTGCGCTGGGAAGGCCGGGCGGAACCGGCGTCGACCCGCGAGCCAGGAGACCTGCCCCGATCGTCGAAGACGTCTTTCGGGCGGGGTGTCCCGGAGGTGTGCATCAGTGGCGGTCGCCTGAGCCCGCCATCTGTCCACATCCCCTGCGCAGCTCCCATCCGTCATCTCGGGGAGCGATGAAGTCCATGTTCATGACGACCGCCATGCGCGCTACCGCGCAGAGCTTGACGGCTGCGTGCCGTCCACTCTATCAGAAATGCAACATTGTTACATTTGAGGTTTGCCCTGTGCCGACTGCGCGCCAATTCGCCCGCCTGCTGCAATGGCCCGCCGCGGCGCTTCTCGGCACGTCGCTCGCGGGTGCAGCCTCTGCTGCGCCGACACAGTATCCGCTGACACTGGAGAACTGCCGCGAGAGCGTGACCTTCGCCGCGCCGCCCAAGCGCATCGTCGCGATCGGCCAGACGCAGACGGAGATCCTCTACGCCCTCGGCCTCGGCGACCGCGTCGTCGGCACGGCGGTCTGGTTCTCGCCCGTCGCCATGCCCTATGAAGCCGTCAACGCCAAGGTGAAGCGCCTTGCCGACAATGATCCGAGCTTCGAGGCGGTGCTGGCGCAGGAGCCCGACCTCGTCACCGCGATGTTCGAATGGCATGTCGGGCCCAACGGCATCGTCGGCAAGCGCGACCAGTTCGCCAAGGTCAAGGTTCCGACTTACGTCTCGCCGACCGATTGCGTCGGCAAGGACAATTCCGGCGCCGGCGACGGCGTGCGCACCCAGATGTTCACGATGGAGCTGGTCTATCGCAACATCCGCGAGTTCGGGCAGATCTTCGACGTCGCCGATCGGGCCGAGAAACTCGTGGCCGAGCTTAAGGCGCGCGAGGACAAGGCGGTCCAGGCGGTGGCGAACGTCAAGGCCAGGGACGTGCCGGTCGTGGTCTGGTTCTCCAGCAAGGAGATCAAGGGCGACGGCTTCATGGCCGGCAGGAACGGCGTGCCCGCCTACATCCTGTCGAAGCTCGGCGCCCGTAACATCATCACGACCAATGAGGAGTGGCCGCTGGTCGGCTGGGAGAGCATCGCCGCCGCCAATCCCGCGGTGATCGTCACGGTGAAGATGGACCGCCGCCGCTTCCCGGCTGATGACATCGAGAAGAAGCTCGATTTCCTCAAGACGGATCCTGTCGCCAGCAAGCTCGATGCGGTGAAGAACCAGCGCGTCGTCATCATCGATGTCGGCGCGACCCGTGCCGGTCTCGACACGGTCGACGGCATCGAGACGCTCGCCAAGGCGATCTCAGGCTTCGGCCTCTCCCCTTGAGCCACGCTGCCCACGGCCCGAACTGGCCAGCGCGGATCGCCATCGCGCTGGCGTCACTCGCTGCGCTCACCGTCTCGGTGGCGCTGGCGGTGACGATCGGCGAGATGCGCATCCCGTTTGATACGGCGCTGCGGGCACTCGGCAACGGGCTGTTCGATCTCGGCTTCCCTGTGAGCGCGATCCAGCAGGGCGTGATCTTCGACTATCGCCTGAGCCGGGCGCTGATGGCTGGCTTGTGCGGTGGGGCTCTGGCGCTTTCGGGCGCGATCCTGCAGGCGCTGCTGCGTAACCCGCTGGCGGAGCCCTATGTGCTGGGCATTTCCGCCGGCGCCTCGACCGGCGCCGTCGCGGTGCTGATCCTCGGCGTCGGCATCGGCGGCACGGCGCTGAGCGTCTCGGCCGGGGCCTTCATCGGCTCCTGCGCTGCGCTCGCCGTGGTCGCGCTGCTGGCGACGGGGGCGGGCGGCGCGAGCGATCGCGTCATCCTTGCCGGCGTCGCCACCTCGCAGCTTTTCAATGCCGCGACCGCGACGATCGTCACGACAATGGCCAGCGCCGAACAGGCGCGCGGTGTGATGTTCTGGCTCCTGGGGAATTTCGGCGGTGTGCGCTGGCCGGACCTCTGGATCGCGGCCCCGGTCGCCTTCATCGGCTTTGCCATCTGCATGCTGCACGCCAAGGTGCTCGACGCCTTCGCCTTCGGCGTCGATGCCGCGGCCTCGCTCGGTATTGCGGTTATCAGGGTGAAGGTCGTCCTCTTGGCCACGACCGCGGTAATGACGGCGGTGATGGTCTCGATCGTCGGCACGGTCGGTTTCGTCGGGCTGATCATTCCGCACGCCGCCCGCTTCCTCGTCGGCTCCGGCCACGCCCGGCTGCTGCCGGCCTGCCTCGTCATCGGCGCGATCTTCATGATCCTCGCCGACATCCTGTCGCGTATCCTGATCCCGCAGCAGATCCTGCCGATTGGCGTTGTGACCGCGCTGTTCGGTGCGCCGGTCTTCGCCCTGATCCTCTACCGTGCGAGGCAGCCGGCATGACGCTCGCGACCCGCGAGGCGCGCTGGGGCGCCGCCGGCCGGATGATCGTCGACGGGGTGACCCTACAGGCTGCGCCCGGCCGGGTGCTCGGGCTGATCGGGCCGAATGGCTCGGGCAAATCGAGCCTGCTGCGGCTGCTCTGCCGCCTGCGCAATGTCGCCAGCGGCGTCGTCACCCTCGACGGCCGCGACATCGCCGCCGTGCCGCGCCGCGATCTCGCCCGCCGCCTCGCCTTCGTCGAGCAGCAGGCGACGACCGAGATTCAGCTCTCGGTCTGCGATGTCGTCCGCCTCGGCCGCACGCCGCATCGCGCCGCGCTCGCCTCGTGGAACGACGCCGACGAAGCCGCCGTGAACGAGGCGCTGGCAAGGGTCGGGCTCACGGAGCGGCACGACCAGTTCTGGCACACGCTTTCAGGGGGAGAGCGCCAGCGCGTCCATATCGCCCGGGCGTTGGCACAGGAACCGAGCGAACTCATCCTGGACGAGCCGACCAACCATCTCGACATTCAGCATCAGCTCTCGATCCTGGGACTGGTCCGCCGCCTCGGCATCACCTGCATCATGGCGCTGCACGATCTCAACCTCGCCGCCATGTTCTGCGACGAGATCGCGCTGCTGCATGAGGGGCGGTTGCAGGCGGCAGGTCCTCCGGACGAGGTTCTCACACCCGAGGCGATCCAGCGCATCTTCGGCGTCGCGGTCTCGATCCGCGAGGGGGCGTCGGGACGCCGGCACATCGAATATCTGGTCGAGACGGAACGGAGGCAGTCGTGAAAGCAGCTGAGGCACAGGCCCAGGTTTCCGATTACTGGACCCGGCGCGCGCCGGCGTTCGATGGCGTCGCCTCCCACATCGCGCAGGCTTCGCTCTGGCGCGACGTCCTCGCTGCCGCCTTCGAGACGCAAGGCGCGAAGGATCTGGTCGACCTCGGCACGGGGACGGGGGCCTGCGCACTGATCGCAGCTTCGCTCGGCCATCGCGTGCGCGCCTGCGACGGCTCCGAAGGCATGCTCGCTGCCGCCCGGCAGGCCGCCGAGGCGTCCGGGCTCGAGGTCAGCTTCGAACAGGCCCTGATCGAGGAGGCGCCGTTCGCGCCAGCTTCCGCCGATATCGTGACGCTGCGCAACGTCCTCTGGACGCTTCCCGAGCCGATGGCAGCGCTGCGCAAGGCGCAACTGATCCTGCGCCCGGGCGGCCTGGTGCTGGTCTCGGACGGGCTCTGGTCGGTCGCGGCGCAATATCGCTCGACCTATCCGGGCAGCCTCGCCGCCAGCCTGCCGCGCCATGACGGGCTGACGGAGGGCGATGCCCGGGCAATGCTGACCGAAGCGGGGTTCGGTCCGGCTCAGAGCTGGCAGCATCTGTTCTCGGCGTCGCCTTATCCCGGCGATGTGCCGATGTTCGTGCTGACGGCGCGAAAAAGCTGAAGCTGCCTGCGGCTCATGACGGCCGGACGTTTGCGGACTCTGCTCAGGGCGAGGTGGGTGAAGCGGCCAGAGCCCGGAGCAGCATCGCCGAAGCTGTGTCCGGGCTGGCGGACCGTTGCTATTTGCCGCGGTCGGCGAGCCACTTCTTCATCATGGCGATCTCGCCATCCTGGGCCTTGATCACCTCTTCGGCGAGTTTTCGGACCTGCGGATCCTTGCCGTGCTCGAGCACGATTTTCGCCATCTCGATCGCCCCCTGATGGTGCGGGATCATGCCGCGCATGAAGTCGACGTCGGCATCGCCGGTGAACTTGACCATCATGTCCTTGTGCATGCGATCGTTGGCGGCGAGGTAGGCTTTCGTGGATGGGGTGTCGGAGGCCGGCATCGCGTGGCCCGGCATAGTGTGACCTTTCATAGGATTGTCCTTGTTCATTTGGCTCTGTGCGATCGCGAGGCCGGCGCTGATGGCGAGCGCTCCTGCGATGAAGATCGGGGTGAGCTTGTTCATGATCTCGCTCCGGCTCAGTTCGCGATTGCCGGATAGCCGGCTTTTTCCAGGGCTTGCTGAAGGGCCGCCGAGCTTGCGCTCGTCTTGACCTTGACCGTGCGTGCGGCGGGCTCGACTTCGATCCTGGCGGCGGGATCGACTGACTGGATCGCCTTGGTGACGGATTTGGCGCAGCCGCCGCAGGTCATGCTCTCGATTCTGAGTTCCATTGGAATTCTCCTTGGTTTGGGCTTCATGACGCTCAAGGTGGGGCTTCCAACCATGGGAAGGTCAAGGGCTGAACGAGATGAATTTTTGCTATTGACCTTCCCATGGTTGGAAGCCTCACCCTCAGCCCGAACTTGAATTTCGGAACGATAGAGGAGGCGGCTATGAATGCCCCCGTTCGAGCAACAGACTTGCCTGGGACGATATCGCTACCCATCGAGGGTATGACCTGCGCGTCCTGCGTCGGTCGTATCGAAAGAGCCCTGAAGGCCGTCCCGGGCGTTGAGACCGTATCGGTCAACCTGGCGACGGAGCGTGCGAGCGTCACGACCAGATCGGTTGTCGCCCGCGCAACGCTTGTCGAGGCCATCGAAGACGTCGGCTATTCCGTGCCGGAGACATCTGCCGGCTCGGCCGGTCCCACGGAGCTATCGATCGAAGGCATGACCTGCGCATCCTGCGTCGGCCGTGTCGAGCGCGCGCTGAAGGCTGTTCCCGGCGTGACGGAGGCGGTCGTCAATCTGGCGACAGAGCGCGCCACGATCCGGGGAACGGCCGACACGGCGATCCTGATTGCGGCGATCGAGGACGCCGGCTACGAGGCAAAGCTCATTGGCGCAGCCAACGGCAATGGCGGCGAGGACGAGACCGCCGAGCGAGCGGAGAAGAAGGACGCAGAGCGCCGCGAACTGACCCGCGACTTCACCATCGCGGCGGCGCTCACCGCGCCGGTCTTTCTCATCGAGATGGGATCGCACCTCATCCCGGGCGTGCATGGCCTCATCGAATCGACGATCGGCATGCAATGGAGCTGGTACATCCAGTTCGCACTGACGACGCTCGTGCTCTTCATCCCGGGCATTCGTTTCTATGACAAGGGGCTCCCGGCGCTCTGGCGTCTCGCCCCAGACATGAACTCGCTCGTGGCTGTCGGTTCGCTCGCCGCCTATGGATATTCGCTGGTCGCGACCTTCGCACCAGGCTTTCTGCCGCCCGGAACGATCAACGTCTATTTCGAAGCCGCCGCGGTCATCGTGACGCTCATCCTGCTCGGCCGCCTGCTCGAGGCCCGGGCCAAGGGCCGGACATCCGAAGCGATCAAGCGCCTGGCCGGCCTGCAAGCCAAGACGGCACGCGTCCGCAGGGACGGCAAGACGATCGATCTGCCGATCGGCTCGGTCGCTTCCGGCGATATCGTCGAGGTCCGTCCCGGCGAACGTCTGCCCGTCGACGGCGAATTGGTCGAAGGCGCCAGCTATGTCGACGAGTCGATGATCACCGGCGAACCGATCCCGGTTTCAAAGTCGGTCGGCAGCGAGATCGTCGGCGGCACGGTCAACCAGAACGGCGCGTTCGCGTTCCGCGCCACGGCGGTCGGCGGCAACACCGTGCTGTCGCAGATCATCCGCATGGTCGAAGAGGCGCAGGGCTCCAAGCTGCCGATCCAGGCGCTGGTCGACAAGGTCACGATGTGGTTCGTACCGGCAGTCTTCGCCGTGGCGGCGTTGACCTTCGCGGCCTGGCTCTATTTCGGCCCGTCGCCCGCGCTCAGCTTCGCGCTGGTCAACGCCGTTGCCGTCCTGATCATCGCTTGCCCGTGCGCCATGGGTCTGGCGACGCCGACCTCCATCATGGTCGGCACCGGTCGCGGCGCCGAGCTCGGCGTGCTCTTCCGCAAGGGTGAAGCGCTCCAGTTGCTGAAGGACGCCAAGGTCGTGGCGCTCGACAAGACCGGTACTCTGACCGAGGGCAAGCCGGCCTTGACCGATCTGGAACTCGCCGCCGGCTTCGACCGCTCGAAAGTCCTCAGTCTTGTCGCTGCCGTCGAGGCCAAGTCGGAGCACCCGATTGCCCGTGCGATTGCGGACGCGGCCGCTGGGGAAGGCCTTTCGTTGCGGGCCGTGACCGACTTCGCATCGGTGACGGGCTTCGGCGTCAAGGCCAAGGTCGACGGCAAGCCTGTCGAGATCGGCGCGGACCGCTACATGGTCGAACTCGGCCATGACATGGCAGCGTTCTCTGGGGTTGCCGAGCGTCTGGGCAATGAGGGCAAGTCGCCGCTCTATGCCGCGATCGACGGCACGCTCGCGGCGATCATCGCCGTGGCCGACCCGATCAAGGGCACCACGCCTGCGGCGATCAAGGCCCTGCATGATCTCGGCCTCAAGGTCGCGATGATCACCGGCGACAATGCCCGCACGACCAGGGCCATCGCGGCTCGGCTGGGGATCGACGAGGTGGTGGCGGAAGTGCTGCCGGACGGCAAGGTCGATGCGGTTCGCCGCCTCAAGGCCAAGTACGGCAAGGTCGCCTTCGTGGGGGATGGCATCAACGACGCCCCGGCACTGGCGGAGGCCGATGTCGGTCTTGCCATCGGCACGGGTACGGACATCGCAATCGAGGCGGCGGACGTGGTCCTGATGTCAGGCAGCCTGCAGGGCGTATCCAACGCAATCGCTCTGTCAAAGGCGACGATCGGCAACATCCGGCAGAATCTGTTCTGGGCGTTTGCCTACAACACGGCTCTGATCCCGGTCGCGGCGGGCGTTCTCTATCCGGCCTATGGCATCCTGCTGTCGCCAGTCTTTGCCGCGGGCGCCATGGCTCTGTCGAGCGTGTTCGTGCTCGGCAATGCGCTGCGGTTGCGCGGGTTCAAGGTGGCGAACTGAGGCGACTGCGGCGCCAACCCTACATTCGGGTCGGCCGTCGCACCAGTTTACGGAGAATGCTGATGAACATTGGACGGGCATCGAAAGCATCGGGCGTTTCGGCCAAGATGATTCGCTACTACGAGCAGACCGGCCTCATTCCGGCTGCCGACCGGAAGTCCTCTGGCTACCGCGATTACTCGGGCACAGACGTCCATATGCTGCGCTTCATCCGCCGCGCGCGCGATCTCGGCTTTTCGGTTGCCGATATCAGCAATCTCCTAGGCCTGTGGCGTGACGAGACCCGGCAGAGCGCCGAGGTCAAACGCTTGGCGCAGGCGCACATCGAAGGGCTGGAGGCGAAGATCAAGGGCCTGCAGGACATGGCGCATACGCTCACCTTGCTCGCCAACGCCTGTCAGGGCGACCACCGCCCCCATTGCCCAATCCTGCAGAGGCTCGAGGCTGCTCCGGATGGTGAGGACCTGTCGATCCAGCCTCGCATCGGCGCAGTCGCCCGCCTGTTGCAATGAGGAAGGCGGTGCCGGCGCGCCATGCCGCATCTCGGCAGGCACACGGGCCGATCCCGTTTTAGGAAAGGCTACCTTGGGGGCTGCTCGAACTGGGGGAGGTGGACGAGGGCAGCGTCCGTGTCGTCAGCAACATCCATGTGCGAGCGCAGGCCACAGGGGATGGCCCGCCAACGCGCAGGGTGTTCGCAGATTTGTGTGGAAATGGCGCGCCCGAAAGGATTCGAACCTCTGACCCTCAGATTCGTAGTCTGATGCTCTATCCAGCTGAGCTACGGGCGCGTGACAGCGGAGCGGTTTTAAAGGCCGCCGGGGCTGACGAAAGCCGACTTAAAGGCTCGCGCCGCGCTTGGCAAGCCCCGTTCTGCCCTCTTCGTTCGCTTTCTCTCGGAGCTCGGACCAGCTGGCTGCCAGAAAGCCGTCAGCGGTGCTTGCCCTGCAGCAGGAGCGGATGCGGAACCTCGTGCCGGGTTCGGTCCTTGCTCGTCTCGCCGGCCAGCGGCTGGCCGGCATGCCTGGATTTCGGCAGCTTCTCGGCGATGCCGTAGAGCTCTTCGCGGCGGTCCATCTCACGCCAGATCTCGCCCGGTGTGATGCCGAGCTCGCTCCACAGCACGACGAGATTATAGAGGAGGTCGGCGCTTTCGCGGACGACCGCGGGGCGATTGTTCTGGACCGCCTCGATGCCGACTTCGACCGCCTCCTCGCCGAGCTTCTTGGCCATTTTCGGCACGCCTTCGCGGATCAGTTTGGCGGTTCGGGATCGGGCCGGATCGCGGGCGCGGGCCGAGAGGACGGCGGCGTAGAGCTTCTGCACCGAATCGGTCATCGCAGCAGAATCGGGCCGCCATGTAAGGGTTTCGTGACGGTCCTGCCTTTTGCGCCGGGCGCTCACCGCGCCAGTCCTGCGAACAGGCGTGCGACCTCGCGATAGACGTCGCGCTTGAACGGGATGATCAGCTCCGGCGTCTCTGCCAGCTCGACCCAGCGCCAGGCATCGAACTCCGCCTTGTGGCCGCCGGCCGGCGAGAGAATGTTGATCTCGCTCTCGTCGCCGTCGAAGCGGAAGGCGAACCATTTCTGCGACTGGCCGCGATAGCGGCCGCGCCAGGCCTCCTTGCCGATCTCGCGCGGCAGGTCATAGCTCAGCCAATCGGGCGCCTCGGCGAGCAGCGAGACCGACGAGACATTGGTCTCCTCGCGCAGTTCGCGGTAGGCGGCCTCGATCGGCTGTTCGCCGGCATCGATGCCGCCTTGCGGCATCTGCCATTCATGGCCCGGCGCGACATGCTCGCGCTGGCTGCGGTTGGCGCGGCGTCCGATGAAGACGAGGCCGGCCGGGTTGAACAGGGCAAGGCCGACGCAGGGACGGTAGCCGGCGGGAGGTCTGGTCATCGCAGCGAGCCGGTGGTCGAAGGGTTGCGGAAGCCGCGGGCGGCGCTGACCGGGATGATGACCAGGTTCTTGCCCTCGAGTGTGCGGGCCCAACGGGTGATACGCTCGATCGTGACGGGCAAGGCGCTGGCGGTGGCGATGACGGCGCCCTGGTCGCGGGCGAGCGTCTCCAGCCGCTGCAACTCCCGATCGATCGTCTCGGCGCGCGGCACGGCGTCGAGCGCGAGGTCAGCCTTGAGTGCTGGAATCTGGGCCTTCGTCGCCGCCGATGCGAGCAGGCTGCGCGGCGAGGAGCCATCGTCGACGACCATCAGGCCGCGACCGGCGATTTCACGCAGCAGCGGCGTCAGCGCCGTATCGTCGGCAGTCAGGCGGCCACCGAGGAAGTTGACGATGCCGACATAGCCGGTGACGCGGCCGAGCGCCCATTGCAGCCGGTCGAGATTATCGCTGCCCTTCGGCCCGGTGAGCAGGGTATGGGGCCCCGGATCGTTGTCGGGATAGTCGAACGGCTCCATCGGCACCTGCAGGAAGACCTCGTGGCCCTCGCTGCGCGCCCGCTGCACGGTCTTCTCCAGATCGGCGCCATAGGGGGCAAAGGCGAGCGAGACAGGTCCCGGCAGGCGCGCGATCGCCTCGCTGGTCGAGCTCTGGCTGATGCCGAGGCCGCCGACGAGAATCGCGATCCGGCCGGCCGGCTTGCCGGCGGGGGCGGGGCCGAGCGGGCGCGCATAGACCTGCAGCGGTGTCGCGCCATCGGGGCCGATTTTCGGCAGGAGGCCATGCCGGGTGCGTTCGACGAGGCGCTTGTCTGGCGACGGTGCAAGCTTTATCGCGCCGTCGTCGGGCACGGTGATGATGATCGCACCGGGGGCGTCGGCACCCGGCCGGACGACGGTGACGCCGGAGTCGGTTTCGAGCTGGTTGGCACTGGCGGGGCCACGCCTTTCCTCAGCCGTGGCGGGCTGAGGCGGGACGTTGGCGATATCGGGAGCCGAGGGGCGCTCGCGGATCATGGCGGTCGCGATCGGCTCGCCGCCGACGGGGTCGCGCTTCAGCGCCGCATAAAGGGCGAGCCCTGTAAAGACGATAGCCAGAGCGCTGGTCAGGCCGCGCCAGAGCCAGCGCCCATAGGGCCAAGGCGCATGCGCACGCTTCGCCTGCCCGAGCGGCTGGTCGAGTTCGCTGAGCGGCAATCCGGCCAAGAAGCGCCGTCCTCTTCGACGTCATCACGTTTGCGAATCAGTTCGCACCGCTAGAGTCGGATGATTCGGGCTAGAATCAATCGCCAATCGGCCGCAGGGAAAACAATCTCCTGCGGCCGTTGCACAAGTGCCGTGTTGCTGGGCTGGAAAGTCCAGCGGCTCCTGGTCGGACTTGCTCAGTCCGACTTGCCGGCCTCCGGAGCGGGCGCAGGAGTCGGGGCGGGAGCCGGAGTGGCAGGCAATGCCACGTCCTTCTTGCCGCGCAGTAGGTTGAGCGCCGCGGCGAGCTGGGTGTCCTTGGCCGGATCGATCGGAACGTAGGACGGCGAGCCGGCCTGCTCCTCCTTGCCGTCGCCATTGCGCAGATGGCCCTTGAGCGAGGCCTCGCCCTTGTTCTCGATCTTTTCCTTCAGCTCGGCCGGCACATCCTGGATGATCTCGATGTCGGGCGTGATGCCCTTGGCCTGGATCGAGTTGCCGGACGGGGTGTAGTAGCGCGCCGTGGTCAGTCGCAGGCCGCCATTGTCGCCGAGGCGGATGACGGTCTGCACCGAGCCCTTGCCGAAGGAGCGCGAGCCCATGACGGTGGCGCGCTTGTGGTCCTGCAGGGCGCCGGCGACGATCTCCGCGGCGGAGGCGGAGGAGCCGTTGATCAGCACGACGACCGGCTTGCCCTTGGTCAGATCGCCCGACTTGGCGTTGAAGACCTGGGTTTCCTCGGCGTTGCGGCCGCGGGTGGAGACGATCTTGCCGCGCTCGAGGAAGGCGTCGGAGACCAGCACCGACTGGTCGAGACGGCCGCCGCGGTTGTTGCGCAGGTCGATGATGTAGCCCTTGACCTTGTCGAAGCCGATCTCGGCATTGACCTTGTCGAGCCCCTTGCGCAGGCCCTCATAGGTCTGTTCGCTGAAGGTGCCGATGCGGATATAGCCGACATCGCCCTCGACGCGCTCCTCGACCGCCGGCACGACGATGTTGGACCGGGTCAGGGTGAATTCCAGCGGCTCGGTCTTGCCGGGGCGCTCGATCTTGAGCTTCACCTGCGTGTTGATGATGCCGCGCATCTTCTCGACCGCCTGGTTGAGGCTGAGGCCCTTGACCTCGTCGCCGTCGATCTGGCGGATCATGTCGCCGGCCAGGATGCCGGCCTTGGAGGCGGGCGTGTCGCGGATCGGCTTGGCGACCTTGAGGACGCCGTCCTCCATCGTCACCTCGATGCCGAGCCCGCCGAACTGGCCGCGCATGTCGATATCCATGTCGCGGAAGCTCTTGGCGTCGAGATAGCCCGAATGCGGGTCGAGCGAGGAGACCATGCCGTTGATGGCCGCCTCGATCAGCTTCTGCTCATCCGGCTTCTCGACATAGTCGGTGCGGATCTTCTCGAAGATGTCGCCGAAGAGATTGAGGCTGCGGTAGACCTCGGCTGACGCCGCGACCGCGCTGGTCGACGAGAACAGCCTCGTCTGCGTCGCGACACCAGTGAGCCCCGCGCCGGCGATGGCGCCGGCCAGAACGAGAGAAACCTTGCGCATCATCCGCGAACCTTTTCGCCTTGCGATTTCGTCCACCACGGCGTCGGATCGATCGAGACGCCGTCTTTCCTGAATTCGACATAGAGGACCGGCTCGCCGGCCCCCGCTCCTACATTCGTCGCAGCCGCTTCCGCGGTCTCGCCCATTACCGCGATTGGCTCTCCCGCCAGCACAAACTGGTTCAACGAAACATCGATGCGCTGCATGCCCGCCAGAAGAACATAGTAACCATTGCCGGCATTGAGGATCAAGAGTTGGCCAAAGGAGCGGAACGGTCCAGCGTAGACCACCCAGCCATCGGAAGGTGACGAAACCACGGCATTGCGCCGGGTTGAAAGCGAAATTCCGCGTGCGGCGGCGCCAATTTCGTCAGTTGCACCGAATCCACGCAATTGTGAACCTGCCACCGGCAAAGGCAGCATCCCGCGCAATTCCTGGAAGGCCGCCTTGGGGGCGAGCCGGGCAGGGTCGCGAAAGGCCAGCTGCGCCATGCGCTGGCGTTGCTCCTGCGTCTCGGCCTCGATCGCCCGGCGGGCGGCCTCGGCGGCGCGGGTGGTGGACGAGATATCCTTCTCGATGCGTTCGACGAGGTCGCGCAGGGTCTTGGCCTGTCCCGCGAGCTCACTGCCGGTGGCACGCTGCGTCTCGATGTCCTGCGCGGCGCTCGCCTCGCGGACGCGCCGCGCCTCGATCAGTGATGCCAGGCGCTGGCGCTCGCCGGCCAACCCCTCCATCTCGCCGGCGATCGCCTTGCGCTCCTCGGCAATGCGCTCGCGCAGGCGCACCAACTCGGCCAGGTCGGTACCGAGGATCGCGATCTCCTGGCGCAGATCGGGCACGACCGCGCCGAGCAGCATCGAGGCGCGTACTGCTTCGAGGATATCCTCTGGCCGGACCAGCACGGCCGGCGGCGGCCGGCGGCCGATTCGCTGCAGCGCTGCCAGCACCTCGCCGATCAGGCCGCGCCGGCTCTCCAGCGAACGCCGGATCGCGGTCTCGCTGGTCTGCAGCAGGGAAAGGCGCTGTTCGAGCCCGCCGATGCGGCCTTCAGCGCCTTGCGTGCGGGCGGTGGTATCGAGCAGGGCCTGGTTCAGCTTGGTGCGGTCGGCGCGGATGCCGGCGATCTCGGCTTCGAGCTTGGCGCGGGCCTCGGCGCTGCCGGCGAGCCGCTCCTCGATCGCCTTGAGCTCGGCCTCGCGGGCGCGTTTCTCCTCACGCTTCTGCTCGGTCTCGCGGGTGGTCTGCTCCGAATCAGGGGCGGGAGCCGTCTGAGCCACGGCAGTGCCGGCTATGAGGCAAGCCCACAGCAGCGCCGGCCAGGGCCGGAGTGCGTGCGAGATCCGAATCAGCCGGGAGGGGCGGGTCATGCCCGATGATAAGGGTGGCCGGCCATGATCGTCATCGCCCGATAGAGCTGTTCGAGCACGAGCGCCCGGACGATCTGGTGTGGAATGGTCAGCGCGCCGAAGGAGAGCACCAGCGTGGCGCGTTCGCGCAGTTCGGCATCGAGCCCGTCGGCGCCGCCGATCAGTAGGGTTGCGGCGGGGGTGCCGCCGTCGCGCGCGCTGGCGAGCCGGCTAGCGAAGGCGTCGCTGTCGAGGCTCCTGCCACGCTCGTCCAGGGCTATGACGAGCCCGGAGAGCGGCAGGCGCTCCAAGATCAGCTTCGCTTCCTCGCGGCGGCGCTCTTCGGTGCGCCGGCCCCGGCTTTCGGCGAGCTCGACGACATCGGGTCCGCTCAGGCCGAGTCCGCGGGCAAGGCCCTGAGCGCGTTCCTGATAGCGGGCGCAGAGATCGCGCTCCGGCCCGTCCTTGAGGCGGCCGACGGCGATGACCGAAAGGCGCACGAAGAGCTAGGGATCAGCCGTCGAGACGCTCGCGCGGCCGGTCGGCGCCCCACATCTTCTCGAGATTGTAGAACTGGCGCACTTCCGGCCGGAAGATGTGGATGATCAGGTCGCCGGTATCGATCAGCACCCAGTCGCAGGCCGGAATGCCCTCGACCTTCGGCGTCTCGTGGCCGGCCTTCTTGAAAGCTTCGACCAGGCTGTCGGCGATCGAGCCGACATGGCGGTTAACCCGTCCGGAGGCGATGATCATGGCGTCTGCCAGCGAGGTCTTGCCGACCAGATCGATCACGGTGGCGTCCTCGGCCTTCATGTCGTCCAGGACCTGCAAGGCGAGCGTAATGCTGGACGCAGCCGGGTTGTCGGTCGGGGCAGCCGGGGGAAGCGGCGTGGTGGCAGCTTCGCCGATCGATTGACGGTCCAGAGTCTTAATCCTCACATGACGACGCCCTCGGGGCGCGGAACCCCAATTTAAGCGCCGGAAGGGCGAAATTCAATTGTTTTCGGCGAGCTCGCGCAGATAGGTCGAGGATAGCTCGGAGCGCCGCCCGTGCAGGAAGATCCAGGCTGGCGGCGTGCGCACAGGCAGAGCTGCCCCCTGATTCTCGGGTAACCGCCAGCGCGCCATCCAGTTGGCGGCGGGGGAGGCGACCGAATGGAGGGTCGAGCCCGGGCGGTCGATCACCGCGATCGGCATCATCCTGGCGATGGCGCGCCATTCGTTCCAATGATGGAAATTCGCCAGGTTGTCCGACCCCATGATCCAGACGAAGCGCACACCCGGGCAGCGGCGCTTCAGCTGGCGCAGCGTGTCGGCGGTGTAGCGTGTACGCAGCGTCGCCTCGATGCCGGTGACATTGATGTGGCCGTGATTGGCGAGCGCTCGGGCCGTTGCGATGCGCTGCGTGAGCGGCGGCAAGGCGTGGTTGTCCTTCAAGGGGTTGCCGGGCGTGACCAGCCACCAGACCCGGTCGAGCTGGAGCCGGCGCAAAGCGGTCAGGCTCGCCATGCGGTGGCCGTCATGGGCTGGGTTGAAGGTGCCGCCGAACAGCCCGATGCGCAAACCGGGCGCGTGCGGCGGCAGGCGCAGCTCCTCGGCGCTCACGGGCGGACCTGACCCCGGCCATGGACCCGATATTTGAAGGAGCAGAGCTGCTCGACGCCAACGGGACCGCGCGCATGCATGCGGCCGGTGGCGATGCCGATCTCGGCACCGAAGCCGAACTCGCCGCCATCGGCGAACTGGGTCGAGGCGTTGTGAAGGACGATCGCCGAATCGACCTCGGCGAGGAAACGCTGCGCCGCGGCCTCGTCCCCCGTCACGATCGCATCGGTATGATGCGAGCCATAGGTCTCGATATGCGCAATCGCGGCGTCGAGGCCGGGAACCACCTTCACCGCGATGATGCGGTCGAGATATTCGGTCCGCCAATCCTCCTCGCTCGCCGGTGTGACCCGCGAATCGATGCTCAGCGTCGCCGCATCACCACGCACGGCGCAGTTGTCGTCGAGCAAGGCGGTGACGAGCGGCTTCAGATGCGTCGTCGCGCAAGCTTCGTCGACCAGCAGAGTCTCCGCGGCGCCGCAGACACCGGTACGGCGCAATTTGGCGTTGAGGAGGATCGCGCGGGCCATGGCGAGGTCAGCCTGCGCATGGACATAGACATGGCAGTTGCCGTCGAGATGGGCGAAGACCGGTACGCGCGCCTCCTTCTGCACCCGCGCCACCAGGCTTTTTCCGCCACGCGGCACGACCACGTCGATCACGCCATCGAGCCCTTTGAGGATCTCTCCGACGGCGGCGCGATCGCGACTCGGCACGAGCTGGATCGCCTCGCGCGGCAGGCCGGCGAGGCTAAGCCCGTCCTGCATCGCGGCGGCGATCTCGCTCGATGTCCGGAAACTGTCGGAACCGGCGCGCAGGATCGCGACATTGCCGCTCTTCAGGCAAAGCGCGCCGGCGTCGGCCGTGACGTTGGGCCGGCTCTCGAAGATCACGGCGACGACGCCGAGCGGGGTGGCGACGCGCTCGAAGAACAAGCCATTGGGCTGCGTCCAGCTTGCAAGCACCCGCCCGACCGGGTCGGGCAAGGCGGAGATATCGGCGACAGCCTGGGCGATCGCCTCCAGGCGGACATCGTCGAGGGCGAGCCGGTCGATGAATGAGGCGGCGAGCCCGGCGGCCTGCCCATCGGCGAGGTCCTGACGATTGGCGGCGAGAATCGCCGGGGCGCGCCCGCGCAGGGCCGTCGCCATCGCGGCGAGTGCGCGGTCACGCTGCTCAGCCGGCGCGGTGCCTACCTGACGCGCCGCAGCGCGCGCGCCGCGGCCGAGGCCGCGCATCAGTACGGCGACGTCGCCGTTCTCGTTGTCGGGCGCGGGGGGCGCCTTGCGCTCTCACTGGTCATCATCGGCCTGGATTTCACTCACACGCCTGGATCGTAGCCGAGGCGCAGCGCCATGTCGTCCCGGTGAATCATCTCGGCACGGCCGGGATAGCCGAGCACCGCCGCGATATCGCGCGAGGCCTTGCCGAGGACGCGCGCCGCCTCCTCCGCATCATAGGCGACGAGGCCACGGCCGAGCTCGCTGCCGTCGCCGGCACGGATCACCACGGCATCGCCGCGGCTGAAGGCGCCCTCGATCCGGGTCACGCCGACCGGCAGCAGGCTCGCGCCGCCGCGCAGCGCCCGGGCGGCGCCGTCATCGACATGGAGCGTGCCGCGCGGTTCGAGCGAGCCGGCGATCCAGGTCTTGCGCGCGGTGGCGGGTGTCGAGGCGCTGAGGAACCAGGAGCAGCGCGCGCCCTCGGCGACGGCGCGCAGCGGGTTCTTGGCGCGGCCGTCGGCGATCAGCATATGGGCGCCGCCGGCGGTCGCGATCTTGCCGGCCTCGATCTTGGTGCGCATGCCGCCACGTGAGAGCTCGGAGGCCGCGCCGCCGGCCATCGCCTCGATCGCGGGCGTGATCGCCGGGATGACCGGGATGTGCCTGGCGTCCGGGCTCGATAAAGGCGGGGCGGTGTAGAGCCCGTCGATGTCGGAGAACAACACCAGGAGGTCGGCGCCGGCCATGGTGGCGACGCGGGCGGCGAGCCGGTCATTGTCGCCATAGCGAATCTCGGAGGTTGCGACGGTATCGTTCTCGTTGATGACCGGAACCGCACGCAGGTCGAGCAGCCGGCCGAGCGTCGCGCGAGCGTTGAGATAGCGCCGGCGCTCCTCGGTATCGGCGAGCGTCAACAGGATCTGGCCGGCATTGAGTCCGTGATGGCCAAGCGCTTCCGACCAGTTGCGGGCGAGCGCGATCTGGCCGATCGCGGCGGAGGCCTGGCTTTCCTCGAGCTTGAGCGGGCCAGCCGGCAATTTCAGCACGGTGCGGCCGAGCGCAATCGCACCGGAAGAAACGACAAGAACGTCGGCGCCGCGGCCGTGCAGTTCGGCGAGGTCCTCGGCGAGCGCGGCGAGCCAGGCATGGCGCAGGCGCCCCTGTGCGCGATCAACGAGCAGGGACGAGCCGACCTTGACGACGATGCGGCGGAACTGATCGAGGGCAGGCAGGTTCACGGTGGGACCGGGCTTCAAGGCGGGCAAGACAGTGCCTGTCGCCGTTCCTTGGCCAAATCGCCGGCATTGTAAAGCAGCGCGGGCGCATTGCCGCTGCGCCCCGTGTGGTAGAGGCGCTTCAGACCGGCGCGCCGAGCACCCGGACGATCCAGTAGGCCTGGTAGGCGATGTGGAGCAACGCTGTTGCGAGTTGCAGGCGCTTGTTGGCGAAGAGCGAGGCAAGCAGGCAGAGCCCTAGGCCGAGCGGGACCTGGACGAGATAATCGGCGCTGTAATGGCTCCAGCGCTCGGAGCCCTTGATCGCGGTATCGACGACGTCGAGGACGAAGGTCAGCGCGAAGAGGCCGAAGAACCAGCGCCTGCGGTTGAGGAAATAGTCCTCGTAATCGGCATATTCGTCGAGATCATCGGGGAACAGCAGTGCGCAGAGCAGGAAGAGCGTCAGCGCGTAGACGATCAGGAAGATGAAGGTGCCGAAGGTCAGGCTCGGCAGCCGGGACAGCGCGAACTCCCACCACCAGAACAAGGCGAGTTCGACGAGCAGAGAAAAGACCCAGAGCAGATGAATCGCCGAGAGGCGATAGCGCTTCGGGTGCTGGATCAGCCGGGCGAGGCCAGTGAGCAGCCGCGTGATCCCGAGACCGACCACCATGCCGATGACGATGCGGATATGGGGAAAGAGCTCGTTGGCGGCTTGGGCGTCCATGGTGTCCGGCGTGATCGAGGGGGGTCAAGGGTGCATGGCGGGCCGTGCCATGCCAAGGGGCGTAAAGGGGATGCGGGTTTGCCATGCACGAGACGAGGCACAAGAGGGGTGGCGCTGGCCGCTGAATTCTGTTACCGGGGCGCACAATTCATCAAGGGTCGGGCTCAGCCTGGCCCTTTTTCCTTCCATCCTGCAAAGCTGGAGACACGGATGCAGGTTCTCGTGCGCGACAATAATGTCGATCAGGCCATTCGCGTTCTGAAGAAGAAATTGCAGCGCGAAGGCGTGTTCCGCGAGATGAAGCGTCGCGCTTCGTATGAGAAGCCGTCCGAGCAGCGCGCCCGCGAAAAGGCCGAGGCCGTCCGCCGCGCCCGCAAGCTCGCCCGCAAGCAGGCCCAGCGCGAGGGCTTGATTGCCGCGCCGAAGCCGAAGGTGCTCAAGCCCCGCGCTGCCGGCGCAGCCGCCCCGCGCTGATTTCACTACAAAAACCCCGCGCGCTGCACTATCTGAAGCGCGCGGGCGGCAATTTCGCCCGAGCAACTCCAGAAGGCCAACCTTGAAGAATCCGAACGACCGCCATTTCACCGATCGCCAGGCCAATTCCGCCAGTGCGAAGAAGGCCCTGCTCGAGCGCTTCAAGAAGCGTCCAGGGCCGGACGATCCGGTGATGGTGCAGCGTCGGGCCGAGCGCGAAGCGATCATCGCCGCGCGGGCCGAGCGCGATGCCAAGAAGGAAGCGGAGCGCCTCGAAGCCGAGCGCCTCGCCGCCCTGGAGCGTGCGGCCCAGGAAGAGGCCGAGCGTCTGGCCGAGATCGAGCGCGAGGTGCAGCGCAAGGCCGAGCAGGCCAAGCGTGACGCCGAGCGGCCGCGCCGCGTCCTGCTCGAGGCCGTGCAGTACATGGAGATGCGGGTCGCCGGTAAGCGCCGCTGAACAGGAATTCTCGATCGAACCCACTTGATCGCTGACGGCGCCGCATATGATGCGGCGCCGTTTTCTTTTGAGGCACAGGCCTTCGCCATGCCGTTTCTTTCCGCTGGGGAATAGCACTCATTCTCTTGGGAAGATTATCCCTTCTGTCTGCAACTAAAGTGCAACGACCTTCGCGCTTGCTATCTCTCCGTGCGGCCGAAACTCTGAAGGCTGGCGGCCATCAGAGCCGCAAACAATGCACGCCGGCTTCAACGGCGCCGTTTCTCTGGGGAGAGAACCATGACGTCCGAAGCGACGAAGACGCGCGCCAATAGGCGCAATTTCCTGAAAGTGGCCGGGCTCGCAGGTGCAGGCGCAATCGCCATGCCGCAGGTCAGCCGGGCGCAGACCGTGACCTGGAAGTTCCAGTCGACCTGGCCGACCAAGGACATCTTCCACGAATTCGCCGGCGATTTCGCCAAGCGCATCAACGACATGTCAGGCGGCCGGCTCAAGGTCGACGTGCTCGCCGCCGGCGCCGTCGTGCCGGCCTTCCAGATGCAGGACGCGGTCGCGGCCGGCATTCTCGATGGCGGCCATGGTGTGTCGGCCTATTGGTACGGCAAGAACAAGGCGTTCTCGCTGTTCGGCACGCCGCCGGCGCTGGGCTGGGATGCCACCAACTTCCTCGGCTGGATGAATCATGGCGGCGGCTATGATCTCTACAACGATCTCGTCCAGAACCAGCTCAAGCTCAATCTGGTCGGCTTCTTCTCCGGGCCGATGCCGTGCCAGCCCCTCGGCTGGTTCAAGAAGGAGCTGAAGACCGCCGATGACTTCAAGGGCCTGAAATACCGCACCGTTGGCCTCGCTGCCGACCTGATGCGCGAGATGGGCGCGGCGGTCACCATCCTCGCCGGTGGCGAGATCGTGCCGGCGCTGGAGCGCGGCGTCATCGACGGCGCCGAGTTCAACAACCCGTCCTCGGATTCGATCCTCGGCTTCCAGGACGTCGCCAAGGTCTACATGCTGCAGAGCTACCATCAGGCAGCGGAGAGCTTCGAATTGCTCTTCAACAAGACCAAGTTCGACGCGCTCTCGCCCGAGCAGAAGGCGATCATCAAGTACTCGGCCGAATCAGCCTCCTCCGACATGATCTGGAAGGCGCTCGATCGCTATTCCAAGGATCTCGAAATGCTGCGGGGCAAGGGAGTCAATGTCGTCACGACGCCGGAAGTGATCCTCAAGGCGCAGCTTGCCGCCTGGGACAAGGTGCTGGAGAAGCTCGGCGGCGAGAGCCCGTTCTTCAAGAAGGTGGTCGACAGCCAGAAGGACTGGGTCAAGCGCACGGTCGCCTATCAGCGCGTCAACGAACCCTCGCGCGACCTCGCCTTCAACCACTTCTTCAAGACCTGAAGGCGTCGCCCTCGACAACGCCGCGCCCGCCATCGTCCCCGGTGGCGGGCGTTCTTTGCCCGAGAAGCAGCAGCAGGCGCGCATGGGACTGATCCTGGCGATCGACAAGTTCAACACGGCCATCGGCAAGCTCGCCGGCTGGACGATCCTGATCCTGACGCTGGCAATCAGCTACGAGGTCTTCGCCCGCTACGTGCTGCGCGCGCCGACCGAATGGGCCTTCGACGTCAGCTACATCCTCTACGGCACGCTGTTCATGCTGGCCGGACCTTATGCGCTCGCCCGCAACGCGCATGTCCGCGGCGATTTCCTTTATCGCGCCTGGAGCCCGCGGACGCAGGCGCGGCTCGATCTCGCGCTCTATTTTCTCTTCTTCTTCCCGGGCATCATCGCGCTCGCCTGGGCCGGTTACAAATTCGCGGCCTTCTCCTGGATGATCGGCGAGCACTCCTCGAACTCGCCGAACGGACCGCCGCTCTATCATTTCAAGTCGCTGATCCCGATCGCCGGGGTGCTGATGACGCTGCAGGGCATGGCCGAGGTGGCGCGCTGCATCATCTGCCTGCGCACGGGCGAATGGCCGCCGCGTCTGCACGATGTCGAGGAAACCGAGAAGCTCATTCTCGAACAGGCCGCCGCCGCTACGCAAGGCGCGCCGGATGCGGGGAAGACGGTCTGATGCTGGGCATGGGCAATCCGGAACTGGGCGTGGTGATGCTCGTCCTGTTCATCTTCTTCATCATGCTCGGCTTCCCGATCGCCTTCACGCTGATGGCGCTCGGTGTCGGCTTCGGCTACTGGGCGATGGGCGACATCGTCTTCAACCTAGTGGTCCAGCGCACCTATTCGGTGATGGCCAACGACGTCCTGGTCTCGATCCCGCTCTTCATCTTCATGGGCTACATCATCGAGCGGGCGAACATCCTCGACAAGCTGTTCCACTCGATCCAGCTCGCGCTCGGCAATGTACCGGGCTCGCTTGCGATCGCGACGCTCGCCACCTGCGCGATCTTCGCGACCGCGACCGGGATCGTCGGCGCGGTAGTGACGCTGATGGGGCTGCTCGCCTTTCCGGCGATGCTGCGCGCCGGCTACGACGTCAGGCTCTCGGCCGGCGTGGTCTGTGCCGGCGGCTGCCTCGGGATCCTGATCCCGCCCTCGGTGATGCTGATCCTCTACGGCGCGACCGCCGGCGTCTCGGTGCCGAAGCTCTATGCGGGGGCGCTGTTCCCCGGCCTGCTGCTCGCCGGGCTCTACATGCTCTACGTGCTGATCCGCTGCTGGCTCAACCCGGCGCTGGCGCCCAAGCTGCCGAAGGAGCAGACCGACGTACCGTGGACGACGGTGGTCTGGGCGCTGCTGACCAGCTTCTTTCCGCTCACCATCCTGATCATGTCGGTGCTGGGCGCGATCTTCTTCGGCCTGGCGACCCCGACCGAGGCAGCCGCGATCGGCTCACTCGGCAGCCTGATCCTTGCCGCCGCCTACCGCTCGCTCTCCTTCACCAAGGTCAAGGAGTCGGTGATACTGACCGCGCGGACCTCGGCCATGGTCTGCTGGCTCTTCGTCGGCTCCTTCATCTTCTCGTCGATCTTCGCCATCCTCGGCGGCCACGAGCCGATCAAGAACCTGGTCACGGCGCTCAACCTCTCGCCGACCATGTTCCTGATCGTGGCACAATTGATCATCTTCGTGCTGGGCTGGCCGCTGGAATGGACCGAGATCATCGTGATCTTCGTGCCGATCTTCCTGCCGCTGCTCGAGTTCTTCAAGATCGACCCGCTGTTCTTCGGCATCCTGATCGCCCTGAACATCCAGACCTCGTTCCTGTCGCCGCCGGTGGCGATGGCGCCGTTCTACCTCAAGGGCATTGCGCCGCCACACGTCACCATCAACCAGATCTTCTCCGGCGTGATGCCCTTCCTCTGGATCGTGCTGGTGGCGATGGTGCTGGTCTATGTCTTCCCGGGCATCGCGCTCTGGCTGCCGAAATATCTCTACGGCTGAGAATTCAGTCCTCGGAGCGGGCGTCCTGGCCGCAGCGGAAGCTCGCAGACTTCTCGTCGGCGAGACGGCGAGCTGAGTTATTGGCGTCCGGCTTGCGGGCATCGACGCTGCCGACGATGCAGGAGGCACCGTCGGGTGCGAGCCGGTAGACGACGAGCCGGCTCCCATTGAGCTTACCGACGCTCGCGCCGGTCGCATAACGCACGATCGCCGCCAGGGGCCGCTTACCCTTCGGCCCACGCCATTCGATCGTCTTGCCGACCTCGAAGAAGGATGCCTTGTCGGAGATCGTCTCTTGCGTCGGGCTGGCGCCGAAGTCGACGGAGGAGGAATCGTCGCCGGCCGTCCAGATCACGATGATGCCCGCCTTGCCTGGGCAGCGGTGTATGGAGATCGGGTCGCCATTGCCCTTGTCCTTGCGGCATTTGGCGTAGTCATGGGCCGTGTAGCTGCTCGCCCATTGCTCGGCGCGGAGAGGCGCTGCGAGCAGGGTCGCAAAGCCGATGGCGAGAGCGAGCCGTCCGATCATCATGGTGCGGTTTCTCCATCCTGAAGCGCCCGATCCGGCGACATACGGCGCCAGCCAGCAAGCTGTCGTTCGTGAGCGCTGAGCGGAACCTGACGGCATTTCGAGAATTTTTTATGCGAGCCGCGCGATTCCGGTCCTGCGACCGACAAGTCCGCAGCATGGCGAACAGTTCGCCACCCGGCTATCCATTCGGAGAATGAACATGACCCGCACCAAGAAGAGCTTCGCCGCCGCCGTCGCCGCTTTGGCGCTGGGCGCTTCCGTCTTCGCCGCTGATGCCGAGGCGCGCCCGCGCTATTATCGCGGCGCTGCGGTCGGCGCCGGCATCGTCGGCGCCCTCGCCCTCGGCGCCCTTGCCGCCGGCGCGGCCAGCGGCCCGGCCTATGGCTACTACGACGACGGCTACGCCCCGGCTTATGCTCCCGCACCGGTCCGCCGCTGCCAGCTCGTCGACCGCGTCAACTATTACGGCGAATATATCGGCACCCGCCGCGTCTGCCGCACCTATTACTGAGCTTTCCGGGCCTTCCTCCCCGGCCCGACATCCTGGCCCGCCGGTTCGCCCGGCGGGCCTTTTTATGCCGGAAGACGGTTCAGCCGCCGGTCGACATGGTCAGCGGCGGCTTCACCTCGGGGGAACCGGCGAGGTATAGCCGCCATCGGCTGCGACGCGCTTCTGGAAGTCGGCCTTGGCCGCTGCCATCAGCTGGGGATCGGTCAGCACGGCCGCGCCGGTCGCCGCCATCGCCTTGGCGACCTGGACCATCGCCTTGTGCGCGGCCGGCATCTTGCCCTGCGCCACCACCTGCCAGGTGTGGAAGGGCGTGCCGATCGCGACGGTCGGCGCATGCGCCTGCACGGTCGGGACGACCCAGCTGACATCGCCGACATCGGTCGAGCCGATCGCCGGGTTGCGGGGCGCATCGAGCGGCACGGTGAAGTCGGCCAGTTCGGCATCGGTCTTCGGCAGGCCGATCGAGCGCCAGATCGCGTCGATGTCCTTCTGCGTCAGGGTCGAGCGGATCTGCCTGGCGAACTCCTTGTCGGCCTCGTCGAAATGCGGCGGGCCGAGATCCTCCATGATGCCCTGCAGCGCCTTTTCCAGCGGGCCGTTGCCGACGACATTGGAGACGGCGCTGACGATCTTCATCTCGACCGTCGTCTCGGTCATCAGCGCGGCGCCCTCGGCGATCTTTTTTTGACGCGGCCGACCAGCTCCAGCATGCCGGGCAGGTCGCGGGCGCGGATCGAATAGCGCACCCGGGCATGGGCCTGGACGACATTGGGGGCGATGCCGCCGGTGTCGAGCAGGGCGTAGTGGACGCGGGCGTCGCTCGGCATGTGCTCGCGCATGTAGTTGACGCCGACGCTCATCAGCTCGACGGCGTCGAGGGCGCTGCGGCCGAGCTCGGGCGAGGCGGCAGCGTGCGAAGCACGGCCGGTGAAGATGAAGTCGGCGCGGGTGTTGGCGAGCGAGAGCGGCGGGGTGACCTCCCAGAAGCTGCTGGGGTGCCAGGAGATGGCGATGTCGGCATCCTTGAAGGCGCCGGCGCGGACCATGAAGGCCTTGGCGGCGCCGCCTTCCTCAGCCGGGCAACCATAATAGCGGACGCGGCCGGGCAGCTTGTTCTCGGCGAGCCAGTCCTTCATCGCGGTCGCGGCGAGAAGGGCGGCCGAGCCGAGCAGGTTGTGGCCGCAGCCATGGCCGTGGCCGCCGGTCTCGATCTCGCTGTGCTGGGCGACACCGGATTCCTGGCTGAGACCGGGCAGGGCGTCATATTCGCCGAGGAAGGCGATGACCGGGCCGCCTTCGCCGGCCTCGCCGATCACCGCGGTCGGGATATCGGCGACGTTTTCGGTGATCCGGAAGCCCTGGTGTTGGAGCTCCGCGACATGTTCGGCGACCGAGCGCTTCTCGGTGTAGCAGACCTCGGGAATGGCCCAGACCCGGTCGCTGAGTTCGATGAAGCGCTCTTTGCTGGCGTCGACGTGACGCCAGAGGTCGTTGCGATTGTCCATGACTTGTCTCTCTGGAGGAGGAAGACTCGCCTCCTTTTCGCAAGCACGGAGGCAGGCGTCCAGCAACCGCAGGGCATGGCGGCCCTGTCCAAGGGCGTCAAATTCTCATGAGCCCTCATCCTGAGGAGCCGCGCAGCGGCGTCTCGAAGGATGCTCCAGCTATCCCGGGAGCCTCCTGGAGCATCCTTCGAGACGCGCTCCTGCGGAGCGCTCCTCAGGATGAGGGCCGTGGGGAGGGAGAAAGACGGCGAAGCGCTTGCATTTCGGCGCGGCATCGGCCTGATGCGCGGCATGGCCCGCCAGAAGCTGCTTTTTGTCGCCACCGAGGACTGGTTCTTCGCGTCGCATTTCCTGCCGATGGCGCGGGCCGCCGGCGAAATGGGGCTCGACGTCGCAGTGATCGCTAGGGAGCGCAATCATCGCAAAGCGATCGAGGCGACCGGCGCGCGATTGATTGCGCTTGAGGCGGAGCGGCGCTCGCTCTCGCCGGTTGCCCTCGTCAAGCAGGTCATGGCGCTGAAGCGCCTGATCCAGCGGGAGCGTCCGGACATCCTGCATTGCATCGCGCTGAAGCCGATCGCGCTCGCTGGCCTCGCCGGGCGCCTCGCCGGGGTCGAGCGGCGGGTCTACGCGCTGACCGGCCTCGGTTTCCTCGGAGCGCGCGAAGGTGGACTTGCTGATGCAGCGCGGTTGGGAGCAAAACTCTGGCTGCGCGAGGCCATCGACGGACCGCTGGTGCGCTTCCTGTTCGAGAACCCCGACGACCCGCTGACGCTCGGGCTCGATCCGGCTGATGCCGGCAAGGTCGCGATTGTCGGCGGCGCCGGGGTCGATCCGCTGATCCTGATGCCCGAGCCGATGCCGCTGCAGCCACCGCTCAAGGTCGCGCTCGTCGCTCGCATGCTCTGGTCCAAGGGCGTCGATCTTGCGGTCGAGGCGGTGACGCTGGCGCGCAAGCAGGGCGCGCGCGTCGAGCTGACGCTGCACGGTGCGCCCGATCCCTCCAACCCCAAGGCGGTTCCGGAGGCGACCTTGCGGGAATGGTCGGCGCGGCCGGGGATCAGCTGGGCCGGGCCGACGCGCGATATCGAGGATGTCTGGCGCAAGCACCATGTCTGCTGCCTGCCCTCGCGCGGCGGCGAGGGCCTGCCACGGACCTTGCTGGAGGGCGCTGCGTGCGGGCGGGCGCTGTTGACCACCGACGTGCCCGGCTGCCGTTCCTTCGTCCGCACCGGCCAGGACGGTTTCGTCGTGCCGGCCAACGATATCGTCGCGCTGGCGCAGGCGCTGATGACGCTTGCGGCTTCGCCCGGCCAGGTCGAGCGGATGGGCATGAGTGCGCGCGAGCGCCTGCTCGCCGGCTATACCGAGCGCGATGTCATGGACGGGGTGAAGGCGCTCTACCGTTCCCTGCTCGGGCAGCACCAGGCGGATCTGGTCGCGTGAGCGAGGCGGACGCGACGCTCGACCGGCTCGCCTTCATCCGCCTCCATACAAGGCTGCTGCCGGTGCCGCATGCGCCGGAGATTTCGCTGCATGTCGCTGAGGAGGCGACCGAGCTCTGGCAGAAAACCGAGGACGAGCTGGCGACGATCGGCCTGCCGCCGCCGTTCTGGGCCTTTGCCTGGGCCGGCGGGCAGGCACTGGCGCGCTATATTTGGGACCATCCCGAGGTCGTGCGCGGCCTGCGGGTGCTCGATTTCGCCAGCGGCTCAGGCCTCGTCGCGATCGCTGCGGCGAAAGCGGGTGCCGCGCAGGTGATCGCGGCCGATATCGACGCCTTCGCCACTGCCGCGATCGGCCTCAATGCCGAAGCGAACGGGGTGTCCATCGAGGCTCGCCTCGATGACCTCGTCGGCCTCGATCAGGGCTGGGAGATCATCCTTGCCGGCGACATCTGCTATGAGAGCGAGCTCGCGATGCGGGTGATCGACTGGCTCTCAGCCCTCTCCGCCCGTGGTGCGACCGTGCTGATCGGCGATCCCGGCCGCAGTTATCTGCCCAAGGACAGGCTCACCGAAGTCGCAACCTATCAGGTGCCGGTGACGCGGGCGCTGGAGGATGCCGAGATCAAGAAGAGCTCGGTGTGGCGACTGGCGGGCGAAGGGCGGTAGGCGGCGGGGGCTCTCGCTCAGGCGGCCCGGCTCGGCGCTTTCTCCGGGGGAATGCCGTCTTTGATGACGCTCCTGAGTTGACCCCGCAATTCGGGCGTATCCTGATGCCCGTGAACCGTAACGGCATGCTGGACGGCCGCCTCCAGCAGTTCGCCCTCAGTATCGGCGCCGATCGCGATTGAGCAGTTCATCTCGCTCGGGAATTCACGGCAGTCGATGAATTTGCGTCCCATGACGTCCTCCCCGATTGGAAGATCCGGCACCCTTCAGGCCGAAGGGCTGCTTGGTCCACAATACGCCCAGGCGCGATTGCCGCAAAAGCGATATGCAGCCCGACGATGGCGGCAAGCGCGACTATTCGGTCTATTGCGCCACTGACCGTTGGGCTCGGAATTGGGACGAGAGAGGAGCCTGTGCTGCCGAGACGGCAGCACCCTTCCCAAAAGCGTGATTCGCTGCCTCAGGCCGGCAGCACGACCACCTTCGTCTTGACCGGCGTGTTGTTGTACAGATGGATCATGTCCTGCGTGAGCAGGCCGATGCAGCCGCTGGTGATGCCGTTTCCGATCGATTCCGCGTCGAGGGACGCATAGATCGTGTAGAGCGTGTAGGCGCCGTTCTGGTAGAGATGGAGCGTGCGCGCGCCGAGCGGGTTGTCGAGGCCGCCCGGCATGCCGCGGGCGTATTTAGCCGCCTCGGGCTGGCGCTTGATCATCTCCCTGGGCGGTGTCCAGGTCGCCCATTCGGACTTGCGCCCGACATAGGCGTCGCCGGTCCAGCGGAAGCCGTCGCGGCCGACATTGGCGCCATAGCGGGTCGCGTTTCCGCCGTCCTCGACGCGATAGACATGGTAATTGCCGGGATCGACGATGATCGTGCCAGGCGCTTCCTTGGTCTCGTAGCGAACGGTCTTGCGGAAATATTTCGGATCGACGTGGGTGACATCGATCGCCGGGATCGGGAACTTCTCCTCGGGCACCGGTCCGTAGAGCTTCTGCGCCTCGGCGAGGCTCATGCCGTCGGAGGTCGCGCAACCGCCGAGCCCGAGCGCGCCGAGGCCGGCGGCCGAGCTGGCCAGGAACGAGCGGCGGCTGAGAAGGCCCGCCCGGCGCCCGAGCAGGGCGATCTCATGCATCTTGCGGGCGTCGGCATTGCTATCGTCGATGATCATGGTCCTGGACTTCCCTTGTCCTGCTGCCGACGAGACGACACTGCGGCATCCACCCGTTGAACGTCTTGGCCGGGCCGAGATTGCCGTCATGCGTCTTGGCTTGCAAGCTCGCGCCTTTACCGCATTAGCGGCCTCACGTCTTACGAAATCGCTTCCTTCAGATCCAAGGTCCCCTGGACTCCGATGGCGGCATAGTTGCGCTTGAGCCAGCGCTTCGCCGCGGTGCGGCCCATGTCGCGCAGGCTGAGCAGGAAGCTCCATTCGGAATTGAGGCGCGAGGAGGAGGTCAGCTGCGCCAGCGGCAGGCCGCCATCGATGCGGTGCATCAGCACGCGCTTGTAGTCGCCGGTCGAGAGCTTGCCGTCGTCGAGCAGGCGGTTGACGAAGTCGATGGCGCGCAGTTCGCGCAGCAGCGAGGCGTTGAAGGTGACCTCGTTGAGCCGGTCCTGGATCGCCCGCGCATTGGTCGGCAGGTCACGACGCTCGAGCGGGTTGATCTGCACCAGCATGATGTCGTCGCCTGCAGCCTCGTAGAACAGCGGGAAGAGCGGCGGATTGCCCATATAGCCGCCATCCCAATAGGCCTGCCCGTCGATCTCGACCGCCTGGAACAGCATCGGCAGGCAGGCGGAGGCCATCAGATGGTCGGCGGTCAGCTCCTGCCGGGTGAAGATCTTGATCTTGCCGGTGCGGACATTGGTGGCCGAGATGAACAGGTTCACGTCGGCGCAACCCTGGACTTTGTCGAAGTCGATCAGGTCGGCGATCACGCCGCGCAGCGGGTTGATGTTGAGCGGATTGACGTCGTAGGGGCTCGCCACCTTCGAGAGAAGCTCGAACCAGATCAGCCCCGGCGGGCGCCCATCGGTCCAGGCGCCGAGCATGGTATCGAGCAGCGAGCGCTCCGAGCCGCCATATTTGCCGTCGACGCTGATCCGCCGCCAGAAATTCTCCAGCGCCGTGCGGGCGCCGTCGATGCCGCCATCGAGCCAACCCTCGGTCAGCACCACCGCATTCATCGCGCCGGCGCTGGCGCCGGTCATCGCCTCGATCGCGAGGCGGCCATCGGCGAGGATGGCGTCGAGCACGCCCCAGGTGAAGGCGCCGTGCGCGCCGCCGCCCTGGAGCGCGAGGTTGACTGACTTCTCGGCCTTCGGCCCCGCCAGGCCCTTGACCTGAGGAACGCGCCGGCGCTTGCGGCCGGTCATGCCGCGGTCCAGCCGCCATCCATCGGCAGGGTCGTGCCGGTGATCGATTTGGCCGCATCGGTGCAGAGGAAGATGGCGAGGGCCGCGACCTGCTCGACGGTGACGAATTCCTTGGTTGGCTGGGCCAGCAGCAGCACGTCGTTGATGACCTGCTCCTTGGTCATGTTGCGGGCCTTCATCGTGTCGGGGATCTGCTTCTCGACCAAAGGCGTCCAGACATAGCCGGGCGCGATCGCGTTGACGGTGATGCCGTTGGTCGCGACCTCGAGCGCCACCGTCTTGGTGAAGCCGGCGATGCCGTGCTTGGCGGCGACATACGCGCTCTTGAACGGCGAGGCGACGAAGGCGTGGGCGGAGGCGGTATTGATGATGCGGCCCCAGCCCTTCGCCTTCATCTTCGGCAAAGCGGCGCGGGTGGCATGGAACGCCGAGGACAGGTTGATCGCGATGATCTGGTCCCATTTCTCGATCGGGAACTCGTCGACCGGCGCGACATGCTGGATGCCGGCATTGTTAACGAGGATGTCGATCGCGCCGAACTCCTTTTCGGCCTCGGCGACCATGGCGGCGATCTCGTCGGGCTTCATCATGTTGGCGGCCGAGTAGCGCGCCTTGACCTTGAAGTCCTTCTCGATGCCGGCGCTCTCCTTTTCGATCGCGTCCGCTTCGCCGAAACCGTTGATCACGACATTGGCACCCTCTGCGGCGAGCGCGCGGGCGTAGGCGAGGCCGATGCCGGAGGTGGAGCCGGTGATAAGGGCAGTACGATCTTTGAGGAACATGGGGCGGCTCCTGACATTTGGCCCGAGAACGCTTAACTTACCGGCGGAGGCTGGCATTGCGCCAGCGAAGGAGCGTCGGTCACCAGGACGGTGCCCGATGAGCTATTGCAACGCAACATGACGAAAATGCAGCCTGCAAGCGACCATCACGATCACGACCATGCGCATGGCCAATGCCAGCACGCCCACGATCATTCGCGCCACGCCGCCGCCGGCCTGGCGCGGGCCGAGGCGGTCTGCCGCGAGCGCGGCCTGCGGCTCACGCCGATCCGGCGCAAGGCGCTGGAAGCGCTCTACGCCGACCACAAGCCGGTCGGCGCTTATGATCTCGCCGACCGGATCTCGCCGCCGGGCGGGCGCCGGCTGGCGCCGATCTCGATCTACCGGGCGCTCGACTTCCTGGTCGAGCAGGGCTTCGTGCATCGCCTGAGCTCGCGCAACGCCTTCATTGCCTGCCCGCACGGGCATGGCGCCAACGAGGCGGTCGCCTTCCTGATCTGCGAGGTCTGCGGCGGCGTCGACGAGGATGCATCATCCGCCATGCGCGCCGCGATCAAGGGCATGGCCGAGGGCCGGCGCTTCCAGACCTCCTACCAGGTGGTCGAGATCGTCGGGCGCTGCGAGCACTGCCGCGATGCGGCTGCGGCTTGACGACTACGAGGCGAGGGCGCAGTGCAACCGCGACGTGCCGCTGCCGGCGAAGGATCCGGACCATTCCATGAGTGAACAGCCGCTGACCTGCCTGCCCGAGGGGCCCGAGGCCGCGCCAGCCCCGCGCAAGCGTACCGTGCCTGTGATGGTCGGCCATGTGCAGGTCGGCGGCGGTGCGCCGATCGTCGTGCAGTCGATGACCAATACCGACACCGCCGACATTCCGGCGACGGTCGGGCAGGTCGCAGCGCTGGCGCGGGCAGGTTCGGAGCTGGTGCGCATCACCGTCGATCGCGACGAGGCGGCGGCGGCCGTGCCGCATATCCGCGAGCGACTCGACATCCTCGGCATCGACGTGCCGCTGATCGGCGATTTCCATTATATCGGCCACAAGCTGCTGACCGACCATCCGGCCTGCGCCCAAGCATTGGCGAAATACCGGATCAATCCCGGTAATGTCGGCTTCAAGGACAAGAAGGACAAGCAGTTCGGCCAGATCGTCGAGCTCGCGATCAGGCACGGCAAGAGCGTGCGGATCGGCGCGAACTGGGGCTCGCTCGACCAGGAATTGTTGACGTCGCTGATGGACATCAACGCCGGGGCGCCAAAGCCGCTCGATGCGCGTGCGGTGATGCGCGAGGCGATGGTGCGCTCGGCTCTCTTCTCGGCCGAGCGCGCCGAGGAGATCGGGCTCGGCAAGGACAAGATCATCCTCTCCGTCAAGGTCTCGGGCGTGCAGGATCTGATCGCGGTCTACCGCATGTTGGCGCAACGCGGCGACTATGCCATCCATCTTGGCCTGACCGAGGCTGGGATGGGCTCCAAGGGCCTCGTCGCCTCCTCGGCGGCGCTCGGCGTGCTCCTGCAGGATGGAATCGGTGACACCATCCGCTTCTCGCTGACGCCGGAACCGGGCGGTGATCGCACGCTCGAGGTGAAGGCCTCGCAGGAATTGCTGCAGACCATGGGCTTTCGTGCCTTCGTGCCGCAGGTTGCGGCCTGTCCGGGCTGCGGGCGGACCACCTCGACGGTGTTCCAGGAGCTGGCGATGGACATCCAGAGCTGGATCACGACCTCCATGCCGGAATGGAAGACGCGCTATCCCGGCATCGAGGCGCTCAACGTCGCGGTGATGGGCTGCATCGTCAACGGTCCCGGCGAGTCGAAGCATGCCGATATCGGAATATCGCTGCCGGGCACCGGCGAGGTGCCGACCGCGCCGGTCTTCGTCGACGGCAAGAAGGTCGCGACCTTGCGGGGGCCTGCGATCGCGGCCGAGTTCAAGACCATGGTCGAGGATTACGTCGAGCGGCGCTACGGCGCCCGGGCTGCGGCGGCCGAATAGGCGCTCTCGCCAATCTAATCGATTCAAGGTGATCGCCGACCGAAAGTGGCTCCCCCATTGCGGCATATGCTCTAGCGTCTTTGCCTGTGAGACATGCCGTGCTAGAGGCCCCGGCCTTTTCGCTGCATTGCAGCACCCGCGGAGCGCCCTGATGGGTCATGACCAGCAGCACCCACCGGCCGCCAAGCCGGACGGTGATCGCTTCGGGCTCGATGAGCCGGCCGGCAACGGTCATTCCACGCAAAGCTATGCCGCGCTGGCGCTCGGCGCGCTCGGTGTCGTCTATGGCGATATCGGCACCAGCCCGCTCTATGCGCTCCGCGAGACGATCCTGGCTGCGACCGGTGCCGCCTCCGGCGGACATGGCGGCGGTGTGGCGGTTGCGCTGGCGGGCCCCTTGCCGCGTGAGGTGGTGATCGGCGTGCTCTCGCTGATCCTGTGGTCGCTCGTCCTCGTGGTGACGCTGAAATATGTCGTGCTGCTGCTGCGGGCCGACAACAACGGCGAGGGCGGCACGCTGACCCTGGTGGCGCTGGCGCAGCGCGCGCTCGGGCGCACCCGCGGCGGCATCGTGCTCTTTCTCGGCATGGCCGGCGCTGCGCTGTTCTACGGCGACGCGGTGATCACGCCGGCGATCTCGGTGCTCTCGGCGGTCGAGGGCCTGAAGCTGGTGACACCGGTGCTCGACGACTATGTCATCACCATCGCCTCTGTGATCCTGATCGCCCTGTTCCTGGTGCAGAGCCGCGGCACCGGCAAGGTCGCCAACTTCTTCGGGCCGGTGATGACGGTCTGGTTCCTGACGCTCGCGGGCCTCGGCATCTATCACATTTCGGACGATCTCGGCGTCTTCGCCTCGATCAACCCCTATCATGGGGTCCGCTTCTTCATCGACCATTCCGGGCTTTCGCTCGCGGTGCTCGGCAGCGTCTGTCTCGCGGTGACCGGGGCTGAGGCGCTCTATGCCGATATGGGCCATTTCGGCCGCGGGCCGATCCGCAGCGCCTGGATTTTCCTGGTCTTCCCGGCGTTGTGGCTGAACTATCTCGGCCAGGGTGCGCTGATCCTGTCGGACCCGACCGCGATCGATAATCCCTTCTACAAGCTCGCCCCACCGGCATTGATCCTGCCGCTGGTGATCATGGCGACGCTCGCCACCATCATCGCCAGCCAGGCGGTGATCACCGGCGCCTATTCGCTGACCCGTCAGGCGATCCAGCTCGGCCTCCTGCCGCGCCTCGAGATCCGCCACACCTCCGAGCACACCTCCGGGCAGATCTACATCCCGCGCATCAACGTGCTGCTGCTGTTCACCGTGCTGCTGCTGGTCTGGACCTTCAAGACCTCGTCCAACCTCTCGCACGCCTACGGCATCTCGGTGTTCGGGGCGATGCTGGTCGACTCGCTGCTCGCCTTCATCGTGATCTGGCGTGGCTGGCGCTGGGGACTGGTTGCCGCGGTGGCCGTGATCCTGCCATTCCTCATCATCGACGTCGCCTTCTTCTCGGCGAACCTCTTGAAGCTGCTCAGCGGCGGCTATGTGCCGGTGCTGTTCGCGATGGCGCTGGTCCTCCTGATGTGGACCTGGGTGCGCGGCACGAAGATCCTGTTCGACAAGACCCGCAAGACCGACGTGCCGCTGCTCGAATTGGTCGGGATGCTGACCAAGAGCCCGCCCTACCGGGTCAAGGGCATGGCGGTGTTCCTGACCAGCGATCCGGAGACGGCGCCGGCCTCGCTGCTGCACAACCTCAAGCACAACAAGGTGCTGCACGAGCGCAACGTGATCTTGACCGTGCGCTCCGCCGATACCCCGCGCGTCGCCGAGAGTGAACGGGTCAGGCTCTCGCGCATCACCGATGATTTCTGGCGCGTCGAGATGGTCTACGGCTACATGGAGAGCCCGAACGTGCCGAAGGGCCTGGCCATCCTGCGCAAGCAGGGCTTCAAGTTCGACATCATGTCGACCTCGTTCTTCCTGTCGCGCCGTTCGATCAAGGCTTCCCCGCAATCGGGCATGCCGATCTGGCAGGACAACCTCTATATCGGCCTGACCAAGAGCGCGACCGACGCCACCAACTTCTTCCAGATCCCGACCGGGCGCGTCGTCGAGGTCGGCACGCAGGTCACCGTCTGAGGGGTGATCAGAGCGTTCAGGCTCTTCGTCATTCCGGGGCAGGCCGCAGGCCTGAGCCCGGAATCCATGAACATTGTTGTCGACAGAATGGGCACCGACACCGAGGCATGGCTCGGCAGCGTCGTGTTCATGGGTTCCGGGCTCGCTGCTGCGCAGCGCCCCGGAATGACGGAAGGCGCGCTTTCAACTCCTGCGCTGCGCAGTGAACTGCGCCGCCGCGCGCAGCATCGCCGCCTCCGGTCCGAAATCGGCGAGCGCGGCGATCGCCTCCTGGCTGAGCCGGTCACGCTCGCGCCGGGCCGCGTCGAGGCCGAGCGCCATGACCAGCGTGGCCTTGCCCTTGGCATCGTCCTTGGCGGTCGCCTTGCCCATCTGCTCGGGACTCGCCTCGATGTCGAGAATGTCGTCAGCGACCTGGAAGGCGGCGCCGAGCGCCTTGCCGTAACGCTCCAGCGCCATCATCCGCGTCGCATCGGCCTGGCCGAGGCGAGCGCCGATCAGGACGCTGCCGGCGAGCAGGGCACCGGTCTTCATCGCCTGCATCCGCCGGATCTCGGCCTCGCTGAGCCTGGCTGGAGCGCCGTCGCCGGAAAAGCGCCCTTCGGCAGCGAGATCGAGCATCTGGCCACCGACCATGCCGCCGAGGCCAAGCGAACGGGCGAGCTGCAGGATGATCGCGGCGCGCGTCTCGCCGTCCGGATGCGTCCTTTGATCGGCGATGACGTCGAACGCGAGCGTCAGCAGGCCGTCGCCGGCGAGGATCGCGGTCGCTTCGTCGAAGGCCTTGTGCACGGTCGGGCGACCGCGACGGATATCGTCGTCGTCCATGGCCGGCAGATCGTCATGGACCAGCGAGTAGCAATGGGCGAGCTCGACCGCGGCGCCAGCCCGCAGTGCCTGCTCGACCGGCGCACCGAAGAGCCTGGCTGTCTCGCCGACGAGGAAAGGCCGAAGGCGCTTGCCGCCGGCGAGCGCGCCATGGCGCATCGCCGCGAGCAGCCGGGCCGGGCGATGAATCTCGCCGGTCTCCGGCGCGTCCTGCAGCAGTGCTTCGAGCAGCGCCTCGATCGCCATCGCCGTTTCCGACAGGGCGCTGGCCAAAGCCGCGGCGGGGGCGGTCCGTTCCACGGAACTCATGATCACTTCTCGCGTTGGCTGGCGGAGTTTGGCGCGCGGGGCTTGCCGGAGGCGGTCGTAATCGTCAAGCGTGGGGGATGACGCGCATGGCTGATACTCCGGCTCCGCGACGCGGGAGTCTCGCGGGACGGATCGTCCGTGCGCTGATCCGGCTGGTGATGGCGCTGGTGCTGGTCTTCGCCGCCTTGCTGCTGCTCTATCGTTTCGTGCCGCCGCCTTCGACCCTGATGCTCGGCCGCTGGCTGACCTTCCGCTCGGTCGAGCGCGATTGGGTGCCGCTGACGCAGATTTCCCCGCATCTGGTCCGCGCCGTGATCGCCTCCGAGGATCAGCGCTTCTGTTCGCATAACGGGGTTGACTGGGGCGAGCTCAACGCGGTGCTGCAGGATGAGGACGGACCGAGCCGCGGCGCATCGACGCTGACCATGCAGGCGGCCAAGAACCTTTTTCTCTGGCCGAGCCGCTCCTATCTGCGCAAGGGGCTGGAATTGCCGATGGCCATGGCGATCGATCTGGTCTGGCCGAAGCAGCGGGTGATTGAAGTCTATCTCAACATCGCTGAATGGGGCGACGGCATCTTCGGTGCGGAAGCTGCGGCTCAGCGCCATTTCGGCAAGTCCGCCTCGCGTTTGACCCCAGCTGAGGCCGCCAGGCTCGCAGGCGCGCTGCCGAACCCGATCCTGCGCAATCCGTCGCGGCCGAGCCGCGCGCTGCAGGCGGCGGCCGGACGGGTACAGCGACGAATGAACCAGCTCGGGCCGCTCGGTAACTGTGCGCTTCCTTCCTGAGGAAGCGGTCGGGTGCCACTTTTTCCGCAGCATGGTCTAGCCAGGCCGCGCGCGAGCGTGTAAAGGCCAGCCCTCATCACGAATGTGACGTCGTCGCGACTGTGGTGCGGGTGAGAAGCCCCGCCTCGCGCGAAGGCATGATGGAGAGTACCGATGGCCGTTCCGAAGAGAAAGACCTCGCCGTCGAAGCGCGGCATGCGCCGCTCGGCCGACGCGCTGAAGCAGCCCACTTATATCGAAGACAAGAATTCGGGCGAGCTGCGCCGTCCGCACCATATCGACCTGAAGTCCGGCATGTACCGCGGTCGTCAGGTGCTGAAGGCCAAGACCGAGGCCTGATGCGACGGGCCCGTCTGGGCCGTCCGCTTCCATGACCGAAGAGAGCCGGCCGCGAGGCCGGCCTTTTTCGTTCGGGCTTCAGGTCGAGCGAAGAAGCCTGCAGGGCAGGCGACGCTGCGCCATGACTTCGTAATAACGACGGGCGCCGATGAAGGGTGTCTCGCGGTCACGGCCGGCGAACGGGCCGATTCCGGCCTGGCTGGCGGCGAGCTGGACGAGGAAGGCAGCGGGGACGCGCGATGTGCCCTCCTCTCCATCGGCAAAGGCCGCCTCGGATCTTTCTGGCTCGATCATTGTACCGCTCCGGAACATTCGAGGGTTCGGGAGCTAATCCTTGCAATCAGGGCGCCAGACTTAACCCTGCGTTAACGCAGGTACATGCATCGTTTCGGGACATTCCCAGCCACCCGCCGTGAAAAACGGGGCGGTTTCTTCCCATCTCCCGAGGCAGTCGCACCCATGCCTGCGCCGTCCCTGTTCGGTTCCCGCGGCGAGAGGATCGTCGAGCCGCGCAGCCTGCTCTCCTCGATCGGCGAAGTTGCCTACAGCTGGGACATCGGCAGCGACACGCTGAGCTGGGGACCTAACGCAGCGGAGGTACTGGGGCCGGTGCCGGCTGCGGTGCTGGAACGTGGCTTGGCTTTCGCGGGGCTGGTCGAGCCCGGCAGCGGCCGCAGCCGCTATGACGCGATCTTCTCTTCGGGCGGACAGGATCTCGGCGATGGGGCGATCTATCGCACGCGCTACGCTGCCGATCTCGCCGGCCGCAAGATGTGGATCGAGGATGCGGGGCGGTGGTTCGCCGGCATCGACGGCCGCCCGGCAAGCGCGCGCGGCGTGCTCAGGTTGGAGCGCGCAGTGCGGCCTGAGGAACTCGCAATGGCCGGCAGCGATCTCTGCGATCGCGATGCCCTGGTCGAGCGTGTCGACGAGGCTCTGGCGGAGCATCTTCCAGCTGAGCGATCCGTCGTCGTGCTGGTCGCGTCGATCGGCGATCTTGCGAAGCTCAACCACGATTTCGGCCATGAGGGGACCGAGGAGATCATCGAGGAGGTCAGGCAGCGCCTGCATTCGGTGATGCGCCGGCGCGACCAGCTGATGCACTATGCCGGCAACCGTTTCGCCATCCTTCTCGGTGCCTGCCCCGCCAATCAGATCGAGGCAGCAGCGCAGCGCTTCATCAAGGCAGTGGCGCGCTCGGCGGTCGAGACCTCGCGCGGGATCGCGCTGGCGCGGCTGCACGTCGGGGCCGCGATTGCGCCCGATCTATCCCGCCACGGCTCGGTGCTGGTCGAGGCCGCCGAGAATGCGCTCGCCGGAGCCGAGGCGGGCGCCCGCGATGCTGCCGTGATCGCGCGGCGCCCTGTCGCGGCCGAAGCGAGCGAGGCAGCACCGCGTCTCGATCTCGAGGCTGTCGCTGCACTCAACGAACGCAAGGTGAAGCTGGCCTTCCAGCCCGTGGTGACGGCCAAAGGCCGTGCCCTCGCCTTCAGCGAGGCGCTGTTGCGGGTCGAACGTCTGCAGATCGGCGGCTTCCTCGCCGCAGCGGAGCTGGTGCCGCTGCTCGAAAGACGCGGGCTGGTCGGCCTGTTCGACCATCGCGTGTTCGAGCTTGCCATGTCGTTTCTGGCGGAGCGGCCGGACGCGGTGCTGTCGATCAACGTCTCGCCGCGTTCGCTCGCCGATCCGGATTGGATCGAGGGTTTCGAAGCGGGAGTCGCTGCGAGCCCCGCCGCCGCGAAGCGCCTGATCGTCGAGGTCACCGAGACGGCGACGATCGAGGATCCGGCGCGCATGGCGAAGCTGCTCAGCCGGATCAAGCAGTGTGGCCCCCGCATCGCGATCGATGATTTCGGAGCGGGTCACACCTCGCTCAGGCATCTTCGGGCCTTTCCGATTGATATCCTCAAGCTCGATGGCGCCTTCACGCAGAATCTGCGGCGCTCGACCGATGATCGCTTCTTCGTCCGCACCCTGCTCGAACTCGCCCACCATCTCGGCGTCGAGACGGTCGCCGAATGGGTCGACGACGAGCTGCAGGCGTCAATGCTGTGCGATTGGGGCGTGACCTATCTGCAAGGCCACTTGGTCGGTAAAGCCGAGCTCTGGCTCCCGGACGACGCGTCCGACAGGACATTGCTGCAGGCAGCGAGCTGACGCCTCTTTCCGCCCGGCGGTTCAGCCGAGCGGAAGGAGGCGGCAAGGGGCCTGTCATTTGTCCTTGGCGAGCCGGTCCAGCCGTTCGCGCATTTCACTGAGCTCGCGCTTGAGATCGCCGAGTTCGCCGTTCTCGCCCTGCGCAGACGGAGTTTCGCTGCGTGCTTTTGCTGCCGCGGCGGCGGCGAACGGGTTGAACAGCCGGAAGGCCTCGGTGAACATCGTCATGTTGGCGCGCGTCTGGGCCTGAAGCGCGTCGATCGCGCCCGTGCCGAAAGTGCCGCCGCCGAAGGCCTTGCCCATCTGCTCGCGGAACTGATTCTGGTCCTTGGTCAGATTGTCCATCGAGAATTCGAGATAGCGCGGCACCAGCGCCTGCATGCTGTCGCCGTAAAAACGGATCAGCTGACGCAGAAAGGCGATCGGCAGCAGGTTTTGCCCGTCCTTGCTCTCTTCCTCGAAGATGATCTGAGCCAGCACCGAGCGGGTGATGTCGTCGCCGCTCTTGGCGTCATAGACGACGAAATCCTCGCCGTTGCGCACCAGGCCGGCCAGATCCTCCAATGTGACGTAGGAGCTCGTACCCGTGTGGTATAGCCGGCGATTGGCGTATTTCTTGATGACAGTCGGTTCTTTGTCGCTGGCCATCGACACCCACGCGGCTGTTGCGGCCATAACCCGGGGATCGGGCAAGGCCGGAAATCGGTCCCGAACGCGACGATAGCTCTTCGGCTGCCTGCTGCAAGTTTTTTGAGCGCAAGGCGGGACTGCGCCGAGTTTGCCTCGATGATGGGCTTAGCCGTCTCGCCGTCTTGACGGCGCCGTCAGCCCCTTCGAAGGTGGGTGGGACATACCGTACGGCCGGATGGCCGGCGGAAGAGAACCGGAGGATGGCCCATGGCTGAGAATGACATCGTGATCGTCGGTGCGGCGCGCACCGCCGTGGGCGCCTTCAGCGGCGCGTTCGCCAACACGCCGGCTCACGATCTCGGCTCGGCAGTGATCAAGGACGTTCTGAAGCGCGCCAAGGTCGAGGCCGGCGAGGTCGACGAGGTCATCCTCGGGCAGGTGCTGACGGCGGCGCAGGGCCAGAATCCGGCCCGCAAGGCGGCGTTCGACGCCGGCGTGCCGCAGGGCGCGACCGCCTGGGGCCTCAATCAGGTCTGCGGTTCGGGCCTGCGCGCGGTGGCGATCGGCATGCAGCAGATCGCCAATGGCGACGCCAACATCATCGTCGCCGGCGGCCAGGAATCGATGTCGCTCTCGGCCCACGCCGCCCATATGCGCGCCGGCACCAAGATGGGCGACGTCAAGTTTATCGACACGATGATCAAGGACGGCCTTTGGGATATCTTCCACGGTTACCACATGGGCACCACGGCCGAGAACGTAGCGACCAAATGGCAGATCAGCCGCGAGGAGCAGGATCGCTTCGCGGTCGGCTCGCAGAACAAGGCCGAGGCGGCCCGGAAGGCCGGCCGGTTCAAGGACGAGATCGCGCCCGTGACGGTCTCGACCCGCAAGGGCGACACCATCGTCGACACCGACGAGTATATCCGCGATGGCGCGACGCTTGAGGCGATGGCCAAGCTCAGGCCCGCCTTCTCGAAGGACGGCACGGTGACCGCGGGCAACGCCTCGGGCATCAATGACGGCGCCGCCGCGCTCGTCCTGATGACGGCGAAGGAAGCGAGCAAGCGCGGGCTCACCCCGCTCGCCCGCATCGCATCCTGGGCGACGGCTGGCGTCGATCCGGCGATCATGGGCTCGGGCCCGATCCCGGCGACGCGCAAGGCGCTGGAGAAGGCGGGCTGGAAAGTCGGCGATCTCGATCTCGTCGAGGCCAACGAGGCCTTCGCGGCGCAGGCGCTGGCGGTGAACAAGGATCTCGGCTGGGATCCCGACATCGTCAACGTCAATGGCGGCGCGATCGCGATCGGCCATCCGATCGGCGCCTCCGGCGCGCGCGTACTGGTGACGCTGCTGCACGAAATGGCCAAGCGCGACGCCAAGAAGGGGCTCGCGACGCTGTGCATCGGCGGCGGCATGGGCATCGCCCTGGCGGTGGAGCGCTGAGTAGCGCCTCGCCATGCCGAAGCAGACCACGCTCTACCGCTATCTGACCGGTCCCGATGACGCCTCGTTCTGTCATCGGGTCTCGGTGGCCCTGAGCCAGGGCTGGGTGCTCTACGGGCACCCGACCCTGACCTATGACGAGAAGGCGGGGCGGGTGATCTGCGGCCAGGCGATCATCAAGGACGTGGACCGGACCTACGAGCCCGGTCTCGATCTCAGCAAAGAATAACGCGGCCTCCATAGCCGCGTCTAAGAGGGAGAAGACGACGATGGCTAAGGTTGCATTGGTTACGGGGGGCACGCGCGGCATCGGCGCGGCGATCTGCAAGGCATTGCAGGCGGCCGGCTATACGGTCGCGGCGAGCTATGCCGGCAATGACGAGGCTGCCGCCAAGTTCAAGGCCGAGACCGGCATACCCGTCTACAAATGGGATGTCGGCGATTACGACGACTGCGCCGCCGGTATCGCCAAGGTCGAGGCCGAGGTCGGGCCGGTCGACATTCTCGTCAACAATGCCGGCATCACCAAGGACGGCTTCTTCCATAAGATGACCAAGGACCAGTGGTCGGCGGTCATCCGCACCAATCTCGATTCGCTGTTCAACATGACCCGGCCGGTGATCGAGGGCATGCGCGGGCGCGGCTTTGGCCGGATCATCGTGATCTCCTCGATCAACGGCCAAAAGGGCCAGATGGGCCAGGTCAACTATTCGGCGGCCAAGGCCGGCGATATCGGCTTCGTCAAGGCGCTGGCCCAGGAGAATGCCAACAAGGGCATCACGGTCAACGCGATCACGCCGGGCTATATCGGCACGGACATGGTCGCGGCGATGCCGGAGGAGGCACTGAAGCGTGTCGTCGCCGGTATCCCGGTCGGGCGCCTCGGCAAGCCGGAGGAGATCGCCCAGACAGTGGTCTTCCTCGCCTCCGACAACGGGGCCTTCGCCACCGGCGCGACCTTTGCGGTCAATGGCGGGCAGTACATGGCCTGAGCCTTTCAGACCACCACGCCGCATGCCTCGGCACGCGGCGTGGTAGCTGCATGGCTGGCGCGACCAGTGCAATCTGGTCGTGTTTTGACAGCGTCATATTTCAAATGCGTGCATGTCGGCCATGCCCTGAGCGCAGTCCGGTTTCAGTTGACCGGGTCGAGGGGCACTTAAAAATTTAAATATCTCAGGGTCTTCCCGCATTGTCGAGCCTGCCTCAGGTACTGGGCCCTTAATGCTCCCTTAATCATCCCACCGAAACTTTGCTGGACCCGGAGCGAGAATCGCTTCGACTATCAAAGTGCGATCGACGTTGCCTGTCGTTTCTGAAAACAAGCTTCGGCAAGTCGTTCCACACGCGAGGTTATTGGGAGAAGGCCGGTGAAGTCTGCAAAGGCGCGCTGTCTCGCACTGCTGTCGACCTCGTCGCTGGTCATCTACGCACTCCACACAGATGCCGCCTTGGCAGGCTGCGGAGCGACCACTGCCGGGAATGACATTGTCGTCTGCGACGCGGGCACGGCGCCCGATCCGACCGCTGCGCCGGTCAATCTCCAGGCCGGCGACGACACGCTGACCGTCAACAGCGGTACCTATAGCGGTGGCATCACCGGCGGCACCGGAACCAAGACCGTCACCTTCGCGGGTGGCACCATCGCGAACTACACGAACACCGTCGGCACCAGCCTGATCACGCTGCCCGGCGGCAGCACGGTCACGGTAACGGGCGGTGTTACGACCGATGTTGGCGCCGACCGCTTCGAGATCAATGCCGGAACGGTCAATGGCGCCGTCAGCCAAGGCTTGGGCATCGACATCTTCATCATGAATGGCGGTACGATCGGCTCGCTGGCGCAGGGCGACGGGCGCGATACGTTCCTAATGACCGGTGGCACCATCGTCGGCGCCTTCGAGGATGGCGACGTCGCGACGATGACCGGAGGCACGATCGGCCGCGTCGACATGAAGCTCGACAACAACATCTTCGACATGTCGGGCGGCCGGATCATCGGCAATTTGGTGACCGGCTTCGGCAACGACACGATCATCGTCTCGGGCGGCTCGATCGGCGGCAATATCAGTGTCAGCGGCGGCACCGACAGCGTCACCGTGACGGGCGGGGCGATCGGTGGCGAGATCCGGATGAGCACCGGCACCGACACCTTCCTCTGGCAGGGCGGTGGCACGATCGGCGGCCTGATCGACATGGGCACGGGCGACGACACCGCCACGCTGCGCAATCTCGGCGACGCCCAGGTCTCGGCCACACAGCGGATCACCGGTGGCGACGGCACTGACCTCCTGGTGCTAGCCGGCGCCGGTCCTACGGCGATGAACGCGAGCCTGGTCACCGGTTTCGAGCGGCTGAACAAGATCGAGGCCGGCACCTGGGCTCTGAGCGGCTCTCTGACCGATTTCCAGCTCGTCAACGTGCAACAGGGCACGCTGCGCCTGACCGGCGACAACTCTGCCTTTGCCGGGCTGACGATCGTCGATCCGGCCGCCATCCTCGAAGGTCCGGCGCTGGGCATCACGCCGACCGTCACCAATAACGGCCTGGTCCGCTTCACCCAGCCGGATGTCGGCACCTATGCCGGTACGATCAGCGGCGTGGGCGCGGTCGAGAAGACCGGCGCCGGCACGACGATCCTGACCGGCGCCAATACATACACCGGTGGCACGACCATCACTCAGGGGACACTGCAGCTCGGTGCTGGCGGCACGAGCGGCAGCATCGTCGGCAATGTCGCCAACAACGGCACGCTCGCCTTCAACCGCTCCGATTTGGTCACCTTCGCCGGTATCATCTCCGGGCCCGGCGCGGTCACGCAGGATGGTTCCGGCACGACGGTGCTGACCAGCGTCAATATCTATACCGGTGTGACGAATGTCACGGCTGGCACGCTCGCGATCGGCGATGCGGCCAGTCGTGGTGCGGCGCTGGTGGGGGGTGGACTTGTCTCAGTCGCTGCAGGCGCGACATTCGGCGGTTATGGCCGCGTCGCGAGCTCTGTGATGAACAACGGCACGATCGCGGTGGCCGATGCGGTGGCCGCCTTTGCCGGCGGCGGCACGGGCAATTTCACGATCGCAGGCACGCTGACCAATGCCGGCCTTGCACAGGTCGGCGGCGCCGGCATCGGCAATACCCTGACCGTGTCCAATTATGTCGGGCAGGGCGGCACTGTCGGGCTCAACACCTATCTCGGCAGCGACGGCTCGCCGTCTGATCTGCTGGTGATCAACGGCGGCACGGCAAGCGGAAGCTCGCGGCTCGCCATCACCAATATCGGCGGACCGGGCGGCGCCACGGCCGGGGACGGCATCCTGGTGGTCGATGCCATCAACGGCGCGACGACGAGCGCTAGCGCTTTCTCGCTGGCTGGACCAGTCGCGGCCGGCGCCTACGAGTATATCCTGTTCCACGGCAGCACCACTGGCGGGTCGGGCGAGAACTGGTATCTGCGCAACACGCTCGTTGCGGAGACGGGAGGCTCGGACACGGAAGCCGCACCGGGCTCGCCGGCGCTGCCCGATGTGCCAGCGGGTTCGGATCCGATTCCGCTGTATCGGCCGGAGGTCGCCGCCTACGCCGCCGTGCCGGCCATGGCGCGACGCCTTGGTGTAGCGACACTCGGAACCTTCCATCAGCGCCGTGGCGAGCAGGGTCTGCTGGACGGGCAGGGCAACTTCGCCGCCGGCTGGGGCGCGTCTTCGGCGAGCGGACGGAGCAGCGCTGGTCGGGAACCGTCGACCCTGAATTCGACGGCCGCATCTGGGGGCTCCAGACCGGTCTCGACCTCTATGGCATCGACCGCCCGAGCGGCCACCGCGACCGGTTCGGCCTGTTCTTCGGCTATGGCCGCGCCGACGGCGACATCCGCGGCTATGCCATCGGCCAACGGCGCAGCCCGGTCGGCAAGCTCACGCTCGATTCAAAGAGCCTCGGAGCCTATTGGACGCATCTGGGCCCCACGGGGTGGTATGTCGACGCCGTGCTGATGCACAGCTGGCTCGATGGCGATGCTCGGTCCAACCGCGGCGTGAGCGGCGACATCGGCGGCAGCTCGGTGAGTGCCTCGCTGGAAGGTGGCTATCCGATCGCGCTCGGAGCGGGATTCGTGCTCGAACCACAGGCGCAGCTCATCTGGCAGCATTTGTCGCTCGACCGGACCCGCGACAGATTCTCGGCAGTGAGCTTCGACAATGGCGACAGCCTCACGGGGCGGGTCGGTGCCCGTCTGCAGACCAGCCTCCTGCTGGGTGGTGCCGAGCTCCAGCCCTATCTGACGGCGAACCTCTGGCACAATTTCAGCCGCACGGACAAAGTCCTGTTCGATGCGACCGATGTGATCCCGACGCGGTTCAAGGGAACTTCGCTCGAGGTCGGCGGCGGCGTGATCGCCAAGATTACCGCCAATGTCAGCCTCTATGCGACCGGCGGCTATGTGACGGCGCTCGGCGACGACAAGGGGCACAGCGTGCGCGGCAATCTCGGGCTGCGCGTCATCTGGTAAGATCACGCCGCTGCAGGGCGGTGGACGGTCAGCTCCGCGCGCCCTTCGGCAGCAGGAAGGTCAGCAGCCCGAAGGCCGGCAGCCAGGCGCAGAGCGCGAAGACCTGGATGATGCCGATCTTATCGGCGAGCGCGCCGAGCCCCGCTGCCGCCACGCCGCCGAGGCCGAAGGCGAGACCGTAGAACAGCCCGCCGACCAGCCCGACCCGGTGCGGCACCAGGTCGATCGCGTAGATCAGGATCGCCGAGAAGGCGCTCGCCATGATGAAGCTGATCACCACGCTCAGGATCACGGTCCAGGTGAGGTCGGCATAGGGCAGAGCGAGCGCGAAGGGCAGGCTGCCCAGGATCGACAGCCAGATCACGCGGTGGCGGCCGATGCGATCGCCGATCATGCCGCCGATGATCACGCCGGCGGCGCCGACGACGAGATAGAGGAAGAGCAGGATCTGCGAGAGCTGCAGCGGCACCTGGAAGCGCTCGATCAGATAGAAGGTGTAGTAGGAGGTGAAGGAGGCCGTATAAGCGTTCTTCGAGAACAGGATGACGATCAATACCGCCATCGCCAGCAGGACGCGGCGGCGCGGCATGCCATGCGAGGCGACATCGTCGGTATGGCTTTTCGAGGCGACCTGCTCGCGGCGGAAGGCGGTATAGCGCGCGCCGATCCAGGCCATCAGCAGCATCGCGACGAGCACGATGCCGGAGAACCAGGACAGGCTCTGCTGGCCGTTCGGCACGACGACGGCGGCGGCGAGCAGCGGGCCGATCGCATAGCCGGCATGGCCGCCGACCTGGAAGACACCCTGGGCCAGCCCTTGCCGGCCGGCGGCGGCATGGCGGGCCATGCGGGTCGCCTCGGGGTGGAAGACGGCCGAGCCGGTGCCCACCAGCGCTGCTGCGATCAGCACCATCGGATAGCTGTGGGCGAAGGCGAGCGAGAGCAGGCCGGCCAGCGTCGCGCCCATGCCGGCGACCATCGCATAGGGCCATGGCTTCTTGTCGGTCAGGTAGCCCAGGACGGGCTGCAGCAGCGAGGAGGTGACCTGGAAGGCGAGCGTGATCAGGCCGATCTGCACGAAATCGAGCTGATAGGTCTCCTTGAGCAGCGGGTAGACCGCCGGGATCATCGACTGGATCAGGTCGTTGAGCAGATGGGCGACGCTGAGGGCCGCCAGGACCGGCATCAGCGGGCGGGAGGCGCTCGGCAGGGGGATCGTGGTCATGCCACGACGCTTGCCTCCGCATGTCGGCGCGGTCAATCGCCTGGCGAAGCACCCGGCGCATGCCGGCCATCACGCCGAAGCTGGGCGGCACCAGCCTAGCGCGAGGGGACGGGACCGCTCTGGAGCTTTTCGGCCAAAGCCTGGCCGGCATTGAGGATGTGCGCTTCCAGGGTCCGCGCCGCCTCCTCGATCCTGCCCGCCAGAAGATGATCGAGAATCTGCCGGTGCTCGGCATCCGAGCGCGGCTGCCAAGCCAGGTCCCGCCAGGTCGCGAACAGGAAGCGCGCCGAGGTGCGATGCAGGTCGTCGATGGTCGCGAGCAGGCGCTTCATGCGGCAGGGTGCCGTGATCGCGCGGTGGAAGCGTTCGTTCGCGCGCTGCCAGACCAGCAGTTCTCCACTCGCTTCAGCTTCGGCAAGGGCCGCGGTGGCCTCATCCAGATCGGCCGCCGTCAATCGTGCAAAACCCTGGCGCATCGCCAGCGCTTCGAGCGCCGCCCGCATCGTCGTGACTTCGAGCACGAGGTCGGGTTCGAGCGGGGCGACGCGAACCCCGCGGCGCGGCTCGCTGACCAGCAATCCTTGCGCCTCTAGGGTGCGGAAGGCCTCGCGGACCGGGACATGGCTCGCGCCGAACTCGGCGGCGACATGGTCCTGCCGCACCGGCGCGCCGGGTGCCAGCGTCCCCGTGACGATGCGCTGCGCCAGGCTGCGCGCGATGCGCCCCGCGAGCGAGTGGTCGCTGTCGGTCTGGTCTTGCAAGCTCATAGCCGGTGTGATTTCATAGATAATATATGATTTGAGGTATCCATATGCCCCGCCAACGACCGTCACGCCTGCGCAATATCGCCGGAATCGGCGTCGATCGCATGGGATCAATCGCTGATGCTTCGGGCAAGGATTTCCTGCGGCTCGAAAACCTCGACACCGATATCCTGCCCGACGCCGAGGCGATCGCGCGTACGATCCGTGCCGCCAGCGAGGATGCCGACAACAGCTATCTGCCCTTCGTCGGCCAGGCGCATCTGCGCGATGTCGCGGCCCGCCATGTTTCGGCGATCTCCGGTGTGAATTATAGCGGCGAGCGCAATTGCGTGATCTCGGCCGGCGGTCTCTCCGGCATCCTCAATGTGCTGCTGGCGACAATCGAGGTCGGCGACGAGGTGATCGTCACCGATCCGACCTATGCCGGCCTGATCAACCGGGTGCGGCTCGCCGGCGGCGTGCCGCGCTTCGTGCCCCTTACCTTTGAGCCGGACGGCGAATGGCGCCTTGACCGCGAGGCATTACGGGGGAGCATCGGCCCGAAGACCACCGCGATGCTGCTCATGTCGCCGTCGATGCCGTCGGGCGGCTGCCTCGACGCAGGCGACTGGGCGCTCGTTACCGAGCTCTGCGTCGCGCATGACCTGCTGCTGATCATCGACACGGCAATGGAACGGCTGATCTTCGACGGTCGGCCGGTGCTCCATCCAGCGGGGCTGCCGGGCATGGCGGAGCGGACGATCACCGTCGGCTCGTCGGCGAAGGAACTGCGCATGATCGGCTGGCGGGTCGGCTGGATCGTTGCGCCTGAGGCTTTCATGCCCGATCTCGTCGCCGTCTCGCTCGCCAATGTCGTGGTGCCGGTCGGCATCGGGCAGGATGCGGTCGCGGTCGCGCTCGAGAACTCGGCGACGACGCTCGCGCCCTATGTCGACGAATTGCAGGCACGGCGCGACTGTGTGCTCGAGGAGCTGCGCGGGCTTCCGGTAGGGGTGCCGGGCGGCGGCTGGTCGCTGCTGCTGCGGGTCTCGGATTTCGGGTTGGACGGGGCGGCCATGTCGGAGCGGCTGCTGGAGCAGCGCGTCTGCGCCACTGCCATGGCCGGCTGGGGCGAGAGCCATGGCGCGCAATATATCCGCTTCGTCTATGCCAACGAGCCGGTTGGACGCCTGCGCGGGCTTGGTGACCGCGTTCGCGCGGCGCTCGGCCTGTAGGGGCTAGTAGATTGCATTCGATCGGCGGGGGCGCGGATGACGGAACTGGTCGGGTGCCTCTTCAGGCGCCGGCCACTCCGAAGCGGCGGCGGTAATCGGCCGGGGCGAGCCCGGTGATGCGCTGGAACAGCTTGCGGAAGGCCGAAGCATCCTCGTAGCCGACATCCCAGGCGATCTGTGCGACCGGGCGGCGGCTCAATTCCAGCGCCTCGCGCGCCTTGGCGATGCGGATTTGCTGGGCGTATTCGGTCGGCCGCAGGCCGGTCGCCTTGCGGAAGCGGCGCAGGAAAGTGCGCTCCTCCAGCCCTGCCCGCTTTGTCAGCGCCGGCACGTCGTGATCCCGGGCCCCGCTCGCCTGCAGCCAGTGCTGCACTTTCAGGATCGCCGCGTCGCCATGGTCGAGCCGCGGCACGAAATGACTGTAGGGCTGCTGCGTCCGTCCGGGCGGATCGACCAACAGGAAGCGCGCGGTCTCCAGCATTATGCTGGATCCGAGCAAGCGCTCGACCAGCGTCAAACCAAGATCGGTCCAGGCCAGGATGCCGCCTGCGGTGATGATGTCGCCATCGTCGATCACCATGCGGTCGGTATCGACCCTCGCGGCCGGAAAGCGCGCCGCCAATTCCTTGGCGAAGGCCCAATGCGTCGTCGCCGCGCGGCCTTCAAGCAGCCCGGCTTCGCCGAGCAGGAAGGCGCCGGCGCAGACCGAACACAACGTCGTGCCCGCGCCATGGCGCTCGGCCAGCCAGGTCGCGAAGCCGCTCATCGGCTGCATCTTCGCCGGCATGATCAGGCTCGGCGGCGCGATGAGATGGCTCGGATCGTGCGCAGGGCCAGGATGGCTGTCGAAGACGCAGTCCACACCCGCGCCGGCTGCCCCTTGGCGCCAATGGCTGACGCGGATCGCGGGCGCCTCCGGCCCAGCTCTATCCCGGCTCATCTCGCCCGCGATCCGGAACAGGTCGGTCAGGCCGTAAACGGCCGCGAGCTGCACATCCGGGTAGAGCAAAAGCCCGATTTCTGCGATCGTCTTCTTCCCTATCGTCATCTTGTCAGTTTTGCCCCGCTGAATGTCAGTTCCGCCAAGCGGCACCATGCAACGCTGCGCCTATAACCGTCCACATCGAAGGGCGACGCTCCTGCCGCCCGCAAGCCGAAGGAAGCGACAGATGAGCACGATCACCACCAGGGACGGCACCGAGATCTTCTACAAGGACTGGGGCTCGAAGAACGCGCAGCCGATCGTCTTCCACCATGGCTGGCCGCTCAGCGCCGACGATTGGGACAACCAGATGCTGTTCTTCCTGCATCAGGGCTTCCGGGTGATCGCGCATGACCGCCGCGGCCATGGCCGCTCCAGCCAGACCGCGACCGGCAACGAGATGGACACCTACGCTGCCGACGTCGCCGAACTCGCTGCCCATCTCGACCTCCGGAACGCCATCCATATCGGCCATTCCACCGGCGGCGGCGAGGTCGCTCACTATGTCGCCCGCGCCGAGCCCGGCCGCGTCGCCAAGGCGGTGCTGATCGGTGCGGTGCCGCCGGTCATGGTCAAGTCCGAGAAGAACCCGGGCGGCCTGCCGATCGAGGTTTTCGACGGTTTCCGCGCCGCGCTCGTCGCCAACCGCGCCCAGTTCTACATCGATGTCCCTGCCGGTCCGTTCTACGGCTTCAACCGCGAGGGCGCGAAGGTCTCGCAGGGCATCATCGACAATTGGTGGCGGCAGGGCATGATGGGCGGCGCCAAGGCGCATTACGACTGCATCAAGGCCTTCTCGGAAACCGACTTCACCGAGGATCTCAAGACGATCGCGGTGCCGGTGCTGGTGATGCATGGCGACGACGACCAGATCGTCCCCTATGCCGACTCCGCCCCGCTTTCCGTCAAGCTGCTCAAGAACGGCACGCTGAAGACCTATGCCGGCCTGCCGCACGGCATGTGCACCACCCATCCCGACGTGATCAACGCCGACCTGCTCGCCTTCATCAAGGGCTGACGCGACCGATGAGACTGCCGGCACCGCCGCTGCTGCGGCCTGCCGGCAGTTTTCTGCGTGAGACTCGGGCGATATGCCGGTGGCAAGCGGCGAACGGGGCTGGCGATGACGCAGCGGAGCGCTTAACGGGTCTTCGGTCGCAATTCCGAAGTTCGCCCCATGACCTCCCGCACCGCCACCGCGACCGGTTTCGTCGCCATCCTGCTCTGGTCGACGCTGGCGCTGTTCACCGCCATGTCCGGGCGGGTGCCGCCGTTCCAGCTCGTCGGCATGACCTTCGTCATCGGCGGCATCTTCGTGCTGGCGATCGCGGCGACACGGGGCCGCTTGCATCTGGCGCGGCCGACGCCGGCCTCCTTCCTGCTCGGGCTCTACGGGCCCTTCGGCGACACGGCGCTGTACTATGCTGCGGTGAAGACGGCGCCGGCGGCCGAGGCAAATCTGATCCATTATCTCTGGCCGCTGCTGATCGTGCTGTTCGCGGCGCTGCTTCCGGGCGGAGGGCTCAAGGCCCGCCATCTCATCGGGGCGCTGATCGGCCTCGTCGCGACGGCGATGCTGATCTCCGGCAGCCTCGGCTCGGGCGGTGCCGGCATCCAGCTCGGCCATGTGCTGGCGGCGCTCGGTGCCTTCGTCTGGGCGAGCTATTCGGTGCTGTCGCGGCGCTTTGCCGGGGTGCCGTCGGAGAGCCTCGCCATCACCATGCTCGGCTGCGCCATTCTCGCCTTCGCCTGCCATCTCGCCTTCGAGACGACCTTGTGGGCGCCGAGCGCCGTCGAATGGGGTGGTGTCCTCGGCCTTGGCCTCGGCTCGATCGGCCTCGCCTTCATCTGCTGGGATGTCGGCATGAAGAAGGGCGACGTTGCCTTGCTCGGCGTCGCCTCCTATGCCGCGCCGGTGCTCTCGACCGTAGTCCTGGTCATCGCGGGCTACGCGCCGGCGAGCTGGCTGTTGGCGATTTCCTGCGTCCTCATCGTCCTCGGCGCGCTGGTAGCGAGCTTCAGTCGGCGGCACGGACCGCTGTACCGAAGGCCGCCGAAAGCTGAGCGCTCAGACGTCGAGAATACGCGTCTCGTAGGCGTAGACCGTTCGGAAGCCGAGCCGGCGATACATCTCGAAGGCGAGGCCATTGCTCTGGTCGACCTGGAGATAGGCCTGGCTGCAGCCCTGCGCCGCCGCCCAGCCCATCAGCCCCAGCATCATCTGCTTGCCGAGGCCCTTGCCGCGCAGGGCTTCGTCGACGATGACCGCACCAATCTCGGCCATGCCGCGCTCGGCGACGCTCATGGCGTAGGCCGCCGGGCGGCCTTCATGCATCAGCGTGGCGAAGGCAGCGGGCAGGCGCACGCCGGAGACGATCGCGGACAGGTGGTCGCGGTTGCGCTTGTTGCCGGTCTGATGGCCGCAGACGCCGTCGATCCAGGCATCGTCTGCCTGTGCGGTCGTGATCATGCCGGGATCGGTCATGTGCAGCCCGGGATCGAGCTCGGCGACCATGCCGAAGGAGGCGGTCTCGACCCTGTAGCCGCGGTCGGCGAAGCGCTGGCGAGCGCTCTCGGCGACCAGCGGCGTAAAGCGAATGCGCGGCGGCAGGCCGGCCCGGCGATAGAGATCCTCGATGAAGGCGAGCGTCGCCTCGTCCATGTCGCCGCCTTCGCGCAGCGAGGAGGCCGAGTTGGCGCGGCCGGAATAGCCGTTGGCGAAGCGCACGACCCATTGGTCGACGACGAGCGTGGTCGGCGCCGGCCAGGCGTTGACGATCCGGGTCTCGCAAGCGCCGACCAGCGCCAAATCGATTGCAAGGATGTCGGTAACGGGCTTGTCCACGTTCAGCCTCCAGCCGGACGCGGTGTCGGCCGCCAGTCGGGCGGCGCCATTTCGAAGCCGGAGAAGGCAAAACCCGGTGCGACCGTGCAGCCAACCAGCGTCCAGGCGCCGAGCGAGGTCGCGCTCTGCCAGTGTCCCGCCGGAACGACGATCTGCGGCCGTTGCCCGGCGGCGAGGTCCTTGCCGAGATGGTGGGCCGAGGCGTCGTGCCCGTTCGGCGAGAGCGTGATCACCAAGGGCGCGCCGGCGTAATGGTGCCAGATCTCGGCCGCATCGACGCGATGCCATTCGGAGGTCTCGCCGACGTCGAGCAGATAGTAGATCGCGGTCGAAAAACCGCGTCCCTCCGGCCCGGCGGGATCGCGGAAGGTCTCGCGATAATGCCCGCCTTCGGGATGCGGCTTCAATTCGAGCAGGCGGATGACCTCGGCGGCGCTGAGACCGTTCAACGTGCTCATCGCAGATCAGAACCTGTTCTTGGCCTCGCGCAGCGCCGTAAAGACCTCCCCGGCAGGCTTGCCGACGATGCCGAGCGTCGCGGCGAGCGCCGGCTCGCCGGCGCGGAAGAAGGGGTTGGTCGCCTTCTCCTCGCCGACCGTGGTCACGGCCCAGAATCGGCCCTCAGCCTTGGCCGCTTCTGCTTCGGCGAGGCGCGCGGCGACGGTGGGGTTGCTCGGGTCCATGGCCGCGGCGAAGCGAGCATTCGAGAGTGTGTAATCGTGGCCGGTGATCAGCGTGGTCGCGTCCGGCAGCGCCATGATGCGCGTCAGCGAGGTCCACATCGCTTCCATCCGGCCGGGCATGACGCGGCCGCAGCCCATGACGAAAACGACGTCGCCGACCAGAGCGAGACTGGCTTTCTTGCTGATGAGGCTGACATGGCCCTCGGCATGGCCGGGCGTCGCCCAGGTCTCGAAGTCGTAGCTGCCGACAGCGACGCGGTCGCCCTCGCCGAGGACGACGTCGACCGGTGTGCCGGCGCGCGCGGCTTCTGGAGCGAACACCTTGGCGCCGGTCGCCTGCTTCAGCGCGGCGATGCCCTGGACGTGGTCGGCGTGCTCATGCGTCACCAGCACCTGGCTGATCGTCCAGCCCTTGGCCTTGGCGGCGGCGAGCACCTCACCCGCATCGGGAACGTCGACGGTGGCGCAGGCTCCGGTACCGGGGTCGCGCAGCAACGCGCCGGCATTGTCGCTGAGTGTGCGGAAGACATGAATGTCGAGCGGCATGGGAAGCTCCGGCAATCGGCAGTCGAGACGCCTGCTTGAAGCAAGCTCGCGCCGGGAGCAAGCCGATCATGCCACCAAGGGCCGCTCTTGCGCTCGCGCTGCCGCTGCGCCATCTCCGTTGGCATGGCCTTGGACGTCGTCGACCTGCGCACCTTCTATGCCAGCCCGCTGGGGCATGTGGCGCGCCGGGTCGTCGGCAAGGTCATGCTCAAGCTCTGGCCCGATTGCCGGCGCCAACGCCTGCTTGGCCTGGGCTTCGCAACGCCCTATCTGCCGCTGCTCGGCGGCGAGGCCGAGCGGGTCATCGCCTTCATGCCGGCGGCGCAGGGCGTGGTGAACTGGCCCTCGCCCGGGCTCTCGGCTTCGGCTCTGGTCGAGCCGACTCTGCTGCCCTTGCCCACCGCTTCGATCGACCGCGTGCTGATGGTGCACGCTCTGGAAGAGACCGAGAGCCCCGAGGATCTGCTCGAGGAAATCTCGCGGGTGCTCAGCCCGGGCGGGCGCCTGATCGTCGTCGTTCCGAACCGGCGCGGCCTGTGGGCGCGGATGGATACGACGCCGTTCGGCCATGGCAGGCCGTTCAGCCGCTCGCAGATCGAGGCGCTGATGCGCCGTGCCATGTTCTCGCCCGAGCACTGGGCCGAGGCTCTTTACGTGCCGCCGCTGCGCCGGCGCCTGTTCATGCGCTCGGCCATGGCCTGGGAGAAGGTCGGTGCGGGCCTGTCGCTGCCTTTCGCCGGTGTCTACGTCATCGATGCGACCAAGCAGTTCTACCGGCGTGCGCCCCTGCGCGCGACGCGGCGCAGCATCGCCTTCCGGCCGGTGCTGCTACCGCAGGCTCACTCCTCGTCGCACCTGCCGCGGCAGGATGATGGGGGCGGGCCGGCGGGTTGACAATTTCGCCGGGGCGCGGCCAAGGTCCGCCGCCTTTTTTGACCGTTCCGTCGCCGCGGCCCGTGCCGTCGCCTTTTCCCTGGGAAAGCGGGACCAGATCTGGATGTCGATGCGAAGCTATCTCGATTTCGAAAAGCCGGTCGCCGAGCTTGAGGCGAAGGCGGATGAACTGCGTGCGCTCGACGGCAAGGGCGATGGCTATTCGCTTGCCGAGGAGATCGCCAAGCTCGAGGCCAAGGCCTCGCATGCGCTGAAGGACCTCTACGGCGCCCTCACGCCCTGGCAGAAGACGCTGGTGGCGCGCCATCCGCAGCGTCCGCATTTCCTCGACTATTGCTCGGCGCTGATCGACGAGTTCACGCCGCTCGCGGGCGACCGCGTCTTCGGCGAGGACGAGGCGATCGTCGGCGGCTTCGGCCGCTTTCGCGGCGAGCCGGTCTGCGTCATGGGCCAGGAGAAGGGCAACTCGACCGAGACCCGCATCAAGCACAATTTCGGCATGCCGAAGCCGGAGGGCTATCGCAAGGCGGTTCGCCTGATGGAACTGGCCGACCGTTTCGGCTTGCCGGTGCTGAGCTTCATCGACACCGCTGGCGCCTATCCCGGCATCGAGGCCGAGGAGCGCGGCCAGGCCGAGGCGATCGCGCGCTCGACCGAGACCTGCCTGGCGCTACGCACGCCGAGCGTCGCGCTGGTGATCGGCGAAGGCGGCTCCGGCGGGGCGATCGCCATCGCCGCCGCCAGCAAGGTGCTGATGCTGGAGCATGCGATCTATTCGGTGATCTCGCCGGAAGGCGCGGCCTCGATCCTCTGGCGCGACACGGCCCGCGCCCAGGACGCCGCGACCGGCATGAAGATCACCGCCCAGGACCTGCTGCGCTTCGGCGTGATCGACCGGATCGTCACCGAGCCGACCGGCGGCGCCCATCGCGACCCCCACGCTGCGATCGAGCGAGCCGGTGCCGCGATCGAGGCGGCGCTCTCGGATCTCGCGGGCCTTAGCGCCGACGAGATCATCGACCGGCGGGCGCAGAAGTATCTGGCGATCGGCCGGACGCTCTAGCCGGACGATTTGTGCGTAATCATGCACTTGGTCAGGCGGAGGCTTTACCGCGGCTTCACCATATGGCCATCTGCAGACCCCCTGTGGTAAGGAACGGTCAAGGCTAACGGTCCTACAACCGGGCAACGGGCATAATTTGGCCTTGTTGCGTGGTGAATTGTCGGCTTGACGCGTCCGCGCGAGATGGGATTGACGACGTGGCTGTGAGACATTTCGCGCTGGCGGCGCTCCTCGGCCTCACTTTGGCAGCTTGCGAAGAGGAGCGTCATCGCGGCTCCGCGCGCCATAACATCCCGATTCCGTCCGCGACCTATACGCTGATGTCCGAGAAAGGCATGAGCAAGAGCCAGCCGATCGTGATTCGCTCCTACAAGAAGGAGTCAGAGCTCGAGGTCTGGAAGAAGCGCGCCGACGGTAAGTATGCGCTGCTCAAGACCTTCCCGATGTGCCGCTGGTCGGGCCAGCTCGGCCCGAAGGTGCGCGAAGGCGACCGCATGGCGCCGGAGGGCTTCTACGCCATCAGCCCGGCGCAGATGAACCCGAACTCGTCGTTCTACGTCTCGTTCAACATGGGTTACCCGAACGCCTATGATCGCGCGCATGGCCGCACCGGCGCGCATCTGATGGTGCACGGCGCCTGCTCCTCGGCCGGCTGCTATTCGATGACGGACGACCAGATCGGCGAGATCTACGCCCTGGTGCGCGAGGCCCAGAATGGTGGCCAGCGGGCCGTGCAGATGCAGGCTTACCCCTTCCGGATGACGCCGGAGAACCTCGCCAAGCACCGGCTCGACCCGAACATCGCCTTCTGGAAGAATCTGAAGGAAGGCTCGGACTTCTTCGAGGTGGCCAAGGATGAGCCGTCGGTTTCCGTGGCGGGTGGGCGCTATGCCTTCAACCGTGACGGCACCCAGGTCGACCCGTCGCTGACGCAGGCGCTTTCGGAGAAGCGCCAGCAGGACGAGATCCAGGTCGCGGCGCTGGTCTCGAAGGGCACGCCCGCGGTCAAGCTGATCTATGACGACGGCGACCAGCACTCCTCATTCAAGCGCCAGCTGGCCCAGTCCGGCGCTGATTCGCTGAACAGGTCGGTCGCCTGGGGCTCGCGCGATGTCGGCATCAGCCGCGTCGATTCGCTGATCGGCCCGCGCGTCGTCGTGCTCGACGACAAGGGACGGACCAAGGCGACTGTCCGAGCCGAATCGGCTGACAATGATGCCGTGCTCGCCGCGGTCAGCAGCGCGCAGGCGGAGGAAGCCAAGCCAGTGGTTGCTGCTGCGCCGGCCAAGCCGGCGGCTCAGCCTGCCCGGGCGACGACGAGCGATGCGGCGACGCAGGTCGCCAAGGCGACGCCGGGCGCTGCTACGCCTGCGCCGATCCAGACGGCCGCTGCCGAGCCGTCGCAGCCTTCCTTCTACCAGAGGGCGCTGAGCTTCGTGCCGCTGCTCGGTTCTTCCTCCGAGCCGAAGGAGCAGGCGCCGGTCGTGTCGGTCGTGCCCGAGACGCCGCAGACAGTGAAAGCACCGCTGCCGCCGCGCCGGGCTTCGACCCTGCGGACGTCCCAGCTGCAGCCCGACGCCTCCTATGCGAGCCAGCCTGCCGTCCGCTGATCGCCCAACAATCATTTGATGTAAAAAGTCACGCCCGCGGCCAGCGATGGCTGCGGGCGCTTTTGTAGGCGTCTAAACAGCGAAATCGGCCGGTATTGCCCATTGCGCGGGCAGGTTGCAAAAAACCTCGCCTTGCCGATATTGCGCCCGCGCAGGCTTAATCATGGCGAATGCATGACGAGAATCGTGCAGGAACCTCGATGGAGTTCGCGATGGCGCTCAAGACCTCTGGCCTGCTCACCGGCTTTGCGCTTTCACTGGCGCTCACAGCTTCTGGCGCTTCGTTCGCCTCGGACCTGCCGAGCCGCAAAGGTGCGCCACCGGTGCCGGTCGCGCCGAGCATCACCTGGTTCGACATCGCCGTCAGCGTGAAGGGCATGACGGACTATAATTTCCGCGGCATCTCGCAGACCGACCGCAAGCCGGCGATCCAGGGCGGCGCCGAACTGCAGATCTACGACAATCTGTTCTATGTTGGCGTCTACGCCTCGAATGTCGATCTGGCGACCAGCCCGCCGGCCGAAATCGACTTCTACGGCGGCATCCGGCCCAAGTTCGGTCCGGTCACCGTCGATCTCGGTGTCTGGCAGTACTACTATCCGGGTGAGAAGGCCTATATCGACACGGCGGGCGTGTTCTGGACGCCGAAAAATACCGATTTCACCGAGGTCTACGGCAAGGTCAGCTATAATTTCGAGGACAAGCTGATCCTCGGCGCCAACCTGTTCTACGCCTGGGACTGGCTCGGCACCGGCGCGACCGGCACCTATGCCTCGGTGACGGCGAAGTACAACCTGCCGTTCCTGGAGGGTCTGTCGGTCTCAGGCGAGCTCGGCCGCTACTGGCTCGGCACGACCAATCTCGCGATCTGGTCGACGCTGCCACCGACCGACCTGCCGGACTACACCTACTGGAACGCCGGCCTGTCCTACACCTACAAGAACCTGACGGCGGATGTGCGCTACCACGACACCAGCCTGTCGAAGAGCGAGTGCTTCCTGCTGACGGCCGATCCGCGCGGCATTACCGCTGGCACGGGTCGCTCGAAGTGGTGCAACCCGACCGTGGTGGCGACGCTCTCCTTCGACATCACGGCGAGCAGCGTCGGCATCTTCGCGCCGAAGTAAGCGCTTCGATCGCGCCGGTTCGTTTGGTAAGGCCGCTCGTGAGAGCGGCCTTTTCCGTTCATGGGACCCGATGGCCAGGCGCTCGAGCGGCTACCGCGCCAGCGCGGCCTTCATGTAGCTGCGCGGCGTTGTGCCGAGGCGCCGTCTGAACATGGTCGTGAACGCCGCGACATTGTCATAGCCCGCCAGCATGGCGACCTCCGTGACCGAGACACCTTCCGCCAGCCGAGGCAGGCAGGCGAACAGGCTGGCCTGCTGGCGCCAGGCGACGAAGCTGAGGCCGGTCTCGCGCTGGAAAAGCCGTGTGAAGGTCCGCCGGCTCATCGCCAGCTTCGTGGCCCAATCGTCGAGGCGTTCGGATACTGATGGCGCCGCCATGTAGGCGCGACAGAGGGCAGCGAGCCGCTTGTCGGCCGGGAAGGGCAGGCCGAGCGGCTGGATCGGCAGCGCGGCGATCTCGGCCGTCAGCAGCTCCAGAACGAGCTCGAGCTTGCGGTTGCCGGGCGGGGGCGCCACTCAGGCGGATCGCTTCGGTGATCAGCGCATGGGCCAGATCGGTGACGCCGAGCACCTGCAGCATGCGCAGAGCCAGGTCGTCATGGCCGGCGAGGAGATAGACCGACTTGATGCTGACATCGCTCAGCATCTCCACGGAATGCTGCAGCCGGGCGGGGATGAGCAGGGCATGCCCCGGCGGGATCATCCAGCAGCCGCGTTCGGTCTCGATCAGCACGACGCCGGAGAAGGCGCAGAGCAGCTGGATATGGCGATGGCAGTGCGACGGGATCCTGTACCCGGCCGGGTTGTCTGAGATGCGGACCAGAATATCGCCATCCGAGTCAGAAACCCGGCCGTGAAGACGGCGATGGTCGGCATGAAGGGCATCGACCTGTTGCTGCGGCAGCTTTTTCACCGAATGGCCCAAACGCGAAACAATTAGACCGAAACACGAAAGCAGGTCACGAACAAGCCCTGTAGAAGGAGCGCCGAGACAGGTTTGCGCGCAGGGATACCGCAATGGTTGCAACGATGGAGGGGAGCCGCCCCCGCTTCGAGAAGACGACGATTTCCGTTCTGCTGGCGGTCAGCTTCTGCCACCTGCTGAACGACGTCATGCAGTCGTTGCTGGCCTCGCTCTATCCGCTGTTCAAGGCCAATTACGCGCTGGATTTCGTCCAGATCGGCCTGCTGACCATGGCCTTCCAGGTCACGGCCTCGCTGCTGCAGCCGGTCGTCGGCCTGGTGACCGATCGCTGGCCGATGCCCTATTCGGCGCCCGCCGGAATGGCCTCGACCTTTGGCGGCTTGATCCTGCTCGGCAACGCCCACAACTTCGCGGTGCTGGTCGTGGCCGCCTGCCTGATCGGCCTGGGATCGGCGATCTTCCATCCGGAGGCATCACGGGTCGCGCGGCTGGCCTCGGGCGGGCGCCATGGCCTGGCGCAGTCGCTGTTCCAGGTCGGCGGCAATCTCGGCTCGGCGCTGGGGCCGCTGCTTGCCGCCTTCATCGTCCTGCCCTTCGGCCAGGGCAGCGTCGCCTGGCTCTCGGTCATTGCGATGGCGGGCGTCATCGTCCTGACCCGGGTCGGACACTGGTATGCGGCGCATCGCCGGGAGCATGCCGGCCGCCCAGCCGCCAGCCGCGCCTTGCCGCTGCCGGGGCGGCGTGTCGCTTTCGCCCTGTCCGTCCTGGTGCTGCTGACCGCGACGAAGAACGTCTACATGGCGAGCATCTCGAGCTATTTCACCTTCTACGTCATCGAGCAGTTCCAGCTCGGCTTCCGCGATGCGCAGCTGATGCTGTTCCTGTTCCTGGGCGCGGCCGCGGTCGGCACCTTCGTCGGTGGACCGATCGGCGACCGCTTCGGGGCGCGCTTCGTGATCTGGTTCTCGATCCTGGGCGTCATCCCGTTCGCGCTGCTGCTGCCTTACGCCAACCTGTTTTGGACCGGCGTGCTGAGCGCGGTGATCGGGCTGATTTTCGCCTCGGCCTTCTCGGCCATCGTGGTGTTCGCGCAGGAGCTGGTTCCCGGACGCGTCGGCCTGATCGCCGGCATGTTCTTCGGTTTCGCCTTCGGGGCGGGCGGGCTCGGTGCCGCCTTCCTCGGCGGATTCGCCGACGCCTATGGCATCACCTTCGTCTACCGCGTCTGTTCCTATCTGCCGTTGCTGGGGCTATTGACGATCCTGCTGCCGCGCTTGCCGCAGCACAGGCGGGGCTGAATAAGCGCACGCCGTCGGCGCGGGCAGATCAGATACGAAAAAGGCTCCGCCACCGGCGGAGCCCCTTCTCATGCGCTGGATAAACGAAAGCTGCCGCGGTCAGACGAACTGGCCGTGGCAGTGCTTGTACTTCTTGCCGGAGCCGCAGGGGCAGAGCTCGTTGCGCCCGACCTTGCCCCAGCTCTCGGGGTCGGTCGGATTGCGCTCGGCGATGGCGAGATCGCCATCGGTCGCGGCGAATTGCGGCTGGCCACCAAGGAAGCCGGCGGGCGGGGGCGGCAGGGCGCCGCCGCTGCCCTGGGCAAGGTCCAGGCCGTCTTCCGGCGGCGCATCGAAGCGGACCTCGACCCGCATCAGATTGCCGGTGACCTGCTCGCGCAGGCGGCCGATCAGACTGTCGAACAGCTCGAAGGCTTCCTGCTTGTACTCGTTCAGCGGGTCGCGCTGGGCATAGCCGCGCCAGCCGATGACCTGCCGCAAATGGTCGAGCGTGACGAGGTGCTCGCGCCAGAGATGGTCGAGCGTCTGCAGCAGCACCTGCTTCTCGATATAGGTCATCACCTCTTCGGTGTTGCGCTCGATGCGCGCCGTGTAGTCGTCATCGGCGGTCTTGCGGATGCGCTCGCGCAGTTCGGCGTCGGCGATGCCCTCTTCCTTGGCCCAGTCCTCGATCGGCAATTCGAGATTGAGATAGGTCGTGACATCCTCGCGCAGGCCCGCGGCATCCCATTGCTCGGGATAGGCGTCCTCCGGGATGCGCCGCGAGACGGTGTCCTCGACGACGCCGTGACGCATGTCGTCGATGGTCTCGCGCACGCTCTCCGCCCGCATGAATTCGCGGCGCTGCTCGAACACGACCTTGCGCTGGTCGTTCATGACGTCGTCGTATTTCAGAATGTTCTTGCGGATGTCGAAATTGCGCGCCTCGACCTTGCCCTGCGCCTTCTCGACCGCCTTGTTGATCCAGGGATGGACGATCGCCTCGTCCTCCTGCAGGCCGAGCTTCTGCAGCATGCCGTCCATCCGGTCGGAGCCGAAGATGCGCATCAGGTCGTCCTGCAGCGACAGGAAGAACTTCGAGCGGCCCGGATCGCCCTGGCGACCACCGCGGCCACGCAGCTGGTTGTCGATGCGCCGGCTTTCATGGCGCTCCGTGCCGATGATGTAGAGGCCGCCGGGGCGGGTCATGGTCTTGGCCGGGCGTGAGCCCTTGGCCGGCTCGAGCTCGATGGTCTCGGAGGCGTTGAGCACGATCTCGCGGAAGCGCGCGACTTCCTCTTCGATCGCCTTGATTTTCGCCTGCTTCTCGGGCCCGTCCTCCATGCCGGCGGTTTCGTGCGCGACGCGCATCTCGACATTGCCGCCAAGTTTGATGTCGGTGCCGCGGCCTGCCATGTTGGTCGCGATGGTGATCGCGCCGGGTACGCCGGCCTCGGCGACGATGAAGGCCTCCTGCTCGTGGAAGCGAGCGTTCAGAACGGCGAACTGCTTGGCGCTCTTGCCCGAGCGGGCGGCGGCGTAGAGCTTGTCCAGTGCGTCGGGCTGAGCGAAGTCGATCTGCTTGAAACCAGCCTCCACCAGCATCTCGGCGACGAGCTCGGACTTTTCGATCGAGGCGGTGCCGACCAGCACGGGCTGCAGGCGCTCGCTGGCGCGGTCGAGTTCCTTGATGATCGACTTCACCTTCTCCGGGAAGCTGCGATAGACCTCGTCGTCGTCGTCGATGCGGGCGACCGGGACATTGGTCGGGATCTCGACGACCTCGAGCTTGTAGATCTGCTCGAACTCGTCGGCCTCGGTGGCGGCGGTGCCGGTCATGCCGGCGAGCTTCTTGTAGAGGCGGAAATAGTTCTGGAAGGTGATCGAGGCCAGCGTCGCGTTCTCGGGCTGGACGGTGACGTTTTCCTTGGCTTCGAGCGCTTGGTGCAGGCCTTCGGAATAGCGGCGGCCCGGCATCATGCGGCCGCTGAACTCGTCGATGATGACGACCTCGTCATTGCGGACGATGTAGTCCTTGTCGCGGCTGAACAGGGCGTGCGCCCGCAGCGCCTGGTTGACATGGTGCACCAGGGTGACATTGGCGGAATCGTAGAGATCGCCCTCCTTGAGCAGCCCGGCTGCCCTCAGCAATTCCTCGATATGTTCGTTGCCGGCCTCGGTCAGCGCCACAGTGCGCTGCTTCTCGTCGACGTCGTAATCGGTCTTGACCAGCCCAGGCAGAACCTTGTCGATCGCGACATAGAGGTCCGACTTGTCGTCGAGCGGGCCGGAGATGATCAGCGGCGTACGCGCTTCGTCGATCAGGATCGAGTCGACCTCGTCGACGATTGCGTAATGGTGGCCGCGCTGGCTCATCTGCGCGACCTCGTACTTCATGTTGTCGCGCAGATAGTCGAAGCCGAACTCGTTGTTGGTGCCGTAGGTGATGTCGCTGGCATAGGCGCGCTGGCGCTCCTCGTCGTCGAGGCCGTGCACGATGATGCCGACGGAGAGGCCGAGGAAGCTGTAGATCCGGTTCATCCACTCGGCGTCGCGGCGGGCGAGGTAGTCGTTGACGGTGACGACATGGACGCCCTTGCCGGCAAGCGCGTTGAGATAGACTGGCAGGGTAGCGACAAGCGTTTTGCCCTCGCCGGTCTTCATCTCGGCGATGGCGCCCTCATGCAGTACCATGCCGCCGATCAGCTGGACGTCGAAATGGCGCTGGCCGAGCGTGCGCTTGGCGGCCTCGCGCACGGTGGCGAAAGCCGGCACGAGCAGGTCGTCGAGCTTGGCGCCGTCGGCGAGCTGCTGCTTGAAGGTTTCGGTACGGGCGCGAAGAGCTTCGTCGGAGAGCTGGGAGACCTCGGCTTCGAGCGCGTTGATCGCGGCGACGCGGGGTTGGTAGCCCTTCACCCGCCGATCGTTCGACGAGCCGAAGAGTTTCTTTGCAAGCGCGCCAAGCATGTCTGGCCTTTCAATGGCGAATCCGGCCGGCGCCAGGAGGCGCGGCCGAAAGCGGTAGCTCTCAGAATTTCACGCGCGTGTTTAGACGGGCGCAGGCGCGTGGTCCAGCACGCGCTCATCCGCGCGCATGTAAGATCCGGCCAGGCCGGTTCCAAGAGGCTCTGTCCGGCGCCGCGGCGCTGCGGCGCATTGAACCATGCCTGCCGGCTCGCGTTGATGTGCGAGGCGTCGTCTTGCCAAGGCCGCGTTCTGCTGGCACTCAGCCTGCGAGATTCATTTCCGCGCCGTTCATCGAAAGGCCGATCCATGGTTTCGTCCCGTCTCGCCACGCTGTCGCTCGGCCTCGTGCTCGCCGCTACCGCGCCGGCCCTCGCGCAGCAGGACAAGCCCGTCGCCAAGGTCGACGGCATCACCATCACCGAAGGCGACCTCAAGCTCGCCGAAGACGATCTCGGCGAGCGCACCGCGCAGATGCCGGAGGAGCGCAAGCGCGAGGAGCTGATCAACTATCTGGTCGACCTCAAGCTCGGCGCCAAGACCGCGGCGGCCGCCAAGATCGGCGACGGGCCGGAATTCGCCAAGCGCCTCGCCTATAACCGCGACAAGCTGCTGCTCGACGAATACCTGACGACCGAGGCCAAGAAGGCGGCGACGCCGGAGGCGGCGAAGAAGCTCTTCGACGATACCGTCAAGGCGATGAAGCCCGAGGAAGAGGTGCACGCGCGCCACATCCTGGTGCCGGAAGAGGCGGAGGCCAAGGCAGCGCTGGAGCGGGTGAAGAAGGGCGAGGACTTCGCCAAGGTCGCGGCCGAGCTCTCCAAGGATCCCGGCTCCGGCAAGGAAGGCGGCGATCTCGGCTGGTTCGCCAAGGACCGGATGGTGCCGGAATTCGCCGAAGCCGCCTTCAAGCTCGAAAAAGGCCAGGTCTCCGAGCCGGTGAAAAGCCAGTTCGGCTGGCATGTCATCAAGCTCGAAGACAAGCGCAGCAAGCCGCTACCGAGCTTCGACGAGGTCAAGCCGCAGATCGACCAATACCTGGTCCGCAAGGCACAGCAGGACCTCATCGTCGCGCTGCGCGAGAAGGCCAAGGTCGAGCGCCTCGACAAGCCAGCCGCTCCGGCGACGCCGGCTCCGGCCGAGCCGAAGAAGCCCTGATCGGGGCACGGCTTTCACGATATTGTCGCGATGCGCCCGGGCCATGCCCGGGCGTTTCGTTTTGGCGGGGCTGAGACCCTTGTCTTCGTCCCGCGGCTGCGGCACATCGGGCGAGCTTTTTCGAGGAGACGCTCCATGGCCGGCAAGGATGTTCCCGTTTCCCCGCTTGCGCCGAAGCGCCAGCCCAAGGTTCCGGCTGTGCCGGGCGTGCGCTTCGCTACCGCGGAAGCCGGCATCCGCTACAAGGGCCGTACCGACGTGCTCCTCGTCCTGCTCGATGAGGGCTCGCAGGCCGCCGGCGTCTTCACCCGCTCGAAATGCCCGTCGGCACCGGTCGACTGGTGCCGGGCCAATCTGGCTCAGGGCAAGGCGCGCGCCATCGTCGTCAACTCCGGCAACGCCAACGCCTTCACCGGGCTGAAAGGCCGCGACTCGGTCGCGCTGACGGCGAAGATTGCGGCCAAGGCGGCGGGCTGCAAGGCGGAAGAAGTCTTCATCGCCTCGACCGGCGTGATCGGCGAGCCGCTCGACGCGACCAAGTTCGAGGGCGTGCTGGCTGATTGTGCCAAGCGTGCCGCCGACGGACCCTGGTCGGACGCCGCCAAGGCGATCATGACCACCGACACCTTCCCGAAGGCGGTCTCGCGCAAGGCCAAGATCGACGGGCACGAGGTCGTCATCGCCGGTATCGCGAAGGGCGCCGGCATGATCGCACCTGATATGGCGACGATGCTCTCCTTCGTCTTCACCGATGCGCCGATCGCAGCCCCGGTGCTGCAGGCCCTGCTTTCGAAGGGTGTGAAGGGCTCGTTCAACGCGATCACGGTCGACAGCGATACCTCGACCTCCGACACGCTGATGCTGTTCTCTACGGCTAAGGCCAAGGCACGCGGCGTGCCGGAGATCACCGATCCCGGCGATAACCGGCTCTCCGGCTTCAAGCGGGCGCTGAACGCACTCCTGCTCGAGCTCTCGCATCTGGTCTGCAAGGATGGCGAGGGCGCCCGCAAGTTCGTCGAGGTGCGTGTCGTCGGAGCGCAGTCGTCGCGCTCGGCCAAGAAGGTCGCGCTCTCGATCGCCAACTCGCCGCTGGTCAAGACCGCGGTTGCCGGCGAGGACGCCAATTGGGGCCGCATCGTCATGGCGGTCGGCAAGGCCGGCGAGCCGGCCGATCGCGACAAGCTCGACATCTCTTTCGGCGCGATCAAGGTCGCGGAAGCCGGTGCACGCGCCGCTGCTTACGACGAGCAGGCCGTCTCCGACTACATGAAGGGCGAGCACATCGTCATGACCGCCGATCTCGGCCTCGGCCGCGGCAAGGCCACCGTCTGGACCTGCGACCTGACCAAGGCCTATGTCGAAATCAACGGCGACTATCGCTCCTGAGCCTGCCGGTCCGGCGGGGCCGAGCAAGGCTTTCATCGTCGGCAACCTCGCCGCCTGCTCCTTCCTCTGGGGCAGCAGCTACCTGTTCATCAAGCTGATGGCCGGCGAGGTCTCGCCCTGGGCGATCGCCGCCGGCCGCGGCCTGCTCGGCGCCGCCACGTTGGCGCTTTTCGTCGCGGCGCGCGGGCAGAGCCCGCTGCCGCGCCGCCATGAGATCCGCCACTGGCTCGTGCTCGGCACGGCCAATGGCTGGCTGCCGAACGTGCTTGTCGCCTATGCGCTGATCCAGCTCGCCAGCGGGCCGGCGGCGATGATCCAGGCGGCGGGGCCGCTGGTCACGGCGCTGTTCGCGCATCTCCTGTTCGCCGAGGAACGTCTCGGTCGGCGCCGCCTCACTGGTATCGCCACAGGTATGGCCGGCGTTGCCATCCTGATCGGGCCGCGCCTGGCCGAGGGTGGCGGCACGGCGCTCAGCCTCCTGGCCATGGTCGGCGCGACCCTCTCTTATGCTTGCGCCAATCTCTACGTCCGTGCGGTGCCGCCACAGTCGGGCGATCCGATCCGGCTCGCGCTCGGCCAGCAGATGATCTCCGGCTCGGGGGCGCTGCTGCTGACCCTGGTGTTTTCCGGTTGGGGCGCACTCTCGGCCCTGACGCTGCACTGGCAGGCCGTGCTGGCGCTCGGGGTGCTCGCGACGGCGCTGCCGGTGACGTTCTTCATGCGGCTGATCCGCGCCGCCGGGCCGACGCGGGCGGCGATGACCGGCTATCTGGTGCCGGCGGTCGCTGCCGTCATGGGTGTGCTCGTCCTCGGTGAAACGCTGGAGTTGCGGCAAGTTATCGGAGGTTGCATCATCCTCGCAGGCGTCTTTCTGGTATCGACGGCGCCTGCGGGGGACGAGCCAGATGAAGAGGATCGCATGCGTGCTGGGCCTTGCGGCCCTGCTGGGTGCCTGTATGGCGCAGGAGCCGTCAACCACGTCATCCTTCTCGGCCGAGGAAGCGGCCGTGATCCGAAAACCCGGAACCGGCACCATCGTCGGCCACGCCTTCCGGACGCGTTCAAAAGGTCAGGTCGTGAACGCGGCAGGCGAGGTGGTCAGGCTGATCCCGGCGACGGCCTATGCCCGTGAGCGCTTCAGCAGCATCTTCGAGAAGACCAAGTTCCTGCCGCACTGGCGCTATCCGAACGGCCAGATCGATCCGCTCTACGCGCAGTTCACTCGGACGACGAAAACGACGGCGAGGGGGCGCTTCAGCTTCGACAAGGTCGCGCCCGGGACCTATTTCGTCTCGACCCAGGTGATCTGGGGCGAGGAAGATGCGATTTTCCGCGAGGGCGGTTCGGTCTATGACGAGGTCACGCTGACCGGCAAGGAAACCGAGCCGGTCGAGGTCATCCTCTCAGGACATTAGCTTTCTTGTGAAACTGCTGCTCGTCGTCGCCTGCGCGCTGGTCGATTCCGACAACCGCGTGCTCGTCACCCAACGTCCCGAAGGAAAAGCCTTGGCGGGTCTGTGGGAGTTTCCCGGCGGCAAGCTGGAGCCCGGCGAGCGGCCGGAGCCGGCGCTGATCCGCGAGCTTTCCGAGGAGCTCGGCATTACCGTCAAGGAAGCCTGCCTGGCACCGCTGACCTTCGCCAGCTACGCCTATCCCGAATTCCACCTGCTGATGCCGCTCTATATCTGCCGGCGCTGGGAGGGGACGGTAATTTCAGGCGAGGGGCAGGCGCTGAAATGGGTTCGCCCCGGCAAGTTGAGCGAGCTCGCCATGCCGCCGGCCGACGAGCCGCTGATCCCGCCGCTGGTGGATCTGCTGGGCGTGTGAGGCCGTCATTCTCGGGCGAAGCGAAGCGCAGACCCGAGAATCTCAAGACGAGAAGGCGCGTATTGGAGCCTCATCTTGCCTGAGATGCTCGGGTCTTCGCCCGAGCATGACGCTAGTCGTTCCCTCTGCCGCTCAGCGCGGCAGGATGGTCTCGCCCATCAGGTGCTTGTCGATCGAATGGGCCATCTGGCGGCCCTCGCGGATCGCCCAGACCACCAGCGACTGACCACGGCGCATGTCGCCGGCGGCAAAGACCTTCTCGACCGAGGTCTTGTAGGCCAGCATGTTGGCCGCGACATTGCCGCGCCCGTCGATGTTGACGCCGAGCTTGGCGATGAGGCCGTCGTGCACTGGCGAGACGAAGCCCATGGCGAGGAGGACGAGATCGGCCTTGAGCTGGAACTCGCTGCCCTCGATCGGCTTGAAGGAGGCATCGACCTTGGCGCAATGCAGCGTCTTCACCTTGCCGTTCTCGCCGGTGAACTTGACGGTGCCGACGGCGAAGTCGCGCTCGGCGCCTTCCTCATGGCTGGACGAGGTCCGCAGCTTCAGCGGCCAGTTCGGCCAGGTCAGCTGCTTGTTCTCCTTCTCGGGAGGCTGCGGCATGATCTCGAGCTGCGTGACCGAGAGAGCGCCCTGGCGTACCGAAGTGCCGATGCAGTCGGAGCCGGTGTCGCCGCCACCGATGACGACGACATGCTTGCCGCCGGCCAGGATCGGACGGGCATTGCCCGTCGTGTCCGGCTCGCCGCCATTGCGGCGGTTCTGCTGTGGCAGGAAGTCCATGGCGAACTGGACGCCGTCGAGGTCGCGGCCTTCGATCGGAAGGTCGCGCGGCTTCTCGGCACCGCCGGTCAGGCCGATCGCGTCATATTGCGCGAGCAGCTCCTGCGGCTCGATGTCGACGCCGACATTGACGCCGTAATGGAAGACGACGCCTTCGCCCTCCATCTGGGCGACGCGCCGATCGACATGCGACTTCTCCATCTTGAAGTCGGGAATGCCATAACGCAGCAGGCCGCCGGCGCGCGCCTGACGCTCATAGACATGGACTTCATGGCCGGCACGAGCGAGCTGCTGGGCAGCTGCCAGGCCCGCAGGGCCGGAACCGATGATCGCGACCTTCTTGCCGGTCTTGGTCGAGGCCGGCTCGGGTACGATCCAGCCCTGCTGCCAGCCCTTGTCGACGATCGCGCATTCGATCGACTTGATGGTGACCGGGCTGTCCTCGAGGTTCAGCGTGCAGGAGGCCTCGCAAGGGGCGGGGCAGACACGGCCGGTGAATTCGGGGAAGTTGTTGGTCGAGTGCAGATTGGTGAGCGCTTCCTGCCACTTGTCGTTGTAGACGAGGTCGTTCCAGTCGGGGATCTGGTTGTTGACCGGGCAGCCATTGTGACAATACGGGATGCCGCAATTCATGCAGCGCGCCGCCTGGTCGCGGGTCGCTTCCCGGCCGAGCGGGATGATGAATTCCTTGTAGTTGCGAATGCGGTCCGAGGCCGGAAGATACTTCCGGTCGCGGCGGTCGATCTCGAGGAAGCCGGTTACCTTGCCCATCGTCTCACTCCGCCGCGACCGAGATGCCGGCCTGGGCCCGCTCGATTTCCAGTAGTGCGCGCCGGTACTCGACCGGCATGACCTTGACGAACTTGGGCAGGTACTCCGCCCAGTTCTCCAGAATGGTCTGCGCCCGCGCCGACCCGGTGTATTTCAGGTGGTTGACGATGAGCTGGTGCAGCCGCTCGGCGTCGTAGCCCGACATGTTGGCCATGACGTCGATGCGGCCCTTGAACTCGAGATCGCCGCCATGGTGGTAGAGGCGCTGGGTCAGCTCCTCTTCCTCCGGCACCGGCTCGAGATCGACCATGGAGAGGTTGCAGCGCTTGGCGAAGCTCTTGTCCTCGTTGAGCACATAGGCGATGCCGCCCGACATGCCGGCCGCGAAGTTGCGGCCGGTCTGGCCGAGCACGACGACGACGCCGCCGGTCATGTATTCGCAGCCATGGTCGCCGGTGCCCTCGACCACCGCGATTGCGCCGGAATTGCGCACGGCGAAGCGCTCGCCGGCGACGCCGCGGAAGTAGCATTCGCCCGAGATCGCGCCGTAGAGCACGGTGTTGCCGACGATGATCGCCTCCTCGGCCAGCGCCCGCGACCTGGGGTCGGGCCGGATGATCAGCTTGCCGCCCGACAGGCCCTTGCCGACATAGTCGTTGGCCTGGCCGGTCAGATCGAGCGTCACGCCCGCCGCGACCCATGCGCCGAAGCTCTGGCCGGCGGTACCGGTGAGCTTCACCGTGATCGCATCCTCCGGCAGGCCGGCCGAACCGTGGCGCTTGGCGATCTCGCCGGAGATCATCGCGCCGGTCGAGCGATCGACATTGCGGATCGCGCTCTCGATCACCACCGGAGCGCCGGTATCGAGCGAGGCGCCGGCCTTGGCGATCAACGTGCGGTCGAGCACCGATTCGATCGGGTGGACCTGGCGCTCGACATTGCGGATAGCGACGCCCGGACCTGGCTCCGGCTTGTGGAAGATGCGGGCGAAATCGAGCCCCCTGGCCTTCCAGTGGTCGATGGCCTCTTTCTTGTCGAGCCAGTCGGAGCGGCCGACGAGCTCGTCGAAGCTCTTCACGCCCATCTCAGCCATGATCTCGCGCACGTCCTCGGCGAGGAAGAAGAAGAAGTTGATGACGTGCTCGGGCGCGCCCTTGAAGCGCTTGCGCAGCACCGGATCCTGCGTCGCGACGCCGACCGGGCAGGTGTTGAGATGGCACTTGCGCATCATGATGCAGCCGGCGGCGATCAACGGCGCGGTGGCAAAGCCGAACTCGTCGGCGCCCAGCAGCGCGCCGATGATGATGTCGCGCGCCGTGCGCAGCCCGCCATCGACCTGCAAGGCGATGCGGCCGCGCAGCTTGTTCATCACCAGGATCTGGTGGGTCTCGGCGAGGCCGATCTCCCAGGGCGAGCCGGCATGCTTGATCGAGGTCAGTGGCGAAGCGCCGGTGCCGCCCTCGTAGCCGGCGATGGTGATGTGGTCGGCGCGCGCCTTGGCGACGCCGGCGGCGACGGTGCCGACACCGAGCTCGGAGACGAGCTTGACCGAGACGTCGGCCGCCGGGTTGACGTTCTTCAGGTCGAAGATCAGCTGGGCGAGATCCTCGATCGAATAGATGTCGTGATGCGGCGGCGGCGAGATCAGGCCGACGCCCGGGGTCGAATGCCGGACCTTGGCGATGCGGGCATCGACCTTGTGGCCAGGCAGCTGGCCGCCCTCGCCGGGCTTGGCGCCCTGCGAGACCTTGATCTGCATCATCGCCGAGTTGACGAGGTATTCGGTGGTGACGCCGAAGCGGCCCGAAGCGACCTGCTTGATCGCCGAGCGCATCGAGCGCCCGTCCGGCAGCGGCTTGAAGCGCTCCGGCTCCTCGCCGCCCTCGCCGGTGTTCGACTTGCCGCCGATCGCGTTCATCGCCAGCGCCAGGGTCGAATGCGCCTCGTGGCTGATCGAGCCGAAGGACATGGCGCCGGTCGAGAAGCGCTTGACGATCGAGACCGCGCTCTCGACCTCGTCGAGCGGCACGGGCGTGCGGCCGAGTTCCTGCGCCATCTTGACGTGGAACAGGCCGCGAATGGTCGAGAGCTTCTCGGTCTGGTCGTTGACCAGCTCGGAATAGGCCTTGAACTTGTCGCGGGCATTGCCGCGCACGGCGTGCTGGAGCAGCCCAATATTCTCCGGTGTCCAGGCATGGGCTTCGCCGCGGATCCGGAAGGCGTATTCGCCGCCGATATCGAGCGAGTCGCGATAGACCGGCGAGTCGCCGAAGGCGTCGCGGTGGCGGCGCACGCTCTCCTCGGCGATCTCGGCGAGGCCGACACCCTCGATCGAGGAGATGGTGCCGGTGAAATAGGTCTCGATCAGGTCGCTGCGCAGGCCAACCGCGTCGAAGATCTGGGCGCCGCAATAGGACTGGTAGGTCGAGATGCCCATCTTGGACATGACCTTGAGCAGGCCCTTGCCGACCGACTTGATGAAGCGCTTGACCACCTCGTAGCGGTCGACCTCCGGCGGGAACTCGCCGGCCTCGAACAGCGCTTCGAGTGTCTCGAAGGCGAGATAGGGGTTGATCGCCTCGGCGCCGAAGCCGGCGAGCAGGGCGAAATGGTGGATTTCGCGCGGCTCGCCGGATTCGACGACGAGGCCGACCGAAGTTCGTAGACCCTTGCGGATCAGGTGATGGTGGACGGCGGCCGTCGCCAGCAAAGCCGGGATCGGGATGCGGTCGGAGCCGACCTGCCGGTCGGAGAGGATGATGATGTTGTAGCCGCCATGGACGGCCGCTTCGGCGCGCTCGCACAGGCGGGCGATCGCCCCCTCCATGCCGGCCGCGCCTTCGCGGGTCGGGTAGGTGATGTCGAGCGTCTTGGTGTCGAAGCGATCCTCGTAGTGACCTATGCAGCGGATCTTCTCGAGATCGTCATTGGTCAGGATCGGCTGGCGCACTTCCAGGCGCTTGCGGCGCGAGGTGCCTTCGAGGTCGAGGATGTTCGGCCGCGGCCCGATGAAGGAGAGGAGGCTCATCACGAGCTCCTCGCGGATCGGGTCGATCGCCGGGTTGGTAACCTGGGCGAAGTTCTGCTTGAAATAGGTGTAGAGCAGCTTCGACTTCGAGGAGAGCGCCGAAATCGGCGTATCGGTACCCATCGAGCCGACCGCTTCCTGGCCGGTCACCGCCATCGGCGCCATCAGGATCTTGGTGTCTTCCTGGGTGTAGCCGAAGGCCTGCTGGCGATCGAGCAAGGCGACGTCGGTGCGCGAGGCGCGCGCCTCGACCGGCGGCAGCTCCTCGAGCACGATCTGGGTGCGCTTCAGCCAGTCCTTGTAGGGGTTGGCGAGGCAGAGCGTGCTCTTGATCTCGTCATCGCCGATGATCCGGCCCTGGTCGAGGTCGATCAGCAGCATCTTGCCGGGCTGGAGCCGCCACTTTTGGACGATCTTCTCCTCCGGGATCGGCAGCACGCCGAATTCGGAGGCGAGCACGACGAGCCCGTCATCGGTGACGAGATAGCGCGCGGGGCGCAGGCCGTTGCGGTCGAGCGTCGCGCCGATCTGGCGGCCATCGGTGAAGGCGATCGCGGCGGGGCCATCCCACGGCTCCATCAGCGCGGCATGGTATTCGTAGAAGGCGCGCCGGCTGTCATCCATCAGCGGGTTGCCGGCCCAGGCCTCGGGCACCAGCATCATCATGGCATGGGCCAGCGAATAGCCACCCTGGATCAGGAATTCGAGGGCGTTGTCGAAGCAGGCGGTGTCGGATTGGCCTTCATAGGAAATCGGCCAGAGCTTCGAGATGTCGGCCCCGAACAGGTCTGAATCGACAGAGGCCTGACGCGCCGCCATCCAGTTGACGTTGCCGCGCAGCGTATTGATCTCGCCGTTATGGGCGACCATCCGGTAGGGGTGGGCGAGGCGCCAGGACGGGAAGGTGTTGGTGGCGAAGCGCTGGTGGACGAGGGCGAGCGCGCTTTCGAAGCGTTCGTCGGTCAGATCCTTGAAATAGGCGCCGAGCTGGGTGACCAGCACCATGCCTTTGTAGACGATGGTTCGGCAGGAGAAAGAGACCGGATAATAGGTCGCGGTCGCCCGGTCATGGCGCTTGTAGACCTTGTTCGAGACCGACTTTCTGAGGACATAGACTTGGCGCTCGAACTCGTCTTCGTCAGTGATCTCGGCCGGTCGGCCGACGAAGATCTGGCGATGGCAGGGCTCGGTCTCCTTGACGGCTTCACCGAGATCGCTGTTGTCGACCGGCACATCGCGCCAGCCGAGGAAGACCAACCCTTCCTCCTCGATCGTCTGGGCGACGATCTCCTCGCAGGTCGCGCGGTTGTCGGCCTCCTGCGGCATGAAGAACTGGCCGATGGCGTAGTGGCCGGGTTCGGGCAGCTCGATACCGATCCTGGCGCACTCCTCCTTGAAGAAGCGGTGCGGGATCTGGGTGAGGATGCCGCAGCCGTCGCCGAGCTTGGGATCGGCTCCGACCGCGCCGCGATGGTCGATATTGTGCAGGATCTGCAAGCCCTGCGCGACGATCGCGTGGCTCTTGCGGTTCTTCATGTCGGCGATGAAGCCGACGCCGCACGAGTCCTTCTCATAAGACGGATCGTAGAGGCCTTGGCGTGCCGGCATGGCCGGGTCGCGCACGTCGGGGAAACGCTCGAAAGCGGTCGTGGTCGTAGCAGTGGTAGCCACAGCAGTGGTCTTGGCCATCGCGCTCGCCTTCCTGCCTTCGCTCATCGTCACCTCCGCCATCCGCCGCCTTGGGCCCCGCAGCATCCGCCGGGAGCCAGCCAAAGTCACCGCCGCACCGGCTGCCACCTTGTCGAGCAAGGATCGGGCCGGTTCGGCTTTATTCTCGGTTTGCGAAGGTTGCTTGCGCTGGTTTGGTCTTGCGCCCGCGTCCTCCGCAGGCGCCTCGGGCTCTTCGAGCCCTGCCGCGCCTGGTTACGCCGCCGTTTTGCGGGCGGCGCGCGTCGTACGGTTGGCTTTGGCTTTGTTTGCCGTACCTCCCGTCATCGTCCGCTCCATCCGCCTGCGCCGGGGCCTCGGCGAGGCCCACTCCGAAAATGGGACAGTATCACTGTCCTAATGCCTTGACCTTGCCAGAATTCCAATCTGGGCACAAGCGTCGTTTTTGCGTCGCAGCGACATTTTGTTGCTATCTGTGTCCGGGTCTCGACATTTTCACATCACTGCGGCCGGCAAGCCAAGCCGGAAGTTGTTGGTAGCCGAGATCGGGGCTGCCCTGCGTCATCGATGAATCCGTCTCTCACTTTTGATTAGAGATCGTTTTACCGGTCGGCTTGCACTGCAAGCAGACCGGAACGGGCTCTGGCATCAATTGCGCCATGGCAGGAGCGTGCTTATCCGTCAGGGCCTACGCAGCGGTCCGCCGGATATCAGCTCCATGAATTTCATCAGCGACAACCTGGCCGGAGCGAGCGCGCCGGTGATGCAGGCGATGGCGGAGGCCAATGACGGCTTCGCTGTCGGCTACGGCAATGATGCCTGGACGAAGCGGGTCGAGGCCCTGTTCGCGGAGTTGTTCGAGCGCGAGGTCGCGGTCTTCTTGGTCACGACCGGCACGGCGGCGAATGCACTTGCACTGGCGAGCCTGGTCCAGCCCTGGGGCGCGGTGCTCTGCCATCACGAGGCGCATATCGCCGCTGACGAGTGCGGTGCGCCCGAGTTCTTCACCGGCGGGGCCAAGATCGTCGGATTGCCAGGTGACGGCTGCAAGCTCGTTCCCGAAGTCGTCACCGACCAGCTCGCGCGCATGCGGGAAGGCGCCGTGCATCAGGTCCAGCCGCAGATGCTCTCGATCACGCAGGCGACCGAATGCGGACTGGTCTACACGCCCTCCGAGGTCGCGGCGCTGAAGCAGGCGATCGTGCCGCGCGGCCTGAAGCTGCACATGGACGGCGCCCGCTTTGCCAATGCCGTCGTCGCGCTCGGCTGCACGCCGGCAGAGATCACCTGGAAGGCGGGTGTCGACGTACTCTCCTTCGGCGGCACCAAAAACGGCGCCTTCGCCGCCGAGGCGGTGGTCGTCTTCGATCCGGCCAATGCAGGAGAGATACCCTGGCGGCGCAAGCGAGCCGGGCACACGCTGTCCAAGGGCCGGTTGATCGGGACCCAGTTCGAGGGGCTGCTGGCGGACGGCCACTGGCTCGATCTTGCCCGGCATGCCAATGCGATGGCCTCTCGTCTCGCCCGAGCCGTCGAGGCCGAAGGCAAGTTGAGGTTGGCCTGGGCCTGCGAGGCCAACGAGGTCTTCCTGGTGCTGCCGCCGCAGGCGCAAGCGGCACTGGCGGCGCAAGGCGCGCAGTATATCGCCTGGTCTGACGGTGCGCTGCCTGTGGGACAAGAGCTTCAGATGGGCGAGGTCGTTGGCCGCTTCGTCTGTTCCTTCGCGACGCGGCAGGACGACGTCGACCGGCTCGCGGCCGTTCTGGTTGCCGTCTGAAGGCCGAAAAGGCCTATTCCCCAGCGGATTCACGCCGCAAGCGCGCCGCAATCCTTACCGAGAACTGAAGACTGCGAATTTCGTCTCAAGAGGATAGAGACCATGGCAGTCTTCGTTTCGCCCGTCGCGCCGCGCACCCTGCGCCACCGGCTGGCAGGCTTTGTCGTTCTGGCCGCGATGGCCGGTGCGAGCAGCCCGGCTTTGGCGCAGCTCGACGATTACGGCGGCGGCTATGCCCGTTATGGCTACGGCTATGACTACGACGATGATTACGGTCCGCGCTACGATTACGCGCCGCGCAGGGCAGCACCGATCCCGCCGCGGGCAATCGAGCGGACCGCCGTACAGGAGTTCGGTTTGCGCGAGGTACAGCGGACGGTGCGAACGAGCTCGGCCATCATCGTCGATGGCCTCGCGGCGAACGGGTCGCGGGTGCGGCTCGTCATCGACCGTTTCAATGGCGAGCTGATCGACCGCATCGTGCTGCAGCCGCCGCCGCGGACCGTCAGGCTCGACCCGCGCGAGGAGGAGCGTCCGGCACCGAAGAAGCTGACGCCGCGTCCGCCGGAGCGGCCAGCCGCCTTGAAGCCGGCCCAGCCGCCGGCCGAGGCCAGTGCGCCCGCGACCATCGCCCCGCCGTCGCCTGCAGCCCCGAAGCCTGATGCGCCAGTGGCAAAACCCGCTGCCGTGCCGTCGGTCGCGCCGGCGGACATCGGCAAGCCGAAGCTGGTCAACCCGCAGGATGTCCGTGGCGCCGATGAGCCCGATCGTCTGCCGCCTTTGGCGCGAGCGCATCCGAGCGGCATTCCGACGCCGGACACGACCCTGCCGCCCGTGCAGATCGAGGAGATGAAGACAGCGCAGCCGAAGCCCGAGACGTCGATCGCGCCAGTCAATCCGCCGAACTGAGAGCTGCGGGGCGCATAGACAAAGAGCCTCCCCGGTTTCCCGGGAAGGCTCTCGCGTTTCAGGCTTGCAGTGCTTTCACACGATATCGGTTACGCGGCCTTCCTGGCCTCGATCACCTTGGCGCCCTGCGCGCCGATCGGAATCAGGCGCGGCTTCTTGGCCTCGGGAATCTCGCGGACGAGGTCGATATGGAGCAGCCCGTTCTCGAGGCTGGCGCCAGTGACCTGGACGTAATCGGCGAGTTGGAAGCGACGCTCGAAGGCGCGGGCGGCGATGCCCTGATGCAGGACCTCGCGCTTCTCGCTATCCTCGGCGGTCTTCTTCTCGCCGCGAACGGTCAGCGCGTTCTCCTTGCTCTCGATCGAGAGGTCGGATTCGCCGAAGCCGGCGACCGCGATCGAGATGCGATAGGCGTTCTCGGCGGTGCGTTCGATATTGTAGGGGGATAGCTTGGCGTATTCTCGACACTGGTGGCCTGGTCGAGCAGCGAAAACAGGCGGTCGAAGCCGACGGTCGAGCGATAGAGCGGGGAAAGATCGTAGGAACGCATGATTGTCCTCCAAAGGAAGCGACAGTTGATCACCCGCCTCGTCATGAGCGCGGGCTTAAGGGGTAGGCTCGCGCAGCCGCTTGATGGCCTGCGCAGCAATGATCTGGGTTACGTTTTCCAGCTTTTCAAGACCGGGTTCGGCTGGGCATAACGGAGCAATGAGCCAGCCGGAGCGCCAATGACGCAGGCCGAATTCTTTAACCAGCGGGATTATCCGGTGCCCGGTCACGGCAAGGTCTGGTTTGCCGGGGCCAGCGATGGCGCGCGCCTGCGCCTGGCGAGCTGGCGTCCGAGCGTGCGTCGGGAGAAGGGCACGGTCCTCGTCGTACAGGGGCGTGCCGAGTTCATCGAGCGCTATAGCGAGGTGATCGCCGAATTGCGCCGGCGCGGCTTCCATGTCCTGACCTTCGACTGGCGCGGGCAGGGCGGCTCGCAGCGTTTCACCAGCCGGCAGCGCCGGGGACATGTCGGCCGACTTAGCGACTACGAGCGTGACCTCGCTTTGGTCGTGGGGCAGATGCAAGACCATTTCCCGGCGCCGTATTTCGCGCTGGCCCACTCGATGGGGGCGGCGCTTTGTCTCGATGCGGCGCGCCGGGAGGCGCTGCCGGTCTCGCGCCTGGTCGCGATTGCGCCGATGTTCGGGATCAGCATGATCGAGAATCCGCGCGGCGCCCGCTGGCTGGCACGGGTGCTGTACTGGCTCGGCTTCGGGAAGGCCTTCGTGCCGGGCGGCGGCGATACCGCGATCGGCACAAAGCCGTTCGAAGGCAATCGCTTGAGCTCCGATCCGGTCCGCTATGCTCGCAATGCCGCCTTGTCGGCGGCGGCACGCGAACTCGCCGTCGGCGATCCCAGCGTCGGCTGGATCCATGCCGCCTTCCAGCTGATGGACCGCCTGGCGCAGCCGCGCGCGCCGCTCGAGGTCAAAGTGCCGACGCTGATTGTCGCGGCCGGACGCGATCCCGTCGTGTCGACGCCGGCGATCGAGCGCTTCGCGGCAAGGCTCAAAACCGGCTCCGCTCTGGTGCTGCCGACGGCACGCCACGAGATCCTGATGGAGAACGACGCGATCCGGGCGCAGTTCTGGGCCGCCTTCGACGCCTTCGTGCCGGGCGAGGGTGTGCCCGCGCCCGCCTCAGCCGTTGAGGAGGGCGAGCGCGGCCTGGTGCAGCGTCCTGTTGCCGGCGGCGAGGATGGTGCCGCCCTGGGCGGCGCTGCCGCCGTCCCATGAGGTGACGATGCCGCCGGCGCCCTCGATGATTGGGATCAGCGCGACGATGTCGTAGGGCTTCAGCCCGCTCTCGATGACGAGATCGATATGGCCGGCGGCCAGCATGCAATAGGCGTAGCAGTCGCAGCCATAGCGGGCCATGCGCACGGCGCTCTCGACGCGGCCATAGGCGGCCTTCTGCCCATCCACGAAGAGATTCGGGCTCGTGGTCATTAGCGTCGCCTCGGCAAGGTTCGTCACCTGGCGGGTGTGTAGTTCGCGCGGCCCGTTCGGCCCCTCATAGCGCGCCATGCGGCCGTCGCCGGAGAAGCGCTCGCCGGTGAAGGGCTGGTTCATCATGCCGTAGACCGGCACGCCTCCGCGGGTCAGCCCGATCAGCGTGCCCCAGACCGGGATGCCGGAGATGAAGGCGCGCGTGCCGTCGATCGGGTCGAGCACCCAGACATATTCGGCGTCCGCATTCTCGGCTCCGAACTCCTCGCCGAGAATGCCATGGGCCGGGAATGTGCGCCTGATCAGGTCGCGCATCACGTCCTCGCCGGCGCGATCACCCTCGGTGACGGGATCGAAGACGCCGCCGCCGGACTTGTCCTCGGTCGTATGCCTGGCGCGAAAGAAAGGCAGGATCGCCTGGCCGGACAGCGTCGCCAGCCGGGCGACGAACTCAGCGAAATCGACCGCGCTCATCAAGGGTTTCCTTCGGCTCCGTCGGCCGTCGTCTTCATGCTGCGGGACGAGCGGGATGACAAGCGCTGCTGGCTCAATGCCGATGGAGTGTGGACGGTTCAGCCCGATGCTGTTCCGCAAGATCGTTCGGTGTCGAGCAAAAATGCTGCAGCAATATGCGCGCGACGCATGCCATTGCCACTGCCAGCGCTTGCTTTGTTGCGATGCAAAGAGTTATTGTGCAGTGCGAAGGGGAGATCGCTTCAAACCTTCGTTGCCCTCCTTGGGCGTTTCCTCCCTAGACTTTGGGCCGCCACGCAAGTGCGCGGCCCTCTTTCTTTGGGATTGCAAAACGTTGGCGGCTGGCCGGAGGTTCACTCCGCCGCCTGGCGCCAATCGTCGCTCCAACCACTCCAGCGCGCGAAACATTCGGCCATGGCGGTGCTGATCACCTGCTGCAGGGCGGAGAAGCCGCTGCTCGGCTCGAGCGTCGCCTCGTTCATGTAGAGCGCGCGGCTGACCTCGATCTGTAGCGCATGCACGCCGGAGCCGGGCGCGCCGTAATGCTCGGTGATGAAGCCTCCGGCATAGGGGCGGTTGCGCGTCACCTTGAGGCCGGCGCGAGCGAAGGCTTCCTCCGCCGCGTCGACGACGAAGCTGGAAGCGCTGGTGCCGAAACGATCGCCCAGGATGATGTCGGCCTTGGCGATGCCCTCGCGATCGAGCCCGGTCGAGGGCATGGAATGGGCGTCGACCAGGATGCAGCTGCCGAAGCTGCCTTGCGTCCGATTCACCAGATGGCGCAATCCGGCGTGATAGGGCCGATAGAGCTCTTCGATCCGCGCCAGCGCACTCTCGACCGGGATGCGGCCCGGATAAATCTCATAGGCCTCGCCGACGATGCGCGGGATCGTGCCGAGGCCGCCGGCGACGCGCAGCGAACGGGTATTGGCGAAGCCGGGCAGCCGGCCCTCGAACATGCGCGGATCGAGTTCGTAGGGCTCGCGATTGGCGTCGAGAAAAGCGCGCGGGAACTCGGCGACCAGCAGAGGAGCGCCGAGCGCGACGGCTCCTGAGAAGAGCAGATCGACATAAGCGTCCTCGGAGCGGCGCAGGGCCCTGAGCGGCAGGCGCGCGCCCTCGACGAAGGCCCGCGGATAACGCCGCCCGGCATGGGGCACGTCGACGATGACGGGAACGACCTGCAGCGCCGGCTGGTAGAGCGTGAACGGCCGTTCGATCTCGGCGATCACGTCGTCCGGGCGGGGAAAAGAGAATCCGGCTGGCTGGGTCATGTTCCCGAACTCAAGCACAAAGCCGAAGCCGATTGAAGGGGATGCCCTATCGTCATTCCTGCAGACGGCCTTCACTGGTTGTTTACCGTAATGTCGCCAAATAGAACTGGCTGATCCAACTTGATGTGTGCGAGCGGTGAGTTCGCATGCACTGGGCTGGACCGGTGAAGCCTGGAATGGCAGGGACAGCCACCCGGGTACGAGGGACGACGAAGCGAGCGAATCGACTTCCAGCCAGACGGGGCGGGGTGGGCTCGGCGCAACATCACGGATGAAGCAAGGCGCCATGACGAAGATTCTCCTGGCCGAAGACGATAACGATATGCGCCGCTTCCTGGTGAAGGCGCTGCAGAATGCGGGCTATGACGTCGCCTCGTTCGACAATGGGCTATCGGCCTATAACCGGCTGCGCGAGGAGCCGTTCGAGCTGCTCCTGACCGACATCGTCATGCCGGAGATGGACGGCATCGAGCTGGCGCGCCGCGCCACCGAGCTCGATCCCGACATCAAGGTGATGTTCATCACCGGTTTTGCGGCAGTCGCGCTCAATCCGGATTCGCAGACGCCGAAGGACGCCAAGGTGCTGTCGAAGCCCTTCCATCTGCGCGAGCTGGTCAACGAGGTCGAGAAGCTGCTGGCGGCGTGACGGCTGGGTGTGTCGGCTTCCTGCAAAGAAGCCGACGAAGCGCCTTGCAAGGCGCGCACACGTCCGCTATAGCCCCTCCACCTCGCAGCGACGCCGCCTTCTGGCCGGTGTCGTTCCGGATGCCTTCGGGCAAAACGGGCGCGTAGCTCAGCGGGAGAGCACTACGTTGACATCGTAGGGGTCACAGGTTCGATCCCTGTCGCGCCCACCATTTTCTCCTTGGATTTCAAGGACGGACGGCCGCCCACCGGGCGGCCGTTTTGCTTTGGGGCTCAGCTCGTTCGCGACGCGATCTGCAGGCGGCTTTCCTCCTGCAGCCAGTCGCGGAAGGCGAGCATGGCCGGGGTCAGCGAGCGCGACTGCAGCCAGGTCAGCCAGTAGCTGCCGAGCGCGACCTCGATCGGAAAGGGGCGGACCAGCCTGCCGTCATCGAAGTAGCGCGAGAACAGCAGTGCCGGCACGAGGGCTATGCCTTCGCCGGCGGCGGCGACCTCGGCGAGCGCGATCGAAGTGTCGAAGACGGGGCCTCGTGCCTGCAACGGCTCGATCCCCGCCGCCTCGCTCCACAGCTTCCATTCGTCGGCGCGATAGGAGCGCAGCAGGACCTGCTCCGTACAATCGACGGGCTGGCGCAGGGCGGCAGCCAAGGCGGGAGAACAGACGGGCGTCATCGGCGCGTCGAACAGGCGCAGCGCCGCCGTGCCGTGCCAGGCGCCGCCGCCGAAGCGGAGCGCGTAATCGAGACCTTCGGCAGCGAGATCGACGCGGTTGTTGTTGGTGGTGAGGCGCAGATCGATCTGCGGATGAGCCTGACGGAAGCCGGCAAGGCGCGGCAGCAGCCAGCCGAGCGCGAAAGTGCCGACTGCGCCGACGTTCAGAACCTCGACCGGGCGCCCGGTCTCGAAGCGTTCGAGCAGGCCGGCGATGCGGTCGAAGCTGTCGCGCAGGGTGGGCAAAAGGCTGCGACCCTCGTCCGTCAGCGCGAGCCCGCGCGGCAGGCGGCGGAACAGCTCGATGCCGAGACGCTCCTCGAGGCCCTTTACCTGATGGCTGATCGCGGCCTGGGTGACGCAGAGCTCGATCGCTGCCTTGGTGAAGCTGAGATGGCGGGCCGAGGCTTCGAAGGCACGCAACGCGTTCAGTGGCAGGTGCGGGCGGAGCATGGCGAGAGCCTTAGATAATCTAATGGCTCTGTAGAGATATCATCGTTTGCGATTAGGCAAGCTCGCGGCGAGAACGGTGCCAGACAACGCGCCCGGTATGCCTTCCGTCCCGCGCGATGACTTCGCCAGGACCGCTTCCCCTCCCGCGCGAGCATGCCGCTCGTGCGACGGCTTCCGCATGGAGAAAACGATGATCCGACGCCGAGATTTGCTGGTCGCCTCCCTGATGAGCGCGCCGATGCTGGGCGGCCTGCCCGCGCTGGCGCAAGGGCGCGAGGATGAGGTGCGCGAGGCGCTGTTCGCGCTCGACCGCAAGCATGGGGGGCGCCTCGGCGTCGCGATCCTCGACAGTGGCAATGGCCGCGTCATCGCGCATCGCGGCGAGGAGCGTTTCGCCATGTGCAGCACTTTCAAATTCGTCGCCGCGGCCTTCGTGCTGGCGCGGGTCGACCGAGGCGAGGAAGAACTCGATCGGCGCGTCAGCTATACCAAGGCCGATCTCGTCACCTATTCGCCGGTCACCGAGAAACATGTCGAGAAAGGCCTCACGGTCGCCGAGCTTTGCGACGCGGCCGTCACGCTCAGCGACAACGCTGCCGGCAATCTGCTGCTCGATTCGTTCGGCGGGCCAAAAGGCCTGACCTCTTATATGCGCTCGCTGGGCGATGACAGCTCGCGGCTGGATCGACGCGAGCTGGAGCTGAACGAGGCGACACCCGGCGATCCACGCGACACCACCACGCCGGTCGCGATGGCCCAAATCCTGCGCCAGACGGTGCTGGGCGCGGCACTCTCACCGGCCTCGCGTCATCAGCTCACCGCCTGGCTGGTTGCCAACAAGACCGGCGACAAGCGCCTGCGCGCGGGCGTGCCGAAGGGCTGGCGCGTCGGTGACAGGACCGGCACGGGTAGCAACAACGCCACCAACGATATCGGCGTGATCTGGCCGCCGGGCCGGGCGCCGCGGATCATCACCGCCTACTACGCCGAGTCGCGAGGGACTTTTCCGGAACGCGAAGCCGTGCTGGCCGAGGTCGGGCGACTGGCGACTTCGCTTTGAACTGCGGGAAAACGTCTCGAAACCGTTGGGTGATCCGCAGGCAGATTTGAAGGTGACGTCAAAACGCCGCTTTCATGGCATGATCCTTCGAATGTCTGCACGGCCTGGAGGATCTGACGATGCGTGCAAGATGGCTGATCGCATTGGGGCTCGCAGCTGCGCTCGGCGGCTGCGTCACCGCAGCCGAGCAGCGCGCCTTCGATGAGGAACGCTGCCGGTCCTATGGCTTCCGCAAGGGAGCGGAGGGCTTCGCCAACTGCCTGATGGAGGTCGATCTCGACCGTTCGGCCTCGCGGCGGGGGCGACTGGAGACTTCCGGCTTCTATGGCCCGTATTGGGGACCGTGGCCGTATCGACGCTGGTGAGCGGCGCTATTCGGCGTCGGCCTGACGGTCCGGTGCCGCATCGTGGAAGGCGGCGAGTTCAAGCGCTGCCGCCTCTGCCCTGCAGCAGGCGCGGGAACTGGGTGACATCAACCTTGAAGCGCCTGGCGTTGCCGAGCTGCGGCACTAAGCAGATATCGGCGAGACTGGGTGCGGCGCCGAAGCAGAAGGGGCCGGGATTGTTGGCTGCGAGCTGCTCGCAGGCCGACAGCCCGTCGACATTGGTGGCGGCCGCCCAGGCCAGCGCCGTTTCACCGTCGTGGCCGAGTTCGCGCAGCCGGTTCAGCACCTTGAGGTTCTGGACCGGATGGGTGTCGCAGGCGATCGCCTGGGCAAAGGCCCGTACCTTGGCCCGCGCGGTGGGGTCTTTCGGCAGCAGCGACGGCTCAGGACGGGTTTCCTCGAGCCATTCGATGATGGCGAGCGACTGGGTCAGCACCGTGCCGTCATCGAGCTCCAGCGTCGGGACCAGCCCCTGCGGGTTGAGCTTGAGATAGGCGGGGTCGCGCTGCTCGCCATGGCGCAGATGGTGCGAGACGTGCTCGACTTTGAGGCCTTTGAGATTGAGCGCGATGCGCACGCGCCAGGCGGCCGAACTGCGGAAATAGCCGTGCAGCTTCATGGCGCCGCCTCCTTGTGGGGGCCGGCTCGAAGTGGCCGGTAATCTCTTTTTACGCAATTCCGGACGCAGAACCGCTACGCACTTCTGCTGGAATGGCTTTTAGAAGGTATAGCCGAGGCGGGCGCCGAAATTCGAGGGGCCGCGCGGGCTGCCGGCGTTGGCGACCGGATTGTCGGAGCAGCCCGTCGTGCTGAAATGCTCCAGCGTCGCGATCAGGCTCCAGCGGTCGCTGAGGCGGAAGCCGAGGGCGGCGGCGCTGCGCGCGCCGGTGTTGCAGCCGACATTCAGGCGGTTCTCAGGGATGACGAAGCCGGTCTTGCCGTTGTTGACGGCGGCGCCGAGGCTCGCCTCGACGAAGAGCGATTGCGAGAGATCGAAAGTCCAGGTTGCGCCGGCATAGGCGTATTGCGTGCCGTTGGCATTGAGGCTGGAGCCGAGATGGAAGCGCGGCACGAAGGCGTTGGTGAAGCGGTCGTTCAGCGTGGCGACGCGCGGTGTCAGAATCTCGCCGCCAAAGTTGAGCAGGCCGCTCTCGCGTCCGCCGGGGTTGGCTGCGCCGAGGCCGAAACGTGCCTCCCAGGCCGGGGCGGGAGCCTCCGTCGCCGGGGCGTACCCAAGCGCGCGGCTACCGCCGCGGTCGGCCTGCGCCAGCGCTGGCGCGGACAGGACCGAAAGGGCAACGAACAGCGACGCGACGCGAACCATGGCGGGTGATTTGGGCTTTCGGCGGAGCTTTTAAAGATTAGAAAAGCGCAGAGAGTGGTGGCTGCAATGTGACGACGCCGTCCTTGTGCACCGCAAAACGGTCAGCCGGCGCGCCACCAGAGTACGCCGAGGATCACCAAAATCGCGATGAACTGCAGCACCACGCGCAGCCGCATCAGCTTCTGCGAGGTGTTAGAGCTGCCGCCGCGCAGCATGTTGACCAGCCCGAGCAGCAGCACGACGGCGACGGCGCAGACAGCGATCGGGACGATAGCGGAGGAGACGTTCATCGCCGTGCTTTAATCCTCGCGGTGGCGCTTGACTAGCACGGCCGCGGCGGCGAAGCGCCACAGCCGATTTGTGACTGGGTTAGCGATAGCGCCGCTGTACGATCAGGTTGGCGGCGATGGTGAGGAGCAGCGTCGCCGTCATCAGGATGAAGGAGATGGCGCCGCCGAAGGGCCAGTTGTTCTGCTGGGCGAACTGGCCGTAGACCAGCGGACCCATGGTCTGAAATTTCGGACCGCCGAGCAGGACCGGGGTGGCATAGGCGTTCATCGCCAGGATGAAGGTCAGAATCGTGCCGGCGAGGATGCCGGGCATGGCGAGCGGCCAGAGCACGCGGCGGAACATTGCCGCCGGCCCGGCGCCAAGGCTGAAGGCGGCTTCCTCGACATTGCGGTTGATGCCCTCGATCACGCTCTGCAGCGTCAGCACCATGAAGGGCAGGTTGACCGCGATGATGCCGATGATCACGGCGGTCTCGGTGAACATGATCTCGAGCGGCTGGTCGATCAGGCCGAGGCCCATCAGGGAGGCGTTGAGCGCGCCCTTGCTGCCGAAGGCGGTCATCCAGCCGGCGGCGCGCACGGCATTGCCGACGAAGAGCGGCAGCACCACCAGCATGATCAGGAGATTCTTGAAGCGGCTCTGCGTGCGCGCCAGCACATAGGCGAGCGGGAAGCCCATGATCAGGCAGATGATCGTGCAGATCACGGCGACGCGGACCGTGCGCCAGAGCACGTTGAGATAGAAGCCGTCGGTGAAGAACTTGACGTAGTTCTCGATCGTCAGCCCGTCGACCATGAACTGGCCGGGAATGAACTGGTTGAGCGAATAGCGGAACAGGATCGCGACCGGGCCGATCAGCCCGATCGCGACGAAGATCGTCGCCGGGACGACGAGCATCCCGGCAAGGCTGGTGCGGGCACCCGCGACAGGTTCGGGGGCGATGCTCACCCCTTGAACACCTTGTCCCACCACTCCTTCATCGCCGAATCGTTCTTGGCGAGGAAGGCGTAGTCGAGATCCTTGATGCGCTTCTCCTCCTCGGGCGTGAAGCCGATGCGCTTTTGCAGGTCGGGGGCGACAGCGAGGCCGGAGACCGTGCCGTTATAGCCCATGTCGACGGCGAAAGCTTCCTGCGGCTCCTTGGCGAGCATGGCATTCATATAGGCGTAGGCGTTTTCCTTGTTGGGCGCGTTCTTGGCGATGACAAAGCCGGAGACATAGGCCGGGATGCCCTCGACCGGCGAGACCGCCTCGCAGGGGATGCCGGCGTTCTGCCATTGCACCACGCGCGCCTTCCAGATCGCGCTGATGCCGACCTCTTCGTTCTTCATCGCCTGGGCGAAGGCCTCGTTGGTCGGGTAGACGCGCGCGCCGGCCTTCTTGACCGCGAGCAGGACCTCCTTGGCCTTCTCAATGTCGTTCATGCTGGCGCCATTGGTGGCAGCCATCGAGGCGGCGATCATGATCGCCTGGTACTGGATGTCGATGAAGCCGATCTTGTTGCCCCATTTCGGATCGAGCCAGTCCTTGAAGCCCGTCGGGGCCGGGCTGATCAGCTTGGGATTATAGATGACGACGTTGCCGGAATAGATGTGCCCGATGCCGTACGGGTACTTCATCGTCGGCAGGAGGTTCTTGGCGTTCGGGATCTTGGCGTAGTCGAGCTGCTCCGTCGCGCCGGCCTCGTTCATCTCGAACATGTTGGCGGCCGAGAAGCCCTGGATGTCGACCGTGCCGCGCGGCAGGCGGCGCTCGGCCACCATCTTGGCCCGGCGCGGCGCGTCGCCGGCCTGGTCCTGCACCACTTCCAGGCCCTTGGGCTTGAGCAGCGGATCCTCGATGTTCTTGGTCAGCAGGCGGGCATAGTCGCCGCCCCAAGTGCCGACCACGACCTTGCCGGCCGATTGCGCCTGCGCCCGCCCGCCGAGCGCCGGCATTGCAACCGCGGCGCCGGCGCCAGCAGCCAGGCCTTTCAGGACATCGCGTCTGTCGATCTTTTTCATATTCGTTCCCCTGTTGGACGCCCGTCGAGATTTTGGGGCATGACGTGGTCCGAAAACCGGAATCCACTTTTCGGCGTCATGCCTTGGCCTCACGCGGATAGACGAGCCCGGCGTCTTCGGCCCAGCCTATCGTGATCATGTCGCCTGGCTTCGGCTCAGCCGCGTCCGGACGGTTGGGCACCTGCAGCAGGATGCGGTCCTGCTCGGTCAGCCGGACGTCGATATCGAGCAGCGCTCCGAGATAGGAGACATGCTCGACCCGGGCGGGGAAGCGATTGGCGCAAGCTTCAGCATCCGCGCCGATGGCAAGGCGTTCGGGCCGGAGCGCCAGCGTGGCCGGGCCGGCTGCTGTCGCTTTGCAACTGATGTCGAGGCCGCCGCCGCTGCGGAAGCGCCCGGCCTGCGCCATCGTGCCATCGAGGAAGGCGCTGCGGCCGATGAAGCCGGCGACGAAGCGGTCGGCTGGCTTCTCGTAGAGCTCGCGCTGCGTGCCGATCTGGCGGACCTTGCCCTTCTCCATTACCACCAGCCGGTCGGCCATGGTGAGGGCTTCCTCCTGGTCATGCGTGACCATGATGGTGGTCAGGCCGAGTTTGCGCTGCAGGTCGCGGATCTCGACGCGGACCTCCTGGCGCAATTTGGCGTCTAGATTGGAGAGCGGTTCGTCGAGCAGGAGAACGTCAGGCTCGACGGCGAGCGCGCGGGCGAGCGCGACGCGCTGCTGCTGGCCGCCGGAGAGCTGGCGCGGGTAGCGCTCGTCGAGGCCGGTCAGGCGGACGAGTCGCAACGCTTCGGTCACGCGCGGGCCGCGGTCGGCCGGCGCGATCTTGCGCATCTCCAGCCCGAAGGCGACGTTCTCGGCGACGGTCATATGCGGGAAGAGCGCATAGGACTGGAAGACCAGGCCGCAATTGCGCTTCCAGGGCGGCAGGTTGGTGACGTCACGCTCGCCGATGGTGATCTTGCCCGCCGTCGGCTGGATGAAGCCGGCGACCATGCGCAAGGTCGTGGTCTTGCCGCAGCCGGAGGGGCCGAGCAGGACGAGGAACTCGCCGTCGGTGATGTCGATGCTGCAATCGTCGACGGCGGTGAAGTCGCCATAGACCTTGCGCAGATGCTCGATTGAAAGCTTCGCCATGTCAGACCACCCGGCTCAGCTTGACGTAACGGTCGGTGATGATCATCGCCGCTCCGATCAGGACGATCTGGATGACCGAGGCGGCTGCGACCGTCGGATCGATCTTCCATTCGAGGTATTGCAGGATCGCGATCGGCAAGGTCGTGCGCCCCGGTCCGACCAGGAACAGGCTCATCTCGAGATTGCCGAAGGAGGTGACGAAGCCGAACAGCGAGCCGGCGACGAGGCCGGGCCTGATGCTCGGCAAGGTGACGCGGCGAAAGGTCGTCCAGGGGCCGGCACCGAGGTTCTGCGCCGCTTCCTCGATGGTGCGGTCGAAGCCGGCCAGGCTCGCAGTGACGAGCTTCACCACCCAGGGAATGACCACAAGGCTGTGGGCCGCGACGAGGCCGCCAGCTGAGCCCATCACCGGCAGGCCGGTCGCGATCTCTGTCTCGATCTGGAAGACATAGAGCGAGGTGCCGAGCACGATGCCCGGCATCACCAGCGGCAGCAGCAGCAGCGTGTTGATGGCGGGGCCGAGCGCGATGCGGTGGCGCATCAGGGCAAGGCTCGCGGGCACGCCGAGCACGAGCCCGATCAGGGTCGCCGACACGCCGACCTGCAGGCTGAGCAGGAAGCCGTCGACGAAGGGCTTGTTGTTCGCCGCCGCCTGGAACCACTTGAGTGAATAGCCTTCCGGCGGGAAGGAGGGGATTTCCTGGCGGAAGAAGGCGAGCCAGAAGACGAAGAACAGCGGCAGCAGGATGAAGCCGAGCGAGAGCGTGGCGGCGCCGTTCAGCGCGATGCGTCCCAGGCTCAGTCGCGCGGCGCTCAAATTGCTGCCCTCTTCATCGGCTCGTGCCCGCTCTCAATGCAGCGTATTCTTGTGGAACGCGCCACCCTTCATGATCAGCGGCAGCTTCGCGCCCTGATCCTGGAACAGCTCCAGGCTCTTGAGCGGATCGCCGTCGACCAGGATGATATCCGCATAAGCCCCTGCACGCAGCGTGCCGAGCTTGCCTTCCATGCGCAGCAGCTGGGCGCCGACCGTAGTCGCCGAGCGGATGATCTCGATCGGCGAGAGCACCTCGCGGCGCAGCAGGAACTCGCGCGACTGGTCGACCTGAAGCTGGCCGAGCAGGTCGGAGCCATAGGCGACCGGCACGCCGGCACGCTTGCAGATTTCCAGCGACTTCAGGCCACCATCGATGACGAGATCGTTCTTGGCGAGCATGTCGGCATTCATGCCGAACTCGGCGGCGCGCTCCTTCATCGCGTAGTAAGCGACGAGGTTGGCGGTCAGGAACATGTTGTTCTCGGCCATCAGCTTGGCCGAGGCGTCGTCGATCAGGTTGCCGTGCTCGATGGCGCGCACGCCGCATTGCGCGGCGCGGGTGATCGCTTCCGGCGTATAGGCGTGGGCGCAGACATAGCGGCCGAAGGCCTTGGCCTCGGTGACGGCCGCAGTGACCTCCTCGACCGTGAATTGCATCGAGTCGAGCGGGTCGTAAGGCGAGGCGACACCGCCGGACATCATGATCTTGATGTGGTCGGCGCCGAGCCGCATCTGCTCGCGGGTCGACTTGATGACGGAGGAGACGCCGTCGGAGATGTTCATCGTAAAGGCCATGGCGTTGCAGCAATGGCAGCGTGCGCCGAAATCGGTGCGCCGGCGCGGGTCGCTATGGCCGCCGGTCGGGCCGATCGCGGCGCCAGCGATGAACAGGCGCGGGCCGGCGATGTCGCCCTTCTCGACCGCTTCCTTGATGCCCCAGTCGGCGCCGCCGGTATCGCGCACCGAGGTGAAGCCGCGGTCGATCATGCCCCTCATCAGGCGGGCGGCACGCGCGGTGGCGAGTGTCAGCGGCACGCTTTCCAGCAGGCGGATATAGACCTCGGACAGCATGACGTGGACATGGCTGTCGATCAGCCCGGGCATCAGCGTGCGCCCACCGCAGTCGATCACCGTAGCCTTGTCGCCCTTGATCGGCTTGTCGGAGACTTCGCGAATCAGCTCGCCTTCGACCAGCAATTCGTGGCCCTTGCGCAGCTCGCCATGGCCTGGCTCCAGCATCGCGAAATTGCGGAACAGGACCTGCGTCATGGCGGCGTCTCCCAACGGTACTCCTGATATATTATGAGCTTCGCGAGCCCTGTCCATCGCGTCCTGCGCGTAACCGCGGGATGGGATCGCCTTTCGCGATTGAAGCCTGGCCGCGCTTCTTCGAAACGCGGCCAGGCTTCAACTCCTTATTCATCGCATTTTCTTCACGCGAACCGGTGCCCACTTCGCTCGAAAATGCTCTAGCCGGCCGCCACGTTCTGCGCGAGAGCCCGGCCACGGACGGGCAAAGAGAGGTCGTCGGCGAGCATGCGGTTGATCGCCGGGAGGCCGTCGAGCAGATCAGGCAGGAAAGCCTGCGACGGCGGCAGGCGCTTGGGCAGCGCATGCAGCGCCTTCGCCATCTGCCACGGGTCACGTGTGCTCGCCCCGGTCTGGGTCGGGTCGAGCAGCACGTCGATCAGGCGCAGATTGTCGGCCCGCTCGGCCCGGATCGCCTGCTCCAGGCGCGGCTGGACGCGCGGCACGATCAGCGCAGGTTTGTCGAAGGAGAGGATCTCGCAGAACGTGTTGTAGCCACCCATGGCGACGACGCAGTGGGCCCGGTTCATCAGGAGTTCGAGGCGCGGCTCGAAGCCGATGCTTTCCAGCTTGGGCAGCTTCGCGATGCGCTCGGTGAATTCCTTGCGTTTTTCCCGTGAGAGGAACGGGCCGAAGACGATCAGCGACGGCAATTCGATCGTCGGATCGGTCTCATAGGCGGAGATCACCCAGTCGATCACGCCGGCGCCGTCGCCGCCACCACCTGGTGTCACCAGGATGAACGGGCCCTTGGTGATGCGCGGGTGCCGGTTCGGCGGCATCGGCGAGGGCACGGCGCGCTTGAGATAGCCGGTATAGCGGACCTTGTCGGCGAAGAGCGCCTGGTTCGGCAGGCCGTCGAGCGGCCGGTAAATGCTCTCCAGCCCATAGACCCAGATGTCGTCGTAGACGTTGGCGAGCACGTCGAGCGCGCCGCTCTGGCGCCATTCCTCATGCAGCTTGGCCGGCTCGTCGAGCACGTCGCGCAGGCCGAGCACGATACGGGCGCCGCGGCGGCGCAGGATCTCGAGCGACGGGATGAGCTCACCGCGTAGGCCGATCGGCTCCTTGTCGACGATGACGATGTCCGGGTCGAAGGAGAGCACCGTCTGCTTGATCAGATCGGTGCGCAGGCGGATCGTGTCGGCGAGTTCGAGGTTGAGATGGTGCGGCAGATAGCGGCCGTCGCTCTGCTTCTCGATGCCGGGAATGCGGACATAGTCGACACCGTCGCCAAACTGGAAGCTCGAGATCATCGACGAGCCGGAGACGATGATCACTGATATATGAGGGTAACTCGCGACCAGCGAATTGGCGATCGCCCGGCAGCGGCGGATATGGCCGAGACCGAACGTGTCGTGGCTATAGATCAGGACGCGCGGTGCATGCGGGCTGCATGGCGGGCGCCGCGCCCCGCTATCGTCGATCAGACTGAGGCCCATGCGAGCGTCGCGTCCTCTGCTTGAAGGTCAGATGGCCTTCGGGGGACGCAAGAACGCACCCGAACTAGCCGAAACCATAGCGCTGCCGGCGCGTCAATCCAAGTCCGTTGCCAGGTAGGTTGCCGCGCCGAAGAGAGCATCGGGACCGGAGAATGCGACGGCCGCATGACCGGACAACCGAGTCAGCAGATTCGTGAGGACATCCCACGCCGCATTGCCATGATCGTGATGGTGCAGCAGCAGGCCGAAGGGCTGGTTCGGTTCCGGGCTCATGCGGCGAATGGCGAGCGTTTGGACCATCTCGGCCAGGAGCTCGCCGGGCTGCCGGCCGACGCGACCGCCATGCCAGTCGATCAGGTCGAGATCGGTGTTGACGAGACGGGGCCCGCCGGCTGGTCCCAGCGCGAAATTGCGGAAGCAGGACAGGCCGGCGAAGCCGAGTTGAGGCAGTTCTGCCGCGACGTCCGGATGGATGCGGTTCCATGGCGGCACGAAGACCGATAGGAAGGCGTCACCGAACAACTCCCGCAGACGCTGCCGCCCGCCAATGACCTCGGCAAGAATCTCGGGAAGCGGCCGGTGCAGGCCGAACTCGCTCTTTTTCTCGCCGGCGGGTGCGTGGTTGCGATGCCAGGTCCCGTGCTGGCAGGGGCGCAGCAGCGGCGCGGTCTCCAGCCGCCTTGCCAGGCTCTCCTGTGCCAGCAGCGGGATCGAGGCCAGCAGCACCGGAATCGCGAAGCGCTCGGCGAGAGCCGCGAGCCGGTCGAGCTGCGTGCTAGGCACGGTCGCGTCGTCGTCGCGCAGCCAGAAATCAAGGCGCTTGCCGGCGGCGGCCCAACTGTCGAGCTCGGCGAAGAGGGCAGACCAGGCTGCATCCTCGGTCACAGCACGGTCTCCAGGACCCTGCGGCCGTGCCGTGCGATGGCAGCATCCAGCGCGCCGGCGAGAATGATGCGTGCGCCGTCGCCATTGCGTTCCTGGCGGGCGAACACTTGTGCTGCCGCAGCCATGCGGGCGCGCAAGCCGGGATCGCTGATCAGCCGCGCGATCATGCTGGCCAGCCCGGCCTCGTCACCATGCGGTGCGAGCAGGGCGGTCCGCTCACGCGCGACCACGGCGGGTACGCCGCCGCTGTCGAGCGCAGCGACGGGAAGCCCTGCAGCCTGCGCTTCAAGATAGACCACGCCATAGGCCTCATTCAGGCCGGGCCAGACGAAGAGGTCGTGCGTCGCGAGCTCGGCGAGGATATCGATCCGCTCGCGCCGCCCGAGGAAGCGGATGCGACCGGGCGGAAAGCCGGCAAAGGCGGCCTCGATGGCGGGGCGCTCGGGGCCGTCGCCGATCAGCGTCAGTGTCCAGCGCAGGTCGACGATGCGGGCAAGCGTGCGGGCGAGGAAGAGGTAGCAGGCGGCCTTGTTGCCCTGGCGCATCATCGCGACAGCGATCAAGCGAATTGGCTCGCCGGCGGCACGCGGTGTTGCGACATGCTCCGGAATCTCCTCGACCTCGAGCAAGAAGGGCGGCAGGTCGATCAGGCGCTCCGGCTCAGGGATGAGTCGGCTCAGGCCCTCCCGGTCGCGAGCCGTCATGCAGAGGTGCAGATCGGCGCGCAGGATCGCCTCGCGGGCAAGCGCTGCCGCCTCCGCCCAGGGCCCATCGAAGCGCTTCTGCGCATCACTTGCCTCGGCGACGAGGCAGGGCAGGGCGAAGTGCTCGACCAAGGCTGGGCCAATCAGATCCGGGGCGCGGTAATGGCAGTGATAGGTGAAGAACAGGCCGGGCCGAGCGTCAGGCGCCTGCCACCGCTCCATCAGCGTTGCGATCACACCTTGCGCCGCGTCCTTGTGGGCGACGAGCAGCGCCGGGTCGGGCTCGCGCAAGAAGCTGCGCTCGGCCGGAATGATCTCGACGGCATGGCCAAGCTCTTCCAGCAACGTCACGAGCTGGCGCGCCATCAGCCGGTCGCCCGAGGGGGCGCCGTCGCAATAGCGGTTCAGCGGCGTGTGGAATGCGATCTTCACGACGGGTCTTGCGATAGCGCGAGCAGGCTTCAGCGATACGGGTCGGCCGCATCACGCAGGCCGTCGCCGAGGAAGTTGAAGGCGAGGATGATGACGATCACCGGGACGCAAGGGTAGAGCAGCCAGGGATAGAGCGCGACGACGTTGATGTTCTGCGCTTCGTTCAGCATCACGCCCCAGCTGGTGATCGGGGGCCTGAGGCCGAGGCCGAGGAAGGAGAGCGCGGTCTCGCCCAGGATGGTCTTGGGGATGGTGATCGTCGCGGCGGCGATGAGATGGCTCATGAAGCCGGGCACGAGATGGAGGCCGATGATGCGGGCGGGCTTGGCGCCCATCAGCTGGGCGGCGACGACATAGTCTTCCTCGCGCAGGGCGAGCAGCTTCGAGCGGACCGCGCGAGCGAGCCCGGTCCAGTCCATCAGCCCGAGGATCACGGTGATGCCGAAATAGACCAGCAGCGGGCTCCACGACGGCGGCATGATCGCGCCGAGCGCCAGCCAGAGCGGGATATGTGGCAGCGACTGCACGATCTCGATGATGCGCTGCACGATCAGGTCGACCTTGCCGCCGTAATAGCCGGCGATGCCGCCAATGATGATGCCGAGTACGAAGGAGACACTGACGCCGAGCAGGCCGATGGTCAGCGAGATCCGCCCGCCATAGAGGATGCGCGAGAACATGTCCCGCCCGAGCCGGTCGGTGCCGAGCAGATAGAGCGTGCCGCCCTCGGGCGGGCAGATCAGGTGGAGATTGCCGGGAATGAGGCCCCAGAACTCATAGGAGTCGGCGCGGCAGAAGAAGCGGAGCTTCTGCGGCCTGGTTTCGTCGACGTCGTATTCGCGCTTCAGGTTCTCCATGTTGAGGCGCTGGACATAGGGATAGACGAAGGGGCCGATGAGGCTGCCTTCGTGGAAGAGACGCAGCTCCTGCCGCGGGGCGCGGATGAAGTCGGTGTTGCGCGTCGTGTAGTGATAGGGCGCGAGGAACTCGCAGATCGCGACCGACAGGTACATCAGCAGGATGACGATGCCGGAGATCACCGCGAGCCTGTGCTCGCGGAACTTCCACCACATCAGCTTCCATTGCGGAGCGAGATAGACGCGCTCCTGTTCGGGCGACATCTTCTCGACCGCGTAGGGTTCGAACGGCGCGGTCGACCAGCGATGTGGCAGCGGTTCGGAGACCGGGGAGGGCGAAGGCGTCGTCACTTGGTCGCCGTCCCCTGCAGCCGGATGCGCGGATCGAGGATGGCGAGCGCGATGTCGGAGATCAACACGCCGATCACGGTCAGGAATGACAGGAACATCAGGAACGAGCCGGCGAGATACATATCCTGGCTCTGGAGCGCCCGGATCAGCAACGGGCCGGTGGTCTGGAGCGAGAGCACTATCGCGACGATCTCTGCGCCGGAGACGACGGAGGGCAGGATGTCACCGATATCGGAGATGAAGAAGTTGAGCGCCATACGCAGCGGATATTTGCGCAGTGCCTTGCCGGGCGGCAGGCCCTTGGCTCTGGCGGTGACGTAGTACTGCTTCTGGAGTTCGTCGAGCAGGTTGGCGCGCAGCTTGCGGATCATGCCGGCAGTGCCACCGGCGCCGATGATGATCACTGGAATCCAGAGGTGCTCAAGCACCGATTTGAACTTGGCCCAGCTCATCGGCTGGTTGAGATATTGTGGGTCGACCAGGCCGCCAATCGAGGTGCCGAACCAGATGTTGGCGAAATAGAGGAAGATCAGCGCCAGCAGGAAATGCGGTATGGCGAGGCCGAGCATGCCGATGAAGGTGAGGCCGTAATCACCCCAGCTGTACTGGTGTGTCGCCGAGTAGATGCCGATCGGAAAGGCGACGATCCAGGTGAAGATGATGGTGAAGAAGGAGACGATCATCGTCAGCAGCAGGCGGTCACCGACGATGTCACGGACCGGCAACTGGTACTCGAAGGAATAGCCCATGTCGCCGCGCAGGAGGCCGGTGACCCACCAGAAATAGCGCTCGGCCGGCGGCTTGTCGAAACCGTACTCCTTCTTCAGGAACTCGACGCGGCTCATATCCGCCTTCTCGCCCTGCGCCTGCATCTCGGCGACCATGGTCTCGAAATAGTCGCCCTCGGGGAGGTTGATCACGGTGAAGATCAGGACGCTGGTGACGAACAGCGTCGGGATCATCACCAGGATGCGCTTGAAGATGTACTTCAGCAGCACGGCTACTTCCCCTCGAACCAGAACGTGTCCGGCATGTAGCGGCCGAAGAAGGCGCCCGGCTCAAAGCTGTAGAGGCCATTGTCCGGCACGTTGCGCAGTGCCTTCGCGATCACGACCGGCTGCAGCGTGGCATTGACCACGCCGATCGTGAACAGCTGCTCGGCGTTGATCTTCAGCATCGTCTGCCAGATTTCCCGGCGCTCCTCGTGCGTCGTCGAATGCCGCCAGCCCCGGTAGAGCTCGACCAGCTCCTTCGCCTCCTGAATGGTAGGCGCCTCGCCTTCGCGGCCACCGCTCTCGAAATACTGGCCCCAGCGCGGCCAGTTGAACTGGGCGGGCGAGGTCGGCGCCAGCGCGTCGGGCTCCATCTCGGCCGCGACCAGCGCATTGTCCATGCCGGTCCAGCCGGACATGATCGTCTGGCCAGCGAGGATGCGGCGGCGGAAGACGTCGAGCTGGCTCGAGCGTGGGTGGATCTTGATGCCGATCGCGATGAAGTCCTGCTTGATCAGGTCGAGGATGTCGGTCTCCTCGGTCGAGGCGCCGGCGGTCTCGATGGTGAACTCCAGGCGTCGCCCATCCGGGAACAGGCGGATTTTCTCGCCGTCGCGCTTGGAAAGGCCGATCTCGTCGAGCAGGCGGTTGGCCTCGGCGAGGTCCGGCGTCATGGTGAGCTGCGCCAACGCCGCATCATAGAGCGGGCTCTCGGGCAAAGCGGTGTTGCCACTCTCCTTGGCGAGCCCGAAGTAGATGACGCGGTTGATGTCGCGGCGATTGATCGCGAGCGAGAGCGCGCGGCGATAGCGCACATCGCGGTTGAGGTCGCGCCAGATCGGATCGATCGCATTCAAATTGGGCATCAGCGCGAATGAGGCGCCCTCGGCCCGCTTCCACAGTTTGACCTCGAAATTCATCCGCTTCGAAGCGCCCTTGAGAAAGGTATAGTCCTCGAAGCGCAGATAGCGGGCCTGCAGGTCGGCGTCGCCGGCGGCTGTCTTGGCGGGGATCAGCGCTGAGCTGCCGATCGTCAGCGTGACCTCGTCGACATAGGGGAGCTGCCGACCATTCTCGTCGATCCGGTGAAAATAAGGGTTGCGAACGAAGGTGAACCGCTCGGCCGGAATCGACGTGGTGTTACGCCAGGGGTCGAGTGTCGGCAGGTCGGGATTCTCCGGCCGATACTGGCGTGAGAAGCGCTCGTGCAGCGAGCCCCAGTCCTTGACGCGGGCGGTCTTGATCTTCTGCTCCAGCTCTTCCTTGCTGGCATAGCGTGGGTGGAACTGCTTCAGATAATGCGCCGGCATGGCGATGTAGAGCGGCTGGGCGCCGGCGACCGCCGGCAGGAAGACCGGGTTCGGCTCCGCCCAGGTATAGCGCAGCGTAACCTCGTCGAGGACCTCGAAGCGGCAAGGCTGGCCGGAGATCAGCATCGCCTGCGGCGGCCCTCCAGGCGAGAGGCGCTTGTTGTTGGCGACGTCCTCCCACCAGTAGCGGAAGTCCTCGGCGGTGAGGGGATGCCCATCCGACCAGCGATGGCCGGCACGCAGCCGCAAGGTGAAGACGCGGCCGCGCTCGACCTCGAAACTCTCCAGCACATCCGGCGCGAGCTCAAGCTTGTCGTCGTAGACGACGAGGCGCGTGTAGCCGTAGATCGTCATCATGCGGATGTCGCGCTGGTCGCCCATCAGCATCCGCATGGTGCCGCCATGTCGGCCGGGCGCGCGACCCATGGCTGCCACCTCGATTAATCGCGGCGATTTCGGCAGGCGCTCGGCGAGCGGCGGCAGCTCGCCGGCGGTGACCTTGGCGGCGAGCGCGGGACTGTCGATCAGGGTCCCGACGCCGGCGAAGCCCAGCCGCGGTGCGACCAGGGCGGCACCCGTTCCGATCAGAAAGCTCCTGCGCGCGATCCGCATCAGGCGAGCTCCCTGACATCGGCACCGGGCTTGGCGAGGACGAGATGGCCGGCGCCGAGATCGAGATGGGCGAGCGGCTTGCCATCGGGATCGGGCTTGAAGCCGGCCGGCCAGTGGCGCGTGTCGGAGGCGCCGCCGGGGGCCGCGAGCTTGAAGTCGAGCTTGCGGTCGAGATCGGCGAAAGGCACCGATTTCAGCAGCGCCTTGGTGTAGGGGTGGACCGGCGCGGTGAAGAGGGTGTGGCGCGGCGCGAGCTCGACGATGCGGCCGTTCGCCATCACCGCGATGCGGTCGGCCATGTAGTTCACCACAGCGAGATTGTGCGAGATGAACAGGAAAGTCAGGCCGCGCTCGGCTTGCAAATCCTTGAGCAAATTGAGGATCTGCGCCTGCACTGAGACGTCGAGCGCCGAGACTGGCTCATCGCAGATGATCAGCTCCGGATCGAGCGCGAGCGCCCGCGCGATGCCGATGCGCTGGCGCTGACCGCCGGAGAAGGAGTGCGGGTAGCGCGAGAGGAAGCGCTGATCGAGCCCGACATCGTCCATCAGCGCCTTGACCCGCGCCTTCTGCTCGGCGCCGTCACCGCGCTCGTGGATGACGAGCGGCTCGCGCAGGAGGTTCATCACGGTCATGCGCGGCGACAGCGACGAGACCGGGTCCTGGAAGATCATCTGCAGCTTCGGCCGGAAGCTGCGCAGCGCCTCTCCATCCAGCGAGAGCAGATCGACGCAATCCTTGCCGTCGTCGAAGCGGATCTCGCCTGAATCCGGCGTCAACGCCCGCATGATCAGCTTGCTGAGCGTGGTCTTGCCGCAGCCGCTCTCGCCGACCAGCCCGAGGCATTCGCCACGCTCGATATCGAAGCTGACATCGTCGACGGCGACGACGCTCGAGGTCGTACCCTTGCCGAAGAAGCGGCTGGAATGGGTCGTATAGGTCTTGCGCAGATGGCGCACCGCGAGCAGGGGCGCCCGCTGCTCAACCGCCTGCTGCGCCGGGGCGGGCTTCGGGGTTGCCGGCGGACGCGGGCGAGCCTCGCGCAAGGCGACCAGGCGTTCGCCCTCCTGCATATCGAAATGCGGCGAGGCCTTGAGCAGAGCCTTGAGATAGGGGTGCTGCGGGCGGCGGAAGATGTCCTCGGCCGGACCGCTTTCCATGATCTCGCCGTGGTAGATCACCACGACCTCGTCGGCCATGTTGGCGACGACGCCGAGATCGTGGGTGATCAGCAGGATCGCCATGCCCATCTCGGCCTGGAGATCGCGCATCAGGTCGAGCACCTGAGCCTGGATGGTGACGTCGAGCGCCGTCGTCGGCTCGTCGGCGATCAAGAGCGCGGGCTGGCAGATCAGAGCCATGGCGAGCATGGCGCGCTGGCGCAGGCCGCCGGAGAGCTCGAAGGAATAGAAGCCGTAGGCGCGGACGGGATCCTTGAAGCCGACGCGCTTCAGCATCGTCTCGATCAGGGCACGCGCTTCCGGCTTCGGCATCGGGCGGTGCAGTTGCAGCGCTTCCTCGATCTGGTTGCCGATGGTGTGCACCGGCGAGAGCGAGGACATCGGCTCCTGGAAGATCATGCCGATCCGCCCGCCGCGCAGGTCGCGGATCTCCTTGCCCTCGGCGGGAAGGGTGGCGATGTCGGTGACGCCATCGGGTGTCTGTGGATCGCGAAACAGGATGCTCCCGCCGGTGATGGCGCCGGCACGCGGCAGCAAGCCCATGATCGCCTGCGAGATCACCGATTTTCCCGAGCCGGACTCGCCGACGAGCGCGACCGTCTTGCCGGCGGGAATGCGGAAGCCGACGCCCTTCACGACATCGCGAGCGAAGCCGTGAACGGTGAAGCCCAATCTCAGGTCGTTGATCTCGAGAATGTTCATCTGCGGCTGACGCCGTCGTCCCCTGATGTTCGTCGTGCCGGATGCACGATCTGCACCGTCATCCGGATCGATTTGCCGCCGAAACTTCCCCTTCCGCTGCGGAGCAGCCTTTTTCCCTCCCGACCGTGCCGTCCTTGTCCTGACTTGATGACGATCTCGTAACGTGGCGGCGTTCCCGGCCGGTTCCGCCTGCTTCGACCGAACTTGAAATCGCCGGACTTGTCGAGTCCCGCGGCATGTTGCGCCGCGTCGTGAACTGCCCACATATGGGGGCAAGCCGGCGGAGTTTCCGCTCTCCCGGATGCGGGATGGGAAAGCCCCTTGGAGAGAAGCCTCTTCCGTTACGTCTGGCAGAAGAGCCGCCGGGAGCAGATCATCGTTCTGCTCGTGATCCTCGTCTCGATTCCGTTCAACTGGGCGTCGTTCGACGTCCCCAAGCGCATCGTCAACGACGCGATCCAGGGCGGCGCCTTCAAGGATGGCAAGACGACGGCGACGGTGTTCGACTGGGCGCTGCATCTGCCGGAATTCCTCGGCGGTGGCGGCTTCCAGATCTCCGAAGGCTTCAAGGTCGGCCAGCTCGGCCTGCTGCTGACGCTGAGCTTCTATTTTCTCGTGCTCGTCCTGATCAACGGCGGCTTCAAATACATCGTCAACCTGCAAAAGGGCGTGCTCGGCGAGCGCATGCTCAGGCGCATGCGCTATGACCTGTTCAGCCAGTTGATGCGCTTCCGCCCGGAGGATATCCGCTCGGTCAAGCCGGCCGAAGCCGCAAGCATGATCAAGGACGAGGTCGAGCCGATCGGCAGCTTCGTCGGCGACGCCTTCATCCAACCGGCCTTCCTGCTCAGCCAGGCGCTGACCGCGCTCGCCTTCATCATGATGCAGAGCGTCTGGCTCGGCTCGATCGCGCTGGTCATCGTGCTGATGCAGGCGGTGATCATCCCGATCCTGCGCAAGGAACAGCTCCGCCTCGGCCGCGAGCGCCAGATCGTCTCGCGCCAGCTCGCGGGGCGGATCGGCGAGATCGTCGATGCCGGACCGACCATTCAGGGAAATGGCGCAACCTCCTATATCCAGTCGGATATCGCCGGGCGGCTCGGCACGCTGTTCGACATCCGCTATGCGCTCTACAAGCGCAAATTCGCCGTCAAGTTCCTGAACAATCTGCTGGCGCAGGTCACGCCCTTCTTTTTCTATGCGATCGGCGGCTTCTTCGCCCTGCAGGGTCGGCTCGACATCGGCCAGCTGGTCGCGGTGATCGCGGCCTATCGCGACCTGCCTCCGCCGATCAAGGAGCTGATCGACTGGGAGCAGCAGCGCAACGACGTCACCATCAAATACGAGCAGGTGATCGCGCAGTTCAGCCCGACCGAGGTGGTGACGCTTGAGGAGAAGGGCGAGATCGCACCGCTACCGCCGCGTGGCGAGATCCGGCTCGACAAGGTCGAGATGTCAGACAATCGCGGCCAGCCGCTGCTCGCGCCGCTGAGCCTGACTCTGCGCCGACCGGGACAGGTTGCACTGATCGGGGGCGCCGGTGGTGGCCGCGACACGCTCGGTCGCATCCTCGGCCGGCAGACCATGAGCTATGCCGGCCGCGTCATGATCGACAAGGAGCCGCTCTCTGCGATCAGCGTCGAGCGCGCGAGCCACTTCATCGGCTATGCCGGCCCCGAGGTCGAGATCATCAACGGCTCCCTGCGCGACAACATCCTGCTGCCGCTGAAGCGTAGGCGCCCGGTGGTGAAGCCGGACGAGGTCGTCGATCAGGAGGAGCATCGCCGCTTCATCGAGGCATTGCGCGCGGGGAACACGCCGCTATCCTTCGCCGCGGACTGGAACGACTATGACGGCGCCGGCCTCGACGGAGAGGAGGCGCTCGAGCAGCGTCTCCTGTCGATACTCGACACGCTCGGCTGCGCCGACGAGATCTACGAGCTCGGTCTCGATGCGAAGGTGATCGCCCCGCTGCCGGAGGGCGCGGCTGAACGCATCATCGAGGCGCGCGAGGTGGTGGCGGCCGAACTGACCAAGACCAAACTCAGCGGCCTGATCGAGACCTTCGATCTCGAGCGCTACAACGCCAATGCGACGATCGCGGAGAATCTCGTTTTCGGCGCCATGCGCAATGGCCGCCAGCCGGCCGATTTCCTGCTCGATGACCCATACGCCCGCTCGGTACTGCAAGCCGAGGCGCTCGATGAGCCGCTGGCCGAGATCGGCGGGCGCATCGCCTCGACACTGGTCGAGATCTTCGCCGGCCTGCCGCAGGGCCATGTCCTGTTCGAGCGCTATGCCTTCGGCGGCGAGGTCGATCTGGAGAAGCTCGGCGAACTGGCCGAGGCCTTGCGTCGGCACGACAGGCGCAGCCCGCTCGACCCGACGGTGCAGCGCGAGCTGGTCGCGCTCGCGCTCGGCTATGTCGAGCCAAAGCACCGGCTCAACCTGCTCGACATCGCCCTGCGGCGGCGCGTGCTGCGCGCCCGGCACAGCTTCAAGACCTATCTGCCTGGCGAGAAGGCCGACGAGATCGAATTCTACGATCCGGCGGATGTCATCCATGGCGCCAGCGTGCGCGACAATCTGCTGTTCGGGCGCATCGGCTTCGGCGTTCCCAACGCCGGCCGCAAGGTGGCGGAGATCGCCCGGGCGGCACTGTCGCGCGCCGGGCTCGACTCGGCGGCCTATCGTCTGGGGCTCAATACCGATGTCGGCCTGCGCGGCCGGCTGCTGCCGCTGCGTTTGCGCTTGATGGTGCCGCTGGCCCAGGCGCTGATCAAACAGCCGGACATCCTGGTGCTCGATCTCGATGCCTTCGCCATCACCTGCGCTGATCCTCGCGGCCTGATCCGCCGGATCGGCAGCTATTGCGAAGATAAGACAGTGTTCCTGCTCTTGACCGACCAGGGGTTGGCTGCCGATATCCCTGAGAAGATCGTATTTAACGGAGCTGTGGCCCGGGTGAGTAATAAGGGCGGAGCCGTCGACGAGGCGGACGAACTGCAGGACGAGATGCTGCCCCCCAATAGGGCGGTTCCGATCGAGGCAAGGACATGACACTCGAGAGCGATATCGGCTGCCTGAAATCGATCCCCCTGTTCCGCGGGTTGCCGGGGCCGCGGCTGAAGCTGCTCGCCCTGATGGGCGAACGGCTCTATTTTCCGGCTGGAACGGTGATCACCGAGGAAGGCGCAAAGCCCGAGGAGGTCTACTGCATCCTGGAAGGGGAGGTCGAACTCTCGCACGACTTCTCCGACGGACGGCAGAAGAGCTTTCGGCTCGCGACCGGCAGCATCATCGGCGACGTGCCGCTGCTCTGCAATCAGACCAATGCCGCCCGCGCCGCCGCCAAGACCGACGTGGTCGCGCTGCGGCTGCCGCGGGCGCTGTTCTTCGAGCTGCTCGACAACATTCCGGAATTCTCCGTGGCTCTGTCGCGCGATCTTGCCGGGCGGCTCTATCGCCTGGCGGATTCCGTCCTGCACGGCGAGAAGACACATTGAAGCGCCGGGTGCGCCGATGACAGCGGTTCCGAGCACACCAGCGGGGGGCAGGCCCGTCAGTTCCGGTTTCGACCAGATGTCGTCCTTGAGCCGCGACGTCCGCTTCGCCTCCGGCTGCATTCTGATGGTCTTCGCGACCACGCATTTCCTCAATCACGCGCTCGGCATCTTCGGCGTCGTGACGATGGAGGCGGTGCAGGACTGGCGCTACTGGTTCTGGCACAGCTGGATCGGCACGGTTCTGCTTTACGGAGCGCTCGTCGTCCATCCCGTCTTCGCCCTGCTGCGGGTGGCACAGCGGCGCACCTTTCGCATGCCGGCGCGCGAGGTGATCCAGATCGTGCTCGGCGTCGCGATCCCGATCTTCCTGATCGACCATATCGTCGGCACCCGGGTGCAGGGCTCATTGTTCGGCCAGGACGAGAGCTACCATGCCGTCCTGCGCCGACTCTGGCCTGGTCTTGCTCTGTCACAGAGCCTGCTGCTGCTGCTGGTCTGGACGCATGGCGTGATCGGCCTGCATTTCACCTTCCGGGCGCGTGATGCCTATGTGCGCTGGCGCGATCCATTCCTGCTAGTGGCGATTCTGGTGCCGCTGCTGGCCATCATCGGCTTCTCGGTGGCCGGGCGGGAGGCGCAGATGATGGCGCTGCCGCCGGAACTCTACACAGCCCGTCAGGTCGACGCCTTCAACCTGCATGTGACCTGGGCCAAGCGCGGCTTCTTCGGCCTGATCGGGGCGTTCGCGGGCTTCGTCGTGCTGCGCGAGCTTCGGGCGCGGGCGCTCGGCGCCATCGCGGTACGGTTCGTCGGGCATGGCGTGCGCCGCGTCATTCCCGGCCCGACGCTGCTCGAGATCTTCCGCCGCTTCGGCATTCCGCATGCCGCGCTCTGCGGCGGGCGGGCGCGCTGCGCCACCTGCCGCGTGCTGGTGCTCGACGGTGCCGATGATCTGCCGCCGCCCGGCCCGAACGAGGCGCGGCTCCTGCGCCGGATTTCGGCCGGCGATCATGTCCGACTGGCCTGCCAGATCCGCCCGAAGCGCGACCTCCAGGTCCAGATCCTGCTCGCCGCCAAGCAGCGCGGCGCTGGCCCGTCAGGCACCATCGACCCGGATGACCGCATCGGCAAGAAGGGGCTGACGGTGATGGTCGCCGATCTCAGAGCCTTCACTGCGCTCTCCGAGCGGCAGTTGCCGCATGAGCTGATGAGCCTGCTCAACCGCTTCTATGACGAGATGTCCCAGGCGATCGCGGCGCATGGCGGGCGGATCGAGGCGATCTATGGCGATGGGCTGATGGCCGTGTTCGGGCTGGAGGCAACGCCGGCGCGCGCGGGAGCGGCTGCGATCGCGGCTGCGGGCGACATGGTGCGGGCGGTCGAAGCCCTCAACCGGGAGTACTCGAATTCACTGCCACTGCCCCTGCGCATCGGCATCGGCATCCATGGCGGCCAGGCGATCGTCGGCGCGGTCGAGAACGAGAGCATGGGGCGGCGCGAGATCACGGTTGGCGAGACGGTGATGATCGCCAGCCAGCTCGAGGCGGCGACGCGGCGCCTTTTGTCCGACATCGTCGTCTCTGCCGAAACGGTGAGCGCGACGGGCCGCAGCTATCGCGACACCGTCCCGCACAAGATCGCGGTCAAGGGGCGCGACAAGCCGATGCAGGTCTACGGCTTCGGCAGCACGCCGCCGGGCGAGGCCAGGTCGAACGAGGAGTTGAGCGCCCAACCTAAGCCGGAGAAGGCTGAGGGTGGCACGCCAGCGGCGAAGGGCAAGGCTCCGACCGCCGCCGATGGTGACGGCACCAGCTAGTCGAGGCGCCGGGAGTCGGTGCTGGCAATTGCCGGTGCGCCTGCCTATGGTCCGGCCGCTTCAAATCCGCCGCTACGATCCAGAGCTTCGATGACCGACGAGATTTCCCGCGAGGCGCTGCACGACATCCTGCGCGGGGTCGCGGCGCTGACCGGCGATGCGATCGTCGCCGATCTCGCCCGGCTGGTCGGCAAGGGCGTGCGCGCCGACATCTCGATCGCCTTCAACCCGAAGCAGATCGCCTCGAAGCGTTGGCTGGTCGAGACGTTGGCGCAGGTCATACCGAAGCCAAGCGGGCCGGTTTGGGTGCTTGGCGCCTGGCATGGTGTGCTCGGCGCCATGCTGCTGGCCGATGACCGGCTGACTGTTCCACAGCTGGTCAGCCTCGACATCGATCCCGAGTGCGCGTCGATCGCCGAGATGTTGAACCATCGCCATGTCGCAACCGGCCGCTTTCGGGCTGCGACGGCCGACATGATGAGCCTCGACTTCGATCGGATCGAAGGTGGACGACCGGGGCTGGTGATCAACACCAGCTGCGAGCATCTGCCTGATGTGCCGGGCTGGATCGCCAGCCTTCCCGCGGGGTTGCCGCTGCTGCTGCAATCGAACGACTATTTTCGCGAGCCCGACCACCGCAGCTGCGTGCCCTCGCTCGACGCCTTCAAGGCGCAGGCCGGACTGTCGGAGCTGTGGTTCGCCGGCACGCTGCCGACCAAGAACTACACCCGCTTCATGCTGATCGGCCGCAGATGAGCAGCAAGGAGCCCGCCGGCCCGGCGGTCGCGATCGCGATGAAGGGCTATCCGCGCCTGTCGGAGACCTTCATCGCGCAGGAACTGCTCGGCCTCCAGCAGCTCGGCCTCTCTTTCGCGATCTGGTCGCTGCGCCATCCGACTGATGGCGCGCGGCATCTGATGCATCGCGAGATCACGGCCCCGCTGCACTATCTGCCGGAGTATCTGCACGATGACTGGCCGCGCGTCCTGCGCGGTATCGCACGCGCCTTCGGGCGCCCGAGCATCCTCCGCCTGCTCGGCATCTTCCTGCACGACCTCGCCCGCGACCGCACGCGCAACCGGCTGCGCCGCTTCGGTCAGGCCTGCGTGATGGCTCGTGAGCTGCCGGCGGGAACCCGCCATCTCCATGTCCATTACCTGCACACGCCGGCTTCGGTGATCCGCTATGCGGCGCTGAGCCGGGGCCTGACTTGGTCGTTCTCCGCCCATGCCAAGGACATCTGGACGACACCCGATTGGGAGAAGCGCGAGAAGATCGCGGATGCGCGCTGGGGCGTGACCTGCACCCGCGATGGCCATGCTGAGCTCGAACGCCTCGCCGAGCGATCGGACAAGGTCGCGCTGCTCTATCACGGGCTCGATCTCTCGCGCTTCCCGCCGCCGTCCGAAGCCCGCCCATCGCGCGATGGTTCCGATCCGGTCGATCCGGTGCGGTTCATCACGATCGGGCGGGCGGTGGCGAAGAAGGGATTTGACGACCTGCTCGCGGCGCTTGCGACCTTGCCGGGGAATCTGAACTGGCGACTCGTCCATATCGGCGGCGGCGAGATGCTTGCCGCGTTGAAGGCGCAGGCCGAGAGGCTGGGCCTTGCCGCGCGGATCGAATGGCGTGGTGCGCAGGCTCAGGATGCAGTGATCGCGGCGCTGCGCGAGGCCGATCTCTTCGTGCTGCCGTCGAAGCAGGCGGAGAACGGCGACCGCGACGGCCTGCCCAATGTGGTGATGGAGGCGGCGAGCCAGGCCCTGCCCATCGTCGCGACCGATTTCGCCGGCATCCCGGAGTTCGTGCAGCATGGGCGCGAGGGACTGCTGCTGCGGCCCGGCGATGTCTCGGCCTTGGCCAAGGCGCTGGAGGGGCTAAGCCGCGATCCGCAATGGCGGGCGCAGCTGGGCGTAGCCGCCTTCACGCGACTCAGCGCCGAATTTTCGGCGCAGGCCGGCTTAGAGCGGGTCTATCGCGCGCTGGCGGGTGCAGTCGCAGGCAAGGACGGTGGCGCGCCATGAGCGCGCGCATCCTGATCGCGGTCACGCATCTGCTCGGCATCGGCCATCTGGTGCGAGCACGACAGCTGGCGCGGGCGCTGGCCGGGGCGGGATATGAGGTCACGCTCGCCAGCGGCGGCATGCCGGACGGCAAGGCTGCGGCGGGCTATCGCTTCGTGCAGCTGCCGCCGGTGCGTACCGAAGGAACGGATTTCCGCAACCTGCTCGACGAGCACGGCCACACTGCGACGCCGGAGCGGCTTGCTGCGCGCCGCGAGAAACTTGCAGCTCTGGCGCAGGAGTTATCGCCCGATATCGTCATCACCGAGCACTTTCCCTTCGGCCGACGCCAGCTCGCGGGCGAGTTCCTAGGACTGATCGAGGCGGCGAGGGGGGCCAATCCACGCGCGCTCATCCTGTCGTCGATTCGTGACGTGCTGGTCGCACCGCAACGGCCGGAGCGGCTCGCCGAGGCAGCCGAGCGGGTCTCTACGCTATTCGATGCGGTGCTGGTGCATGGCGACCCGCGCGTTCTGCCGCTAGAGGCGTCGTGGCCGGTGACCTCGGAGATCGCCGGCAAGCTGGTTTATACGGGCTATCTGGCGGAGCCGCCCGCCTTGCCGGTTGGGGCAGCGGGTTCGCCGGGTACGATCCTCGTCTCCGGCGGGGGCTCGGCGGCGGCCTTGCCGCTGTTCGAGATGGCGCTGGCGGCGGCGCAACTCCTGCTGCAGCATCCCTTCCACCTCCTGATTGGTCAGGGCGTCGCCGAGGGCGATTTCGACGGGCTGCGACAATTGGCTCCGTCCAATGCCGCAGTCGAGCGGGCGCGGCCGGATTTTGCGGCACTGCTCGCCACTTGCGCACTTTCCATCAGCCAGGCCGGCTACAACACGGCGCTCGATCTGCTGCAGACCGGGCGTCCGGCGCTGCTCGTCCCTTTCGATGCCGGCAACGAGACTGAGCAGGGACTGCGTGCCACGGCACTGGAGCGCGCCGGCTTGGCGCGTATCGTACGCCTTGCGGAGGGGCCACAGGCCTTGGCCACAGCAATCGAGGCGATGCTGGTGCAGGATTCCCCACCGGCTGCCAGGGTCGATCTCGACGGCGCGGCGGGCACCGTCGCAGCGATCGCAAGACTGCTCGCAAGCCGCCCCTAAGCCGTGCGCGAATGCATGCCGGCGAAGGGTCGGCATGCCTCTTGCGAATTGCCGCTCCGCCGCTTTCGATCTAAGGAAGTTCCACACGCCTCCCTTTCGGTCGGCTCCAGGACACCGGATCTTCTGCCGGCCCCTGTCCTGCGCCCGGAGAAGAACGATGACAACGACGACTGCCTCCGCCCCCGGAATGCCGGACATGAAGTTGTCCGTGCGTCAGGTCTTCGGGATCGACAGCGATCTGGAGGTGCCGGCCTATTCCAAGCCCGAGGCGCACGTACCCGACTTCGATTCGGATTACCGTTTCGATCGCGACACCACGATCGCGATCCTCGCCGGCTTCGCCCATAACCGCCGCGTGATGATCTCGGGCTATCACGGCACCGGCAAGTCGACCCATATCGAGCAGGTCGCGGCCCGGCTGAACTGGCCTTGCGTCCGCGTCAACCTCGACAGCCATGTCTCGCGCCTCGACCTCGTCGGCAAGGACGCGATCGTGCTGAAGGAAGGCAAGCAGATCACCGAGTTCCAGGACGGCATTCTGCCCTGGGCGCTGCAGAACAACATCGCGCTCGTCTTCGACGAGTACGATGCCGGCCGCCCGGACGTGATGTTCGTGATCCAGCGCGTGCTGGAGCAGTCCGGCAAGCTGACGCTGCTCGACCAGAAGCGCGTCATCCGCCCCCACCCCGCCTTCCGGCTCTTCGCCACCGCCAACACGGTCGGCCTCGGCGACACCTCTGGCCTCTATCACGGCACCCAGCAGATCAACCAGGGCCAGATGGACCGCTGGTCGATCGTCACCACGCTGAACTACCTGCCGCATGACAACGAGGTCGCGATCGTGCTCGCCAAGTCGAAGCACTATCAGACCTCGCCGGAAGGCAAGGACATCGTCAACAAGATGGTCCGCGTCGCCGACCTGACCCGCAACGCCTTCATGAACGGCGATCTCTCGACCGTGATGAGCCCGCGGACGGTGATTACATGGGCGGAGAACGCGGCGATCTTCGGCGATATCGGCTTCGCCTTCCGCGTCACCTTCCTCAACAAGTGCGACGAGATGGAGCGCGCGCTGGTGGCGGAGTTCTTCCAGCGCTCCTTCGGCAAGGAGCTGCCGGAGAGCGCGGTCAACGTCGTTCTGAGCTGAAGCACGTTCCGCAAGAGTGGGAACCACTTTTGCGATTGGAACGCGCTCAACGAGCAGGAGGCCGAGCATGGCCCGGTACGAAGGAAGCTGTCACTGCGGGCGGGTCGCCTATGAGGTCGAGGCGGACCTTGCCAAGACGATCACCTGCAACTGCTCCTATTGCCAGCGCCGTGGCTCGGTGCTGGCCTTCGCCCCAGCGACGAACTTCACGCTGACCAAGGGCGAGGATGCGCTGACCGAGTACCGCTTCAACTCCCAGAAGATCCAGCATCTGTTCTGTGAGACCTGCGGCATCGAATCCTTCGCGCGCGCCAATGCGCCGGACGGCACGCCGACCATCGCGATCAACGTGCGTTGCCTTGCCGGCGTCGAGCCGACCGAGCTGGCGTCGATCCAGTATGACGGACGGGCGCGCTGAAGGAGCACGCCGGTGAGCAGCGCCGCCGATAGCAAGCAGGCCACGATCCAGCGTGAGGCGGATTTTGCCGCGGCGCGAGAAATCGTTGTGCGCGGCCTCTCCGCCCATAACGAGGCCAGGGTCGGGCCGCGCAATGCGCAGCCGCTGGCACTCAGCCTGCGCGATGAGGCCGGCACCATGGTTGGCGGCCTCGTCGGCGAGCTCAAATGGCAGTGGCTCTATGTCGATCTGTTCTGGATCGACGAGGGCCATCGCGGCGCCGGCCATGGCGAGGCGCTGCTCGCCATGGCCGAGCAGGCGGCGCGCGACTACGGCGCACGCGGCGTCTATCTCGGCACGATGAGCATTCAGGCGCCGGACTTCTATCCCCGCATGGGCTATCGCGAATGCGGCCGCATGGACGATTATCCGGTCGCCGGCCAGACCTTCCATCACTTCATGAAGGCGCTATGAGCATCTCCAACCGCAAGCCCGGGACCCCGAAGGAAGCGCCGGCCGAGCCGCTGAAGCGCGCGGTTTCCGGCGCGATGAAGGCGATCGCGCGCAAGCCGGAGATGGAGATCGTCTTCGCGGCCGACAAACCTTCGCTGGTCGGCGAGCGCGCCCGCCTGCCGGAGCCGCCGCGCAAGCTCACCGTGAACGATGTCGCGATCCTGCGCGGCCACGCCGATTCGATGGCGCTGCGCCTCGCCTGTCACGATTCCGCGGTCCATCGCCGCGCCGCGCCCGAGGGTGATGCGGCCCGCGCCGTCTTCGACGCGGTCGAGCAGGCCAGGGTCGAGAGCGTCGGCTCGCGCCGGATGAGCGGTGTTTCCAGCAATATCTCGGCGATGCTGGAGGACCGCTATCATCGCGGCGGCCGCTATGAGGAGATCACCGATCGCGCCGATGCGCCGCTCGAGGACGCGCTGGCGTTGATGGTGCGCGAGCGCCTGACCGGCTTGAAGCCGCCCAAGGCTGCCGAGAAGCTCGTCGAGCTCTGGCGCGAGCAGATCGAGGCCAAGGCCGGCGGCGATCTCGACCGGCTGGCCAAGACGATCGAGGACCAGCGCGGTTTCGCCCGCACCGTGCGCGACATGCTGGCCTCGCTCGACATGGCCGAGCAATCGAGCCAAGGCGACGAGTCCGACGAGGACGAAGACGATCAGGACCAGTCCTCCGAGGAACAGCAGCAGGAAGAGGGCGAGGCCGAGCAGCAGAGCCAGGGCGAACGCTCCGAGACCGAGACCAGCGAGGACGCTGCCGAGGAATTGCAGGAGGGCGCTTCCGAGGCTGCCGACGCGCCGGCCGGCGACTGGGACGAGGAAGACGAGAACTCCGAGGCCGAGGAGGCCGGCGAGGCGCCGCGTCCACGCGACGGCAGGGCCAACGACCGGCCTCAGACCGACTACAAGGCCTATACCCAGAAATTCGACGAGATCGTCACGGCCGAGGAGCTCTGCGACGCCGAGGAGCTGACGCGCCTGCGCGCCTATCTCGACAAGCAGCTGGCGCATCTGCAGGGCGTCGTCGCGCGGCTGGCGAACCGGCTGCAGCGCCGCCTGATGGCGCAGCAGAACCGCTCCTGGCAGTTCGACCTGGAGGAGGGCGCGCTCGACCCCTCGCGGCTGCCGCGCATCATCATTGACCCGTTCCAGCCGCTCTCCTTCCGGCAGGAATCGGACACGAATTTCCGCGACACCGTGGTGACGCTGCTGATCGACAATTCCGGCTCGATGCGCGGCCGGCCGATCACGGTGGCGGCAACCTGCGCCGACATCCTGGCGCGCACGCTGGAGCGCTGCGGCGTCAAGGTCGAGCTGCTCGGCTTCACGACGCGCGCCTGGAAGGGCGGGCTGTCGCGCGAGAGTTGGCTGCAATCGGGCAAGCCGGCCAATCCGGGTCGCCTCAACGATCTCCGGCACATCATCTACAAGGCGGCCGATGCCCCGTGGCGTCGGGCGCGCAAGAATCTCGGGCTGATGATGCGCGAGGGGCTGCTCAAGGAGAACATCGACGGCGAAGCGCTCGACTGGGCGCATAAGCGCCTGCTCGGCCGGCCGGAGCAGCGCAAGATCCTGATGGTGATCTCGGATGGCGCGCCGGTCGACGATTCGACGCTCTCGGTCAATGCCGGCAGCTATCTCGAGCGGCATCTGCGCCACATCATCGCCGAGATCGAGACGCGCTCGCCGGTCGAATTGATCGCGATCGGCATCGGCCACGACGTCACCCGCTATTATCGACGGGCGGTCACCATCGTTGACGCCGAAGAGCTCGGTGGCGTGATGACCGAGAAGCTGGCGGAATTGTTCGAGGAGGATGCCGCCGCCGGATCGGGCTCGCGAGGCTCGCGCCGCCTGCAATGAACCTTTTCCAGTGAGCGAGGGAGCCGCGACAGGCTCTCTCCCCCGGAACGGGGGAGAGATGGAGAGGGGGCCGGTTCGCTCGGCCTTTGATCGTTTTCGTTCCGGTCGCCCCCTCCCAACCCTCCCCCGTCCCGGGAGAGGGCTCCCGCGCTTTTCCGACCAAGCCTACGCATGACCCCTCCCCTTGCTACGCGCCGCAGCGTCATCGCCGGCCTCGGCGCGGCGGCTCTCAGCTTGCCTGCGCTGGCGCAGAGCCTTGAGCCGGCGCGCGTCCCGGTCAGCGTCTCCGCACGGCCGATCGCGAGCTTCGAGCCCGGCAATGCCGCGAAGACCCGCTTCGGCCAGCTGATCTTCCGCGGCGGACTGCAGCTTTCGGGCAGTCATCCCCGCTTCGGCGGCTTCTCGGGGCTGTGGCGTTCGCCCGATGGAGCGCGGCTCGTCGCCATCACCGATAACGGCTTCTGGCTGACGGCCAGGCTCGCACGCAGCGCTGGCAAGCTTAGCGGGCTGGAGGAGGCCGAGCTCGCGCCGATCCTCGGCGCGTCCGGCAAGCCACTGCACCGCTCGCGCTATTACGACACCGAATCGCTCGCCGTCCAGGGCGGGACCGCCTTCATCGGCGTCGAGCGCGCCCATGACATCCTGCGCTTCGACTTCGCCCGCCATGGCGTCGAGGCGCGGGCACAGCTCGTGCCGACGCCGCTGACGCTGAAGCGCCTGCCGGGCAATCGCGGGCTGGAGGCGCTCGGCGTGTTGCCGGCCGGCCATGCGCTGGCCGGGGCGCTGATCGCGATCTCGGAGCGCTCCGGCCGCGAGGACGAGCCGACGGCGGGCTTCATCATCGGCGGCCGCCAGCCGGGGACGCTACAGGTGATCCGCCACGACGGCTATGACATCACCGATCTCGCCTTCCTGCCGGGCGGCGACATGCTGCTGCTGGAGCGCTGGTACAAGCCGCTGCGCGGCGTCGGCATGCGCATTCGCCGCATTACTGGCGACGCGATCCGGCCCGGAGCAAGGCTGGATGGGCCGATCGTGATCGAGGCCGATCTCGGCCAGGAGATCGACAATATGGAGGGGATGGCGGTCCATCAGGAAAATGGGCGGACGATCGTCACCCTGATCTCGGACAATAATTTCTCGACCTTCCTGCAGCGCACGGTGCTGCTGGAGTTCGAGCTGGCGCAATAAACGAAAAAAGCGGCCTTGCGGCCGCTTCGTTCAATCCCGAGGGGAAAGCCCGCTCAGTTGGCGGCGAGCTTCTTCTCGATGTCACGCTTCAGGATCAGTGCGCCCGGCGAGAGCTCACCGGCCGGAGCCTTGACGAGGAAGGCGTCGAGGCCGCCGCGGTGATCGACGGTACGCAGCGCGTTCGCCGAGACGCGCAGGCGCACGGAGCGGCCGAGCGCATCCGACTGCAGCGTGACGTTGACCAGGTTCGGCCGGAAGACCGTCTTGGTCTTGCGGTTCGAGTGGCTGACGAGGTGGCCGGTCTGGGTGGCTTTCCCGGTCAGTTCGCAACGGCGGGCCATGATCGTGTTCCCAAAATCTCCGAATGCTCAACGCGAAATGCCGACACGCGACGTGCCGGCAGGCAAGCACCGGAAGTCAAATTGAAGTGGCGGGTCTATAGCCGCCGGCTAGCGGCCCGTCAAGGCGAGAGCGCAGATTGCCGCCGGAAACATCTCGGTAACCATTATCCCGCCAAGCTGGCGCAAAGCCAGTCACGATTCGGACCGAATCCCAGTGCATGCGACGAGCATCAGTCGCGCCCGGAGCCTCCCGATGAAGCTCTCTCCGCCGTTCGCCAGCAGCGCCTGCCTCGCAGCGCTGATGCTCGCCTTGTCGGTGCCGGCTGCGCGGGCAGCCTCGCTCGACGCGATCTATGACGTCACGCTGCTCGGCCTGTCGCTCGGCAAGGCCAATCTGTCCGGTGGTATCGACGGCGCCAGCTATAAGCTCGACGTCAATGCCAAGCTGACCGGGCTCGTCGGCAGCTTCACGGGCGGGCGCGGCTCGGGCGCCGCGACCGGCAATCTCAACGGCAGCAGGCTCTCGCCGGCGACCTTCGCCGTCTCCTCGGCCAATTCCAGCGAAAGCCGCACCGTGCGCATGGCGCTCGACCGCAACGCCGTGCAGGCGCTGGCGATCGAGCCGCCGATCGACGCCAAGCCCGATCGCGTCCCGCTCAAGGACGAGCACCAGCGCAACATCATGGACCCGCTCAGCGCCTTCCTGATGCCGGTCGAGGTCTCGGGCCGTGGCAGTGGCGCGGCCGCCTGCAACCGCACGCTGGCGATCTTCGACGGCGCGGCGCGTTACGACATCAAGCTGAGCTACTCCGGCACCCGTGAGATCAAGATCGATGGCTATAGCGGCCCGGTCTCGGTCTGCCAGGCGCGCTATGTGCCGATTGCCGGCCACCGCTCCTTGCGGCCCTCGACCAAGTTCATGGCCGAGAACAAGGAAATCTCGACCTGGCTCGCGCCCGTCGCCGGCACCAACATGATGCTGCCGGTACGCATCTCGGTGAAGACGATGATCGGCACTGCGGTGATCGAGGCCTCGAGCTTCAAGGTCGATCCGGGCGTCACGGCGACGGCGACGCGGAACTGAGGTCAGGCGCCGGCAGCGAGTTCGAGCGGGAAGGGCGTGGGTTCGTAGATCGCTTCCAGGCCGAAGCGGCGGACGCGATCCTCTTCCCAGCGATGAAGAAGGCGGATGACAGCCTCGCGGTCATCCGCCCGCATCAACGGCACGAGTTCGTCCGCGACATGCTCGAATTGGGGCCGGCGCCACGACATGCGGGACCGATCCCAGTGCTTGATATGCTCGAAACGACGCAAGGCGCGATCGAATCGGCCATAGGCTGCCGCGAAGTGGATCCTATGGATGACCCACTCCATGGCCGCGTTGAACTCGCTCGAACCTTGTCTGAACCGAAGCATGTCCTCGATCGTGTTGACGCTGCGCAGCTTCGGCAGGATTTGCGTCTCGCAGGCCTCGAAAAAGGCAGCGGGCATGCCGGGCTCGGACCACCGGTGCGGCGCGCCGCGCGGCAGGAAGATACGATCGAGAGTGATACCCTGACGATGCGCCGTAGGGCTGAAGAAATGACCTATCGAGCATAGGAATTGTGGGCTGTCGGCCTCGATGCCGCGGTCGATCGAGATCGACCGCAGCACATGCCGGAGCGGCTTGATGACGACGAAGCGTTCGGATTGGGCAAGGTCCGGATTGCGCGCTGCCAATTCGCCCAGCAGCCGATTGATCTGCTTCTTTGTCGTCATCTGCGGGGCCTGACTTCGAGCAGGATGACGCGGCGGACCTTGCTCATGCCGAGATAGGCCGCGGTCGCGAGGATATCGGAGCGGGGGACAGAAAGCCCTCGCCGGCCGGCTTTGAGATCATACACGCAAAGCGTTCCGTCTTCGGGGCGGTACTCGTAGGCATCGGTGCGTACAGAGCGAGGGTAGCCAGCAGCGCGTTCCTCGCTGCTGGTTGGCTCGGCGGCTTCCTTTAAAAACGATCGCTCAGCTCGAAAGTTTATGTCGTTGAGATCGTTAACGAAATTCTTGAAGCGAACGTGAACGTCGGTGCCATAGGTCGCCATGGATGAAAACTGCCTCGGATCACCAGCTGCATCGGCGGCGCGATCCGTTAGTTCCTGGACCTTGCCGAGCATATGGCAAGCATTCTTTGCTTCCTCTGTCGTCAAATTCCCAACGAAGGCGAGGTCCATCTGCCCAGGCTTGCTCGACTGATAGTCGCGCGGCACGAAGCCCATGACGGTTCGCGGGCCGTCGATGTCGTCGCCGGGTGAAAGCCAGCCGAATAGGACGGCACCCGCGACGGCCACACCTGCTGGATTGGGTGGCGCAAACGCCTGCTGAACCGTCGCCTCCCGCTCTGGCCCGCGCTCGGTCCAGGTCGAGCGCGACAGGACTTCGCCATCGGGGCCACCATCGCGGATCGTCTGGGTGCGTTCGGAAGTCTCGAAGGTGGTCTTGCCGCCCTCGGGCAGGGTTATGGTGTGGCGCTCCTCCCAGTTGCTCTGGCGCCCAGGCTCGGCGAACTCGGACTGGATGGTCGAGCCGTCGCGATTGACCACGGCGCGCTCGGCCAGCGAGCCATCGGGGCGGGTGGCGTCCTGATAGAAGGCCCAGCTCTCATCGCCGCTGGTATCGGCGACGACGTCACTGAAACTCAGCGCGGTCGACAGGGCGCTGCCGAGATCGCCCAGCCAGTCGGTTCCCGTCAGCGTCGGATTGCCGCCGCCTCCGCCGCTGGTCCATTGCCCACCACCGGCATCGCCGGCCGGCACGCGCGGCTGGTCAGGATTGTACTTGCGGGCGAGTTCGTGCCGGAGCAGCCGCGTCTGTGCCTTCAGCGAGACGAGCCTGCGGCGCAGAAGTACGATCTCGCGCCAGCGCGCGCTGTCACTGGCTGAATGATGCGGATGGTCCGGCATGACGTGCTCCCTGGTTTGGAGCGCGCTATTCTGAGGCCGCCGGAACCGCCGGGGATAAGATCGCCCGCTATCCCCGATCGCGCTTCAGCCGCCATCCGACCTGCACTGCATGGGGCCTCCGCCATCCGACGAATTGCGGGAGGTCTGGGTGAGGGGATAGCCTTTCCGGCGATTCGCCTCCGGAGCCGCCATGTCCAGCGATTTCGCCTTGCCGCCCGGCCTCAGGCATCGCCAGGTCGTCGTGCGCGACACCGTCTTGCATGTCGCCGAGGTCGGCGACGGGCCGGCGGTGCTGCTGCTGCATGGCTGGCCGGAATTCTGGATGAGCTGGCTGCCGCTGATGAACCGGCTGCATGGCGAATTCCGATTGATCGCGCCTGATCTGCGCGGCTTCGGCGACAGCGGGAAATCACCCACGCCGCGCAGCGATGTCGGCGCCAACGCCCATGCCGACGACATGGCGGCGTTGCTGGAAGCGATCGGTGCCGGCCCGGTCGGCGTCGTCGGCCACGATGTCGGCGCCTATGTCGCGCAAGGGCTGGCGCGGCGCCATCCGCAGCGGGTCGAGAAGCTGCTGTTCTTCAACTGCCCGACGCCGAGCGTCGGCTCGGCCTGGGTCCGCGACGGCCATGTCAACGAGATCTGGTACCAGTCCTTCCAGCAATTGCCGCTGGCGGAGCAGCTGATCGGTTCGAGCCGCGAGGCCTGCGCCCTCTATCTCGGGCATTTCCTGACGCATTGGTGCCATCGCAAGGATGCTTTCGCGCCGGTCTTCGACCTTTGGGTCGAGAACTTCATGAAACCCGGCAATCTGCGTGGGGGATTCGACTGGTACCGCAGCCAGAACGCGGCGCGGATCGCCGCGATCGACGGTCATCCGGCGCCGTCCGTGCCGATCCATCAGCGCACCCGGGTGCATTGGGGCCGGCACGATCCGATCCTGAAATCGGAGTGGACGACCTTCCTGTCGCACTATTTCGACGATGTGGAGGTGACCTTCTGCGAGGACGCTGGCCATTTCGTCCATGTCGAGGCGCCGGACGAGGCAGCGCAGGTCCTGAGCGAGGTCTTCGGGGACTGACCGGACGCCTGCCTGCGGCAATCGTCGTCTTGCCCCTCGTTCTGTCGCCAGAACGCCCTACATGAGCGAAAGCGGCCCTCGCGCGCGCAAGTCGGCGAAGGATGGACAATGAAGGCGATTCAAAATCTTGTGGTTTTTGAATCGCTTGCCGCAATATCTCGCCGTGAACGAAACCTGATTCTGTGGGAGTCAGCGATTCGCCCCCGCTTCGTTCCGGACTCGTTCTGTTCACGGAGCGGGTCGCTTTCAGGCCACCCGACTCGATAGGGCTCGCGGCCGCCCAGACTGCAGGAAAGCTCCAGCGTCTTGATCCAACCTCGTTCCCTTCCGCCTTCGCTCCGCGCCCGCGGTGTCACGGCGGTGCTCGGCCCGACCAATACTGGCAAGACCCATCTCGCCATCGAGCGGATGGTGGCGCATCCGACCGGCATGATTGGCCTGCCCCTGCGCCTGCTGGCGCGCGAGGTCTATCAGCGCGTCGTCGACAAGGTCGGCCCGGAGGCAGTCGCGCTGATCACGGGCGAGGAGAAGATCAAGCCGGAGCGGCCGAGGTTCTGGGTCTGCACGGTCGAGGCGATGCCGCGTGACCTCGCCGTCGATTTCGTCGCGATCGACGAGATCCAGCTCGCAGCCGATCTCGACCGCGGCCACGTCTTCGCCGATCGCCTGCTCAATCATCGCGGCCGCGAGGAGACGATGCTGATCGGGGCCGGCACGATGAGGCCGCTGGTCGAGCAGCTCATCCCCGGCGTCAATGTCGTCTCGCGTCCGCGCTTGTCGAACCTCTCCTTCGCCGGCGACCGCAAGATCACCCGCCTGCCGCGGCGCTCGGCGATCGTCGCCTTCTCGGCCGAGGAGGTGTATGCGATCGCGGAACTGATCCGCCGGCAGAAAGGTGGGGCGGCGGTGGTGCTCGGCGCGCTCTCGCCGCGCACGCGAAATGCCCAGGTCGAGATCTACCAGTCGGGCGATGTCGACTATCTCGTCGCCACCGACGCGATCGGCATGGGGCTCAATCTCGATGTCGACCACATTGCCTTCGCCGGGGACAGCAAGTTCGACGGCCATCACTATCGCAAGCTCAACCCGGCCGAGTTCGGGCAGATCGCCGGCCGCGCCGGACGGCATCTGCGTGACGGCACCTTCGGCACGACCGGGCGCTCGCCCCCCTTCGAGCAGGAGCTGGTCCAGGCGATCGAGGACCACCGCTTCGAATCGGTCCGGCAGATGCAATGGCGCAATTCCGATCTCGATCTGCGTTCGATCGCCGGCCTCATCGACAGCCTCAACATCCAGCCGCAGGAGCCGGGGCTGACTCGCGCCCTGATCGCCGAGGATATGACGACGCTGGAAATCCTGGCACGCGATCAGGACATCGCGCGATTGGCGCAGGGCAAACCGGCCGTGACGCGGCTCTGGGAGGTCTGTGGCCTGCCCGATTACCGTAAGATCGCACCGATGCAGCATGCCGAGCTGGCGACGACATTGTATCTGCGCCTGATGCGCCATGGCCGGCTCGATCCGGACTGGTATGCCGGCCAATTGGCCGCCCTCGACCGCGTCGATGGCGAGATCGACACCCTCTCGGCCCGCATCTCCCAGGTCCGGACCTGGACCTATGTTGCCAACCGGCCGGACTGGTTGCTCTATCCAGAGCATTGGCAGGGGGTGGCGCGTCTTGTAGAGGACAGGCTGTCGGACGCTTTGCACGAACGGCTTGCCAGCCGATTCGTTGATCGGCGTACGAGCGTGTTGATGCGTCGCCTGCGGGAGAATGCAATGTTGGAGGCTGAAGTCACCGCGACTGGCGATGTCCTGGTCGAGGGTCAGCATGTCGGATTGCTGCAGGGCTTCCGTTTCACGGCCGACCCGAAGGCGGGTGGGCCGGAAGCGAAGGCTCTGAATGCTGCGGCGCTGAAAGCGCTGGCTGGCGAGCTGGAGGCACGCGCCTCGCGCGTCGTGTTGGCCGGCGACGATGCTTTCGTGCTCTCGCATGATGGGCTGGTGCGCTGGATCGGCGAGCCCGTGGCGCGCCTGACTGCCGGCGAGAAGGTACTGGAGCCGCGCCTGCGCCTGATGGTCGACGATCACCTGCCGGCACAGGCCCGCGAGCAGATCGAGACCCGGCTGGCCGCCTGGCTGAAGCACCACATCACCAAGCTGCTCGGCCCGCTCCAGATCCTGGAGAATGCCGAGAGCGCCGCCGGCATTGCCCGCGGCATCGCCTATCAGACGGCCGAGGCGCTCGGCGTGCTCGAGCGCGCCAAGGTTGCCGAGGAGATGAAGACGCTCGACCAGGAAGGTCGTGCGGCGCTGCGCCAGCTCGGCATCCGCTTCGGCGCCTTCCATCTTTATGTCCCGGCGTTGCTGAAGCCGGCGCCGCGGGCGCTTGCGGCCCAGCTCTGGGCCCTGAAACATGGTAACCCCGAGGCGGCCGGGCTCGACGACATCTCCCATCTCGCCTCGTCGGGACGGACTTCGTTCCCCGCCAACAAGGACGTGCCCAAGGGGCTCTACCGTGCTGCCGGCTACCGCGTCTGCGGCGAGCGGGCGGTGCGCGTCGATATCCTGGAGCGGCTGGCGGACCTGATCCGGCCCGCGATCGCCTATCGTCCGGGCCTGACGCTTGGCCAGCCCCCGGCGGGCGCTGCCGATCAGGACGGGTTTGTCGCCACCGGGGCGATGACGTCGCTCGTCGGCTGCGCCGGCGAGGATTTCGCCTCGATCCTGCGCTCGCTCGGCTACGTCTCGCAGAAGCGGCCCGGCCCTGCGATCACCGCGGCGCTCGCCGTCGCGCCGCAGCCTGTTGCCGCTGCTGCGCCGGAAGCTGAGGCGCCCGCTGCCGACACCGCCTCGGCGATCGAGCAGGTCGAAGCGTTAAACGAAGCTACCTCGTCCGATAGCGAGGTCGCGACCGAAAGCGCCCACAGTGCGGCGCCGGCGAGCGAAACGCCTGATGTTCCGGTTCCGACCGACGCGGAAGTCGCTGCCGTCCCCGTAATCGAGGAAGAGCCGATCAGCCAGGCTGAGCCGGTGCCTGCCGATGCGATGTCGACGCTGGTGCTGCCGAGCGACGAGCCGGCGACGGAGGCCACGTCGCAAGCCGAAGCCGAGGCAGCGACGGCCGAACCTGCTGCACCTGTCGAAGCGGCTGTACCCGCCGAGCCGGAACTGATCGAGATCTGGCGACCGCATCGCCACCAGGGCGGTCGGCGTCCCGAGCAAGGCCAGCGCGGCCGGCGGCCGGATCGACGTGCCGGCGCCGAGGCTGCTCCTGCCGAAGGCGGCGAGGGTAAGCCGGGTGGTCAGCGCCCGAACCGCAATCGCTGGCGCGAGGGCGGCTGGAACGGGCCGCGCCCGGCTGGCGGTGGCGAAGTCAAGCCCGCAGCGCAGGAGGCAGCCGGTCGCAACGCTTCACAGGGCCGCGACGGACGTCCAGAGCGCGGTCCGCGGCCGGAGTTCAAGCGCGATGGCGGTCGCCCTGGCGGTGGTCCGCGTCGCGACGAGCGCGGCGGCAAAGACCAGCGCTTCCAGCAGCCGGCCCGGCCGCGCCCGGCCGAGCGTCAGCCGGACCCGGACTCGCCCTTCGCCAAGCTCCTGGCCTTGAAGGCCCAGCTCGAGGGCAATGACGGGCGCAAGAGCTGATATCTTAGAGGTACGGGATCTGCTTGCGGGACGATCGGCAACGCCTCGACAAATGGCTCTGGTTCGCGCGCTTCGCGCGGACGCGGCCCTCCGCCGTGCGGCTGGTGGAGGACGGGCATGTGCGGGTTGCAAGTAAGCGGGTCGACAATCCGGCGCTCGGCCTCAAGCTCGGCGACGTGCTGACACTCGCTTTGCCGCATGCGACGCTGGTGGTGCGTGTGATCGCATTTGCTGCCCGGCGTGGCTCCTATGAGCAGGCGCAGACGCTGTACGAGGTGCTGAGCGGCCCCGAGCGCGGCGATGCGCCGCTTGCGCCCGACGAGCCTGCGGGATAGAGCGCGTGACAGATGTGGCGAGCGCTGGCACGCCCGCGAAAAATCTTCTTGAAACGCTGGTTTCGATAGAAGTTCGATCTCGTTTCCGGTCGTGACAGGGCCTTGAAACATTCTCTCGACCGGCTCTAAAAAGCGCCGGCCGATCGGAAGGACAGCGTCATGACCTATGTGGTCACCGAGAACTGCATCAAGTGCAAGTACATGGACTGCGTCGAGGTCTGTCCGGTCGACTGCTTCTATGAAGGCGAGAACTTCCTCGTCATCCATCCGGACGAGTGCATCGACTGCGGCGTCTGCGAGCCGGAATGCCCGGCCGAGGCGATCAAGCCCGACACCGAGCCCGGTCTCGACAGCTGGCTGCAGCTTAATGCGAAGTTTGCGGCGAGCTGGCCCAATATCACGCAGAAAAAGGATTCGCCCGCCGACGCCAAGGAGTTCGACGGCGTACCGGGCAAGCTCGAGCTTTTGTCGCCGGAACCCGGCGAGGGCGACTGAAGCTTACCCTTCGTCACAGGGCGATCGTAGTTAACCATGGCCGGCCGCAACGCGGCCCGGCGGTGTTTGCATTCCGTTTACCTTTGATTCGGCGCGATTTTTGTGGTATCCACACGTCACAGTCGAGTTCGTTCCGCCTGCCCCTGCGAGGTCACACAAACGGGGCACCCCCTGAGACGGCAGCAACGCACCACCGGTCAGAATGCCCGGCGTGTCGCTGTCTTCGTGTCTGGTGGTTCGCAAGAAACAATCGACTGAGGGAGCGTGTTGCGCCGGGGAAAGAAGACCAGAAGGTCGTTCCCGACGTGTCAGGCAGAGAGCCGCCGGCCATCCCGGTCAGCGGCTGAAAGTCGCGTCTCCGCGTCCCGCGGAGAGTTATCAGGAGTCGAAACGGCATGTCCACTGCGAAGAAGGCTGTTGTGCGCCATGGCTTCAAGACGGGCGAGTTCGTCGTCTACCCGTCCCATGGCGTCGGTCAGATCACGGCGATCGATGAGCAGGAAGTCGCGGGCTTCAAGCTCGAGCTTTTCGTCGTCAGCTTCGCCAAGGACAAGATGACTCTTCGCGTGCCCACCGCCAAGGCGGCGAGCGTTGGCCTGCGCAAGCTCGCCGATGCCGAGATCGTCGGCAAGGCGCTGGCGACGCTGACCGGCCGCGCCCGGGTCAAGCGCACCATGTGGTCGCGCCGGGCCCAGGAGTATGAGGCCAAGATCAATTCGGGCGATCTCGTCGCCATCGCCGAGGTCGTGCGCGATCTCTATCGTTCCGAGGCTCAGCCGGAGCAGTCCTATTCCGAGCGCCAACTCTACGAGGCGGCGATCGACCGGATGACCCGTGAGATCGCGGTGGTCGAGGAGATCACCGAGACCGAAGCGCTGAAGAAGATCGAGGGCCAGCTCGCCAAGTCGCCGCGCCGCGCCGGCAAGGGTGAGGCCGCCGAGGCTGCCGAAGCCGAAGAGGGCGAGGAAGATATTCAGGAGGAGGCTGCCTGAGGGCGCCTTTTCCAGAACCAGCTACACAAGCCCGGCGGATCGCTCCGCCGGGCTTTTTTGTTTCAGGCTGCGCCGGTTTCAGCCGCCAGGAAGGCTACCGTCCGCTCCCAGGCGAGCTTGGCCGCAGCGGCGTTGTAGCGCTCGGCGCTGGTGTCGTTCAGGAAGGCATGGTCGACATCCGGGTAGACGATCGCCTGGTAATTGACGCCGGCCGCTTTCAGCGCCGCCTCATAGGCGGGGAGCCCTTCGACCAGGCGGGTGTCGCGCCCGGCGTGCTGGATCAGCAGTCGCGCCTTGATCTGCGGTACTTTGGCGAGGTCGGGAGAGCGGCCGTAGAAGACGACGCCGGCATTGAGCTCCGGCGCGTTGACGGCGAGGTCGTTGACCGTGCCACCACCCCAGCAGAAGCCGACGGCGCCGACCTTGCCGGTCGCGTCCGACCGCGCCTTGAGAAATGCGAGAGCGGCACGGCCCTGTGCGACGACGTCCTCCGATTTGAGTTGCGGGAACAGCGCACGTGCCGCGTCGGCATCGGCCGGCGTACCGCCGAGCGGGGTGAGGAAATCGATCCCGAGCGCGCTGAAGCCGGCCAGCGCCGCGCGGCGAGTGACGTCCTCGGTATGTGGGTTCAGGCCGCGGTTCTCGTGGATGACCAGGACACCGCCGCGCCTACCTTGGGTCTTCGGCGTGACGAGATAGCCCTTGAGCCTCACGCCGCCGATGGTCTCGTCGATGCGCCTGCCCTCGATGCGGGCATCGTCCGCCGTGACCTGCTGGGCCTGGGCATAGTTCGGCTCCAGGAGCGAGAGCGCGGCCTCGGCCGCCGCCGCGGAGCCGGCAATGGCAATCAGCCGGTTCATGAAGCTGCGCCGGTCGAGCGGCTTGTGGGTGTACTCGTCGTAGAGTTCGACGATGCGGCGATCGAGCGCCATGGCTGCCTCCCTATCCTGACGAATGTCGGCAGGCTAGCACAGGGCGGGAGGGCCGGTCAGAGGCGCGAGGCGTGCTATTCGCTCACGATCTTGTAACGCTGGCCAGGCGTCAGCTTGCCGCTGCGCTCCAGCCCGTTCAGGGTCAAGAACTGCTCGAGCGGCCGGTCGGTCGAGGCCATGCGCTCAGCGAGGCTGACGGGGGTGTCGCCGGCGCTGGCGGTGACGAGCCTGATTCGCAGCGGGCTGACCGATTGCGCGTCGCTGGCGCTCAGATTGCGGAAGCTGTCGAGCAAAGCACGCATGGCGCGCTCAGGGTCGTTCTGGCCCTTGGCGGCGAGGATGAAGCGATAGACGCGCTGCCCAGCCTGAACTGCGGCGAGACGGAAAGTCCAGTCGGCGCCCTTGCCCGAGGTCACCGCTGCCGGCAGCTCGCCGACCGTGAGCGACTGGACTTCGGCGGTGGCGACGCCGTCAATCCAGCCGGAAGCGACATAGGATTCGAGGGTCTGTCCGGCCTTGAGGGCGACCGAATCGAAGCGCAGCGCCTGCGTGCCGTCATTGCTGACGCCGACCACCATTTCGCGGGCGGCCTCGAGCTCGAAGCCATCAGGCGCGGTAAAGGCGATGCGCAGCGCGCTGTTGAGATAGCGACGGCCGCGGACCACGCCGTCGGCCGGATCGTCGCCGAAGGCGATGCCGTCGATTGCGGCGAGCCAACGTGAGGCCTCGCGCTCGCCGATGCCGGGCGCGCCGATCTGGCGGGCGCCGTTGGTGACGGCGGCGACGCGTTCCGGTGTCGAGGGATGGCTCGACAGGATATCAAGCTTCTTGTCGCCACCGCCCTGGCGGCCGGCGCGGAAGCTCGTATTGCGGCCGAGCGAAACCAGGAAGCGGCCGGCGCCATAGGGGTCGTAACCGGCACGGGCGATGTTGCGCACACTGATCTGGTCGGCGGTCAGCTCCTGCTGCCGCGAGAAGCGGGCGAGCGAGAGCTTCGAGCTCTGCTGCACTGCCGCCCCGGTCGTCGGGTCGTTCAGCACCTGCGCTACGACCTGGCTGACCAGCGCCGATTCCGCCTCCATCTCGGCGCGCTCGACGGCGTGGCGTGCGGTGACATGGGCGATCTCATGCGCCATCACCGAGGCGATCTCGGACGAGTCGTTCGCCAGGGCGAGCAGGCCGCGTGTGACGTAGAGCCGTCCGGTCGGCAAGGCGAAGGCGTTGACGATCGGCGAGTTCAGGATCGTCACCTCATAGGTGCCGATCTGGCCCTCGCCGGCCTTGGCGAGACGGACAATGATCTCTTCCAGTACGGCCTTGACCTGTGGTGCGCGGTATTCGCCGCCGAAGGCCGAGAGCAGGCGCTGGTGCTCGCGGTCGGTGCCGCGCTGCAGGCTGGCAACTCTCGGCGCCGGCTCGCCGCCGGGCTGGTTGAGCGGCGCCAGGACGGAATTCTGGTCGCCAAAGCAGGCCGCCAGCAACAGGGCCGGCAGCACCGCGGCGGCCAGACGCCCCCGAAACGGCTGACGATGGCGCTGAAGTCTCCGCATCTGCCCCTAGTCGATCAATTCCAGTGCGCTGCGCGTCTCGGCTTCGATCAGGAGGCCGTCGCGCCCCTCGACCACACCGCGTATGCGCACGCGTTTACCCGTCAGCGTCGCGGCGGTCCAGCCGCTGCGCTGCAATTCACGCCACAGCACGCGCGACAGGACAATGCTGCCGCCCGCGCCGCGGCGCCGCTCGAAATTGAGATAGGTTCGCTGCGCCCGCTCTCCCACGGCAGCGATACGCCCCTCGACCACGACGATCCGGCCCGCCTGCGCTTTCATCGCGGCAGCATCATGACCGTCGACGACGGGCAGCGCCAGTGCGGCGAAATCGCCCTGCGCGGCCGCCAGCGGCGGGCTGCCCGGCTTAACCGCCACCCGCTGCTGCGGCTCGGCCTTGCGCCAGATCTCATTGCAGGCTGCGAGGCCCGGTTCGGGCAGGCGCAAGGCGATGCGTTCGGTGAGGAGGGCGGCGGTCAGGTCGGGCTGGCCGCCGAGCGTATCGGCGGCACCGTCGGCTGCGAGCAGGCGGGCCGGAAGGCGGCCCCAGCGATCCGCACCGCCGAGCGGCGCCAATCGGAAGGGCTGTCCGTGCCAGCGCGTCAGCTGCGCGGCGAAGCGCTCGCGCTCGGCATCGCCCTGCCGTGGCGCAAGCCCGGCGAGCCTGACGGTCCGGCCGTCCGCGAGCAACAGGTCGCCATGCCGATCGAGACCGGCCAGGCGGACCAACTCGGCACTGTCCGGTATCACGCAAGCGTCACCAACTGCCTGGGCCATGACGGCTGGCGCCGCCATGATGGCAAGGGCTGGTACGATCACTGCAAAGGAAGGCTTCACCCGCATCGGCTTTATGCTAAACGCAAGACCGTGCGTCCCGGTAGCTCAGCAGGATAGAGCAACGGTTTCCTAAACCGTAGGTCAGGGGTTCGAATCCCTTCCGGGACGCCAGTTTTCCTCATTCTGCCACAGGCGCCGGTAACCCGACTGACCGATGGGACCGACCCCGCCGATGTCGAGATCGATCTTGCCCACGCCTGTACCCCCAACGATTCGGACCGAACGCCTGATCCTGCGGGCGCCGGTCATGGCCGATTTTTCAGATTATGCCGATTTCCTGGGCTCGTCGCGGGCACAGTATATGGGCGGCCCCTATGATCAGCGCGGCGCCTGGGGGGTGTTCTGCCATGACGTGGCGGTGTGGGCATTGTTCGGCCACGGCGCCCTGATGATCGATCTGCCCGGCGGGGTCTGCATCGGGCAGGTCGGCATCAATCACGGACCGCTCTTTCCCGAGAAGGAGCTGGGCTGGCTGATCTATGCCGGGTATGAGAGGCAGGGCTATGCGAGCGAAGCGGCTGCTGCCCTGCGCGACTGGGCATTCGATCAGCTCGGTCTCGAGACGCTGGTCAGCTATGTCGATCCGCGCAACAAGCGCTCGATCGCTGTGGCGGAGCGGCTCGGTGCTCAACGCGACGCCGGCGCCGCGAGGACAGATCCCGAGGATCTGGTCTACCGGTATCGTGGTGCCGGAACCGGGCGCGCCTCATAGAGAGGCGCCGGCACCTTCGCTCAACGCTTCGCCACGTGTTCCGGCTTGCCCTTGCGCTTGGTCGAGGCCAGCTCGTCGAGTTCCTTCTCGGTCATCGACTTGGCCATGGATTTCGAGGCGCCCTTGAGCTCGCTCTTGGGGATGTCCCCGCGCTTGGCGGCGAGTGCGGCTCCGGCCGCCTTCTGTTGTGCCTTCGATTTGGCTGGCATCGTCCATCTCCCGATGTGAGATCCGGTTGAGTGTGCAACCCCGGCGCATTGCGGTGGTTCCCGACAGGCAGCCGCCTGTCTTCGCGTGGCGATGATGCGAAAGATGTGGGGCGCTCGCCCTTGCCGCGGAGGGGCCGGCACGGCAAAGCTCGCAGGCGCGGCCCGGAGACGGAAACTCTCAGGGCCGGTCAATTCTCGCCTGTCGGATTCATCTTGCGCATCCTCGTCCTCAATCCGAATACCAGCCCCGAGATGACCGAGCTGGTCCTGCGCGTGCTGGCGCCATCGGTCCCCGCCGGCGTGATGCTGAAGCCGGCGACCGGCCGCTTCGGGGCGCGCTACATCTCGAGCCGTAGCGCCGGTGCCATTGCCGGCCATGCAGCGCTCGACGCGTTTGCCGAGCACGGCGCCGATTGCGACGCGGTCTACCTCGCCTGCTTCGGCGACCCTGGACTGATGGCGCTAAAGGAGATCGCCGGCGTGCCGGTTGTCGGTATGGCGGAGGCTGCCTGCCGACAGGCGGCTTTGCAGGGCGGGCGCTTTTCCATCGTCACTGGCGGCGAGCGCTGGGGCGCGATCCTGACCGAATTTGTCGCTGCGCTCGGGCTGGAGGGCAGGCTGGCCGCCGTCGAAACGGTGGCGCCGACCGGCGGCGACATCGCCGCTGATCCCGATGGCTCGATAGCGCTGCTGGCCGAGGCCTGCCGGCGGACGGTCGAGCGCGATGGGGCGAAGGCCGTGATCCTGGGTGGGGCCGGCCTTGCCGGGCTCGCGGCGCGGGTCCAGCCTCGGGTCGGCGTTCCCGTGATCTGCGCGACGCAAGCCGGCTTCGCCGCCGTGCTGGAAGCGGCACGCAATCCGCTGCCGAAGCCGGTCCACGGTGATCTCGCTCTGCCGGCGGCGGTGCCGAATGTCGGGCTCTCGGCTGGCTTGGCGCGCCTGCTGGGCGAGCGCTAGAGTATTTTCGAGCGAATGTGGGTACCGGTTCGCGTGAAGAAAAATGCCATAAAACAGGAGCCTGAAGCATTTCTGCGACTACGTAGAAACGCGGAAATGCTCTAGCGGCGCCGCTTCGACGATTGCTGCGCAGGTCGCGTAGTCGAAGCAGCACCTGCCGCGTCGGCCAGCCAGATCACATGCTTGGCGCCGCCGCTTCCGGCACGGGCGCGCACCGTCTTCTCCTCGACCGCGAAGCCGGCCTGACGCAGGCGCTGGGTGAAGCTGCGGTCAGGCCCCGCCGACCAGACAGCGAGCACGCCGCCGGATCTTAAGGACGCTTTCGCATAGGCCAGCCCGGCCGAGTCATAGAGCCGGTCATTGGCCTCGACCATCAGCCCATCCGGCCCGTTGTCGACGTCCAGCAAGATCGCGTCGTAGCTTCCTGGTGTCTCGCGGATGGCAGTGGCGACGTCGGCTTCCTGCACGCTGACGCGGGGGTCGTCGAGGCAGCCGGCGAAGATCGGGGCGAGGGGCCCGCGCGCCCAGGCGATGACGGCCGGGATCAACTCGGCGACGACGATCTCGGCATCCGCGGGCAGGGCGGCGAGTGCGGCCCGGAGCGTGAAGCCCATGCCGAGCCCGCCGATCAGCAGGCGAGGCTTTGGACGTTTGCCTATCCTGTCGATGGCGAGCGTCGCCAGCGCCTCCTCCGAGCCCTTGAGGCGCGAGTTCATCAGCTCGTTATGCCCGAGCGTGATCGAGAACTCGTCCTCGCCGCGGCGCATGAGCTTGAGCGTGCCGCCGCCGGGGATAGAGGCAATGTCCAATTGTGCCCAGGGTTTCATCGGTCGGCGTTCGGGATGAGTATTTCAAGGAAGGAGAGAGAGATTCTTCGTGAATCAGTCAGGTGAAGACGTCGCCTTCGACCGGCGGTCAACCACGTAAGGGGGCCGCGGCCACCTGCTGATCGAAGTGGATATCGGCTCGGCTCAAGCCGCCGAGACGCAGGGTCCGCATGAAGTTCTCCGAGAGTGCGCGCAGGTTGGCGTTGGTCTCCGGAAAGAACTCGAGCATCAGGAACGGCGGCGGCCGTTTGCCGGCGGTCGCTTCGTCCAATGAGATGTCGGCGACGAGCCCGACCAGGCCATCAAGCAGCATGGAGCGGTCACCGTTCGACATCTCGACGAAGCCGTGTTCGCCCATGGCCTGATTGCTGATGCCGATCTCGCGTACCTGGGCTTCGGGGTAGAAACGCTTGATCGTGCGGGCCACGAAGATCATCGTCTGAGTACAGTTGAGTACGTCGTCCTTGGCGATCTGTTCAGGAGCGGTCGATTCGCTCGGGCCGTAGCTGCCGAGCCGCGAACTCAACAATGTGACGAAGACCGCGAACCTCTCGGCCTCGGAGAACGTCAGGCGGAAGCGATCGAAGAACGAGGCCAGTGGCACCGAGCAGCTCAAGTAGCCGTCGTGGATCGCTTCATAGCGCGCCTTCACGCCGGCGACCTGCTTGGCGACGCACTGCTCGATCTGTGTCAAAGCGGTTGCGTCCCGGCCACTGCGGAACATCAGCGGGGAGGTCGTTTGCACATTCTCCAGCCCATTGATGCGCTGGGCATTGCCGTAGGCAGCAATCTGGATACCCTTCAATTGAGCACGAAGCGGATGAATCCAGTAGCGTTCGAGGATGACGGCACTGCCGCCGACGAGCAGGAGGGTCCAACAGATGACGCCCATTATGACGTGTCTGGACTGGAGCGAAGCTCGGGCCGTGGCTGGTGCGCCGCCCGAAGTTTCGGTGCGGCGCATCGGAGCGAGGAATGCTCTCAGTCTCATCCGCGGCGGCCCCCGATCAGATCTCGTGACATACTGTTCGCCTCAAGGACAAAAAGAGCCATAGCCTTGGCAATCCGGTCTTTCGAGCCGCTTTAATGAGCATTACCGTTTTTTAATGTTCTGTTGCCGCAGGAACACCATTGGTTGAGTAAATTTTGTCGCGCGTCAGTCCAGCCGGACGCGCTTGATGAAGGCGCCGCCCTTCATGATGACAGGCATGTGCCGGCCCTGGCGGGTCAGAAGCGCCAGATCCTTGAGCGGATCGCCATCGACGACGATCAGGTCGGCATGGGCGCCGGGCACGACCGCACCGATCTTGCCGTCGAGCTTCAGCAGCTTGGCCGCGACATGGGTGGCAGCGCCGATCACCTCATGCGCAGGCAGGGCCCGGCCACGGATGACGAATTCCTCGGACTGGTGGCGATGCATCTCGCCGAGCAGGTCGCTGCCATAGGCCATGGCGAGCCCGGCCTTCTTCATGATCGCGAGCGATTCCATACCGGCGGCGCGGACATATTCGACCTTGGCGACGGAATCGGGCGGGAAGCCGAGCTTGCCACCTTCGCTGGCGAGCTTGTCATAGGTGACGAGGGTCGGCACGGCGACGGCGCCGTTCTTGGCCGCGAGCTTGGCGGTCTCGGCCTGGATCAGGTTGCAATGCTCCAGCGAATGGACGCCAGCTTCGACGCAGCGGCGGATCGCCTCGTCAGTGTAGACATGGGCGGAGACGTAGGTTCCGGCCATGCGGGCCTCCTCGACCACCGCCTCGAGCTCGCCGACGGAGAAGCCGAGGAAATGGATCGGGTCGGTCGGCGAGGCGCAGCCGCCATTGGCCATGATCTTGATGAAGTCGGCGCCGCCCTTGAGCTCCTCGCGGGCGGCACGGCGAACCTCGGCCTCGCCATCGCAGATGCGGCCGAGCGCGCCGAGGCGATGGCGCGTCGTCGGCGCCAGCCTGTCCTCATAGCGTCCGCGGAAATCGGCATGGCCGCCGGTCTGGCTGAGCGCCTTGCCCGAGATGACGAGGCGCGGCGTCGGAAAATCGTTCTCCTCAGTCGCCTGCTTCAGGCCGAAATCTGCGCCGCCGACATCGCGCACCGTGGTGAAGCCGCGCAGCAGCATCTCGCGCATGATCACCAGCGAGCGCACGGTGACCAGCGAATCGGGCAGGGCGGCATTGCGGCCGAGATCGGCCAGGCCGGCGATGACGTGGACATGCGCGTCGATCAGCCCGGGCATCAGCGTGCGGCCCTTGAGGTCGATCGCCCTGGCCTTGTCGGAGCGAACGGTCTTGCCGACCTCGCGGATCAGCCCGCCTTCGACCAGGACGGAGACCGGCGCTGCGCGCTCGGGCGCAGTGCCGTCGACGATGCGGGCATTGTGAAACAGGGTCGCGGCCATCGGTCAGATCCTTGCGTATGAAATTTTCATCATTGGGGTTCAGCGGGTCAGGAACGCCGTGAGCCAGAGCCCGAAGCCGAAAACGATGTGGTTGATCAGGCCGATCAGCCTGACCTGGCTGGCATTGGGCCGCTTGCTGGCGGCGAGGCCGAAGCCCATTCCGGGCTGCAGGATGAACCAGCCGCAGCCGACGGTGACGACACCGACGATCAGGGCCGGAAGCAGCGTCGGGTAGCGAGCCCAGTCCAGGCCCCAGAGCAGCAGCACGATCGCAGCGAAGAGGACACCGATGAGGTAGTGCATGATCCAGCCGATGGCGAGCTAGCCCTGCACCGGCGGTGTCTCGGCGATGGTATCGTGCGCGAAGCGGCCGCGCGGCAGATAGGCGAACCAGCGCCCGACCGCAGCCCAGTTCGCCAGCGGCATGCCGAGGGCGCGATTGAGGAACAGCGCCCAGAGGTCGAGCAGCGCAGTTGCGCCGATGCCGATCACGAGCGAGCGGCTGATCACTTCCAGCATATCTGTCCCCCCGGCCGCGAACCGACCTTGGAGCTATGGAGGCGAAACGGCTAGGCGCGGTCAATCGCCAGCAGGTTGAATTTGCCTGCCCGTAGCGCAAGCGGGCCATGCGGCGGTGCGGCGCAGGAACCGCCAGGGGGCCTTGCTCGTTCTCCACGGGTGCTTTCAAGGCGGGGTGGTGCGATGGCAGTGGCGACGGCGAGCAAGACGAGCGCGAACGGACCGCATGGGGCGGAGGAGCTGCCCTCGGCGGTCGTGACGAGCTACAATCTCGAGATCCGCGATGGCGACGGCTTCCTTGGCGACAAGGCGAGCCGCGGCGCCTTCATGGACCATCTCGCCGAACTGCGCGGCCATCTTGCCGAGGCGGGAGAGGATCCGCTGGCAGAGGCCGGCAAGACACCGAGCAAGTCGGAGCTCGACAAGCTCATTATTGAGGGAACGGCCCGTGAGGCGGCGCTGGTGCTCTCGGCGGTCGAGCGCTTCGCCCAGTCGCTCGCTTTCGTGATCCGCCGTTTCCTGCGCCAGAAGGCCTGGAGCCCGGTCGAGCGTATCGTCGTCGGCGGCGGCTTCCGGCAGAGCCGGATCGGCGAACTGGCGATCGCGCGAGCCGGCATCATCCTGCAGACCGAAGGTTTCACGATCGAGCTGGTCCCGGTGCGCCATCACTCGGACGAGGCCGGGCTCGTCGGCAGTGCCCATCTCGCGCCGAAATGGATCTTCGAAGCCTATGACAGCCTGGTCGCGGTCGATATCGGCGGCTCCAACATCCGTGCCGGTATCGTCGAGCTGCGCCAGGACAAGGCGCCCGATCTGAGCAAGGCCCGCGTCTGGGAAACCGAGCTCTGGCGTCATGCCGATGAGGAGACGAGCCGCGAGGAGGCCGTGAAGCGGCTCGGCAAGATGCTGCGCGAGCAGATCGGGCACGCCGAAAAGGAGGGCCTGCGGGTCGCGCCTTTCATCGGTGTCGGCTGCCCTGGCCTGATCGAGCCGGACGGTGCGATCGATCGTGGCGCGCAGAACCTGCCCGGCAACTGGTCGAGCAGCCGGTTCAACCTGGTCGAGAGCATTCGAGAGATGGCGCCGGAGATCGGCGAGCACGAGACCGTCGTCACCATGCACAATGATGCCGTCGTCCAGGGCCTGAGCGAACTGCCTTTCATGCAGGATGTCGAGCACTGGGCGGTGCTGACGATCGGCACCGGCCTGGGAAATGCGAGTTTCCACAACCGCGCCAAGCCGAAAGGCCGGGACAAAGAAAAAGACAAAGACAAGCCGAAGGACGGCAACGACAAGAAGGACTGAGGCTCAGTCCCGCTTGGCTGGGAGCGCCCAGAGCAGGCCGCGCGTCACGATCGCCGGGAAGACGGTGAGGTGATCCTCGCCGGGAATGATCTTGGTCGAGAGCTTCAGGCCGGGATAACTGCGTGAGCGCAGCGCCTGCTCGAACTCGCGGAGATCGGCGATCATGTCGGTTTTGCCGTTGTAGCGCGGATCGCCCGAGGCCTTGTCGATCGTCTCATAGGAGGCGATCGCCATCAGCACGTTGGCCTTCAATTCCTTGTTGGCTTGCGCATAGTCGCGCTCGCGCTGGAGCAGCACCTTCTGGTCGAACCAGAGCGATGGGCTGCCGATGATGTAGTGCTGGAACAGCTTCGGTTCGGTCAGCAGGACGTAAAGGCCGAACAGACCGCCATAGGAATGGCCGGCATAGATGCTGCGGGTCGTGTCGGTGCGATAGGTCGCGGCGACGAAGGGCATCAATTCCTCAGAGAGGAAGCGGCGATAGCCCTCCGCCTCGCCGAAGACCGGCGGTTTGCCGGATGGGTCGCGCGTCTTCTCGCCGTTCGGTGTCGGCGTATAGTCGCGCCGGCGGCTATATTCGGGCGTGTCGCCGACCGAATAGGACAGGCCGACCAGAATGAACTCCTCCAGTCCTTTGGCCCGGTTGCCGACGCGGCGGGCGATGCTGCGCACCAGCGGGAAGGCATAGTCGGCATCGGTGACGAATAGCACCGGGAAGCGCCGCCGCGGCTGCGACTGATAGGATTCCGGCAGGCTGACGAAGATCTCGTAGTCGCGCTGCAATGCCTTGGCCCGGATCGTCCTGACCTCGGTGCCCTTGAGCACGAAGGGCGGCGGCGCGGTCACGCTGGCAGCGGAGGCCGGCGGCTCGGCATCGGGCTGGGCGATGGCGGCGGTGGCGATCAGCATGAAGGGGACGAGGGCAGGCAGGCGAAGCATCCAGGACGTCTCCGACAGGACTGTGCCGGGATCGTGACGGCTCGCGCAACTGTCGCCAAGGCCTATCGCCGCAGACCCGGTGCCTCCAGTGCGAGCCCCTTGGCCCGCACGGCGAGATAGAGTTCGAGCGCAAGATACTCATCGGAGCCGTAGTCGAACTGCGTCGCCCTGACGCCGAGCGAACAGGCGCGCAGCCGCCGGTGCAGCGAGCCAAGCCCGTTCCATTCCAGCCGGTAGGCCGGATAGCCGGTGCCGATGCCATAGCTGATCGTGTCGCCACGCAGCTTCTGGCCGACCAGGCCGTCATGGCACTGCGTGCAGGCGAGATTGAGCTGGCCCTGCCGGCGCTCGTAGAAGGCCTTGCCGGTTTCATAAAAGGGCTTCGCCGGACCATCGGCTGAGACCGACAGCGGCACGCCTTTCGAAAGCGAGGCGACATAGGCGGTGAGGCCGAGCAAGTCCTGGCTCTCATAGCCGAAGGGGGCTGCTTCTGCCGGTCGACCCGGCATTGCTCGATACGGCCCTCGAGATTGATCAGCTTGCCGCTGGCGGCGTCGACCTGCGGATAGCGGGTGGCGGCACCGCGCAGGCTCTGTTTGGGATCGGCATGGCAGGAGAGGCAGGTTGGCGTCGTACCGTCGCGGCGGCCGAACAGTTCTGCGCCCTGCTCGACCCAGAGAGAGCTGGGATTGCGGGCGTCATCCCTCTGCCGTTGCTGCATCTGCGGTGAGAGGAAGGCGCTGCCCGGCTTGATCTCCTGCGCCGCAGCGGCGCCCGTCAGCGCGACCAGCGCTATCGTGAGGACGCGGCCGGCGGTGGTCATGTCACGACGAGACGGGCGGTGCGGGTGAAGATCGCCCCGCCATCCTCGCGCCATTCGAAAGTCAACTCACCGGTCTCGACGGCGCGGGTGGTGAAGCTGACGAAGGGGTTGGCGGAGACGCCGGTGTGCATGTCGTAGCGGAACACCGGCTCGCCGGCATAGGTCACCGTCAGCCGGTTGAGGATCTTGCGCGGCACGACGCGCCCTTCAGAATCGACCTGGCCGCCGCGATCCATCGGATGGCGGACGAGGACGCGGATCTCGACGATCTCGCCCGTTTTGGCTTCGGCCGGCATGGTGATGCGGGCGTTGAACGATGCCATCAGCTTTAGCCTCCGTCGATGCAGGCGCTCAGCGTCACGACGATGTCGATATCGGCGATGACGTAGCCGCCGCCACTCAGCGCCGCGATCGCCACGACCTTCTGCGAGGTGGCCAAGCGCAAGGTGGCGCGGATGTCGGCCCGGCCACTGCGCGGGCCAAGGTGAAAACGCGCCACGTCGGGAAATGGATTCTTCTCGGCGATGACATGGATCCAGCGGACATGGTCGGCCTCGGTCATCGGGCTCTCGACCTGGATCGCGACATCGACCGAATTGCCGTTCTCGACCAACTGGGGAATGTCGAAGCTGATCCGGCCGCGCTCCGGCACTGCGCCTTCGGTGATGCGCGCGATCAGCTCGGCGAGCGCTGGCGGTGCGGCGGCAAGAGCGGGTGTGGGCAAGGTGACAAGCGCAAGGCCGGCTGCACCGGCCACCATCACGTCGCGGCGCGAGAGCGCCGGTTCAGGGCGTGCGCAGGCTGGCGAGATAGGTGACGACATCCTCGATCTCCTGGGCAGTCAGCGCCGGCCGATCGCGAAAGGCCGGAGCAACGTCTCGCAATCCTTCGATGCGAAAATAAGGCGGCATCACCGTCTGCGGATTGAGCAGGCCGGCATCGACGAGGCGTAGGCGCAGCTGCCCGGCATCGAGCCGAGCGCCGACACCGGCGAGGTCCGGGCCGATCGTGCCCTGGAAAGGCTCGTTCGGCTCCGGCACATGGTGGCAGATCAGGCAATTGCCCTGGATCCGGTCGAGCACGAGCGCGCGCCCGCGTTTGAGATCGCCGATCTTGCCGCCGAGCGGCGCGGGAATCGCATCGCCGACGACGGTGTAGGCTTCGAGCCCGCTCGCCGGCGCGCTCGCGAGGGCCAGCGTGATCAGCGCGGTCCGGATCGCGGCAGGCCTCACGCCTTGCGCAGGTCCGTGTTCTTGAGCGGCAGGTTGCGCACGCGCTTGCCGGTGGCGGCGAATATCGCGTTCAGCACTGCCGGCGCCGCGACCGCGATGGTCGGCTCGCCGACGCCGCCCCAGAAGCCGCCCGAGGGCACGATGATCGTCTCGACCGCAGGCATGTCCTCCATACGCACCACCGGATAGGTGTCGAAATTCTCCTCGACCATGCGCCCGTCCTTGACCGTGCACTCGCCATAGAGCGCGGCGGAGAGCCCGTAGACGAAGGAGCCCTCGACCTGGCGCTCGATCTGGGCCGGGTTGACGGCGTGGCCGGGATCGGTCGCGGCGGTGATCTTGTGGATCTTGAGCTTGCCCTCGGCGTCGACCGAGACCTCGGCGACAGCCGCGACATAGGAGCCAAAGCCCATGGTCTGGCAGATGCCGCGATAGACCCCTTCCGGCGCCTTGGTGCCCCAGCCGGCCTTCTCGGCGACGGCATTCAGCACGGCGAGGTGCTTGGGATGGTCCTTCATCAGCGCCCGGCGGAATTCGAGCGGATCCTTGCCCGCCGCATGGGCGAGTTCGTCCATGAAGCATTCGAGATAGATGGTGTTCTGGTTGAGGTTGACCCCGCGCCAGAAGCCGGGCGGCACATGCGGGTTGCGCATGGCGTGGTCGATCAGGAGGTTCGGCACGGTGTAGCCGATCGAGGCCTCCGGCCCCGGCGGGTTGAGGCCCTGGAACACGGCGGGGTCGCGGCCGTTCTGGATGTTCTGCGGGAAGATGCCGGCGACGATCGACTGGCCGGAGATGCGCAGGTGCAAACCGGTCAGGTTGCCGTCCTTGTCGAGTGCGCCGGTGAGCTTGCACTGCGTCACCGGGTGGAAGCGCCCGTGCAGCATGTCCTCCTCGCGCGACCAGATCAGCTTGACCGGCGTGCCGGGGATCTGCTTGGCGATGGCGACGACCTGGCGGACCCAGTCATGGACGGCGCCGCGCCGGCCGAATCCGCCGCCCAGGTCGATCTTGTAGGCCTCGCATTTCGCCAGCGGCAGGCCGGAGGCCTCGGCGGTGGCAGCCAGCGCGGCTTCGCCGTTCTGCGTCGGCGTCCAGACCTCGCAGCGCTCGGGGGTGTAGAGCGCGGTCGCGTTCATCACCTCCATGCAGGCATGATTCTGGAACGGGTAGGAATAGACCTGCTCGATGACGCGGGCGGCGTTGGCGATGGCGCCTTTGACGTCGCCGTTCTGGTTGCCGACGGCGGCTTGCGGTGCATCGAGCCCTTCCTTCAGCCAGGCGGCGATGCTCTCGCTCGAGACCTTGGCGTGCTCGCCCTCGTCCCAGGTGATCGGCAGCGCGTCGAGCGCGGTCTTGGCCCGCCACCAGCTGTCGGCGACGACGGCCACGGCGCTGTCGCCGACCGGCAGGACGTGCTTGACGCCCGGCATGTCCTTGATCTTGGCGGCGTCGAAGCTCTTCACCTTGCCGCCGAAGACCGGGCAGTCCTTGATCGCCGCGTTCAGCATCCCCGGCAGCGTGAAGTCCATGCCGTAGACCTTCTTGCCGGTGGTCTTGTCGGCGGTGTCGAGTCGCTTCAGCGGCTTGCCGGCGATGATCCAGTCCTTCGGGTCCTTGAGCGGCACATTGGCCGGTGCTGGAGCCTGAAGCTTGGACGCTGCGGCCGCGACCTCGCCGTAACGGATCGAGCGGCTGGAGACCTTGTGGGTGATCACGCCCTTGGCGGCGCTGCATTCGGCAGCCGGAACCTTCCAGCCATCGGCGGCCGCCTGAACCAGCATCATGCGCGCCGCGGCGCCGCCTTTACGGACATATTCATGGGATTCGCGGATGCCGCGGCTGCCGCCGGTCGAGAAATTGCCCCAGACGCGGTTGCGGGCGAGGTTTTGGCCGGGCGTGGGGTATTCGGTGGTGACCTTGGCCCAGTCGCAGTCGAGCTCCTCGGCAACGAGCTGGGCGAGACCGGTCAGCGTGCCCTGGCCCATTTCCGAGCGGGCGATCCGGATCACCACCTTGTCGTCGGGCTGGACCACGACCCAGGCGTTGATCTCGGGCACGGCGCCTTGCGCCTGCGCCTCATCGAAGGGGATGGCGAAGCCGAAGCTGAAGGCGCCGGCCGCTGCGGCCGAGCCCTTCAGGATGCTGCGGCGGGAGAGCTTCGTATCGGTCACAGAGGCTAGACTCATGGCGTCCTCCTGATGGGGATGGCGCTGCGGCGAGGCTGTGGCGCTCGAGCCGTGCGCAAGGATTAAGGGAAAATCAGATCAACCGCGGCCGAGCTGGCCGCCGGCGGCGACGTCCTTGATCGCGGCCTTGACGCGGTTATAGGTGCCGCACCGGCAGATATTGGTCATCTCGGCGGCAATGTCGGCGTCGCTCGGCTTCGGGTTGGCCTGGAGCAGGGCGGCTGCGGCCATGATCATGCCGCTCTGGCAGAAGCCGCATTGCGGCACGTCGTGCTCGATCCAGGCCTTCTGGATCGGATGGTTGCCGTCGGGCGAGAGCCCTTCGATGGTGACGATCTTCTGCTCGGCGGTAATGGCGCTCACCGGCATGGTGCAGGAGCGGGTGGCGACGCCGTCGATATGGACCGTGCAGGCGCCGCATTGGGCGACGCCGCAACCGTATTTCGTGCCCGTCAGCCCGATCTGCTCGCGGATCACCCAGAGCAGCGGCGTGTCGTCCTCGACCGCAACGTCGATCGTCTTGCCATTGATGGTCAGCTTAGCCACCGCAACCTCCCGGTTTCGATTCCAAGGTCAGCGAGAGAGCCAGCGCGCCTCGCCGTTCGATCAGGCCGGCCAGTCCGCGGCCAGAGATGTTCCTTGGAGGAATTCAAACCCAGAAGCGCGGCTACCGCCAGAGGTTGTATGATCACCGGTGATCACGGTCGCGTTGGGGGCTCCCTCCGATAATCGGGGCCGTCAGGGCAGTGCGAGGCCGGTTTCGGCATCGCTGCCATCATGCTGACCGGTTTCCTGTCGAAGAACGCAGCGTCAGGCGCGTGGGCCACGGCGCGCTTTCACAGGAATGTGATGCTCTTGCACGATCTTCGTCCGCCGGCGCGGTCCTGCCGTGAATCCGGCAGTATCGCCGTCTCGTCAGACATGCTTGCTTTCGCCCCGCTGCAATGGCGAGGCTGCGCGACGATGCGAATCAGCCCGGCAGGACAGTGATGCCGATGATCCCCGGCCTTTTACGAGCTTTCCGCCAGTCTGGCGCCGCCTTGCTGCTTGCGCTGGCGCTGCTGCTCGTGCCTCTGGCGACGTTGGCGCAGCCGGCCGATCCCGCGAGTGGGCGCGCTCGCCTTGACTCGATCCGGGGCGAACTCACCCAGATCGAAGCGTCGCTTACCAATCCGAATGTTTCCGACAACGAGCTGCAGCGCCAGCGCCTGCGGCTGCAGCCCTTGCTCGACCAGCTGCGTGTCCTCACCGAGGAGCAGGGACCGCGCACCGAGCAGGCCAAGCTCAGGCTCGATCAGCTCGGGCCCAAACCCGACGCCAATGCACCGCCCGAAACACCGGACGTCGCACGTGAGCGCGAGGCCCGTACCAAGACCTTCACGGAGGCGGATGAAGCACTCAAGATCGGGCGCGCGACGCTGCTGCAAGGCGAGCAGCTGCAAACCTCGATCGGCGATCTCAGGCGCGACCGGTTCGCCAAGGCGCTGTTCGCAGCTGGCCCGTCGATCCTCAATCCCGAAGTGTGGTCGACGACGCTGACGGCCTTCCCGTCCGATCTGCGCGCCTCGCAACTGATCTTCGGCGATTGGCTCTCGGTCTTCACCACAGCATTGTTCAGCGCGCGCGGCGTTCTCGTCGCGCTCGCCTTCCTCGGTGCGATCGCGCTCTACGTCGCGCGCGCCCGCTACATGCCGCGGCTGACCGCTCGATTGGCGGCAAATGTGGAAGCCAGCGATCGCCATATCCTCTATGCGGCGCTGGTGCGCATCGTCGCGCGGACGGCGCCACCGGCGCTGGCGAGCTGGCTGATCTATGCTGGTCTGAACACCGCTGGCCTGCTGCCGCCACGGATCCAGCCCGTCGTTCTCGCCGCGGTCTTCGGGCTCGCCCTGTTCGCCTTCGTCCAGGCACTGGCCGATGCGTTGTTCGCTCCCGGCGAGCCGCAGCGGCGCCTCGCCAGCGTGATGGAATCGACTGCCCGGACGGTGGCATGGCTCGCCGGCTCGCTCGCCATCGTGATGGCGGTGGGCAAGGTGCTGGAGGCCTGGCTGCAGGCGATCGCCGCCGGTCTCACTTTGTCGATCATCGTGCGCGGCGTCGTCGCCACCGTCTTCGCGATCATCCTGATCGCTGGTCTCTATCGCCTGCGCGACAACCAGGAGATCGAGGAGGAGGCCTGCCTCGGCCCCTATGTGCCGGTCGATGGTGCGAGTCTGGGACCGGTGCGGATTCTCGGCTGGATCGTCGGTATCGTCGTCATCCTCTCGGTCTTGCTCGGTTATGTCGTGCTGGCGACCTTCCTGACCGAGCAGGTGATCTGGCTCGGCATCCTCGCCGCCGCTTTCGTGCTGCTGATGCAGTTGATCGAACTCGGCATCACCAGCCAGCTCACCGGCGAGGGGCGCTTTGCGCTGACGCTGCGCGCCGGGATCGGCCTGCGTGCGGCGACGCTGCAGAAGATCGCCGTCGTGCTATCCGGCGCGCTCAAGATCGTGCTGATTGTCGTCACGATCATGCTGGCGCTGGCGCCCTGGGGACTGGAATCGACCGATTTCCTGACCTCGCTGCGCGCCGCCTTTTTCGGCTTCCAAGTCGGCGGAGTCACGGTCTCGCTGTCCTCGATCGTCGTCGCGATCCTGATCTTCGCGCTCGGGCTTGCGGCGACGCGCTCGCTGCAGGGTTGGCTCGAAGGCAAGTTTCTGCCGACGACCGCGCTCGATACCGGCCTGCGCAATTCGATCACCACGGCGGCGGGCTATGTCGGCTATGTCGCCGCGGTGGCGATCGCCTTCTCGTCGCTGGGCTTCAGCCTCGAGCGCCTCACCCTCGTCGCTTCGGCGCTCTCGGTCGGTATCGGTTTCGGCCTGCAGTCGGTGGTGTCGAATTTCGTCTCGGGCCTGATCCTGCTCTGGGAGCGCCCGATCCGGGTCGGCGACCAGGTGGTGGTCGGCGACGCCGAGGGCATCGTCAAGCGCATCAATGTCCGCTCGACCGAGATCGAGACCTTCGACCGCTCCTCGGTGATCGTGCCGAACTCGAACCTGGTCTCTGGCGTGGTGCGCAATCGCGTCCGTTCCGATCGGACCGGGCGAGTGCTGATCTCGATCAGCGTGCCGCGCCGGCTCAATCCGACGGACGTCCGGGCCATGCTGCTCGAGGCCGGCGAGGCGCATGGCGACGTGCTGAAGAAGCCGCCGCCAGCCGTGATGTTCAAGAAGCTCGGTACGACGACGATGGATTTCGACCTGATCTGCGTCGTCGGCGAGGTCGACATCGTCGGGCGCGTCACCAGCGATCTCAATTACGTCATTCACAAACGCCTGGCCGAGCTGGAGACCCCGGTCGCGACCGAGCTCACGGTCAAGGGCCTGGAGGGCGTCGAGCATTCGCTCGGCGAGATCGCCGCCGCCGTCTCGCGAGAGGTCGGTCGCCGCGCCAAGCCGACGAGTGGACGCGTTACCGTGAAGCGCTCGGGCCCTCCACCCGAGACCGAGGAAGAACCGGAGGAGGCCCCGGCCTCGCCGCCCGCCAAGCCTGAACCAGCCGCGACGGGCGGCAAGGACGAGACCAAGGATTGATGCGATGCGCCTTTTCCCCGCGTTTTCCACGCGCCCGCAGCGGCTGCGCGCGATGAGCTGTCCCGCCGCTCTCGCTGCCGCGCTCTCGCTGCTCAATCTCGCCGGTTGCACCGAGCCCGCGCGGACGCAACCTGCCTTCTATCGTGATCTCGGCTCGCCCTCTGCCAGGGTCGATGCGGAGGCGGCGCGGGCGACCATCTCGGCCTATCGGATCAATGCCGGCTTGAGCGCACTGAAGCTCGACCCCGAGCTGATGCAGGCGGCCGAGCAGGAGGCCGCTGCCATGGCCGCTGCCGACAAGCCCGCCCAGGCCGAGGCGGTGAAGGCCAGGCTCGCGCGCGCCGGCCAGCCCGGCGCCGAAGCTAACCTCTCGGCCGGCTATCGGCGCCTGGCCGAGGCCTTCTCCGGCTGGCGCGACTCGCCGCAGCACGACCGGGTGATGAAGGCGCCGAACGCGACGCGCATGGGCATCGCCTCGGCCTATGCGGCCGGCTCGAAATATCAGGTCTATTGGGCGCTGGTGGTCGCGCCCTGAGAGCGCGCGGCTGTCGAGGTCAGTCGACCACGAAATCGAAGGGCGTCTTGGGGAATGGTTCCTTCGCGAGCGTGAAGTGCCACCATTCCTTGCTGTAGCCACGGAAGCCCTCAGCGCTCATTGCGGCGGCGAGGGTGGCCCGGTTGCGGCGAGCCTCGGCCGTGATCCCGGAATGGCCGAGTGCGCTTTTCTCCGAGAAGCAGTCGAAGCTCGTGCCGAGATCGACGCTGGATTCGCGTGGGCGCGTTGAAAACGGGCCGTCGCAGGGGCCGGCATCCACGGGAGTTGGTGAGGCGGCTCCGCCGGCGTGGACGAGGCCGACATCGACGGTGGAGCCTCGCGAATGGCTCGAATTGCCGACGATGTAGCCCTTGGCAACGAGATCGCCCCTGGCGATGCCGGGATGGAAGATGCGGCCGAGGTCTTGTCCGCCGGGCTGCTTCACCCAGTCGGTGAAGGCAGCGACAGCGCGTGCCGGACGGTAGCAGTCGAACAGCTTCAGCCCGTAACCCTGCCCAGTGAGCCGCTTTTCAGCGCGGATCAGGGCGTCGGCAGCCGCGCGCGTCAGCACGCATTCGCTTCGGCCATAGCCAGGCACGGCCGCGCCGGTGAAATTGAACGGCGTCGCATAGCGCATGTCCTGCGCGATCGCCGGCGCGAGCTCGCGTAGCCGCACGAAGCCTGCGGGCAGCGCGTCCGCGGCGCAAGCCTCCCAGGCGAGCAGTCCGGTCGAGGCGAGCGCGACGACGATCCTGTGACGGCCATCCATGATGAGCGTATGCTCGCGCAGGCATCCGGTCGAAACAACTGCAGAGGGTCGCAGATTCGAAAACAACCAGCGCGAGAGGAGGCCCCAAGATGGCACCGCCGAGATTCGTCGTGGCGACGTTCGATGCAGTGGGCGGTCCTGCTGCCCTGGCCAAGGCCGATGACGGCTATTACGCCGGTCCGACCGATGCAGGCACCTATCGACTGCTGCGCTGCGGCAAGCATTCGAGCCCGTCCTATCCGGTCTGGTCGAAAATCCGCTGGGGCTCCGCGATCAAGGAGGAGGGCGGCGTGATCAAGGTCATGCATGACGGGAAATGGCAGCTGCTCAGCAAACTCGTGCCGGCCATGACCAAGAAGATGCTGATCGATCGGAATTTCGAGCTCTATGGCAAGAACACGCTGCCGACCGAGTGGCGCTTCAACGATTTCGGCCACATGACCTGCTATTTCTACAAGGATAAGAACAACAACAGAAAGTTCGACAAGGGCGAGACGAAGAGCAAGGAGTACTTCCATACGACTCCCGACGACGAGGCCAGCGCCGCGCAGGGCAAGCCGGTCGTGCTGACCGAGTCGCATGGCTGCATCCATCTGAAGCCCAACGACATCGACGACATGATCAACAAGAAATACCTGGTGCAGGGCAACAAGGTCGTCGTGCACAAATATGACGAGACGATCCCGAAGGACTGGTCGGACGACGCCAAGGCGACGGCGCCGTTCGAGGTGCACTTCTTCCCCGGCGTGAAGAAGGTGCTGGTCACCGGCGCCAAGCCCAAGCCAGGAAAATAGCGATGACACGGCATCGCGCGAAAACGAGCCGTCGCCTGGTTGCCGGGCTCGGAGCCGTGATGCTCGCCCTTGCCTTGTCGGTGCCGGCTGCGCTGGCTCAACAGTCCGATGGGCTTGGCGCGATGGCTCTCGCGCTCGTGGAGGCGTTCGTCGCGGGCCGGCTGTCGCCCGAAAGCGCCCGGTCCGGCGCCATGCCGCCGACTGCCGCGCAATTGTCGGGGGATTACTGGCTCATCACCTTCGGCGGCCAGGTGCTGACATTGACGCTGCCGGCCGCCGAGCAAGGCTTTTCACGGCAAGCGGACATCACCCTGGCGCCGCAAGCCGGCCTGACCTTGCGGATGCTGGAAACGCGCTTCGGTGCCGGATCGCCGCAACGCCGCGAGAAGAACGCGGTGGTGCTGTTCCGGCAACAGTCAGCCACGGGCGAGGTTCTTATCTTCGCCCGCCTGCACACGCCGAAGCCGGAGCCGGCCTCGCCCGTGCTCGCTATCCGGCTGCGCCGCGAATAGCGTTTCGACTCAGGGCTTGGCGCCGACGGGCAGGGGCGGCGCATCCGCCTTCAGGACGATCCCGACGCGGCGGTTGAAGGCGAGATAGGGGTTGTCCTTGACCAAGGGGTCGGTGTCGGCCCTGCCGGTGACGGAGCTGAAGCGCTCATCGGGGACGCCGGCATTGCCGAGGATCTCGCGCACCGCCGAGGCGCGACCGACCGAAAGCGCCCAGGGATTGCCAGGAGCGACGGTGCCCGGGCGCTGAGCTGCAGTGTGGCCGGTAATGGCGATTCTGTTGGGCATGCGCCGCAGCGTCGGTGCGATCGCAGCGAGTAGCTTGCGCATGCGCTCGTTCGGCTGGGTCGAGCCTTCGGCGAACATGGCCCGGCCGTCCTGGTCGACGAGCTGGATGTCGATGCCCTGCTCGGAGACCTCGATCAGGATGTTGCGCGAGAGCTCGCCAATCTCCGGCATCTCGCGCAGCGCCTGGCGCAGCGAGGCGGCGGCGAGCGCAAAGCCGCGATCATGGGTGGCCGAGACCAGCCCGTCTTCCTTCTGCTGGTTGTGATTCGGCGCGGTGTTGTCGGAAGCGTCCTCGAGCGGGCGGACATAGGCGTTCTTGATGTGCGTCTTGGTCGGAATGCCGTCGACCTCGACGATGCCGGCGAGCTTGAAGTCGCGCTGCGTGCCGAAGGCCTCGCGCATCGAGCCGGCGACGATCTGGAGCTTCTGCTTGTCCTGGCTCGAATAGGCGGCGACCATGACGAAGAACGCCATGAGCAGGGCCATGAGATCGGCGAAGGTCACGAACCAGCCGTGACCGCCATGCCCGCCTCTCTTCTTCTTGGCCATTTGCTAGGTCCGCTCAGGTGGCTTCGGCCATCTCGGCCCTGTGATGGTCCGGCAGATAGGCGAGGAGCATTTCGCGCACCAGTGTCGGGCTCTTGGCGTCGCGCATCTGCAGCACGCCGTCGATGATCAGCGTGCGGGAGATCTCCTCCTCCTCAAGCTTGATGTGGAGCTTGTCGGCGATCGGGAGGGTCAGCATGTTGGCGACCATGGCGCCGTAGAGCGTCGCCAGCAGCGCCGTTGCCATGGCCGGGCCGAGCTTGGACGGGTCGGACATGTTGGCGAACATCGTCACCATGCCGAGAATTGTGCCGATCATGCCCCAGGCAGGAGCGCAGTCGCCGATGGCGCGATACACCTTCGAGCCCTCGTCGAGCCGCTGCAGGAAGTTGTCGCGGTCGCGCTCCATCGTGTCGCGGATGAAGTCCTTGTCATAGCCGTCGGCGATGTAGCGCAGGCCTTGCGCCAGGAACGGGTCGGAGACCTCGACGTTCTCGAGCGCGACCGGGCCGCTCTTGCGGTTGATCTCGGCGACGCGGGTGATCTCGTCGATCAGCTCGCGCGGGTGGATCGAGCGCATGGTGAAGGCGAAGCGGAGACCCATCGGGAGCCCGTGCGCGATCACAGAGAAGGGAAAGCGCAGCATGGTTGCGGCCGAGGCGCCGCCGAAGATGATGATGGCGGCGTGCTTGTCCCAGTAAGCGGCGAAGTTGCCACCATCGATCATGATCAGCGCGACGATCGTCGCGATGCCACCGATAATGCCTGCGCCGGTCGCGATATCCATGAGCCACCTCAAACCGGCCTACGCAGCCGCAACGCCAACGCCACGCTTTCGCGGTAACCATAAGGAGCGGCGGTTGAAGGAAGCGTTAAGGTTGAGGACTTGCTCACGCCGCAGCGTCGTCTAAAGCTGCTGCGCGATGTCTTTGCTTGCGATCTACGCCCGCGTCCTCGGCGAGCTCGGCCCGGAACGGCGCCTCGGGCTCATCCTCGCACTCGCCAATATCGCGCTGGCGGCCGCTGCCTTCGCCGAGCCGATGCTGTTCGGCGCGCTGATCGACAAGCTGACCAGCCTGCAGATCAGCGGTACCCGCCCGAGCTGGGCCGATATCAACGTCTTGCTGGCCGCCTGGGTGGGCTTCGGCCTGTTCAACATCGCCGCCGGCGTCTTTGTCGCGCTGTTCGCCGACCGTCTGGCGCATCGCCGCCGGCTGGCGGTGATGGCGAATTATTTCGAGCACGCGCTGACGCTGCCGCTCGCCTACCACACGCAGACCCATTCCGGCCGGGTGCTCAAGGTGATGCTGGAGGGCACCAGCGGCATGTGGGCGCTCTGGCTCTCTTTCTTCCGCGAGCATTGCGCCAGCTTCGTCGCGCTCTTCATCTTGCTGCCGTTCACGCTGTGGAAGAACTGGCAGCTCGGCCTGGTGCTGATCTTCCTCGTCGTGCTGTTCGGCACGCTCACCGCCTTCGTGCTGCGAAAGACCGACAAGCTGCAGAGCAATGTCGAGGCCTATCATTCGAGCCTCGCAGAGCGGGCCTCGGATGCGCTCGGCAACGTGCCGGTGATCCAGAGCTTCACCCGGATCGAGGCCGAAGTCCGTGGCCTGCGCAACACCATCACCAGCCTGCTCGAAGCGCAGATCCCGGTCCTGACCTGGTGGGCGGTCGCCACCGTCGCGACCCGCGCCTCGGCGACACTGACCGTGCTCTCGATCTTCGTCGTCGGTACATGGCTGCTGATGCAGGGGCAGACCACGGTCGGCGAGATCGTCACCTTCATGGGCTTTGCCACCATGCTGGTCGGCCGGCTCGAGCAGATCGTCTCCTTCGTCAACTTCATCTTCATGCAGGCGCCGAAGATGCGCGAATTCTTCGAGGTGCTCGACACGCTGCCGGCGGTGCGCGACCAGCCCGGCGCGCCCGATGCCGGCCGGCTTGTGGGCGCTATCGCCTTCGACAACGTCTCGTTCTCCTATGATGGCAAGCGCGCCGCCGTCGCCGACGTTTCTTTCGAGGTGAAGCCCGGCGAGACCATCGCCATCGTCGGCTCGACGGGCTCGGGCAAATCGACCACTCTCGGCCTGCTGCATCGTGCCTTCGACCCGCAATCGGGCCGTATCCTGGCCGACGGGCGCGACATCCGCGAGATCTCACTGCTCTCGCTGCGCCGGAACATCGGCGTCGTCTTCCAGGAGCCGATGCTGTTCGCGCGCTCGATCCGCGAGAACCTGACCGTCGGCAAGCCGGACGCGACCGATGCCGAGATGGTGGAAGCACTCGACCGGGCTCAAGCGACCGAAGTGATGGCCCGCCAGAGCGACGGGCTCGACACCATCGTCGGAGAGCGTGGCCGCACGCTCTCCGGCGGCGAGCGCCAGCGCCTGTCGATCGCGCGGGCGCTGCTGAAGAACCCGCCGATCCTGATCCTCGACGAGGCGACCTCGGCGCTCGATGCAGCCACTGAAGTGAAACTGCAGAAAGCGCTCGATGAGGTGATGAAGGGCCGCACCACCTTCGTCATCGCCCACCGGCTCGCCACCATCCGCAATGCCGACCGCATCCTGGTCTTCGAACAGGGGCAGGTGATCGAGATGGGCTCCTTCGAGGAACTCGTCGCCAAGGGCGGGCGCTTCGCAGCGCTGGCGCGGGCGCAGTATCTGGTCACTGACAAGCCGGTGGTGGCTACGGAGCCCTCTTCCCTCGCCGCCAAGGGCATCGTCGAGGGCTGAGCGCCGCTTCCTTGCTACCTCGGAGGTAATCGACCGGCCGCCGCTCAGGTCGCATGGTCCCCGGCATCGCGGGTGTAGTCCCGCTCCAAAGGGGATACGCCCATGACCGCTTACGCCATCGCCCACCTTCGCGACGTCGCCCTCAACGCCGAGATCGCCGACTACATCCGACTGATCGACGAGACTCTCAGGCCCTTCGGCGGCCGCTTCCTGATCCATGGCGTGACGCCGGAGGTGATGGAGGGTCCTTGGGAAGGAGATCTTGTCGTCATCGCCTTCCCGGACCTCGCCGCCGCCCATGGCTGGTACGCTTCGCCGGCCTATCAGACGATCCTGCCGCTGAGAACGCGCAATTCGCGCAGTGCCGCGATCATCGTCGAGGGCGTGCCGGAGAGCTACAGGGCGACCGATTTCCTCGCGAAGCTGGGTTGACCGTCAGCGGGCCGGCTCACCTGGCAGGAAATGCAGGCAGGGGTCGAGCTTGACATGGTCGGTGCCGACCTGTTCCCAACTGCCGCTGACAACGACACGCTCGCCGGCCTTTCGGCCATTGCTGTCATAGGTGACGCAAAGCACCTGCGGATCGGGCGCCTGGCACAAACCGAGATAGGTCAGCCCGGCGCCTGCCTTGACCATGCCCAGCGGGCCTTCGACCTCGATCGTGATGAGCTCGCCTTCCTTTCCGGCCAATGATTTCAGCGCCGCGCGCAGCTCACCGCAGGTCGCGCGGAAGGTCGGCTCAGGCTGAGCCCGCGTCGTGCCTGTGGTCGGCAGGAGAAACGTGCCTGCGAGGGCAGCGAGAGAAGTAAAGCGAAGGGCAAGTGCGATCATCGCGCTGGTCTCGCCTTGCTTTGTGGCGCCTTTGCGAAAACCCATCAGCAGCCGGGCAACAATCGCGTGTCACACCCGCGCCATTGTGGAATGATCGGACAGGTATGCGCCTCCGCATCGCTTCCAACCACGGATTGCCACGACGACATGATGATTGCCCGCCTCGCCTGCGCCTGGGCTTCGGTCTTAGCCTTTCAGTTCTTCGGCAGTGCGCTGCTGGGGCAGCTCGGAGCTCCCGTTCCGTCCCTGCTCATCTTCGCCTGGCTGCTCGGCGTGATCGTCTGGGCGGCCTTCGGCGTGGTGCACGAGGCCGAGGAGCTGGCGCACCGGCTCGGCGAGCCCTATGGCACGCTGATCCTGACGCTTTCGATCGTCATCATCGAGGTGGCGCTGATCTCGGCGGTGATGCTGGGCGCCAAGGGCGCGCCGACGCTCGGGCGCGACACGATGTTCGCGGTCCTGATGATCGTGCTCAACGGCGTGGTCGGCATCGGCCTGCTGCTCGGCGGTCTCAGGCATTTCTCGCAGGGCTACAATCTCAAGGGCGCTTCGGCCTATCTCGCGGTGATCATCCCGCTCACCCTGATCCCGCTGGTGCTGCCGAACTTCACGACCTCGACGGCTGATGGCACGCTGACAACCTTCCAGTCGATCGCGTTCTCGCTCTTCACGCTGCTGCTCTATGGCGCCTTCCTGATCCTGCAGACCGGCCGGCACAGCGTCTTCTTCCAGGAGCCGGCGGGCGAATCCAACATGCCCTACGGAGCCGCCTATATCCGGGGTAAGATGCAATCGGAGTCCGGGCTGGCATCGGAGCCTGCGGCCGACCCTGGTTCGGCCGAGGAGACGCCACATGTGACGTCGGGCGGCTCGACCCGGTCCCATGTCGTGCTGCTGCTCGCCAACATCTTGCCGATCGTGATCCTGGCGAAGAGTCTTGCGACCGTGCTGGATTTCGGGATCGCGAGCCTCGGAGCCCCCGTCGCACTCGGCGGCATCCTGATCGCCATGGTGGTGTTCACGCCGGAATGCATCGCGGCGCTGCGCGCGATCACCACCAACCAACTGCAACGGGCGATCAATCTTTGCCTCGGCGCCGCCGCCTCGACGCTCGGGCTGACGGTCCCGGCGGTCCTCGTGATCGGCTTGGTCACCGGCCAGCCGGTGGTGCTCGGCCTGTCCGGAACCAACATGGTCATCCTGGCGATGACGCTCCTGCTCTCGACGCTGACCTTCACCGGCACGCGCACGACCATGCTGGAGGGCGCGGTGCACCTTTCGGTGTTCTTCGTCTTCCTGGTGCTGGTCTTCAGCCCCTGAGCGTCGCCGGCAAGAGCCGGATCTGATCGGATTGAATCAATCTGATCAGTGAATCCGTCTCTCACTTTGAATCTAGAGACCGTTTTACCGATCAGCTTGCGGTGCAAGCTGATCGGAACGGGCTCTAGGCCGCTTCCGGGCCGGCGGGTACGCCGTTGCCGGCCGGGGCGATCCTGAGCGCGGTGAGCCGGTTCCTGCTCTTGCGCATCACCTCGAAGCGGAAGCCGTGGAAGGTGAAGGCCTGACCGGCATCGGGGATGGCGCGGGCTTCGTGGATGACGAGGCCGGCGATGGTCGTCGCCTCTGCATCCGGCAATTGCCAGTCCATCGCCCGGTTGAGGTCGCGGATCGGCACGCCGCCGTCGACGATGACCGCGCCGTCGTGCTGCTGGCGCAGGCCCGGCACGGCGACGTCGTGCTCGTCGCGGATGTCGCCGACGATCTCCTCGAGGATGTCCTCGAGCGTCACCAGCCCCATCACCTCGCCGTATTCGTCGACCGCGAGGGCGAAATGCGTCTTGCGGGCAAGGAAGCCTTTGAGCTGCTCGGGCAAGGGCGTGTTGACCGGTACGAACCAGGGCGCGAAGGCGATTCCCGCGACATCGAGCTTGCCGGCGTCGCCGCCGGCGGCGTCGAGCGCGCGCAGCAGGTCCTTGGCGTGCAGGATGCCGACGATGTTCTCCGGCTTCTCGCGCCAGAGCGGCATGCGGGTGTAGGGCGAGGCCAGGACCTCGCGGACGATCGCCTCCGGGCCGAGATCGAGATTGATCGTGCGCATCTTGGTGCGGTGGATCATCACGTCGTCGACTGCGAGCTGCTTCAGGTCGAGCAGCCCGCTGACCATGTCGCCATCGGCCTTCTCGACCATGCCGCCCTGGCGCATCAGCTCGACCTGGTCGCGCAGGATTTCGTCGATCGCCAGCACGGGACGCTGCGAGTCGATCCGCAGGCCGAACAGGCCGAGCGCGCGGCGGGCAAACCATTGCATCAGCCGCACCGGCGGGCCGAACAGAGCGAGCAGCCGGGCCACCGGCCGCACCAGCTTGAGCGCCACGCGTTCGGGATCAGCGACGGCCGCCATGCGCGGCGCCAGTTCCCCGAGCACGACGATGATCAGCGCGACCGCGATCGCGAGGCCGGCCGCACCGCTGGCGCCGAAGGAGGCCAAAGCTGCATAGGCGGCAAAGCTCGCCGTCGCGGTCTTTACCAAGGTGCGCGCCAGCAGAAAAACGCCACTCAGACGCTCGCGATCGTCGAGGACGTGCAGCGCAATCGCGGCGCGGCGGCTGCCCGCCTTCTCCTGAGCAGCGAGCCTGGCACGGGAGATCGCGTGGAGCGCGGCATCGGCCGCGGCCAGGAAGCCGGTCAGCAGCACGCCGAGCGCGACGACGGCGAGGGCGAGCCAGGGATCGAGATGAGGAATGGCGACCATGGAAGGAAGCGCTCAGGTCCCCACGAGTTCGCTCTCGATGAAGTCCCCCACCGTCTCGGCGGTAACCCCGGGTGCGATGAAGCTGCGGCCGATGCCATGCGCCAGGATGAAGGTCAGCGCGCCGCGCTTGACCTTCTTGTCCTGCGTCATCGCATCGACGATCTCAGCGGCGGTGCCAGTGCCGCCGGGCACGTCCTGCAACCTGGTCGGCAGGCCGACGGTGGTGAGGTGAGCGGCGACGCGGCCCGCGTCCTGCCCGGGGCAGAGACCGAGCCGCTGCGAGAAGCGGAAGGCGAGGCAGAGCCCGATCGCGACGGCTTCGCCATGGACGAGCCGGGTGGAATCGTAACGGGTCAGGCGCTCCAGCGCGTGGGCGAAGGTGTGGCCGAGATTGAGCAAGGCGCGGTCGCCATCCTCGCGCTCGTCACGCGCCACGACTGCGGCCTTGGCCCGGCAGGCGGTCGCAACCGCATGGTCGCGCTCGGGCCCACCCGCCATGACGCGGCGCCAGTTGACCTCGCACCAGTCGAAGAATCCGGCATCGTCGATCAGTCCGTATTTCACGACCTCGGCATAGCCGGCCCTGAACTCGCGCTCGCTCAGCGTGTCGAGCAGAGCGGTGTCGCAGATCACCAGCGCCGGCTGGTGGAAGGCGCCGATCAGGTTCTTGCCGTGGCTGGAATTGATGCCGGTCTTGCCGCCGACGGAGGAATCGACCTGGGCAAGCAGGCTGGTCGGGATCTGCACCAGGCGCACGCCGCGGCGCAGCACCGAGGCGGCAAAGCCGGAGAGATCGCCGACGACGCCGCCGCCGAGCGCGATGACGAGATCGTTGCGCTCGATCTTGGCGGCAAGCAGCCCGTCGCAGAGCTCGATGAAGCGCGCATAGGACTTGGAAGCCTCGCCCGGTGGGATGACCAGGCGCGTCGTCGTGACGCCGGCCTGGTGCAGGCAGGTTTCGAGCGCCGGCGCATGCAGGGCAGCGATGTTCTCGTCGGTGACGATCGCGGCGCGGGCCCCAGGGCTCAGCGCGGCAATGGTCTCCGCAGCTTCGCAGAGCTGATGGCGGCCGATCAGGATGTCATAGGAGCGCTCAGCCAGCGCGACCGGCACGACGATACGCGCCGCAACAGCGGCCTCGGAGGCCGTCACCGCGCTCATCGCATGCCCTCCTCGCGCAGCCGCCGGTCGAGCGCTGCCATCGCATCCTCGACGACGACTTCGTGCGGGTCGTCACGGGAGATCAGCGTGATGTCGGCAAGCGCATAGACCGGTTCGCGCTCGGCCAGCATCCGGTGCATCGTCGCCTCCGGATCGGTGGTCTGGAGCAAGGGGCGGTTGCTGCGCTTGCGAACGCGGCGCATCAGCACGTCGAACTCGGCCTTCAACCAGATCGAGACGCCGAGCTCGGCGATTCGGGCGCGGGTGTCGGCGTTCATGAACGCACCGCCACCCGTCGCCAATACGAGCGGGGCGCGGGTCGCCAGGATGCGGGAGATGACCCGGCGCTCGCCGTCACGGAACTCGCTCTCGCCGCGCTGGGCGAAGATCTCCGGGATCGTCATGCCGGCGGCGGTCTCGATCTCGGTGTCGGCATCGACGAAGGGCAGGCCGAGGCGAGCGCCCAGGCGTTTGCCGACCGAGCTCTTGCCCGAGCCCATCATCCCCACCAGCACCACCGCCCGCGCTCCAAGCGCGGCACGCAGGGCGATCCGGTCCACCTGTTCGATCGTTTCCGCCATCGTCATCGAAAGAATTCCTCTCGCCCGCTCTAGCATGAGGATCGCAGCGCCGCCACGTCCCGCGCGCTGCGGTTGACCAGGGCTCTCAAGCCGGGCTTGTAGCGCCGCGACGGGGTGGTGAGGCGCATGATGCCGAGGGCAGGAGAGGATAGCGGGATCGCTGCGCTGCGGCCGCCCTTCGTGCTGCTGGAGGATCGCAGCGGGGCAGGGCAGGCGCTGCTCTTCGCCAATCCCGTGGAGATCGTGGAAGCCACCGAGCCTTCTGAACTTGCCGATGCTTTCGCTCGTATCGAGGCGGGGTCGGCGCGCGGTCTCTATGCGGCCGGCTTTTTCTCATACGAGCTGGGCTATGCCTTCGAGCCGCGTCTCATCGCGCCATTGCCGGCGGAACGGAAGCTGCCCTTGCTCTGGTTCGGGCTGTTCGAGGCGCCGCGCAGCATCGCGCCGGTCACGCTCGATCAGGGTTTCGCAGGGCTGTGTCCGCCGCCGTTGGACGCGCTGACATTCGGCCTGGACGAAGCCGGCCACGCGGCAGCCGTCGAGCGCGTGCTCGACTATCTCCATGCTGGCGATGCTTATCAGGTCAACCTGACCTTCCCGATCCGCTTCCATTATCGCGGCGATCCGCTCGCGCTCTATGGGGCGCTGCGGGCGAGCCAGCCGGTCGCGCATGGCGGCATGGTCGCGACCGGTGAAGCGAGCATCCTGTCGGTCTCGCCCGAGCTGTTCATCGAGACATCGGGCGGGTGCGCCATCACCCGGCCGATGAAGGGAACGGCGGCGCGCGGGGCCGATGCCGAGGCCGACGAGGCGGCGAAGGCAGGTTTACGTGCCGATCCGAAGCAGCAGGCCGAGAACCTGATGATCGTCGACCTCTTGCGCAACGATCTGAGCCGGGTCAGCGAAATCGGCTCCGTCGCGGTGCCGGCCTTGTTCAGCGTCGAGACCTATCCTGGCTTCCACACCCTGACCTCGACGGTGACGAGCACGCTGCGGCCGGGCCTGTCGCTGCTTGAGCAGATGCAGGCGCTGTTCCCCTGCGGCTCGGTCACCGGTGCGCCGAAGCTGCGGGCGATGGAGATCATCCACGAGCTCGAAGCCGCGCCGCGCGAGGTCTATACCGGCTCGATCGGCATGATCGCGCCGAACGGGGATCTCAGCTTCAATGTCGCGATCCGGACTGCGACGCTGCTGCCCGGCGGCGAAGGCGTCTACGGTGTCGGCGGAGGCGTCGTCGTCGATTCCACGCCTGCCGAGGAATATGCCGAGTGCCGGCTGAAGGCGCGGGTGCTGACCGATCTCGCTGGCGATTACGGGCTGATCGAGACGCTGCGCTGGTCGAGCGGCTATGTCCGGCTGCATTTGCATATTGATCGCCTTGCAACTTCGGCAGCAGCGCTGGGCTTCCGGTTCGATCGGGGGCAGGCACTCCGGCAGCTGAGTGAGATCGAAGCGTCGTTCCCGGCCGGGGAAGACCGGCGGGTGCGCTGCGAACTGCGCCGCGACGGCACGTTCCAGATTACGACGGCAGCGATGCCGCCTGCGGCCGATGGTGCGCTCCGCATTGCCGTTGCCAGCCAGCGGGTCGATGCCGGCGACCCGTTTCTTCGCCACAAGACCACGCGCCGGTCAGTCTATGAGCGGGCTTTCGCGGAAGCATCGGCGCAGGGATGCGACGATGCGCTCCTGCTCAACCGGCAGGGCTTCGTCACCGAGACCAGCCGCAGCACCATCTTCGTCGAGCGTGACGGCCTGTTGCTGACGCCGCCGCTGGAGCATGGCCTTTTGCCTGGCGTGCTGCGGCGCGAACTCATCGAAACCGGCATGGCGCGCGAGGCGCCCTTGCGCCTCGACGATCTCTGGCAAGCGGAGCGCTGGTTCGTCGGCAACAGCCTGCGCGGCTTGCAGATTGCGCGGCTCGCGGGTTCTTCGCTTGCGTCCCGCCCCACCGATCATGAATAACCGGGTGGGGTGCAGGGGGAATCGCCGGCCGTGCCGACGCTGTTCAAGTTCCTGACGTTTCTCGCTGTCATCGCGGGGTTGATCTATGGCGGCATGATTGCGCTGGTCACCTTCGTGCAGCCTGAGCCGCGCGAGATTGTCGAGGTCGTGCCGCCCTCGAAGCTGCAGAAATGAGCAAGCAAGCGCGCTCCTGGCTGAACGGCTTCCTCGACATGCTGGCGGCCGAGCGCGGCGCGGCCAAAAACACGCTCGACGCCTATGAGCGCGATCTCGACGACTATCTCGGCTTCGCTGCAAGCCAGGGCGGGCCGGCCGCGATCACGGCGGACGATGTCCGCGCCTATCTCGTCGACCTGTCGGAGCGTGGGCTGAAAGCCTCCTCGGCGGCGCGCCGTCTCTCGGCCGTCCGCCAGTTCCACCGCTTCCTCTATACCGAGGGGCTGGCGGGAGGCGATCCGACCGCTGCGATCGAGGGGCCTAGGCTCGGCCGGCCGCTGCCGAAGGTGCTCAGCGTCGCCGAGGTCGATCGGCTGATCGGCACGGCGCAGCAGATGGCTGAGCAGGCGGAGCAATCGCCGGCGGCACGGGCGCGCAGCGTCAGGATGCGCTGCCTGATCGAGATGCTTTACGCCACCGGCCTACGCGTTTCGGAGCTGATCGCGCTGCCGCTCTCGGCCGCGACCACGCGCGAACGCTTCCTTGTCGTGCGCGGCAAGGGCGACAAGGACCGGCTGGTGCCGCTGAACGACGCGGCGCGCGTGGCGGCCTCGGTGCATCTCGCCCTGTTGCGCGAGCAGGGCGCGGCCGAGGGGCGCTGGCTCTTTCCCTCCGATGGCGAGAGCGGGCACCTGACCCGCCAGGCCTTCGGGCGCGACCTCAAATCGCTCGCAGCGGCGGTAGGCCTCTCGCCGGCGAAAGTCTCGCCGCATGTGCTGCGCCACGCCTTCGCCAGTCATCTCCTGCAGAATGGCGCCGACCTGCGCGTCGTGCAGGAGCTGCTGGGGCATGCCGACATCGCGACGACACAGATCTACACCCACATCCTCGACGAGCGGCTTAAGAGCATGGTGCGCGACCTGCATCCGTTGATGGACGAGGAAAGCTAGCCGGACTCAGGCCGCGTCCGGCGCCGGTTCCTCGCCCTTCCTGCCGCAAAGCGCCAGCATGGCGCGGGCGATTTCGGCCTCGCCCATGATGGTGCGGCTGGCGCCGCATTCCCTGAGGTGCTCGACCTCGGCGACGGAATGGGCCCGGGCGATGATTGGCAGCCCCGGATTCTGACTGCGGGCCTGCTCGCAGACCTGGCCGGCCTCGAAGCTGCCGGGGATGGCGACGAAGAGGCGTTTTGCCCGCGCCAGCCCGGCGGCGGCGAGCACCTCCGGATCGGCGGCATTGCCGACTAGCACCTCGGCGCCGTCGCGGCGGGCCGCGGCAATGCCATCGTCCTGATCCTCGATCACCAGCAGCTTCTCGCCCATCGCCGAAAGGCCGGCGCCGAGCAACGAGCCGACGCGGCCATAGCCGACGACGACGATATGGTCGGTGAGCGCGGTTGGCGCGATGTCGCGTTCGGGGGCAGGAGCGGGCTCGGGCTCCGACGCAGCTGCTTGAGCCTCCGGTGTCGGCACAGGTACTGCCTCGGCTGGCTTCGGCTTGGCTGGCGCCGGCTCGGGCGGGGCGAAGTGGTCGACCAGCTTGAACAGCAGCGGGTTGAGCACGATCGAGAAGATCGCGCCGGCCAGGATCAGGTCCCGACCCTGCTCGGGCAGCAGCTTGAGCGAGACGCCGAGCCCGGCGAGGATGAAGGAGAATTCGCCGATCTGCGCCAGGCTCGCCGAAATCGTCAGCGCGACCGAATCCGGCTTGCCGAAAGCGCGCACGATCAGCCAGGCCGCCAGGGTCTTGCCGAACAGGATGATGGCGATGGTGGCGATCAGCGGGAACGGCGAGCGCAGCAGGATGCCGGGATCGAAGAGCATGCCGACCGAGACGAAGAACAATACGGCGAAGGCATCGCGCAGCGGCAGCGATTCCTCGGCGGCGCGGTGGCTGAGCGGCGATTCGCTCAGGATCATGCCGGCGAAGAAGGCGCCGAGCGCGAAGGAGACGCCGAACAGACTGGCAGCGAGATAGGCGACGCCGAGCGCGATCGCGAGCACGGCGAGGCGGAAGAGTTCGCGCGAGCCGGTGTGAGCGACCCAATGCAGGATCCACGGGATCACCCTGCGCCCGATGATCAGCATGAAGGCAACGAAGGCGGCGACCTTGGTGAGCGTCAGGCCGAGCACGCCCCAGAGGCCGAGATCGAAGCGCGTCGCCAGCGGCCCGCTTCCAGGAGCTGTGCCGGTGCCACCATTCAGTGCATCGGCGACAGCCGGGATCATCACGAGTGCCAGGACCATGGCGAGGTCCTCGACGATCAGCCAGCCGACGGCGATCTTGCCCTTCTCGGTCTGGACGATGCGGCGCTCCTGCAAGGTGCGCAGCAGCACGACGGTACTGGCGACCGAGAGCGCCAGGCCGAAGACCAGGCCGGCGATCACCGTCCAGCCGAGCAGCAGCGCGAGGCCCAGGCCGAGCAGTGTGGCTGCTGCGATCTGCACCAATGCACCCGGCACGGCGATGGCGCGGACCGAGAGCAGGTCCTTCAGCGAGAAATGCAGGCCGACGCCGAACATCAGCAGGATAACGCCGATTTCGGCGAGGTCGTTGGCGAGGCCCTGGTCGGCGACGAAACCGGGGGTGAAGGGGCCGACCGCGACGCCGGCGAGGAGGTAGCCGACGAGGGGGAAACCCTCAATTTCTGCGCCAGCGCCCCGAAGACGAAGGCGAGGCCGAGGCCCATGACGATGATGGCGATCAGTGGGCCGTGATGCATGGGTCTCCGGAGGGCAGGCGGGAAGGGATGTTGCGACTTTGCGGATCGCCGCGGACGAATTCAACCTTCGATGGCAGACAAAAGTCGCAAGCGAGCTGCGACATGGCGCGCAAGCCGCGAGGATCAGGCCTTGGTGGGCTTGTGCTCGAGCAGGATCTGGGCCTGCTTCTCGACGCCGAGCTTGAGCTTCTCGGCGAAGATCGCGAGCATCAGCGGCAACATCACCTCGACGCGCACCAGCGCATCCTCGACCTCGATCTTGCCGCTGATGGTTTGGCCGAGTGCCGCGACGCCGAACTGCAGCGTGTCGCCCTGCCAGCTCTCCTCGACGAGCTGCATGCCGAAGCCGCCGAGCTTGTCGCGGACCTTGCCGACGCCGCCCTGCAGCCGCCGGCGAGCCACGTCGCGGCCGAGCGAATGCGAGATGGTGATGGTGACGGGGCGTTTCATGCGTCAGGTTCCGGAAGCGTGGGCGAACTGGCGTGCCGTTGAGATGGGCTCCGCCGCGGGCGCTTGCAACCGCCTACGGACACGACCTTGAACGAAGTCGTCCCGGGCCACCGTGGGGGACCCGGGACGACGTGTATGAAGTGAAACTGGATTTGAGGATCAGCTGCTGCGGGCTTCGAGCGCCTGCTGGCCCTGGGTTGTGACCTTCCAGACCTCGTCGCCGGGCTCGGCCAGACCACGGCCCTGAAGCAGGCGCAGCATCGTTTCACCGAAGATGAAGCGGCGCGTCTCTTCGTTGATGCTCTCGAGCGCGATCCACTCCGGATCGGTCATCACGATGGTCTGCGGGTTCGTCGCGGTCTCGGCCATATCGTCCTCCTCCGTGGCGGTTGCGGCGGTTAGACGCAAATTCGCGAGCAATCTTGGAGAGTATATGGCCGGCTTCGGGTGGCGCTGCGGCAATTGCGCGGGTTTTCCGGGTTAGACGGCGGTTTTTCCGGATGAGCCCTAGCCGTAGGGCAGGCGCAGGCCCGCCTCGGCGGCGCAGGCCTTGAGTGCGAGCAGGATCGCATTCTCATCGGTCTCGACACCATGGCGCTGTAGGCAAGGCACCAGGATCGCCGCCTCGGCATGGCCGGTCGGGCCGATCACCGGGCAGGCGATGTCGGTCACGGCGAGGATGTCGCGGCTCGCCGCGATGCGGTGGCCGAGCGTGCGGATTTCGGCGAGCGCTACCTGGGTTTCCGGCTCGTCGAGGTGCTGCCTGATCTCAAGCGGGGCCTCGCGCATAAGCCCGCGCCGGCGCGCCTCCGACTGGAAAGCGAGGATCAGCAGGCCGGAATTGGCGTCGAGTGCCGGGCGGCCATAGCCGGGGCGGACGATGACGCTGGCGTCGAGATGGCCGGCGGTGGTCGCCAGCACCACCGTCTGGGCCCGGCTGAGCACGACGAGATGGGCGGCCTGGCCGCTCTCCTCGCTGAAACGCTCCATCAGCGGCAGCACGACCGAGGTCAGCTGCTTGCCGCCTGGCGTCCTGATGCCGAGGTCGAACAGGCGCCGCGACAGGCCGAGGCGGTCTGTCCCGGCCTCGCGCTCGAGATAGCCGCGCTGCTGCAGCACGAAGACCATGCGGAAGATCTCGCTCTTCGAGCGCTGCAGCCGCTCGGCGATGACGCGGGTCGAGAGCGGCTCGCCTGTGTCGGCGAGCAGTTCGAGGATGTCGAGGCCCTTCTCCAGGGCCGGCGCGGCATAGGCCGCCTTCTCGTCATTCTCGGCTTCAGGGAAAACGCTCATGCTGCGCCTGTTTCATATGTGAAGCTTGACATCAAATAAGAAGCCAAACTAGCCTCCGGGTAAAGAGGGGGAGAGATGACCGCATCGCCGCAACATCCGTCCATCCTATCCGGATGGCGGGCCCATGGCCCGCAGGGCTTGCAGGGCTGACGCGATGAAGTACGGGCTCCAGTTTCGCGACGTCTTTGCCGCCTGGGAGTCCATTCTCGACGGCGTCTGGATCACGCTTCTGCTGTCGCTGGTGGCGATGGTTGGCGGGCTCATCATCGGTGTCCTCTGCGCGGCTGGACGGACCTACGGCCCGACTTGGCTGCAGCGCATCATCGGCGCCTATGTCGAGATCATCCGCAACACGCCGTTGCTGGTGCAGCTCTTCCTGATCTTCTTTGGCTTGCCAAGCTTCGGCCTGCGGCTCGACGGACTGACGGCGGCGATGATCGCGCTGGTCATCAATCTCGGCGCCTACACCACCGAGATCGTTCGCGCCGGGCTGGAAGCGGTGCCGAAGGCGCAGGTCGAGGCCGGCCATTCGCTCGGCCTCTCCGGCCTGCAGGTCTTCCGCTACATCGTCGTCTTCCCGGCGCTGAAGGCGATGTTCCCGGCGCTCACCAGCCAGTTCGTGCTTCTGATGCTGGCGACCAGCGTCGCCTCGCAGATCTCGGTGCAGGACCTGTTCCACGCCGCCTCGATCGTGCAGTCGCGCACCTTCCGGGATTTCGAGGTCTATACGGTGATCGGCGTGCTCTATCTCGCGCTCGCCATCGGCTTCCGCGGCCTCTTCGCCCTGATCTACCGCCTGGTGTTCGTCCGATGATTCGGGAATTTGGCCTCATCGATGTGATGTACCTGATCGCGGCGGCGCGATGGACGATCGCGCTGACTGTGGTCGCCTTCGCCGGTTCGGCCGTGCTCGGGCTCGGGCTCGCGATCCTGCGCGTCCTGCCGATCGCGCCGCTGCGCTGGTTCTCGGCGACCTATATCCAGCTCGTCCAGGGCACGCCGCTCCTGGTCTGGCTGTTCCTGATCTTCTTCGGCCTGCCGCTCGCTGGCATCTCGGTCAATCCCTGGATCGCCGCGGCCGTCGCCTTCTCGGTCTATGGCTCGGCCTTCCTCGGCGAGATCTGGCGCGGCGCGTTGACCTCGATCGCCAGGACGCAATGGGAGGCGGGGGCCTCGCTCGGGCTCTCGCTCGGCGAGCAGCTCCGCTACGTGATCATCCCGCAATCGATCCGCATCGCGATCCCGCCGACGGTCGGCTTCCTCGTGCAATTGATCAAGAACACCTCGCTTGCGGCGGTGATCGGCTTCGTCGAGCTCACCCGCGAGGGTCAGCTCACCGCGGCGGGCACCTACAAGCCCTTCGCCGTCTACATCACCGTCGCCTGCATCTATTTCGCGATGTGCTTCCCCCTTACGCAATGGAGCCGCTCGCTTGAGCGGAAGCTCGATGTCGCTCGTTGAAATCCAGGACGTCAGCAAGAGCTATGGCACGAACCAGGTGCTGAAGGGCGTCTCGCTCGACATCGAGAAGGGCGAGGTCGTCGCCGTGATCGGCCGCTCGGGCTCAGGGAAAAGCACGCTGCTGCGTTGCGTCAACGGGCTGGAGCCGGTGCAGGCCGGCACGATCAGCGTCGACGGCGTCAAGGTCAACGACCCGGCGACCGATTTGCGCAAGCTCCGGCAGGAGGTCGGGATCGTCTTCCAGAGCTTCAACCTGTTCCCGCATCTCTCGGTCGCCGACAACATCACGCTAGCCCCGCGCGTCGTGAAGAAGCAGCGGCCGGACGAGGCGCGCGCGGTTGCCCGCGAGGTGCTGGCCCGCGTCGGGCTGGAGGACAAGCTCGACGCCTATCCATCGCAGCTCTCGGGCGGCCAGCAGCAGCGCGTCGCGATCGCCCGTTCGCTGGCCATGCGGCCGAAGCTGATGCTGTTCGACGAGGTCACCTCGGCGCTCGACCCGGAGCTTACCGGCGAGGTGCTGAAAGTGCTCGAATCCGTGGCGCAGGAGGGCATGACCATGATCCTCGTCACTCACGAAATGGGCTTTGCCCGCCGCTTCGGCTCCCGCGTTGTCTTCATGCACGAGGGCCGCATCCACGAAGAAGGCCAGGCCGCGGCGGTGCTCGCCGAGCCGAAGACGCCCGAGCTCAAGACCTTCCTCAGCGCGGTCCTGCACTGAGGCAGGGAAGATCAGTTCCGGTACCGGTCAACGAGGGGAGAGAAAGATGCGTAAACTGTTTGCAGCCCGTTCATTTCTAGCAGGCTTGGCGGCGATGGTGATCGCCGCTTTCGGAGCGGTCGAGGCCAAGGCCGACAAGCTCCAGGACATCCTGTCCAAGGGTGTGGTGCGGATCGGCGTGCCGCTCGATGCGCCGCCGTTCGGCTCGCAGGACGCCAACCGCAAGGCTGTTGGATTCGACATCGAACTCGCCGAGATGGTCGCCAAGGGGCTCGGCGTGAAGCTGGAGATGCAGCAGATCACCGGCGCCAACCGCATCCCCTTCCTGCTCACCGACAAGGTCGACATCGTCATCTCGGTGATGGGCCTGTCGCCCGAGCGCGCCCGGCAGATCATGTTCACGGCGCCCTATGCCAACACCTTCCTGGCCGTCTACGGGGCGAAGTCAGCCACCGTCAGCAGCCCGGAGACGCTGGGCTCGACCCGGATCGCGGCCGCCAAGGGCACGACGCAGGAACTCGCCATCACCGAAGCCGCGCCGAAGGCCAATGTGATGCGCACCGAGGACGACGCCACCGCGGCCGCGGCCTACATCACCGGCCAGGCCGATTTGCTCGCGACCAACTCGATTGTCGCCCAGGCGCTCGCCAAGCAGAACCCGAGCAAGGAGTTCGAGCGCAAGTTCGTCATCCGGCGCAGCCCCGCGCATATGGGCGTCCAGATGGACCAGCATAATCTGGTGCGCTGGCTCGACGGCTTCATCTTCTACGCTTCGATGAACGGCGAGCTCGACCGGCTGCACAAGAAGTATCTGGACATGCCGATGGACCCGCTGCCGACGCTGTAATCCGCAATCGGCAACCGAAGCTGGCGCGGGGAACCCTCTCCCGGAGGGAGAGGGTAGGGTGAGGGGTAGGTCGTTCGCCCAGTTCCGCGAGCGCCGACCGCGCGGTTGGGCTCAAGCCAACGTTTCCAGTCCGAACACCTCACCCCTGCCCCTCTCCTTCCAGGAGAGGGGTTCCCCGCGGCTTGTCCTGAAACCAGCACCTAAACTGCCCGAGCCCCACCATGACCAGCCCCCGCCAAAAGCCCACCCCGCGCCCATCCAGCGCCTTCCTCACGGTCGATCCGGAGAAGGACGGCAAGCAGGTCGGCTTCCTGATGATTCCGCATTCGCCGCATGACGACGCCTGGGGCGCGACGCGGATCCCGGTCGCGATCATCAAGAACGGCTCGGGCCCGACCGCCATCCTCGAAGGCGGCAATCATGGCGACGAATACGAGGGGCCGATCGCGATCTGCGACCTGATCCGCGATCTCGATCCTGGCCAAGTGCAGGGCCGGCTCATTCTGATGCCGGCCAACAATGTCCACGCGGTCATCGCCGGCCAGCGCACCTCCACGGTCGACGGGCTCAATTTCAACCGGACCTTCCCAGGCGATCCGCGCGGCACCATCACCCAGCAGATCTCGGCCTTCGTCAGCGACCACATCATGCCGCTGGGCGACGCCTTCCTTGACCTGCATTCCGGCGGCTCCTCGCTCGACATCATCCCGAGCGCCATCGTCGAGCCGAGTGACGATCCGGCGCTGCACAAGCGCAATGTCGCGGCCGTGCAGGCCTTCGACGCGCCAATGACAGTGGTCATCGGCAATCTCGGCGAGCCTCGCACCGCGACAGCGACTGCCTGCCGCCAGGGCCTCGTCACTGTCGGCACCGAGATGGCAGGCGCCGGCACGGTCTCGCTGGACGCGCTCAAGATCTGTCGGCGCGGCGTCGCCAATGTGCTCGATCATCTCGGCATCGTCAGGCGCGACAAGCCGGAGCCACGCAGCGGCGGCGGGCAGGTGCTCGAACTGCCGGGAACGGCGGCTTACGTCTATGCCACGGCCGACGGCGTCTTCGAGCCCTTCCACGCCAATGGCGAAAAGGTCAGCGCCGGCCAGCCGGCAGGGCGCATCCATTGCACCTGGGACCCGACCCGCCCGCCCGAGACGCTGAATTACGCTGCCGACGGCATCCTCTATGGCCGGCGCCAGCCGGGCCGCGTCAGGCCGGGCAATTGCTGCCTGATCGTGGCGGCGCCCTATCGCGGGGTACTGTCGTGATCGGCCTCGATGACATCCGAGCCGCGCGCTGGCGGATTGCGCCGCATATCCGCAAGACGCCGATCCTGCCCTATGACCAGCTCAGCTCGCGCGATGAGTTCGGCGGTACGGTGACGCTGAAGCTCGAATTGCTGCAGGCGGCCGGCTCGTTCAAGGCGCGCGGCGCGATGAACCGCCTGCTGACGCTCTCGGCCGAGGAGTTAGCTCGCGGTGTCGTCACGGCGTCGGGCGGCAATCACGGGCTCGCCATCGCCCGCTCGGCCCATGTCCTCGGCGTCAGCGCCAAGATCTTCCTGCCGTCCAACGTCGTCGCCGACAAGGTCGCCAAGCTGAAGCGCTGGGGCGCCGATGTCGAGATCGTCGGCGCGATCTGGGACGATGCCAATGCCGCGGCGCTGGCCTATGCCAGGGAGACCGGCGCGACCTATGCGCACCCGTTCAGCGATCCCGTGGTGGTTGCCGGCCAGGGCACGCTCGGCCTCGACATCCTCGACGAGCTTCCCGAAGTTGACGTCATCCTCGTCGCGATCGGTGGTGGCGGCCTGATCACCGGCCTCTCCACCGCGGTGAAGGCACTACGGCCGCAGACACGCATCATCGGCATCGAGCCCTATGGCTCGCCGACGCTGCACGCCTGCCTCGAAGCCGGCAAGCTGGTCACGCTCGACAAGCTCGAGACGCGGGTCGCGACCATGTCGTGCCGGCGCACCGACCAGGCGATCTATGAGGCCGTCGCGCGCAATGTCGACGAGATCGTGCTGGTCAGCGACGCGGAGATGGAACAGGCGGCTCAATCGCTCTGGTTCGAGTTCGGCATCGCCGCCGACCTCTCGGGTGCAGCGGCGGTTGCGGCCTTGCAGGCCAAGCGCTTCGTGCCGGCGCCGGGCAGCAAGGTCTGCGCGCTGGTCTGCGGGGCGGGGACGGACGGGACCTGACTCTGGCCGTCATGCTCGGGCTTGACCCGAGCATCTCAGGCCCAATGAGGCTCCGTTCGGCGCCTGCTGCCCTGAGATTCTCGGGTCTACGCTTCGCTTCGCCCGAGAATGACGCCTCGGGATTATCGCGCGACGCTCAGCCCCTGCACGCCGTGCTTTGCGATCAGCGCCGCGACGAAACCCGATTCCTTCGCCGCGGCAACGAACTTTGCCAGATAATCCGCCGCCTCGGCCTTGGCTTTGGGCACGCCGATCGCCTGCTGCACGGTCATGAAATACCCGTCGAGGATGCGCGTGCCGGGGATCGCCACGATATCCTTCAGCAGGCGCGGCCGCAGGCCCGCCAGCGCATCGAGCTCCCCGTCGACGAAATCACTGGCGGAATCGTCGAGCGTGCCGGAGCGGACGAGTTCGGCCTTGCGGATGTTGCGATCGAGCCAGAGGCCATAGGCGGCGCGGCCGCTGACGGCGATGCGCACGCCTGGCGCATCGACATCGGTGATCTCGCGCAGTGGCGATGCCTCGCGGACCAGATAGGTCGCCTCGATCTCGGCATAGGCCGGGGTGAAGCTGATTGCCTCGGCCCGCTGCGGCTCGGCGCCGATCAACCCGACATCCCATTCGTCGCAAGGCGCGGCATCGGCGAGCAGGCCGGGATTCTCATAGGGCACATGGCGCAGGCTGGTGCCGAGATGGTCGGCGAGGGCGCGGGCTATGTCGGGTGAGACGCCTTGCGGCTCGCCCTGCGGGCCACGGCTGGAGACCAGCAGGAAGTTCGAGAGGTTGATGCCGACGCGCAGCAGGTTGGCCGGCGCCAGGTGCTCGCGCACGGTCGGCGAGAGCTGGCCGATATCGGGGCGAAATTCCATGCAGTCTCCCTGCCGTTCGAGCGTGCGTTCTTATGCGCCGCATGGCGGCAAGGAGACAAGCTGAAGGCGACTTGCCGGCGGAATCGCGGCATCCTCACGACATCGCATTATCTGGGGAACTATGCGGCGCGAGAACGGTTGGCCGGGAAGTTCTGTCATCGGAAGGAGGAATTCAGATGATGAAGAAACTGGTTCTCGCGACGGCCATCGTCGCACTTTCGACTGCTGCCATGGCGCAGCAGAATCCTTCGGGCGCCCAGGGTGGTGCGGCCGGCGGCGCTGCGGCCGGTGCAGTCGGCGGCGCGATCGTCGGCGGGCCACCCGGTGCAGTGGTCGGCGGCGTCGGCGGCGCGGTTGCCGGCGCGATCATCGGTGATACGACCCAGCCGCGTTTCCGCCAGTATGTAGTCCAGCACCGCGTGCCGTCCTACACCTATGAGGAACCGCTCGAGGTCGGCGCGGTGCTGCCGACGCGCGGCGTCACCTATCGCGAGGTGCCACGCGAATACGGGGCGCGCGCAGGCTATCGCTACACGATGGTGAACGACCGCACGGTGATCGTCGAACCGAAGACACGCAGGATCGTGCAGATCATCGAATAACCCGGTTCGACGCAAATTCTGGAAGCGCGGCCCTCGGGCCGCGCTTTCGTTTGGTCGCTATCAGAGCTCCAGCCAGCGCGCGCCCTTGGCCGAGGAGCGCACCGCCGCCTCGATGAAGCGGACGCCGCGCACGCCATCAGCGACGGTTGGCACCAGCATCGAGAAGGAGGCGGGCTCGCGCCCCTCGATCCGGGCCGCGATCTGCTCGGCGATGTCGGTATAGAGTTGGGCGAAGCCTTCGAGATAGCCCTCGGGATGGCCAGCGGGCACGCGCGAGGCGGCGTTGGCGACCGGATAGGCGCCGGCGCCGTTGCGGCGGATCAGGCGCGGCGGCTCGCCGAGCGGCGAGTGGATCAGCAGGTTTGGATTCTCCTGCTGCCATTCGAGTCCGCCCTTTTCGCCATAGAGACGGATGCGCAGCCCGTTCTCCTGGCCGGCGGCGACCTGGCTGCACCAGAGCATACCGCGCGCGCCGCCTTTGAAGCGCAGTAGCATATGGGCGTTGTCGTCGAGCCGGCGGCCCTCGACGAAGACATGCGCGTCGGCCGCAAGTGCCTCGACCTCGTCGCCGGCGACGAATTCGGCGAGGTTGAAGGCATGGCTGCCGATGTCGCCGATCGCGCCGGCCGGCCCCGATTTGGCGGGATCGGTGCGCCATGCCGCCTGCTTCTGGCCGCTGTCCTCGAGCCGTGTCGCGAGCCAGTCCTGCGCGTACTCGACCTGGACGACGCGGAGCTTGCCGATCACCCCTTCGGCGACCATGGCGCGGGCCTGCCGGACCAGCGGGTAGCCGGTATAGTTGTGGGTGACGGCGAAGATCAGGCCGCTATCCTGCGCCAGCTTGGCGAGTGCTTCCGCTTCGCGCAGGCTGGTGGTCAGCGGCTTGTCGCAGATCACATGGATGCCGGCCTTGAGGAAAGCTTTTGCCGCCGGCGCATGCGCATGGTTCGGCGTGACGATCGCGACCGCATCGATGCCGTCCTTGCGGCGCTTCTCGCGCTTGGCCATCTCGTTGGCATCGGCATAGAGGCGGGCGGGATCGAGCAGCAGGTCCTCGCCCGAGAGCCGCCCGCGCTCCGGATCTGAGGAGAGCGAGCCAGCGGTCAATTGCCAGCGGTCGTCGAGCCGGGCGGCGATGCGATGGACCGCACCGATGAAGGCGCCGCGCCCACCGCCGACCATGCCGAGGCGCAGCCGGCGGTTGAGCTTGGTGCCGGTGGAGGCTTCGATCGGCATAGACGGCTCCTCAAAATCTAACCACTCTACAATCCTGGTCGTCCCGGGCGGAGCGAAGCGGAGACCCGGGACCCATTCCGGAACGCTTCAGGAATGGACCCCGGATCGGCGCCGCTTCGCGGCTTGTCCGGGATGACCAAGTCAGGTGGTAAGTCCCAGCATACGCCGGTTGGCTGCCTCGTCGGTGCCGCCGGCGGCAAAATCGTCGAAGGCCTTTTCGGTGACGCGGATGATGTGGGCGGCGATGAATTCGGCCCCCTCGCGCGCGCCGTCCTCGGGATGTTTCAGGGCACATTCCCATTCGAGCACGGCCCAGGAATCGTAATCGTACTGCGCCAGCTTGGAGAAGATGCTGCCGAAATCGACCTGGCCGTCGCCGAGCGAGCGGAAGCGGCCGGCGCGGTCGATCCAGGGCTCGTAGCCACCATAGACGCCGACACGGCCGTTCGGATTGAACTCGGCATCCTTCACATGGAAGGCCTTGATGCGCTCGTGGTAGATATCGATGAAGGCGAGGTAGTCGAGCTGCTGCAACAGAAAATGGCTGGGATCGTAATTGATGCAGGCTCTGGGGTGGCCGCCGACCGCATCGACGAAGCGCTCGAAGGTCGCCCCGTCATGGACGTCCTCGCCCGGGTGAATCTCGTAGCAGAGGTCGACGCCGGCCTCGTCGTAGGCGTCGAGGATCGGGCGCCAGCGCTTGCCGAGTTCGGTGAAGGCGGTCTCGACCAGTCCGGCCGGGCGCTGTGGCCAAGGGTAGACGAAGGGCCAGGCGAGCGCGCCGGTGAAGCTGACATTGGCGGAGAGGCCGAGCCGGCGCGAGGCTTTCGCCCCGAGCTTCATCTGCTCGACCGCCCATTCCTGCCGGGCCTTGGGATTGCCGCGCACGGCAGGGATCGCAAAGCCGTCGAAGGCCTCGTCAAAGGCGGGGTGGACGGCGACGAGCTGGCCCTGGAGATGGGTCGAGAGCTCGGTGATCGACAGGCCGTACTGGGCGAGCGTGCCCTTGACCTCGTCGCAATAGATGTCGGATTCCGCGGCCTTTTTTAGATCGAACAGCCGGGCATCCCAGCTCGGGATCTGCACGCCCTTGTAGCCGAGGGAGGCGGCCCAGCGGCCGATCGCATCGAGCGAATTGAACGGCGCCGCGTCGCCGGCGAACTGGGCGAGAAAGAGTCCCGGGCCCTTCATCGTCTTCATGGCGACCCTCCCGACAGGATGGCTCCTTGCCGGAGCTCGCTAACAACCAACCGATTGGTGATGTAATCGATTGCAAGAATGGAGCGAGGCAACGTCTCCTGTCAAACCGGCCCACTCAGTTTCAGTTGAGAGGCGCTCGTCGCGATCAAACGAAAACACCGCCGCGCTGAGGCGCGGCGGTGACTGGCTACGGTGCCGCCTCAGCGCTCGATCATCTTGTTCCAGCGGCTGTTCCATTCCGGCCGCTTGGCGTTGATCTGGTCCCAGTCCATGACCACAGCCGTCTTCAAGTAAGTCTGAACAGTGTCGAGTCTCGCCTGCACAGCTGGCGTCGATGCCTTGGCATTGGGGTTCGAGGGCAGGCTGTTGCCGATTTCCATCGCCTTTTGCTGGGCTTCCGCAGATAGCAGATAGGCGGCGAGCTTCTGCGCCAGCTCCTGCTCGGAATTGTTGGCGATGACGCATTGCGCAACCGACAATACGACCGAGCCCTCTTTCGGCTGGGCATATTCGACCGGGATTCCCTTTTCTTTCAGCGTTGCGACCTGCGTCGGTGTCAGCGGGAAGATCGCGGCCTCGCCAGTCTGGACCATCTCGGCGACCTTGGCCGAGTTCGGGATGAATTCGAGCACATTCTTGCCGATCGTGTCGCGGAACTTGGTGAAGCCTGGCTCGACATTAGCCTCGGTGCCGCCCTGGATGCGGTTGAACATCAGGAAGGCGTGCAGGCCGAAGGAGGAGGCCGAGGCCGACTGGAAGACGACCTTGCCCTTGTATTTGGGGTCGGCGAGATCCATCCAGGATGTCGGTGCCGGCCAGCCCTTCTCGTCGAACATCTTCTTGTTATAGGCAAGGCCGGTCATCCCCATATCGATGCCGGCGGCCATACCGTCCTTCAGGCGCGAGTTGGCAGGAATCTGGCCCAGTTCTGGGCTAGAATTGAGCTTCTCGCAGAGGCCGGCGCCGATCGCCCGGAACATCACGCCGTCGTCGAGGAACATCACGTGCATCTGCGGCTTGTCCTTGGCCGCGGTCGCCTTGGCGAGGATGTCGGAGGAGGTGCCGGGCACGACAACGACCTTGACGTCGTTGGCCTTCTCGAAAGCCGGGAAAACGCCTTGGGTATAGGTCCTCTCGAAGTTGCCGCCGTTCATGCCGACATAGAGCGTTTTCGACTGGGCGAAGGCGCTGCCCGCGGCGGCGAGCGCGATAGCGGCAACGCTGGCCGACAGGATGCTGCGATAGCGGGTCATGGTCTGATCTCCCCTGGTTGGTGCGGCTCTTGGTTTTGCCCCGCACCCGAGCCAGCGTCGGTGCGGGCGGAAATCTCTTTGAAGCGGCCGATCGAGAAGGCCTCGATCGGGGTCTCCGTTTCACCATCCCGGACGAGCTCGGCGAGCACCTCGCCGACCCCCGGCGCGATCTGGAAGCCGGCGCCGGTGAAACCGAAGGCATGGAGCAATCCGGGCGTGGTTCGACTCGGGCCGATCACCGGGTTCTCGTCCGGCATCGCGCCCTCGGTGCCGCTCCAGAAGCGGATCGCCTGGGCATGGCGCAGGCCGGGAAACAGCGCGGCGGCGCGGTTCATGATCGAGAGCGCACCCTCGCCGCGCGGTCGCGACAGGTCGACATCGCCCAGCGGCAAGGCGCGCTCGCCGCCGACGACGACATTGCCGCGCTCGACCTGGCGGGCATAGATGCCGCGACCTGTCATGCCGATATTGACCGACATCACCGGCGCCATCGGCTCGGTCACGACCATCGACGGGTAGATGCGCGAGAGCGGCACCGGCTCGCCGAAGCTCTCGGCAAAAGGACCGGCCCAGGCGCCGGCGCTGTTGATGACGAAGCGGGACCGCAGCGTGAGGTTGCCGGCCGCGTCCAGGGCGAAGCGGTCGCCGTCGCGGGTCACGCCTTCGACGGGGGTGTTCTCCAGCACCTCGACGCCGGCCCGGCGCGCCGCGGCGGCAAAGCCGGTCGAGACCAGGCGCGGATTGGCATGGCCATCGCCGGGGCAGAAGGAGGCGCCGACGACGCCATCGCCGATCCAGCCGAAGCGCTCGCGCAGGCCATTATGGCCGATCAGCTCAAGGTCGAGGCCCTGCTCGGCGATAGTTGCAGCATAGGTTTCGAGCGCGGCCATGTCGGCCTCGTTGCGGGCGAGCTTGAGATGGCCCGAGCGCAGGAACTCGCCGTCGATGCCGATCAGCGCCTTGAGGCGGGGCCAGACCGCATGCGCCCGCTGCGACAGCGGCAATTGCTCGATCGGCCGGCCCTGGCGGCGGACGCCGCCATAGTTCACGCCCGAGGCCTGGGCACCGCAAAAGCCCTTGTCGAGCAAGGCGACGGAAAAGCCCATGCCGCGCAGCGCCAGCGCAGCCGAGGAGCCGACGAGGCCACCGCCGATGATCGCGACGTCGACTTCGAGCCGCCGGCTCATTCCGCCGCCTCCGGCTGCGCCGCGAGCGCAAGCGTCAGCGGCACCGGCTTGATCGGCGCCTGGCTGCGCAAGCGGCCGACGGCTTCGATGTTGCGGTTCGTCTCATGCGCGAGCAGTTCGGCCGCGCCGGCACCGCAGATGCGGCCCTGGCAGCGGCCCATGCCGATGCGGCTCACCGCCTTCAGCCGGTTGAGCTCGTGCACGCCGAACTGGCCGATGGCGGCGCGGACCTCGCCGGCCTTGATCTCCTCGCAGCGGCAGAGCGTCGTCGTGTCGGCGATGTCACGCACCCAGTGCGCCGGAAAGGGGAAGGCCGCCTCGAGGACGTCGCGGAAGCGGCCGATGCGGGCGAGGTCAGCTTCGAGGGTGGCGGCGCGGCTAGCGTCATGCGGTAGGCCGCGATCCTGCAGCAGAGCGAGAGCGGAGCGCTCGCCGGCGCGCTCGGCCGCATCCGCTCCGGTGATGCCGGCGCCATCGCCGGCGAGATAGACGCCCGCCACGCTGGTGCGGCCGGCCGCGTCGCGCTCGGGCAGGAGGGCACGGTCGCGTTGGTTGAAGGCGAAGCTGCAGCCGGCGAGGTCGGCGAGTTGGGTTTCAGAGCGCAACGCAAGGCCGTAGCCGACGCCGTCGCAGGCGAGGCGATGCTCCAGCCCGTCCTGGCGCCAGGCGATCGCACCGACCTTTTCGGTACCTTCGATGCGGACATCGCCGACGCCGTAATGCAGTGCGACGCCACCCAGCTTCAACTCCGCGGTCATCCGCATGCCGCGCAGCACGATGCTCGGGAAGAGCGGCAGGCCACGCAGCAGGTTGAATTTCGCCGAGAAGGGCGCGGTGTCGAGCACCGCCGCGACCTTGGCGCCGGCCTTCATGTATTGCCAGGCGACAAGGTAGAGCAGCGGGCCGGAGCCAAGGAATACGATCCTTGAACCGATGGCGCAGCCCTGGCTCTTCAACGCGATCTGGGCCCCGCCGAGGGTGAAGACGCCGGGCAGCGTCCAGCCGGGGATCGGCAGGATGCGGTCGGTCGCTCCGGTGGCGAGCACGAGCCCGTCATAGGCGACCTGCCGGCTCGTGCCCTCGACCATGATGTCGGCCCGGCCGTCGCGCAGATTCCAGAGCAGTGCCTGCGGCCAGTAGTCGAGCCTGCCGTCGAGCGCGGCGAAATCGCGATGCAGCGCTTCGGCCTTCTGCGCTTCCGAGCCGTAAAGGTCGCGGCTGGAGCGCCCATCCGGCACAAGGCGCTGGCGATAGATCTGGCCGCCGCAGGCCGGGGACTCGTCGACGACGAGCGGTCGCAGGCCGGCTTTCACCAGCGCCTGCGCGGCGCGGATGCCGGCAGGGCCGGCGCCGACGATCAGCGGTTGCTGGCGCTCACTGGTCGATTGCCCGTTCATGCCGTCCTCGTGCGGCGGGTGATGATGCGCATACCAGCGGTCAAAGCTGCCGAGCAGGCGCGCAGGCGCTCGCCGTTTTCGAGTACGACCCAGCAATCCTGGCAGGCGCCCATCTGGCAGAAGCCGGCGCGCGGCGAGGCCGAGAACTCGCTGAGGCGCAAGCGCTCGGTGTGGGTGAGGATCGCGGTCAGCACGGTGTCGCCGACGCGGCCCTCACAAGCGACGCCGTCCAGCGTGAACGGGATGGTCGGGTGGTCTGTGCGGGCGAGGCGATGCAGGAGCGGCATGTCACTTCTGCCCGACCAGGATCTTGTCGAGGCCGAAGGCGCGGTCGAGCACCAGCATGGCGGCTGCTGTCAGCGCGATCATCAGCGCCGAGACCGCGGCCATCATCGGGTCGATGGATTCGGTTGCGTACATGTACATGCGCACCGGCAGGGTCACGGTCTGCGGTGACGTCACGAAGATCGACATGGTCAGCTCGTCGAAGCTGTTGATGAAGGCGAGCAGCCAGCCGCCGGTGATGCCGGGCAGGATCATCGGCGCGGTGACGCGGCGGAACACCGTCCAGTGCGAGGCGCCGAGCGTCATCGCTGCCTGCTCGGCTGAGCGATCGAGCCCGGTGAAGGCCGCCATCACCAGCCGCAGCACATAGGGCGTGATCACCACGACATGGCACGCAACGAGCCATGCGAAGCTGCCGGTCGCGCCGATCAGTGCGAAGAGCCTGAGGAAAGCGACACCTAGCACGAGGTGCGGGATGATCAGCGGCGAAAGAAAGAGCGCGTTGAGCGCATTGCGACCGGGGAAATCATAGCGGTCGATGGCGAGCGCGGCCGGCACCGAGATCGCGACCGCGAGCGTCGCCGCGAGCGTCGCCAGCCAGAGGCTGTTGACGAAAGAGGCAACGAAGTCGGGATGCTCGAAGATTGCCTTGAACCAGCGCAGCGAGAAGCTGGTGGTCGGGATCGAGAGCGTGTTCTCCGGCGTGAAGGCGACAAGACAGATCACGACGAGCGGCGCCAGCACGAAGGCGACGACCAGTGTATGGAAGAGGAGGGCGACGGGGCCGTTCTTCTGCATGGCGCTCACCCCAAAGCCTTGCGGGCGCGCGTCTCGATGACGCGGTTATAGGCCAGCATGATCACGAGATTGGCGACGAGGACGATGATCGCGATCGTCGCGCCGAGCGGCCAGTTCAGCTCGTGCATGTATTCGTCGTAGACCAGCGTCGCCGCCATCTTGAGCCGGCGCCCGCCGAGCAGGCCGGGAATGGCGAAGGCCGAAGCCGAGAGGCCGAAGACGATCAGGCTGCCGGAGAGCATGCCGAGCGAGACCTGCGGCAGCACGACTCGGCGCAAGGCGGTGAGATGCGAGGCGCCAAGGCCCCAGGCGGCGGCCTCGACCATCGGATCGAGCTTCTGTAGCGCGGTCCAGACCGGGATCACCATGAAGGGCAGCATGACGTGGACGAGCGCGATCACGATCGCGGTCTCGGTATAGAGCAGCCGCACACTATCGAAGCCGAGGCCTTGCAGCGCCTGGTTCACCAGCCCGGTCGAGCCGAGCAGCATGCTCCAGCCGAAAGCACGGACCACGACCGAGACCAGCAGCGGCCCGATGATCACCAGCAGGAAGACCGAGCGCCAGGGATCGCGCATCCGCGACAGGATATAGGCTTCGGGCGCGCCGATGACGACGCAGATCAGCGTGGTCAGGCCTGCGAGCCGCAGCGTGCGCCAGAAGATGCCGAGATAGTACTCGTCCGAAAACACGGCAGCGTAATGGTTGAGGGTGAACTCGTTCTTGATGCCGGTCGTGTGGTCGTAGGCGTGGAAGGAGAGGATCAGGGTCAGCGCGAGCGGCAGGATGATCAGTCCGAGAAAGAGCAGCGCGCCTGGCCCGGCGAGCCAGAACGGTGTTGCCGCGGAGCGCCCGACGCTCATGCCGCCGCTCCCTGCGCCAGCGGTTCGATGCGCAGGCTGGCCGGGGCCCAGTCGAGCGAGACCTTTGCGCCCTCGCGAGCCGGCTCCTCGCCATCGTTCGGCAGCGAGACAAGGATCGGCCCAGCCGCGGTCTCGACCGTGAACAGCCAGGAGCTTCCGAGAAAGAAGCGGTTGGCGATGGTGCCGTCGATGCGGCCTTGGCCAGGCGGCTTGAGCGCGATCTTCTCGGGGCGGATCGACACTGCGATGGCTGCACCCTCGGCGAGCCCACTGGCTTCGGCCGGCAGGGCGATCCCGGCGACCTCGGCCGCGCCCTTGCGCCAGGTGCCCTCCAGCCGGTTCATCTTGCCGACGAAGGTGGAGATGAATGGCGTCGCCGGATTCTCGTAGAGCTTGTAGGGCGCGTCGACCTGCGTCATCCGCCCCTGTTCCATCACCACGACGCGGTCGCTGATCGAGAGCGCCTCGGACTGGTCGTGCGTGACCATGATCGTGGTGGTGCCGACGCGCTGCTGGATGCGGCGCAGTTCGAACTGCATCTCCTCCCGCAATTTGGCGTCGAGATTGGAGAGCGGTTCGTCGAGCAGCAGCACCGGCGGCTGGATGACGAGGGCGCGGGCGATGGCGACGCGCTGGCGCTGGCCGCCGGAGAGCTGGCGCGGATAGCGTTCGGCCAACGGATTCAGATGCACGAGGGCGAGCATGGCCTTGACCCGTTCGTCGCGCCCGGCCTTTGCGATCTTGCGCATCTCCAGGCCGAAGGCGACGTTCTCAGCCACCGTCATGTGCGGAAAGAGCGCGTAGCTCTGGAAGACGATGCCGAGGCCGCGCTTGTTCGGCTTCTCGCGGGTGATGTCGCGGCCGTCGAGCATGATCGTCCCGGTGGTCGGCTCGACCAGCCCGGCGATCATCTGCAGCGTCGTGGTCTTGCCGCAGCCGGAGGGGCCGAGCAGCGAGACGAACTCGCCCTTGGCGACGCTGAGGTCGATGTCGCGCGCGGCGGCAAAGTCGCCATAGACCTTGCTCAGCTTCTCCAGCGTCAGAAAGCCCATGACTTCTCCCGCTTGACCTGCCCCGCCCGCTCATCGGGGTCTCTTGCCTTATGCTGGGAGGAAGCGGCAGGAGTGGAACTTCGTCAACGAAGAATTCCGTATGAGAGAATTTTAATCCATATAATTCCGTTATATGAAATTTATTGCGACTACTTGTCTAAGCGATTAACGTAGATGGATGTCTGATTCTGCCGAGCCTCTCTCCAGCCTGCGCCGTGCGCTCGGCCTGCTGCGCCTTGTCGGGGCGGCCGACGCCGGGGGTATCCGCCTCAAGGACCTCGCCGAGCAGGCCGGCTGCAGCCAGCCGACGGCGCATCGCGCGCTGCAGGACTTTGCCGCCGAGGGCTTCGTCGAGCAGACCGGCAAGCGCTACCGGCTGGCGCTCGACTTCTTCGTGCTGGCGGCGCGCGCCGGCCATGCCGACGGCCTGCGCGACCTCGCCAAGCCGGTGCTGCTGCGCCTCTCGGCGACGCTGACCGACACGATCTTCCTGCTCGTCCGCAACGGCTACGACGCTGTCTGCCTCGACCGGATCGAGGGGCCGTTCCCGATCCGCTCCTTCACCGGCGATATCGGCGGCAAGGTGCCGCTCGGACTGGGGCAGGGGAGTCTCGCCATCCTCGCCCATCTGCCCGAGGCTGAGCGCGAGGCGGTGATCCGCTTCAACGTGCCGCGCCTGCTCGATCGCGGCTTTCTCGACGAGGCGGCGCTGCGCGTCGAACTGGGCAAGGCGCGCGAGCAGGGCTGGGTCAATCTCAATACCGGGCTGATCCCGGGCATGGCGGGCCTGGGCGTACCGGTCTTCGATGCGCAGGGGCGCGCCGTTGCGGCGCTCAGCGTCGGCACGCTGGCGGATCGCTTACGTCCCGAGCGCCTGCCAGGCGTCGTCGCCATTCTCAAGACGGAAGCGGCGACATTGGGCGCCATGCTCAATCCGTTCGATCCGGCCTTGCGCCATCCCTCACGTAGCCTGAGCACGGTGTCATGATCCTGGTCTGTGGCGAGGCGCTCGTCGACCTCTTCCTTGATGCCCCTGAGGGGGCCGAGATGGCCGGGCGCGCCGTTGCCGGCGGCTCGCCGTTCAATGTCGCGATCGGCCTGGCGCGGCTCGGCGTGCCGGTCGGCTTCCTCGGGGCGATCGCGCGCGATGGCATCGGCACGATGCTGGCAGAGCGGCTGAGGCAGGAAGGTGTCGATGGCCGCTTCATCGTCCGCAGCGACCGGCTCTCGACCATCTCGGCCGTCGCCACAGGAGGGGGCGGACAGCCGAGCTACGGTTTCCATGGCGAAGGCGCTGCCGACCGCTTCCTGATGCCGGCCGAGCTGCCGGCCGAGCTGGCATCCGAGGTGCAGGCGCTCAGCTTCGGCTCCTACAGCATGGCGGTCGAGCCGACAGGCGCGACGCTCGCGCTTCTGGCCGAGCGCGAGCATGGCCGCCGGGTGATCAGCGTCGATCCCAACCTGCGACCGGGTGTCGTGCCGGACATGGCGCTGTGGGCTGATGCCGCCGAGCGGTTCTATCGCGTCGCGACCATCATCAAGGCGAGTGACGAGGACATCCGCATCGCCTGGGGCGGGCGCCTGTCGCTGCAGGAGGCGGCCGCCTACTGGCTGGGGCTTGGCGCGAAGCTGGTGGTGATCACGCGCGGCGCGGACGGTGCGATCGGCTTTTGCGCCGCCGAGCAGGTTGAACTGCCGGCCAGGGCGGTCAGCGTCCGTGACACGGTGGGCGCCGGCGACAGCTTCCATGCCGCATTGCTGGCGTGGCTGTCGCAGAGGGATCGGTTGAGCATAGAAGGCGTCGCTGGGCTCGATCGAGCGGCATTGGGCGAGTTGCTGACCTATGCCGCAATCGCTGCTTCCATCACGGTCGGACGTCGCGGGGCCGATCTGCCGAAAGCGGTAGAAGTGCAGACGGAGCTGGCCCGTTTGGGCTGATGGTCCTCCTTCTGCATGGCCGTCCTGCCCAGCTGCTGCCGTGACCTCGGCGCTATCGCTATGCTACCTCGGCTTGCCGGATCGCGGCCGTTCGCAAGCATCGAGGAGAATGATCGTGCTGGAGAAGGCCTGGGCGGATATCGCCGCGCATCGTACCCGAACCGTATCTCACCACCTGCGCGAACTCTTCGCCGCCGACCCGCAGCGCTTTTCCACGTTTTCGGTCCGGCTCGACGATCTCGTGCTCGACTATTCCAAGGCGGCGGTGACAGCTGAGACCATGGCGCTGCTGCAGGCGCTCGCCGAGGCGGCGGATGTTCAGGGCAAGCGCGACGCCATGTTCGCCGGCGAGCCGATCAACACGACCGAGGGCCGCGCCGTGCTGCATACGGCGCTGCGCAACCAGTCCGGCCGGCCCGTCATGGTCGACGGCGTCGACGTCATGCCGGATGTGAACGCGGTTCTGGAGCGGATGGCCGCCTTCGCCGAAGGCATCCGCAGCGGCAGGATCGCGGCGGCCGATGGCGGGCGCTTCAGCGATGTCGTCAATATCGGCATCGGCGGCTCCGATCTCGGCCCGGTGATGGCGACGCTGGCGCTTGCGCCCTATCATGACGGGCCGCGCCTGCATTACGTCTCCAACATCGACGGCGCTCATATCGCAGACACCCTGGCGAAGCTCGATCCGGCTCGCACGCTGGTGATCGTCGCGTCCAAGACCTTCACCACGATCGAGACCATGACCAATGCCGCGACGGCGCGGCGCTGGATCGCCAGCGCGCTTGGGGAAGAGGCGGTGGCCAAGCACTTCGCCGCGGTCTCGACCGCGCTCGACAAGGTCGCCACCTTCGGCATCGCGCCCGACCGCATCTTCGGCTTCTGGGACTGGGTTGGCGGGCGCTATTCGGTCTGGTCGGCGATCGGCCTGCCGGTGATGATCGCAATCGGGCCGGAGAATTTCCGCGCCTTCCTCGCCGGCGCGCATGCGATGGACGAGCATTTTCGCACCGCGCCGCTCAATGAGAACCTGCCGGTGCTGTTCGCGCTGATCGGGCTCTGGCATCGCGAGAGCTGCGGCTACCCGGCCCGCGCCGTCCTGCCTTACGACCAGCGCCTTGCACGACTGCCGGCCTATCTGCAGCAGCTCGACATGGAGTCGAACGGCAAGCGCGTGCACAAGGCGGGCGGCGCGGTGACACGGCCGACCGGCCCGCTGGTCTGGGGCGAGCCCGGAACCAATGGCCAGCACGCTTTCTTCCAGCTGCTGCACCAGGGCACCGACATCATCCCCTGCGAATTCCTGGTCGCGGCCGAAGGGCACGAGCCTGAGCTCGCCCATCAGCATCGCCTGCTGCTCGCCAATTGCCTCGCCCAGAGCGAGGCGATGATGAAGGGGCGCACGCTCGAGGAGGCGAAGGCGCAGCTCGCCAAGCAGGGCCTTTCGCCGGACGCGATCGAGCACCTTGCGCCGCACAAGGTCTTCCCCGGCAACCGGCCGAGCGTGACCATCGCTTACCGCAAGCTCGACCCGTTCACGCTCGGGCGGCTGATCGCGCTCTACGAGCACCGTGTCTTCGTCGAGGCGGCGGTGTTCGACATCAACGCCTTCGACCAATGGGGCGTCGAACTCGGCAAGGAGCTGGCGACGGCGCTGCTGCCGGTGATCGAGGGCAAGGCGCCGGCTGAGGCGCATGACTCCTCGACGGCGGGGCTGGCGCGCTATCTGACCGGGCAGTAGGCGCTGACGTCATTCTCGGGCGGAGCGAAGCGCAGACCCGAGAATCTCGTGACGAGAAGGCAACGACCGGAGACTCATCCGGCCTGAGATGCTCGGGTCAAGTCCGAGCATGACGCCTGTCAGTTCCCGCCGCTCGGCTGCTTCACGTCGCGCTGGGTGATCAGCCGCGCGCTGCGCTGGTCACGTGCGTGGATCCAGAGCCAGCTCAGCGCGACGCTGACGCGGTTGCGCACTCCGATCAGGAAGTAGATGTGCGCCAGGCCCCAGAGCCACCAGGCGAGCCAGCCCTTCAGCTTCACCCGGCCGAAATCGATGATCGCGGCGCGCTTGCCGATCGTGGCCAGGCTGCCGGCATGGCTGTAGGCGAAGGGGCGGGGCGCCTTGTCTCCGGCGAGCCGGCGCTTGATCGTCGCCGCGACATGGCGGCCCTGCTGCTTGGCTGCGGGCGCGATGCCGGGAACCGGCTTGCCGTCCTGGTCCATCACGCTCGCGGTGTCGCCGATGACGAAGACGTCCGGCCGACCGGGCACGGTGAGCTCGGCTTCGACCTGGACGCGGCCGGCGCGGTCCATGGGGGCATCGAGCCAGGTGCCTGCCGGCGAGGCGCGCACGCCGGCCGCCCAGATCACCGTCGCGGCCGGGAGTTTCTCCGGTCCGATCGAGACACCCGCGCTATCGCAAGCGGTGACGGGCGCGCCGGTGCGAATCTCGACGCCGATGCGCTGCAGCGCCTCATGGGCGTAGCGCGACAGATCCTCGGCGAAGCCGGGCAGGATGCGCTCGCCGGCTTCGACCAGCACGACGCGGGTCTCGCGCGTGTCGATCCGGCGGAAATCCTCGGGCAGGGTAGCGCGCGCCAGCTCGGCGATCGTGCCGGCGAGTTCGACGCCGGTCGGGCCGGCGCCGATGACGACGAAGGTCAGCAACGCCGCACGGCGCGCGGCGTCGATCTCCGCTTCGGCCTGCTCGAAGGCAAGCAGGATGCGGCGGCGGACCGTGGTCGCGTCTTCGAGGGTCTTCAGGCCCGGCGCATAGGGCTCCCAGTCGTCATGGCCGAAATAGGCGTGGGTCGCGCCGGTGGCGACGACGAGCGTGTCGTAGGCCAGCGTCTCGCCGGTCGAGAGCGCGACCTCGCGTCGGGCCGTGTCGATCCCGGTCACCTCGGCCAGTAGGGTCGTCACCTCGCTGCGCCGCCGGAACAGATGCCGGATCGGCCAGGCGATCTCGGAGGTCGCGAGCGAGGCGGTGGCGACCTGGTAGAGCAACGGCTGGAAGAGATGATGGTTGCGGCGGTCGACGATGGTGATCCGCACGTTCGCACCCGCCAGCCGGTGCACGGTTTCGAGCCCGGCGAAGCCGCCACCAATCACGACGACATGATGCGGCTCGCTCATCGACAACCCCTCGTCTCGGTTGAACGAGAGCCTGTGTAGCATGACTGCAGGGCTGGGGCTGTAGCTGGCGCTTCAGGGCACCCAGCGCCGCGACTGCTCGGCGCGGTCGTCATAGCTCGCCTCGAAAATCGGCGCGGCGAGCGTGGCGCGGACCTTGAGGATGCCGCTCCCAATATTGCGGAAGCCGTGCCGGGCGCCCGCTGGAATCAGCACCGATTGATTGGCGCGCAGGATCAGGCTCTCGCCGCGCAAGGTGACCTCGGCCTCGCCTTCCATCACCTCCAGCACTTCTTCAACTGCGTGGAGATGGATGGGGGCGCCAAGGCCGGGATCGCAGAACTGCTCGAAGATGCAGAGCTGGGCTGAGCGCACCAGTGCCGAGACCCGCATCAGCGTCATCACACCCTCGCGCCACTGCTCGAGCGGCTGGGTCTCGTGATCGAGCAGGTTCATGCACTTACCTTCTGTGCGAGCCCAGTCAGTGGCAGCTCATGCGGGATACGGACCTCCGATGTCGGCGCGCCGCTCCAGAGCGATTCCAGTTGGCCGACGACATGGCCGCCGAAGCTCTCATAGGGGATGCGGATCGAGGTCAGCCAGGGCGCGATCCAGTGGTTGATGGCATTGCCGTCGACCCCGACCAGCGTGCAGCGCTGCGGGATCGGCACGTCGTTCTCGATCGCCAGCCGATAGGCGCCATAGGCGATCATGTCGCTGACGCAGAGCGCGCCTTCAGGCCAGCCACCCTCCTGCACCAGCGCGCGGGCAGCAGCGTAGCCGATCTCGATATGCGAGAGACCAGGTCCGCTGGCGCGGCGGATCGCGTCTTCCGGCACGCCGTGCGCGACGAGGCGGTCGATGAAGCCCGACGCCCGTTCCTGTGTGCTCGAAATATTCTGTGCGGCCATCAGCACTGCGGGCCGTTTAATCCCCTGCGCCAGCATGAAATCGGCTGCGTCGGCCCCGGCGGCGCGGTTGTCGATGCCGACATAGGCGCCGCCGCCGAGCGGGTTGTGACGCGCGACGAAGACCATGGGGTCGCCGCGCTTGAGCGTCTCCTCGAGACCGCGGCTGCGCACGGCGCTGACCATGACATAGCCGGCTACGAACTGCTCGCGCATCGCCTGGAGATAGTCGTCCTGCAATTCGGCGCGATCATGCGTGTCACACAGGATCATCACATAGCCGGCGGCGCGCAGCGCCGCCTCGGTCGAAACCGCGATCGCCGCCATGGCGGGGTTGTCGAGATTGGGCGAGAGCATCGCGACGACGCGGCTGGCGCGTTGGCGCAATGCCCGGCCGACCGGATTCGGCCGGTAGCCCAGCCGCGCGATCGCCTCCTCGACGCGCGCCACGGTCTCGGGCGAGGCCCGTCCGCTCGCGCCGTTGACGATGCGCGAGACGGTCGAGATCGAGACGCCGGTGTCGTGCGCGACGGTGGTGAGCGAGACCGAACCCTGATGTGCCCTTGCGGCCCTGGTCTTCATCGCGCTCCATCCCTGCTTCTCGCTTGGCGGCGCCCGGCGAGTCAGCTTGCCAGAGATGCCGGCTGACTTCGGGATTGACAAGCTAGGCAAACGTTTGCCTAAATGAAAGTCAAGACGTCCCGGGAGGCGTCGTTTCAAGCGGGGATGGAACGCTCATGCAAAGCAAGCATTGGATTTCGGCGCTCGCCTTGACGGCCGGCCTCGTCATGGGCGGCATCGCGCAAGCCCAGACCACGGTCCGCATCGCCTGGTATTCCGACGGCAACGAGGGCGAGGTCATCACCGACCTGCTCAAGCGCTTCGAGAGCCAGAACAAGGACATCAAGGTCGTGCTCGACCAGGTGCCCTACAAGGCCATCACCGAGAACCTGCCCGTCCAGCTCGCCTCCGGCCAGGGGCCTGACATTGCCCGCGTCGTCGATCTCGGCGGCATCGCCCGCTATGCGCTCGACCTGCGGCCGCATCTCAAGGACGCGGCCTATTGGGAAAAGAATTTCGGCCCGTTCCTGCCCTGGATGCGCCCGGAGGGCGATACCAAGGCAATCACCGGCTTCATGACGCAGCTCACCGTCACCGGCCCCTTCGTCAACAAGACGCTGTTCGAGCAGGCCGGCATCGCCATGCCCGGCGCCAAGGCGACCTGGGAGGATTGGGGCAAGGCGGCCAAGGACGTCGCGGCCAAGGTCCAGGCGCCGTTCCCGCTGGCGATGGACCGCTCCGGCCATCGCTTCTTCTCGGTCGCGATTTCCGAGGGCGCCAAGGTCTTCGACGCCAAGGGCGAGCCGGCGGTGATCGACGACGGTTTCAAGCGCGGCGCCAAGCTGGTCTATGACTGGCATCAGAGCGGCGTGATGAAGAAGGAGCTCTGGGGCTCGGTTTCCGGCACCGCCTATCGCGGCGCCAATGATGAGTTCAAGAACGCCCAGGTCGTGATGTACCAGTCGGGCTCCTGGCAGATCGCCCAGTTCGACAAGACCGTTGGCGACGCCTTCGACTGGATCGCGGTTCCCTCGCCCTGCGGTGCCGGCAATTGCTCGGGCATGCCGGGCGGGGCCGGTCTCGTCGCGATCAAGACGACGAAGAGCCCGGAAGCCGTCGCCAAGGTGATGGACTATCTGGCGAGCGAGCCGGTGCTGAGCGAGTTCTACGCCCGCTCGCTGTTCGTGCCCGGCCATCTCGGCATCGCCGCCAAGGGCCTCGACTATCAGGGCGCGAGTGCGCCGGCCAAGGCCGCACTCAAGGTCTTCTCCGACCAGGTCGCGCAGCTCTCGGCGGTCGCCTATCAATTGCAGGGCTATACGAGCAACCGCGTCATCTTCAACGCGGTGATCAGCCGGCTCGGCCAGGCGATCTCGGGCGAGGGCAGCCTCGACGAAGCCTATAAGCGGATGGAATCCGACATCGCCCAGCAGATCGCCGAGCGCAAGAAGTAAGGCGGATGGCCTCCGACGCTCCGATCCCCGCGGCGCCATCGGAACGCGTCGGCGCAGCGAGTTTCTTCGCCGCGCCGCTCGCGGTCCTGATGCGGCTGATCGACTGGCCGATGCAGGTTCTGCAGCGGCTGATCGGCGAGCGCCGAATGGCCTATGTCTTCCTGCTGCCCAATCTGATTTTCTTCTCGCTCTTCGTCTTCCTGCCGCTCATCATCAACTTCATCTTCTCGGTGACGGGCGGGGCAGGCCTCTTCCCCTCCGAGCGGCCTTATGTCGGGGCGCAGCAATACGCCTATCTCTTCGATTGCGGCTCCTTCCTCGACCCGTCCTCCTGCCGCGAGGACCATTTCTGGCGCGGCGTTTCCAATACCGCGCGCTTTACCGTCTTCCAGGTCACGGCGATGGTGCTGTTCTCGCTGCTGACGGCAGTGGTGCTGAACATGAAGATCCGGGCGCGCGGCTTCTTCCGCGCGGTCTATTTCTTCCCGGTACTGCTCTCGCCGGTGGTGGTGGCGCTGACCTGGAAGTGGATCCTGCAGCGCGACGGCCTGCTCAACGCCGCGATCACCTCGCTCGGCGGCGAGCGCATCCTGTTCCTGGTCGATCCGAGCTGGGCGATGTTCTGGATCGTCTTCGTCTCGATCTGGGCCCATATGGGCTTCTACACGCTGATCCTGCTCGCCGGCCTGCAGGCGATCCCTGCCGATCTCTACGAGGCCGCCGAGATGGATGCGACGCCGCGCTGGCGCGTGTTCTGGCGCATCACCCTGCCGCTGCTCTGGCCCAACATGATCGTGGTGATCGTGCTGGCACTGATCCGCGGCGTGCAGACCTTCGACGAAGTCTTCGTCCTGACCGGCGGCGGCCCGGGCACCGCGACGCTGATGGTGGTGCACTACATCTACGAGACCGCCTTCGCCAATCAGGTCCAGAATTTCGGTCTGGCGGCCGCGGCCTCCGTCGTGCTCGGCGTTGTGCTGTTCGCGCTGACGCTGGCCCAGCTCGCGGCCAGCCGCCGCAAGGGGGCGGCATGAGCAGGATCGCGCGCATGGCGGTGGCCCGCCGCAATCCGGGCCGCTGGCACTGGACCGACATCGCCGCCTACGCCTATCTCGCGCTCGGCGTCGTCCTGATGTTCGGGCCGGTCCTCTGGCTCGGCATCTCCTCCTTCAAGACGCAGGCCGGACTGCTCGAATTCCCGCCCTCGCTGCTGCCGATGTCGCAGAAGGAGGTCCGGGTCGAAGGCCATGCCCAGCCGCTGCCGCTGTTCGAAGTGACGATGGAGGACGGCTCGAAGCGGGTTCTGGCGCAGATCCGCCGCATCGGCATCCAGGCGCAGATGGTCGATCCGGCCAATCCCGGCCAGAGCATTCGCGTGCCGATCGACAAGCGCACTCCCGTGCGCGAGTTCAAGCTCGCGACCGAGAACTACACCGAGCCGCTGGAGCGCTTCGCCTTCATGCGCTTCCTGTGGAACTCGGTCTTCGTCACCGTGGTCGCGACGCTGATCACCCTGGTGATCAACTCGATGGCCGCCTATGCGCTCTCGATCTACGAGTTCCGCGGCAAGACGGCGGTGATGCTGATGGTGATCGGCACACTGATGATCCCGATCACCATCATCCTCGTGCCGGTCTATCTCGTCATCACCGAGCTCGGGCTGGTCAACTCGCTCTGGGCGGTGATCCTGCCCGGCGCGGCGACGCCGACCGGCGTCTTCCTGCTGCGCCAGTACATGCTGACCCTGCCGCGCGACCTGATCGAGGCGGCGCGCATGGACAAGGCCTCGGAGTGGCAGATCTACTGGCGCATCGTCATGCCGCTCGCCATGCCGGCGCTCGCCGTGCTCGCGATCTTCTCGATCATGTGGCGCTGGAACGAGTTCCTCTGGCCGCTAGCGGTGCTGACCAAGACCGAGGCCTACACGCTGCAGATCGGCCTCAACGCCTTCCAGGGCGAATTGCAGACGCAGTGGCATTACCTGCTCGCGATGACGGTGGTGACGCTGCTTCCGGTCGCGCTGGTCTTCGTCTTCCTGCAGCGCTTCATCACCACCGGCATCGCCAATACGGGAATGAAATAATGGCGGGACTGAGCCTATCGGGCGTCCGCAAGGCCTATGGCGCGACCACGGTGCTGCATGGCATCGACCTCGATGTCGCCGACGGCGAATTCGTCGTCTTCGTCGGCCCGTCCGGCTGCGGAAAGTCGACGCTGCTGCGTTCGATCGCCGGACTTGAAACCATCACCGGCGGCGCGATCGCGATCGACGGCGCGGATGTCACCGGGTTGCCGGCCTCCGAGCGCGGGCTCGCCATGGTCTTCCAGTCCTATGCGCTCTACCCGCATATGAGCGTCTACGCGAACATGGCCTTCGCGCTGGAGAACATGGGCTTCAAGCGCGACGAGATCGACCGCCGTGTCAGGCGTGCCGCCACGATGCTGCGCCTGACCGACTATCTCGAACGCAAGCCCAAGGCGCTCTCCGGCGGCCAGCGCCAGCGTGTCGCCATCGGCCGGGCCATCGTGCGCGATCCAAAAATCTTCCTGTTCGACGAGCCGCTCTCCAACCTCGACGCCGAACTGCGTGTCGCGACCCGCAAGGAGCTCGCCGCGCTGCATGCCGAGATCGGCGGCACGATGATCTACGTCACCCATGACCAGGTCGAGGCGATGACGCTGGCGCATCGCATCGTCGTGCTCCATGGCGGCAAGATCGAGCAGGTCGGCACGCCGCTCGAACTCTACAACCGGCCCGACAACCTGTTCGTCGCCGGCTTCATCGGTTCGCCGCGCATGAACCTGCTGCCGGGCAAGGTGGTGAGGCCTGGCGCGGTCGCGATCGGCGAGGCCGGTCACGAAGTCGCCTGCCAGACCGGAAGCCTCGGCGCGGGCGCATCGGTCACGCTCGGCATCCGGCCCGAGCATCTCTCGCTGGCTGCGCCGGGCGGCGGCGTGCCGCTCGCCATCGAACTGGTCGAGCGCCTCGGCGGCGAGAGCTATCTCTACGGCGCCTCGCCGGGGTTGCCGCAGATCACGCTCCGGCTCGACGGCCAGAGCGAGCACCAGCGCGGCGCCGCCGTCGCGCTCGCCTTCCCGCAGCAGCACCTGCACCTGTTCGACGAGAACGGCCGGGCTATCCGGTCCTGAAACTGCCGAGAGAGATTCGATGAAAGCCCTGACGCAAGGCCGTTATCTCGGCCGCGACGGCGAAGCCGCCTTGTTCGATGTCGGCCTTGGTGCGACGATCGCTGTTCGTATCCTCGAAGGCGATATCGGCCGTGTCACGCTGAAGCCGCAGGACGGCTATCGGCTCGACCGCGGCTGGTCGATCGCGCCGGGCGGGCTCGAGCCCGCTTATGAAGGACGCTCGCGCGACGACCATTCCGGTTTTGCCTGCCCGCAGGCGAGCGTGAGCGAAGGCGAGGGCAAGGTCACGCTGTCGGCTGACGGCCTGACGGCCGAGGTCACGCTCTCGCCCTTCGGCATCGCCTGGCGGCGCGAAGGCGAGGCGGAAGCCTTCCTGCAGGACCGCACCACGCAGGCCTATCTGATCTCGCCGCGCACTGGGGCGGTGTCGCACTTCATGGCCCGCGACTATGCCGAGCGGCATTACGGGCTCGGCGACAAGGCCGGCCCGCTCGACCGGACCGGGCGGCGCTTCGCCATCGACGCCGTCGACCCGTGCGGCTTCGACGCCGAATTGTCCGACCCGCTCTACAAGATGCTGCCCTTCTTCATCGTCGACGGGAAGGCGGGCGCCCATGGCATCTTCTACGACAACCTCTCAACCGGCAGCGTCGATCTCGGCTGCACGCTCGACAACTATCACGGCCTGTTCCGCTCCTGGAAAGGCGATGACGGCGATCTCGACTATTACGTGATGGCCGGCCCGACCGTGCCGGATGTGGTCAAGCGCTTCTCCTGGCTGACCGGCGGTCAGGCCTTCGCGCCGCGCTGGTCCTTCGGCTTCGGCGTGACCTCGATGGCGATCGCCGATGCGCCCGATGCCGATGCCCGCATCAGCGACTTCATCGCCAAATGCCGCAAGCACGCCATACCCTGCGACAGCTTCCATTTCGGCTCGGGCTACACCCAGATCGGCCAGCGCCGCTACGCCTTCAACTGGAATCGCGAAAAGTTCCCGGAGCCGCTGGTGACGATGAAGCGGCTGAACAAGGCCGGCATGCACACCGTCGCCAACCTGAAGCCTTGCCTGCTCGACGACCATCCGCGCCTCAAGGAAGCGCTCGACCAGGGCTTCCTGGTCAAGGATTCCAAGTCCGGCGAGCCGGCCGTGGCGCAGTTCTGGGACGGGCTCGGCTTCCATATCGACTTCACCAACCCGAAGGGCCGGGCCTGGTGGCGCGCCGGCATCGAGACGGCTTTGCTCGACCACGGCTTCACCACGGTCTGGAACGACAACAACGAATACGAGATCTGGGACGAGGACGCGGTCTGCGACGGCGATGGGCGGCCCTTCCGGCAGGCGCTGGCACGCCCGGCGCAGCCGCTCTTGATGACCAAGCTGTCCTATGAGGCGCAAGCCGCGCGCGAGCCGGGCAAGCGCCAGTACTCGATCACGCGCGGCGGCTGCGCCGGCATCTCGCGCTACGCCCAGACCTGGTCGGGCGACAACGAGACCGCCTGGAAGACGCTGCGCTACAACCTGACCCAGGGGCTCAACATGAGCCTGTCGGGTATGTTCTCGATCGGCCACGATGTCGGCGGCTTCCATGGCCCGACGCCCGGTCCCGAGCTCTTCGTCCGCTTCAACGAGTTCTGCGCGCTCTGGCCGCGCATGGTGATGAACTCCTGGAACGATGACGGCGTCGTCAACCTGCCCTGGATGTATCCGGAGATGGTGCCGCAGGTGCGCGAGGCGATCTCGCTGCGCTACCGGCTGATGCCCTATCTCTACACCCAGATGTGGCGGGCGAGCCGCGACGGCATCCCGGCCGTGCGCCCGCTGCTCTATGATTTCCCGCAGGATGCGGCGGCTGTGGCGGTGGACGATGTCTTCATGCTCGGCCCGGACGTGCTGGTCGCGCCGGTGCTGGAAGAGGGCGCGCGCGAGCGTGCGGTCTACCTGCCGCAGCATGAGGGCGGCTGGTATGACTGGCATGATGGCAAGCACTATCCCGGCGGTGTCACCGTGACGGTTGCGGCGCCGCTCGGCCGGCTGCCGCTGTTCGTGCGGGCCGGCGCGCTGATCCCGCTCGGTGATGCCAAGGGCATCAGCAATGAGCGCGAGGTGCTGGTCTGCGGCGTGGTCGAGGGCGCCTCGGGCGAGCTCTACGAGGACGACGGTGAGACCGCCGACTGGCGCGGAGCGGGGGCGACGCTGATCCGCTTCCATGTCCGCAATGGCGAGGTCGCGATCGAGCAGCAGGGCGAAGCCAAGCCGCGCTTCAACAAGATCGCGATCCGGCAGATCGGCGGCTGAACGCGCCCAGCGACGCCGGCTCGGCCAGCCGGCGCTGTTGCGCCGTTAGGTGCAATCTGTATTTGTCATGTCGACAATGGATGGCGACATGACCGACAGGACCACGGCGGCTCCGGCCGAGCGCAAGCGGGGCGAGGGCGTCAAGCTCGTCTACGACATCCTGCGCGACGACATCATCGACCTCGTGCTGCCGCCCGGCAGCCCGATCGACGAGATCCAGCTCGCCGAGCGGCTGTCGATGTCGCGCACGCCGATCCGCGAGGCACTGGTGCGCCTGGCGAGCGAAGGGCTGGTGACGACGCTGCCCAACCGCTCGACGGTGGTGTCGAACATCGACTTCCTCAACCTGCACACCTTCTTCGACGCGATCACACTGATGTATCGCGTCACCACAAGGCTGGCGGCGCAGTTCCATGTGCCGGCCGATCTCGACGCCATCCGTGCCCGGCAGGCCGCCTTCGCTGGGGCTGTCGCGGCGCAGGACGCGCTCGCCATGATCGCCACCAACCGCGATTTCCATGCCGCGATCGCGAAAGCCGGGCGCAATCCCTACTACACCGGACTGTTTTGCCGCCTGCTCGACGAAGGCCGGCGCATCCTGCGGCTCTACTACTCCTCCTTCGACGACCGTTTGCCGCAGCGCTATGTGGCGGAGCATGAGGAGATGATCGCGGCGATCGCGGCCCGCGACGTCGAGGGCGCCGACCGGCTGGCCAAGGCCCATGCCGACCAGATCGTCCAGCAGATCCAGCAGTTGATCGCGCGCGACCGCCGCCAGACGGTAGCGCTGTAGCACCGAACCGTCCGTCATTCCGGGACTTCGCGTAGCGAAGGGCCCGGAATCCAGAGCCGATGCCGGCGGTCCAGAAACCGCGGCAAAGGCCAGGCTCCCTCTGCCATGGCATCGGTTCTGAGTTCCGGGCTCAGGCCTTCGGCCTGCCCAGGAATGACGGGCTCTTGCGTGTCAAAATTTCTTGTCGACAAATAAAATACAAAGAGTATTATGGCTGTCGATCAAGGCGGCGAGACAGGCCGCCCATGGAACCGCCAGCCCGAGGAGCGCGTGATGAAGGCCCAGATCTTTTCCGGCTGCATGCCGGCGCTGATGACCCCCTGCAAGGATGACCGCAGCCCCGATTTCGAGGCGCTGGTGCGCAAGGGCAAGGAGCTGATCGCCGCCGGCATGTCGGCCGTGGTCTATTGCGGCTCGATGGGCGATTGGCCGCTGCTGACCGATGCGCAGCGGATGGAAGGCGTCGAGGCCCTGGTTAAGGCCGGCGTGCCTGTGATCGTCGGTACCGGCGCGGTCAACACCGCCTCCGCCGTCGCCCACGCCGCCCATGCCCAGAAGGTCGGCGCCAAGGGGCTGATGGTGATCCCGCGCGTGCTCTCGCGCGGCTCGGTGGTCGAGGCGCAGCGCCACCATTTCAAGGCGATCCTCGCCGCCGCGCCTGACCTACCGGCGGTGATCTACAACAGCCCCTATTATGGCTTCGCTACCCGCGCCGACCTGTTCTTCGCGCTGCGGGCCGAGCATCCGAACCTGATCGGCTTCAAGGAGTTCGGTGGTGCCGCCGACATGCGCTATGCGGCCGAGACCATCACCAGCCGCGACGACGACGTCTCGCTGATGATCGGCGTCGACACCTGCGTCTTCCACGGCTTCGTCAACTGCGGCGCGACCGGCGCGATCACCGGCATCGGCTGCGTGCTGCCCAGGGAAGTGCTGCACCTCGTCAGCCTGAGCCGGGCGGCGGCGACGGGCGATGTCGAGGCGCGCCGGCTCGCGCTCGAGCTCGAGGCGGCGCTCGCCGTGCTCTCTTCCTTCGACGAGGGGCCGGACCTCGTCCTCTATTTCAAGCACATGATGGTGCTGAAGGGGGATGCAGAATATGCCCTGCACTTCAACCCGACTGACGCGCTCGGCCAGGGCCAGCGTGGCTATGTCGAGGCGCAGCTGAAGCTGTTCGACGCCTGGTATGCGCAATGGTCGAAGCAGGCCGGCGCGATGCAGAAGCGCGCTGCCTGAGGGTTGTTTCGCGAGAGGTTGATCGCCTCAGCTCCTCCCTTCCCCCTTGTGGGGAAGGGTATGGGGATGGGGGCGAACGACCGGGTGCGAGGCAGATTATAGGAACAGGCTGGTTCTATCGATCAAGGAGAGCTCTGACTTTCCGCCCCCCACCCCTGCCCCTCCCCACAAGGGGGAGGGGTTTGCGCGTGCGCTCGTCGCAGTCTTTCTCAAGCGACCGCGTCGAGGCCTAGCGCCTCCAGCCGGTCCAGTTGCTCGACCTCGGCGGAGGTCAGGGCGATGCCATCCGCCAGCGAGCCCTCGCGGGCCTTGAAACGGCGCTGCGAGGGCAGGCGCGCGCCCTGTCCGGCGATCGCCTCGAACAATGTCTCGGCGCGCGCGAACGGATCGCCGGGACGTCCGGCGGCGAAGCGCTCCGGCGAGAACGCCAGGATCAGCTCGCCATGCTGCGGCGCCAGCGTCGTGGTTCCCAGGAAATCGAGCGCGCCCTGGCTGGTCAGGTCGCCGATCATCACACCGGCGAGCAATTCGATCATGGTCGAGATCGCCGAGCCCTTGTGCCCGCCGAAGGGCAGCATCGCCCCGGCGAGCGCCGCGGTCGGATCGGTGGTCGGCTCACCCTGGGAGTCGAGCGCCCAGCCCTCCGGCAGGGGCTTCCCGGCGCGGCGATGCAATTCGATCTCGCCGCGGGCGGCGACGCTGGTGGCGAAGTCGAAGACGTAAGGATGGCCGTCCTTGCGCGGCCAGCCGAAGGCGAGCGGGTTGGTGCCGAGCAGGGCGGTCGTTCCGCCAGAAGGGGCGACGGTGGCGTAGCTCGGGCACATCGCCAGCGCGGCGACGCCCATCCCCGCGAGCGCCTCGACCTCCGGCCAGAGTGCCGAAAAATGGGTGCAGTCGTTAATCACCAAAGCGGCGAGGCCGAGCTTCCTGGCACGCTCGGCCAGCACCGGTGCGCCAAGTTCGAAGCCGGCGCAGGAGAAGGCGCCGCCTGCCGCGACGCGCAGCACGGCCGAGCCGTCGTCATGCAGGATAGGCTCAGCGTCGGGCGAGACCTTGCCCGCCTTGATGGTGCGCAGGCAACCCTCGACCCGGAAGACGCCATGCGACTTGCAGCCGTCGCGTTCGCCGGCTGCGATCACGCGGGCCAGCGCCGCGGCATGAAGCGGCGACAATCCACCCTTGCGGAAGACCGCCTCGATCCGGCGCGTCAGCGCCTCCATGCTGAGGATCGTCATCTCGCTCATGGCGCGCTTCCCGCTCGTTGCAAATCTGCATACTTGCTGTATTCAAAAAGCCGACACGACTTCAAGCAGGCTTTGCGCATCTCAGGAAAGTTCTGAACCATGGCCAGCCATACCTTCTCCTGCATTGACGGTCATACTTGCGGCAATCCGGTCCGGCTGGTCTCGGGCGGCGGCCCGCGCCTCGAGGGCGCGACCATGCTGGAGAAGCGCGCCCATTTCCTGCGCGAGTTCGACTGGATCCGCACCGGCCTGATGTTCGAGCCGCGCGGGCACGACATGATGTCGGGCTCGATCCTCTATCCGCCGACACGGCCCGATTGCGATGTCGGCGTGCTGTTCATCGAGACCTCCGGCTGTCTGCCGATGTGCGGCCATGGCACGATCGGCACGATCACCATGGGCATCGAGAACGGGCTGATCACGCCGCGCGAGCCGGGCAGGCTCTCGATCGACGCGCCGGCTGGCAAGGTCGACATCAGCTATCGCCAGGAGGGTCGCTTCGTCGAGGAGGTCCGTCTCACCAACGTCCCGGGCTTCCTCTACGCGGAAGGCCTGACCGCCGAGGTCGAGGGCCTCGGCGAGATCGTGGTCGACGTCGCCTATGGCGGCAATTTCTATGCGATCGTCGAGCCGCAGAAGAACTTCCTGGATATGGCCGATCATACGGCCGGCGAGCTCGTCGGCTGGTCGCCGAAGCTGCGGGCGGCGCTGAACGCCAAATACGAGTTCGTCCATCCGGAGCACCCGGAAATCCAGGGCCTCTCCCATATCCAGTGGACCGGCAAGGCGACGCAGGATGGCGCCCATGCCCGCAACGCGGTGTTCTATGGCGAGAAGGCGATCGATCGTTCGCCCTGCGGCACCGGCACCTCGGCGCGGATGGCGCAGCTCGCCGCCAAGGGCAAGCTCAAGGTCGGCGACGAGTTCGTACATGAATCGATCATCGGCTCACTGTTCAAGGGCCGGGTCGAAGCGGCGACGACGGTCGCGAACCGCCAGGCGATCATCCCCTCGATCGCCGGCTGGGCCCGGATGACCGGCTACAACACCATCTTCATCGACGACCGCGACCCGTTCGCGCATGGCTTCGTGGTGAAGTAGAGCGGGGGCGCCCGACGCGCTGGCTGCTCGCGGCCCCGACGATGTTGGCGGGTCGGCGCGATCCCATTCCAGACTTCGACCTGCTCAGAACCTGATTGCGACGTGTCGCTTGACACGCCGGAGGCATCGTCATACCCCTATTAGAAATAGATACCAGTATATGAAATAAATTTCAAGCTGGTCATGACGACGCCGGAGATCGGTCCAGCGTCAAGCTCTGGAGGGGAAACATGCGCATCAAGGCACTGGCTCGTAATCTGACGCTGACGGTTGCTGCGGGCCTCGGCCTGTCGCTCGCTCTGGGACATGGCGCGACAGCGCAGACCCCGGCGCAGTTTCGCTGCAAGGAAGGCGAAACCTACTACATGAACGTGATGGTCTCGGGGGTGGAATACTGGTTCCCCGTCTACGAGATGTTCAAGCAGGCGGCGCAGTCGCTCGGCTGCAAGACCGCCTACACCGGCACGCCGGAATACGACGTCACCAAGCAGATCGCGAGCTTCGACCAGATCCTGGCGAAGAAGCCGGCCGGCATCCTGGTCCACCCGATGAACTCGGACCCGTTCATCGAGCCGATCAACCGGGCGACCGCATCCGGCGTTCCGGTCGTGACCTTCGCGGCCGACTCGCCGAACAGCAAGCGCGTCTCCTACGTCACCTCCGACAATGATCGCGAGGGCTCCTATGCCGCCGACGTGATCGCCAAGGCGATGGGCGGCAAGGGCGAGTACGGCATTCTCGAGAACCCCGGCCAGGACAATCACGACCGGCGCGTCGCCGCCTTCGTCAAGCGGATGGGCGAGAAGCATCCGGGGATCAAGCTGGTCGCCCGCGCTCCTTCGAACCAGGATCCGACCAAGGCTTACAACGCCGCGCTGAGCATGGCGCAGGCCAATCCCAATCTCGGCGCGCTGTTCATGCCGGAGGCCAATTCCGCCCTCGGCGCGGCGCAGGCGGCGCAGGAGCTCGGCGGCAAGATCAAGGTCATGAACGCCGACGTGAACGGCAAGATCCTCGACATGATCAAGAGCGGCCAGGTCTTCGGCGCGATCAACCCGAACCAGGGCATGCAGGGCTATATGGGCTTCATGCTGCTGTTCATGGCGGCCCATCCCGAGCTGATCGACCCTATGAACGATTACAAGCGCTCGGGCTTCAACCCGATGGGCGTGCCCTTCGTCGACAACGGCTTTGCGGTGGTTACCAAGGACAATGCCGACGACTTCTACTGGGACGCCTATCTGAAGCGTCGTGGCACCAAGGGCATCAAGGAATAAGCTTGACCCCTCTCCCGGCGGAGCGCGCTGCGCTCCGCCGATCTCTTCCCTCGCGCCGAGCCGAGCCATGCAGCCTCTCGCTCTCGAAGTCCGCAGCGTCAGCAAGAATTTCGGCCCGGTGCGTGCGCTCGACGGCGTCAGCTTCTCGCTACGCAAGGGCGAGGTGCATGCGCTGATGGGCGAGAACGGCGCCGGCAAGTCGACGCTGATGAATATTATCGACGGCATCCTGAGACCCGACGGAGGCGAGATCCTCGTCGATGGCCGCCCCGTCGAGATCGCCTCGCCGCAGAAGGCGCATGAGCTCGGCATCGGGCTGGTGCATCAGGAGATCGCGCTCTGCCCGGACATCACGGTCGCCGAGAACATCTCGATGGCGGCGACCAACAGCCGGCGCGCCTGGCTGATGGATTATCGCGATTTGCGCCGCCGGGCCGACCAGGTCCTCGCCTCGCTCGCTGAGATCGATCCGCAGGCGCTGGTCGGCGAGCTCTCGATCTCGGAGCAGCAGATCGTCGAGATCGCCAAGGCGCTGGCGCTCGACTGCTCGATCCTGATCCTGGACGAGCCGACCGCGGCGCTGACCGAGCGCGAAGCCGGCAAATTGTTCGGGATCATCGCGCAGCTCAAGGCGCGCGGCATCAGCATCATCTATATCAGCCACCGCATGGCCGAGGTCTTCGCCCATTGCGACCGGATCAGCGTGCTCCGCGACGGGCGCTATATCTGCACCGAAGAGGTCGCGACCACCACGCAGGAGGAGATCGTCCGGCGCATGGTCGGTCGGCATCTCGGCGACATCTTCCCGCCGAAGAATCCCGGCAGCGCCACGGCGCCGGTCCTGATGTCGGTCGGCGGTCTCAGTGACGGCGACCGCGTCCGCGACGTCTCCTTCGAATTGCGCCGCGGCGAGGTCCTCGGCATCGCCGGCCTGATCGGCGCTGGCCGGACCGAGATCGCGCTTGGCATCTGCGGCCTCAGCCGGCTGACCGCGGGCAAGATCGTGTTCGAGGGCAGCGAGGTGACGCCGAAGAGCTATGCGCAAAGCATCGCCAACGGCATCGTCTACCTCTCCGAGGATCGCAAGGGTGCCGGCGTCTTCGTCGACCTGCCGATCGCGATGAACATCTCGGCACTGGACATCCACCGCGTCTCGGCTGCCGGCTTCGTCAGCCGGGCCAAGGAACAGGCGCAGGCGAAGAGCCTCGCCGACCAGCTCCGCCTGAAGCGCGGCTCGCTCGACGATGCCGCATCGACCCTATCCGGTGGCAACCAGCAGAAGGTCGCGCTCGCCAAGCTGCTCTCGGTCAACCCGAAGGCGATCATCCTGGACGAGCCGACGCGCGGCGTCGATGTCGGCGCCAAGGCCGAGATCCACCGCATCCTGCGCGAGCTCGCCAGCGGCGGCACCGGCATCATCGCGATCTCGTCGGAGCTGCCGGAGCTGATCGGCCTGTGCGATCGCGTTCTCGTCGTGCACGAGGGCAGGGTCGCAGGCGAGGTTTCGGGCGAGGATCTCAACGAGGAAACGATCATGCGGCTCGCCTCCGGGCTTACGATCGCGACCTGTCCTCTCCACCCTTGTGGGGGGAGAGTTAGAGAGGGGGGTAGTCAGCTGTGAGGCTGATCGCGAGCAGGCAAGCGACGCCGCTCACCCAGTCACCCCCCTCCCAACCCTCCCCCACAAGGGGGAGGGCTAGAGTCTGCCGGCAACGGCGATGAACGCTTTCAAGCAATTGCCCTGCGAGAAGAGAGATGAGCGTGGCCAGCGGATTGGACGAAGAGCTGCGCCCGACCGCAGCGCGGGAAGCGACCAGCGGCGGCTGGCGCAGCATCGCCAGCATGCGCGAATTCGGCCTGGTGCTGATCATCCTGGCGCTCTGCGTCGCGATGAGCTTCGCCTCGCCCTATTTCCTGAGCTGGGGGAACTTCCGGGCGATGCTGATGTCCTTCTCGATCGAGGGCATCGTCGTGGTCGGCATGACGGTCCTGCTGATCGTCGGCGCGATCGATCTCTCGGTCGGCTCGGTCGTCTGCTTTGCCATGGTGGTCGCCGGCACCGCGTTCCTCGCCGGCATCGATCCCTGGACGGCGAGCCTCGCCGGCATTGTCGCCTGCGCCCTGATCGGCGTGGCGATGGCTTCCTTCGTCACGCTGATCGGGCTGCACTCCTTCATCGTCTCGCTCGCCTTCATGGTGATCGTGCGGGGCTTGTGCCTCGCCATCACCGACGGCAGACCTTTATCGCTGTTCTCCCTGCCGCCGGGCTTCAAGTTCATCGGCCAGGGCACGGTACCGCTCGACCTGCGCTCCCTCGGCTTCGCCCAGGTCTACGACGTGCCGGTCGTCATCCTGATCTTCCTCGCCGTGGTCGTGGTCTTCGACCTGCTGCTGCGCAAGGCGACCGTGTTCAGGAAGGTGTTCTACACCGGCAGCAACGAGAAGGCGGCGCAGTATTCGGGCATCCGCACCAACCGGGTGAAGTTCTTCTGCATCGTGCTGTGCTCAGGCCTTTCCGGCGTCGCCGGGGTCCTCTACATGGCACGCTTCGGCGCTGCGCCGCCGACCTTCGGCGTCGGCATGGAGCTCAACATCATCGCCGCGGCGGTGATCGGCGGCGCCAGCCTCAAGGGCGGTTCCGGTACCATTCTCGGCGCGATCCTCGGCATCGCGCTGCTCTCGGTGGTCTCGAGCTCGCTGACCCTGCTCGACGTGCCGCCGGTCTGGCAGGACGTGATCCGCGGGATGATCCTGCTCGCGGCGGTCACGATCGACCACCTGCTCCATACCCGCAAGCGCGCTCGCGGCGCCGTCCGCGCCGGCTGAACGAGCTCGTCATGGCCTCCCATTCCAACGACGATTTCGAGCGGCTGCGGAAGATCCACCGCGTGCTGGTGATGCATTACGTGGAGGGCCTCAGCCAGGCCGAGATCGCCAAGCGCACCGGCCTCTCGCATCCGACGGTCAACCGGCTGGTCAAGGAGGGGCATGAGCGCGGCTATGTGCAGATCTCGGTGCGCTCGCCGCTGCAATCGCTGTTCGCGCTCGAAGGTGAGCTTGCGGCAGCGGGCGCGCTGAAGGAGGCGATCGTCACGCCGACGGTCTCGGATCAGGAAGAGGTCAACCTGACCACGGTGGGCCGGGCGGCGGCCGAACACCTGCTGTCGAACCTCAAGGACGGTGACACGATTTGCGTTTCCGGTGGACGCGGCGTCGATGCGATGATCCAGGCGCTGGCGCCGAACCGGGCCTATGACGTCACCGTCGTCCCCGCGACCGGCGGCATCCAGGGCGAATACTTCACCGATGTGAACCATCTGGCGGCGCAGCTCGCCCACAAGCTCCAGGGCAAGGCCTTCCAGATCCATGCCCCGGTCTTCGCTGCCTCGCGCGAGGAGCGCGACGTCTTGCTCTCGCTGCAGTCGGTGCGCGAGGTCCTGGCTCGGGCGCGCGACGCCGCGATCGCTGTGACCGGGATCGGCTCGGTCCTGGCCGACCGCTCGACCTATCTCAGCCTGCGCGCCACCGGTCCCGGCACCGAGAGCGAATTGTCGCGGCTGGGTGCGGCCGGCGAGCTCGTCGCGCATCTGCTCGATCGCCGCGGCCGGCTCTGCGACTACCCGCTCAACGAGCGCGTGATCGGACTGACGCTGGACGAGCTCAAGGCGATCCCGCTGGCGATCGGCGTCTGCGCCGGGGCCCGCAAGGCGGCGCCGGCCGCCAGCGTCCTGCGCGGCGGTTTTCTCGACGTGCTGGCGACCGACGAAGCGACCGGCAACGCGATCCTCGACGTATTGAAGGACGAAACCAATGGGAATTAACCAGCAACTGCGCCCGATGGGCACAAGCGCGGTAAGCGCGAGCGCCGTCGGTCTCGGCACCTGGGCGATGGGCGGCTGGATGTGGGGTGGCACCGACGAGGCCAAGGCGGTCGAGGCGATCCGCGCCTCGCTCGATGCCGGGGTCAGCCTGATCGACACCGCGCCGGCCTACGGTCTCGGCAAATCCGAGGAGATCGTAGGTGAGGCCATTGCCGGCCGACGTTCCGAGGTGGTTCTGGCGACGAAATGCGGCCTCGTCTGGCATACCGACAAGGGCAACCATTTCTTCGACGAGCATGGCCAGCGCGTCCATCGCCATCTCGGGCGCGATTCGATCCTGCATGAGCTCGAGCAGAGCCTGCGCCGCCTGCGCACCGACTATATCGACCTCTACATCACCCATTGGCAGGACCCGACGACGCCGGTCGCCGAGACCATGGCCACGCTGCTGGAGCTGAAGCGGCAGGGCACGATCCGGGCGATCGGGGTAAGCAATGTCAGTCCCGAGGAGCTCAAGGCCTATCTCGCCATCGGCCCGGTCGATGCCATCCAGGAGCGCTACAACATGCTCGATCGCGAGATCGAGACGACGCTGCTGCCGATCTGCCGGGCGCATGATGTTGCGACGCTGAGCTACTCCTCGCTGGCGCTCGGCCTGCTCTCCGGCAAGATCGGTCCGGAGCGGGTCTTCTCCGGCGACGACCTGCGCAAGGACGATCCGCGCTTTTCGCCTGAGAGCCTGAAGCGCATCGCCGCTTTCCTTGCAGAGATCCGTCCGATCGCCGAAGCCAATGACGCCACCCTCGCGCAACTGGTGATCGCCTGGACCATCGCCCAGCCTGGCATCACCTACGCGCTGTGCGGCGCCCGCGACCGGACGCAGGCCGTCGAGAACGCTGGCGCCGGCAGGATCGCATTGTCGGCCGCGGAACTGCGGCGCATCGGCGAGGCGATCGTGCGGCACCTCGGCAAGACAGCCTGAGAAACGTCCAGAGACCGTCATGGCCCAGGATCGTGCAGAGCGGATCGATGCCTTGCGTCGCAAGGGGCGGGTGCAGGTGCTCGTCATCGGCGGTGGCATCAATGGCATCAGCACCTTCCGCGAGCTTGCGCTGAACGGCGTCGATGTCGTGCTGGTCGAGCGCGGCGACTTCATGAGCGGTGCGAGCTCCGCGCCCTCGCGGATGATCCATGGCGGCCTGCGCTATATGGAGAACGGCGAGTTCGCGCTGGTGAGAGAATCGCTGCGCGAGCGCAATCTGCTGCTGGCAAACGCCCCCCATCTCGTCAGCCCGCTGCCGACGCTGATCCCGGTGGTCGACCGCTTCTCCGGCTTGGTCGGCGCCGTGCGTCGCTTCCTCGGCGGAAAGGAGACGGCTGGCGCCCGTGGCGCACTGATCATCAAGCTCGGTCTCTGCCTCTACGATCTCTACGCCGGGCGGGCTAGCGGCGTGCCGCGCCACAGCTTCTTCGGCGGCCGCGAGACGCGGCGGCGCTGGCCGGCACTGCGCTCGGACATCGTCGGCAGCGCGCTCTATTACGATGCCAGGATCAGCCATCCCGAGCGGCTCGGCGTCGAGCTCATCCTCAACAGCGAGCAGGGCTCGCCCAAGGCGCTGGCGCTCAACCATCTCGGTCTCGTCGGGCTGGAGCCGGGCGGCGCCGTGCTCGAGGATAGCCTGACCGGCGAGCGCTTCACCCTCGACGCCGAGATCATCGTCAACGCCACCGGCGCCTGGATCGACCTGACCAACCAGGAGCTGGCCGGCAAGGCGCCGCGCCTGATCGGCGGCACCAAGGGCTCGCATCTCGTCATTGCCAACCGCAAGCTCTATGAGGCGATCGGCGAGACGATGATCTACTTCGCCAATCGCGAAGGCCGCGTCTGCATCCTGTTCCGGCATCTCGGCCAGGTGCTGGCGGGCTCGACCGATATCAGCGTCGAGACGCCGGACGGGGTGCGCTGCGAGCCTGACGAAGCGGCCTATATCCTGGCCTCGATCGCCGAGGTCTTCCCGGACATCCCGATCGCGCCGGACGAGCTGATCTATCGCTTCTCCGGCGTGCGGCCGCTGCCGCGCAGCGACCATAGCCTCACCGCCAGCATCTCGCGCGACCATAGCTGCGAATGGCTCGACCCAGCTGCGAGCGCAGCCCAGCCGGTGCTCAATCTCGTCGGCGGAAAATGGACGACTTTTCGCGCCTTCGGTGCCGCCGCTGCCGACATGGTCCTGACCAAACTGGGCCTTCCGCGCCGAATGGCGACCGAGCACAGCGCCATCGGCGGTGGTCGCGACTACCCCGCATCTGAGCGGCGGCAGGCCTGGATCGAGGGGCTCGCCGAGGCGACAGGGCGGGCGCGAGAGACGGCGGAGCGCCTGCTGGCGCGCTACGGCACAAGAGCGGTCGAGTACGCACACACGCTTGCCGGAGGCGGCGACGAGGCTCTGCTCTCGCTGCCAGCCTATGGCCGCGGCGAGATCGCCTGGATCATCGAGGAGGAGCATCCGGAGACGCTGGCCGACCTCGTCCTGCGCCGCCTGACCATCGCCTTCACCGGCGAGCTCTCGCATGCCGCAGTGCTCGAATTGTCGAAGGTGATGGCCGCGGCCCGCAATTGGGACGAGCGCCGGCGCGCAGCCGAATGCGCCGCCCTCTTCGCCGAACTCAACACCAACCACGGCGTCAGCGAAGCGATGCTTCGCCGGCGCGATACCGACCAAGGGAACAGCGATGTACGATTCGAAGAAGGCCCGCATGAACCGGCTGTTCCACAACGGCAGATGTCTTGATGTCGCGATCGACCACGGCGTCTGCAACGAGCCGTCCTTCCTCGGCGGGCTCGAGGATATGGGCGGGATCGTCGACGTGCTGGCGCAGGCCGGACCGGATGCGATCCAGATGAATTACGGCCAGGCCGACCTGCTGCAGGGACGGCCCGGCAAGAACAAGCCGGCGTTGGTCATGCGCATCGACATGGGCAATCCCTATAATGCGCTGCGCCATCGCGAGATGTGGGCGGTGCTGCAGAACGCGCATGATCCGGTCGTGCCGGCCCTGAAGCTCGACGCCGCCTGCGTCGTGGTCAACCTGTTCATGCTGCCGGACGAGCCGGCGCTGTTCCGGCAATGCGTCGAGAACATCGCCCGGGTCCGGCAGGATTGCGAGCGCTATGGCATGCCGCTGATGATCGAGCCCCTGGTGATGCAGCCCAATAGCGGGCGCGGCGGCTATCTCGTCGATGGCGATGCCGAGAAAATCGTCACGCTGGTGCGCCTCGCCCGCGAGATGGGCGCCGACATCATCAAGGCCGATCCGACCAGCGACCCGGCCGATTTCGGCCGCGTCGTCGAGGCGGCGCGCTGCCCGGTCCTGGTCCGCGGCGGCGGAAAGGCCGATCTACGCCAGGTCTTCGCCAACTCCTATGCGCTGATGCGGCAGGGCGCGCATGGCATGGTCTATGGCCGCAACATCTATCAGCATGCCTCGCCGAGCCGGGTCGTCAGGGCACTGATGGCGATGATCCATGACGGCATCGACGACAAGGCCGCCTGGCGGCTCTATGAGGACGGCGAATGACCGAGCTGCTTCTCGGCCTCGATGCCGGCAACACCGTCGTCAAGGCGGTGCTGTTCGATCGAAGCGGCAGGGTCGTTGGCAAGGCGGCGCGCGATGGCCGTTCGAGCAAGCCTGAGCCCGGCCATGTCGAGCGCGAGATCGGCGAACTCTGGGACAATGCCGGCGAGGTGATCGCCGCCTGCCTGCGCGATGCCGGGGCAAAGGGCAGCGATGTCGCGGCCATCGGTACGGCCGGCCATGGCAACGGCCTTTATCTGCTCGACAAGCAAGGCGGCCCGCTGCTCGGCATCCAGTCGCTCGACACGCGCGCCGCCGAACTCGCGGCCGAGTGGCGGGCAGATGGCACTGCCGACACGCTCTATCCGCTCTGCCTGCAGAAGCCCTGGCCCTCGCAGACGGCGACGCTGCTCGCCTGGGTCAAGCGCAACCGGCCGGAGATCTATGAGCGGGCCGGCACCGCCTTCCTGTGCAAGGATGCGCTGACCTTCATGCTCACCGGCCAGCGGGTAAGCGACTATTCCGACATGAGCGGTTGCGGGCTGATGCGCCTGCCTGAGCGCGATTACGACACCGAGCTGCTCGCGGCCTATGGTCTCACCGATGCGCGGGCGCGGCTGCCCCCGCTGGTGCAATCCGATGCTGTCGCCGGGACGGTGACGGAGGAAGCAGCCCGGCGCACGGGACTTGCCGTCGGCACGCCGGTCGCCGCCGGCTTCTTCGACATCATCGCAAGTTCCGTCGGCGCCGGGGCGGCCGAACCGGGGCAGGCCGCGATCGTGGTCGGGACCTGGGGCATCAATCAGATCATTCTCGACCGGCCGCTGGTCGACGAGCGCATCTTCCATGCCTGCACCTGGCGACCGGACCGCTATGTCGCGGTCGAGTCCAGCGCGACCTCGGCGGTCAATCTCGAATGGTTCGTGCATGAGATTCTGGGCGATCATGGCCCCGAAGCCTTCGCGCGCTGCAACGAGCTCGTCGCCTCGGTGCAGCCGAGCGCCGACAGCCCGCTGTTCCACCCCTTCCTCTACGGCTCCGGGCCTGAGCCCATGGCGCGTGCCGCCTTCCTCGGCGTCGCCGGCTGGCATGGTCGGGCCGAGATGCTGCATGCGCTCTATGAAGGCGTCGTCTTCGAGCATCGCCGCCATATCGATCGCTTGCGCGCCAACGGGGTGAGCTTCGACCGCGCGGTCCTGTCGGGTGGCGGCTCGCGCAGCACGGCCTGGTGTCAGATGTTCGCCGACGGCATCGGCGTGCCGGTCACGGTCGCTGAATGCGAGGAGACCGGGGCGCTCGGCGCCGCCATCGCCGCCGGCGTCGCGGCCGGGCTGTTCCGGGATATCGAGGCCGGCGTCGCGCAGATGGTCAGGCCGAAGCGCAGCTTCGTGCCGATCTGCCAAGACCGGACCTTGAGCGATGCGCGCTACCGGCTCTACGCCGATCTTGCTACGACTCTGGCAGCACAGTGGCAGCGTTATCGATCGGAGGTCGCGTGAGCGTCCGTCGCCATCTCGGATCCTGGGATTATGTCATCGTCGGCGCGGGCTCGGCGGGTTGCGTGCTCGCCAATCGCCTCAGCGCCGATCCCACCAAGCGCGTGCTGCTGCTCGAGGCCGGCGGCTCCGACAATTATCACTGGATCCATATCCCGGTCGGCTATCTCTACTGCATGGGCAATCCCCGGACCGACTGGGGCTACAAGACGGCGCAGGAGCCGGGCCTCAACGGTCGCTCGCTCGCCTATCCGCGCGGCAAGGTGCTTGGCGGCTGCTCCTCGATCAACGGCATGATCTACATGCGCGGCCAGGCCGCCGACTATGATGGCTGGCGCCAGCTCGGCAATCCGGGCTGGGGCTGGGGCGAGGTCCTGCCGCTGTTCCGCAAATCCGAGCGGCATCACAGCCTCAATGAGCCGTTCCATGGCCGGGATGGCGAACTGCATGTCGAGCGCCAGCGTCTGTCCTGGCCGATCCTCGATGCCGTGCGCGAGGCCGCCGAGGAGATCGGCGTGCCGAAGATCGACGACTTCAACGGCGGCGACAATTTCGGCTCGTCCTATTTCGAGGTCAATCAAAAGGCTGGGTTCCGCTTCAATGCGGTGCGTGCCTTCCTCAGCCCGGTGCGTGGCCGCAGCAACCTGACCGTGCTGACCAAGGCGCAGGCCGAGCGCATTCTCTTCTCGGGCAAGCGCGCGACCGGGCTCGAACTGCGCCTCAACGGCGAACCCGTCCAGGTCGATGCTGCCGGCGAATTGATCCTCTCGGCCGGGGCGATCGGCACGCCGCAATTGCTGCAGCTTTCCGGCGTCGGTTCCGGCGAGCTTCTGTCGCAGCACGGCATCGCCGTTCAACATGAACTGCCAGGCGTCGGCGAGAACCTGCAGGACCATCTCCAGATCCGCACGGTCTTCAAGATCACGGGCGCGTCGACGCTGAATGAGCGGCAGGCGAGCCTGCGCGGCAAGATGGGCATCGCGCTCGAATATGCGCTGCGCCGCTCCGGGCCGATGGCGATGGCGCCGAGCCAGCTCGGCATCTTCATGCGCTCCGACGAACGCTTCGCCACGCCGAATATCGAGTTCCACGTCCAGCCGCTGTCGCTGGAGCGTTTCGGCCAGCCGCTCGACGCCTTTCCGGCGATCACGGTCTCGGTCTGCAATCTCCGCCCGGATTCGCGTGGCCATGTCCGGATCGCCTCGGCCGATCCGTCGGCACATCCCAGCATCGCGCCCAATTATCTTTCGACGCAGAGCGATCGCGAGGTCGCCGCCGCCTCGATCACGGCGGCGCGCCGGCTGATGCAGACGCAGCGGATGCGCGCGTTCCAGCCGGAGGAGCTTAAGCCCGGTGCCGACATCCAGGACGCCGCAGCGCTGGCACAAGCGGCGGGCGACATCGCAACGACGATCTTCCACCCGGTCGGTACGGCCAAGATGGGCACCGATGCGATGGCGGTGGTCGATCCCGAGCTGCGCGTGCACGGTCTCGAAGGCTTACGCGTCGTCGACTGCTCGATCATGCCGACGATCGTCTCGGGCAACACCCACGCCCCGGCGGTGATGATCGCCGAGAAGGCGGCGCAGCTGATCGCCGCTACGGCGGCGACCGTCCCAGTCGGGCGCTCATCGGGTGCCGGCCTTTCGCTGGCGGGCGCTTAGCTCCGCCAGGGTAGGGGGCACAGCCAGTCCGGCTCAATCGACGTCGGCTGGCGTGAGGCGCTGGACGTAGCGCCGCAGCAGCGTTTCGAACGTCGCAAGCGCGGGTGTCACCGAGCGGCCGCTGGGCCGGATCATGACGATGTCGCGTGCGATCGTCGGATTAGCCAGCGGCCTGGCGATGACCCTGCGATGTGGCGCCGCGGCGCGTGCATAGGTCGGCAGCACGGCGACGCCGAGCCGTGCCTCGACCAATGCCAGCGCCGTCGTGATCTGCGAGACCTCATAGGCCGGCGTCAGCGGCATTCCGACCGTCTCGTAGGCGACCTCGACCAGGAGGCGGATGCCGCTGTCGCGCGTCAGGGTGATCAGCGGCTCGCCTTGCAGCTCGCGCCAGTCGACCGTCGCCGTGGCGAAGCGGCTGCTGGGGCTGCAGAACAGCATCAGGCTGTCGCGCGCCATGGGGATGCGCTCGATGCCGTCCTCCACGGCTGCGAAGGTTCCGAGGCCGCAATCGGCCCGGCCGATCCGGACGGCCTCGACGATCGTGTCCGTGCGCGCATCGATCAGGGCGATCCGGATGCCGGGATAGCGCTCGCGCATCTCCGCGATCGCCTCGGGCAGGATCGCCGCGGCGAGCAGTGGCGGGGCGGCCACGGTGATCCGGCCGCGCCGGCGCTCGGCGAGGTCGTTGGCGTTCTGGATGGCGAGGTCGAGATCGTGGACGATCTTGGCCGATGCGCCCTGGAACTCCCGCCCGCCTTCCGTCAGCTCGACCCGGCGCGTCGTGCGGTCGAAGAGACGGACGCCGAGGGCGTGCTCCAGGTCGCGTACCAGCTGTGACAGCGCCGGCTGCGCCATGTGCAAACGCTCAGCCGCCTTGGTGAAGGTGCCCAGCTCGGCAACGGCGAGGAAGGCCTGGATTTGTCGCAATGTGACTGCCATGGCCAATTTATAATCAGATCATCTGAATTAAGACAAATAAGCTGAATTCCATATGATCCAGGCTCCGGACATCATGCCTCGACATCGCGCCGCTGGCCGCTTCGTTCGAGGCTCTTCATGACCGCCTATCCCGATCTGCAGCTCTATATCGGCGGCGCCTGGCGCAAGACCTCCGACAGCCTGCCGGTGCTCAATCCGGCCGATGAGAATGTGATCGGGGCCGTCCCTGTGGCGACGCGCGCCGATCTCGATGACGCGCTCGCGGCGGCCAAGGAAGGTTTCAGGGTCTGGAGCCGGACCTCGCCGCGCGCCCGTGGCGAGATCATGCTCAAGGCGGCGGCGCTGATGCGGGGCCGCATCGACGAGATCGCCCATGCGATCACGCTCGAGCATGGCAAGCCCTTCGCCCAGGCACAGCTCGAGGTC